>NZ_JACZFS010000012.1 GCF_014904795.1 Nisaea nitritireducens
CTGATGCCGACGAAATGGACCCACCTCGATATCGTGCTTGTCCGGATAGAAACGGAAGACGGCATTGTCGGATGGGGTGACGGCTTCGCCTATTCCTGCCGCAGGGCAACAGCGGCGGCAATCGAGGACATGGTCGCTCCCCTGCTCGTCGGCCGGGAGGTAGACGATGTCGCCGTGCTGAATTCGGAATTGCAGCAGCGCCTGCATCTGCATGGCCGCTATGGCATCACCATGTTCGCCATATCCGCCGTTGATATCGCGCTCTGGGATATCGAGGCGAAGCAAGAAAGGGCGTCGCTTGCCAGATTGCTGGCGGTGAGGCCGAAAACCGCGTTGCCGGCATATGCCAGCCTTATGCGATACACGGACCCTGAACTTGTCCGGTCCTTTGCGGCCAAGGTCGTCGGCGAAGGATACCAGACCGTCAAACTGCACGAGATTTCACTCGATGCCATCAAGGCCGGCCGTCAGGGTGCGGGCTTGGAGACCAAGCTTGCAACGGACGTGAACTGCAACTGGTCGATGGAACAGACGCACGAAATCATGCCGCATATGCGGCGTCTGGATCTTTACTGGGTCGAGGAGCCGGTGTTTCCGCCGGACGATGAGGAAACTCTGGGAATGCTGCAGGCCGAGTATGGCGTGGCCATCGCCAGTGGCGAGAATGCCTGCACTTCGGTCGAGTTCGCCCGCACAGCGCCGCACATCAAGTATCTGCAACCGAGCGTGACAAAGGTTGGCGGCGTCAGCGAGTTCCTGAGGGTCTGCGACGTCGCAGAGGAATACGGTGCCGCGGTGATGCCCCATGCGCCCTACTTCGGTCCCGGTTACTGGGCAACGATCCAGCTTATGGCCGCGCGCGAGATCTGCGAACAGTTCGAGCATCTCTATATCGAGCCCGAAGGCTATCTGGATCCGGAAATTCCCCTGCCCTCTGGCGGCATGGTGCAGGTACCCGACCGCCCGGGTATCGGCTTTGAGCCCGATCCGGACATGATCGAGAGATTCAAAACCTGAACAGCGTCCTGTAATGGACTGCGATCAAAGATCTTTCGCCTGATCCCGCAACACAAATTTCTGAATCTTGCCGGTGGATGTTTTGGGCAGGTCGCCAAAGATGATGGTGCGCGGTGCCTTGAAAGAGGCCATATGCTCACGGCACCAGGCCGTAACCTCTTCCACGCCGACCTCTCCGGCACCGGGGGCGAGAGTGACGAAGGCACAAGGCGTTTCGCCCCATTTCTCGTCAGGTTTGGCGACCACGGCGGCTTCCATGATTTTAGGATGCTTGTAGAGCACCTCCTCGACCTCGAGGGAGGAGATGTTCTCGCCCCCTGAAATGATGATGTCCTTTGACCGGTCCTTGACCTCGGCATAGCCATCCGGGTGAAGAACCGCGAGATCGCCGGTCCGGAACCAGCCATCGCCCAACGCTTCCGCCGTTGCTTTCGGGTTCTTCAGGTACCCCTTCATCACCGTATTGCCGCGCAGGCAGAGCTCTCCGATGGTCTCTCCATCCGCCGGCACAGCCTCGCCGGTATCGGGGTTGCTTACCCGCATGCCTTCCAGGGTTGGGTACCAGACGCCTTGCCGGGACATGCGCTGGGCCTTCGCGTCCAGATCCAGCTCATCCCATTCGGGAGGCCAGGCACAGATCGTCGAGGGGCCGTAGGTTTCGGTCAGGCCGTAGAGATGGGTGACCGAAAAGCCCATCGTCTCCATGGATGAGATGACCGCGCTCGGCGGCGCTGCACCGCCAGTGGCGATGTTCACTCGCTGGGAAAACGCTTTCTTCTGCTCCGCCGGAGCGTGAATCAGCATGGTCAGCACAATCGGCGCAGCGCACATATGACTGACGCCATGCTCTGCTATCTGCTCGAAGATCAATGCCGGGTCGACCTTGCGCAGGCAGACATGCGTGCCGCCGACCGCCGTCACCCCCCAGGTATATGTCCAGCCGTTGCAGTGAAACATCGGCAGCGTCCAGAGATAGTTGCAGCCGGAAGTCAGCCCGAAAGCAATGGCGTTGCCCATCGCGTTCAGATAGGCGCCGCGATGGTGATAGACGACCCCTTTCGGGTTCCCGGTAGTCCCGGATGTGTAATTGAGCGACATGGATTGCCACTCATCCGTGGGGCGCGGCCAGTCCGGTGCAGGCTCCCCTTCGGCCAGTAGCTCTTCGTATTCCTTCTCGCCCAGCGGCTTGCCGCCTTCAGCCAAGGCATCGTCGATCCAGATCACCGGCGGCGGATTATCGATCTGCGCCAGTGCCTCTTCCATCACCGGCGCGAACTCCTTGTCCACCAGCACCAGCTTTGACTCGGCGTGACCGAGGATAAAGGAGATGGTCGCAGCATCGAGACGGGTATTTATGGCATTCAGGACTGCTCCGGCCATGGGAATACCATAGTGCGATTCGAGCATGGCCGGTGTGTTGGGCGCCAGAACGGAAACGGCATCGCCGTGGCCAATGCCGCGCTTGCGCAATGCATCGGCCAAGCGTCTGCTCCGGTTCAGGAAATCACCGTACGTTCGGCGCAGGTCGCCGTGAATAATGGCCACTTTTTCGGGAAATGTTGCACCCGCGCGCTCCAGAAAATCGGATGGCGTCAGAGCCGCATAGTTTGCCCGATTTCTCTCAAGTCCCGTTTCAAAGATCGACATGATCGCCCGCAAATGTTTCCCTGTCCCCGTTAACTGACATGGTTTCTTCGTTTCGATAAACCGTCAAGCACGGGAACAATGGTGTTGCTCGCTGACACCACGAGACCGAGACAGAACAGACCCTGGAGCCGGACTATGACCCAGATCGATATTTTCTCCGACGTAATTTGCCCATGGTGTTTCATTGGCAAACGGCGTCTTGAACGGGCATTGAAGGCGCGGCCGCTTCCGAACCTGACCATTCAATGGCGGGCGTTTCAGCTGAATCCTGAAATGCCGACCGAGGGCATGGACCGTCAGGCATATCTCGAGAACAAATTCGGCGGCCCGGATCGGGCAACGCAGATCTATGACAACATCAAGCGCATGGGCGATGGAGAAGGTATCGATTTCCGCTTTGACCTGATCCAGCGCACGCCGAATACAGTCCTTGCGCATCGCACGATTAATCTTGCGACTGTCATGGGCACGTCGGACGCGTTGATGGAGAGAATGTTCGTCGCCTATTTCACCAAAGGCGTCGATATCGGTGAGATCGATAACCTGGTGGAACTGGCTGAACAGTCAGGCATGAAGCCGGAAGATACCCGCGAATGGCTCGAAAGCACCGGCGGCACCAGTGAGGTGATGGCGGAGACCCGTTTCGCGTATGAAAACGGTATCAACGGCGTGCCGTGTTTCATCTTCAACCGGCAATACGCAGTTTCCGGCGCGCAAGAGCCGGAAGCCTTCTTCCCGCTCTTCGATATGGATAGCTCCGAAAACACCGTCGTGGCCAATCAGGCTTAACTGCCGAAGACCTTCTTCAGCAAATCCGTCGAGCGGGCCACGGGATCTGTCCTGATCGCCTTTTCCTCTATCGCGAGGTAATGGAAGAGCCCGTCCAGCGCCTTGCCGACAACGTGCGTCGACAATTCAGCCTTGGCATCCGGGACGAAAGGTATCTTCGCATACTGCCCGACGAAGGCGTCGTAGCTCTGCACCACACCGACTTCCGACATCGAGGCTTCCACGACCGGAGTGAAGCGCTCCGTCAACTTGTCACCGGTCCTTTGCTGGAACCAGCGAGTGGCGGAATCGTCCGGGCCCTCATAGATGGCTTTAACGTCTTCCAGGCTCATCGATGAAATGGCGTCGGAGAATATGGCTCCGGCTTCCGGTGCTGCGGCTTCGGCCGCCCGGTTCATCCGCAACTCCAGATCGTCTGCCAGGGAGCCAAAACCAGCCTTATCAAGGAACTTGCGCGCGGTCTGCAGACTTTCCGGGAGCGGGATATGGACAGCGCTGTCGCCGAAATATCCATTTGCTGCGCTGAGTTGGGAGACGATCTTCTCGGTGCCGACGCTGAGCGCCTCCTTCAAACCGGCGAAGATGGTTTCGTTATCCAGTCCTGCCAGCCCGGATCCGGCCTGACCGCTGCCGCCCAGGGAATTCAGAAGCCCCTTCGCCGTCCCGAATAAGTCGGTCTGGGCCCTGGCCGTACCCACGGTGACCGTCGCACCGAACAGAACAGAAGCACCAAGGAACCCACGGCGGGAATACAGTCGCTCAATCACTGGCATGTCGCCTCTTTACGGTTAGGGGCCGGATCGTATCGGCACAAACTCATGATATCGTCTGGTTCAGGCGATTATGATCGTTATAAATGACAAAGTATTAAGTGGATCTGAGGATGCTCCAACTTCGGCCAAATTGCGAGCTTTGCGATCGGGATCTGCCGCCGCAGTCGGGCGATGCCCGGATCTGTTCCTATGAATGCACATACTGTGTGGAATGCGTTGAAACCGTGCTTTTCAATGTCTGTCCGACGTGCGGAGGCGGTTTCGTACCGCGTCCAATCCGACCGCTAAAAGCCTGGCGACCGGAAAAGATGCTTGGCCTTGAAAACCATCCAGCATCCGAGAAGCGGGTTCATTCCAAATATACGCGCGCCGAGATAGACGCCCATGTGGCCCGGATCAGGGATATCGCACCGCAAGACCGTTGAGTGTGACCGGCCTAGAGTTCTGTCTGGAATTGCTTCTGCCAAAGTACAGCATTTGCCGCCTTGCGGCGCTCGACCTGTGCCAGAGCATCTTCGACTGAGCGCTCCTGCTCTACCGTGCCATTGCTCCCCCATTCATGCAGCCGTTGCGTATACCATGCCGTGACGCCACCAGACGGTGTTGAGGAAAAGCGTGGAAAAACCGCTTCTTCTCCGGATTCGCTCAACCATTTATCAGGCAAACCCGGATCCAGCGCGAGGGCCCGGGCCAGCCCGACCATGTCAACGGCACCTGACGATACCGCCTCTTCCGCTTCCGCCTTTTTCTTGAAACCGCCCGCCGTCATCAGCGGCTTGCCCGTGCGTTCGCGTGCCGCTCGGGCGAAGTCGAGGAAATACGGTCCAGCCCTCGTGCCGTCGCTGGCGGCAGCCGCTCCCGGGAAATATGCACCGCCGCTGATATCGATCAGGTCGATGGCAGTCTCATCCAGCATCGCGACGAGATCGAGCGCCTCCGGCTCCTCGATGCCGCCCGCAAGCTGATCGGTTGCGTTGATCTTGACCGCGACAGGAAAGCCGGAACCAACGGCCGCGCGCACCGCGGCGATAATCTCAAGCAACAACACAGCGCGCCGCTCTGGACTGCCGCCCCAACGGTCAGCTCTGCGATTGAACAGCGGGGACAGGAACTGGTTCAGCAGAAACCCATGTGCCGCATGAATTTCAACGCCGGTAAAACCGGCAGAGTTGGCATTAAGCGCCGCTTTTGCGTAGGCGGCAGGAAGCGCTTCGACTTCTTCCGAAGTCATTTCGATTGCATGGATACCGGACACATCGAGAGCCGATGGGGCTTTTGCCGGTCCGGCGACTGGTGCCGCCAAAGCGCCGGCATGGCCAAGCTGGGCCCAGAAATGAGTACCATTCGCGGTTGCCGCATCAGAAAGAGCACGAAAACGGCCGGGCTCTCGCAACGGATTAAGTACGAGATTTCCGTAATTTTCCGGCGCCCAGGGACCTATCTGGACCTCACCGACCAGAGACAGGGCCGTGCCGCCATCGGCCCAAAGCCCGTACAGCCGCTGCTGTGCGTCAGTCGGAGAGCCGCAGCCATCGCCAAGATCGTCGGACATGGCGGCCTTGGCGATACGGTTCTTCAGAACCGCACCACAGGGAAGATGCAACGGTTTATCCAGCATCAGCGCTCGCCTCCGCGGCTATAGAAACACGAAGGTTAACGCACCATCCGATCAAGCGTTAGTGCTCACTCGGAAGGGCTTTCCCTCACTCCCCTTGCGAGGCGATCGAGACCAGCTCCTGCATCAGTCCGGTCAGGCCGCGTACGCGCACATCCTTCTGCTCCCACGCCCGGCGATAGACCATCTTGTGATCCGGCCGGAGCTGGACGCTGCCCGCCTGCTTGGCGATGAAACCAACGAGGCCGCGCGGATTGGAGAAATCGTTGTTCCGGAACGTAAGAACAGCACCTTTCGGCCCGGCATCCACCCGTTCCACTCCGGCCAGCTTGCAGAGCTGCTTGATGGCGATGATCTTCAGAAGGTTCTCGACTTCCGGCGGCAGGGTGCCGAACCGGTCCGCCAGCTCGGCGGCAAAGCTGTCGATCTCCGCCTCGTCCACCAGATTGGCGATGCGCCGGTAGAGGCTGAGCCGGACGGTCAGGTCGTGCACATAATTTTCCGGAATGAGCACAGGTGTGCCGAGAGAGATCTGCGGCGTCCACTGCTCCTCCGGCTCCATGCTCTCGAAGCCGCCTTCCCGCGCTGCCTGCACCGCTTCCTGCAGCAAGTGCTGGTAGAGCTCGATGCCGACTTCCTTCACCTGCCCCGACTGCTCCTCGCCCAGCAAATTACCGGCGCCACGGATATCCATATCGTGGCTGGCCAGGCTGAACCCGGCTCCAAGACTGTCGAGGGTCTGCATGACCTCGAGCCGTCGCTTGGCGTCCGCCGTCAGGATCTTGGTCGGGTGTGTGGTCAGATAGGCATAGGCCCGTGTCTTGGAGCGTCCGACACGGCCGCGCAGCTGATAGAGCTGGGCGAGGCCGAACATGTCCGAGCGGTGAATGATGATCGTATTCGCGTTCGGGATATCGAGACCGGACTCAACGATGTTCGTGCTGAGCAGGATGTCGTAGGCCCCGTCGCAGAACTTGGTCATCACGTTCTCAAGCTCGGTCGGGCTCATCCGGCCGTGCGCCGTGGCGATGCGCACTTCCGGCACCAACTGTGTAAGCCGGTCATGCATACGGGGCAGATCGTCGAGGCGCGGGCAGACATAGAAGGTCTGACCTCCGCGATAATGCTCTCGCATGATGGCTTCACGGATCACCAGCCCGTCATAAGGCATGACGAAGGTGCGTACAGCCAGCCGGTCAACCGGCGGCGTTGTGATAAGGCTCATCTGCCTGACACCGCTCAGCGCCATCTGCAGAGTGCGCGGGATTGGCGTTGCGGTCAGGGTCAGGACGTGGATCGCCGAACGCAATTCCTTCAGGCGTTCTTTCTGGGCAACGCCGAAATGCTGCTCCTCGTCCACGATGACCATGCCGAGATTGGAGAAGCTGATGCTTTTCGCCAGCACGGCGTGGGTGCCGACGACGATGCTGCAATCGCCGTTTGCCAGCTCTTCCTTGACCGCCGTCTGTTCCTTGGCCGGCACCATGCGGGAGAGTTGGCGCACTTTGACCGGCAGGCCCTTGAAGCGTTCCTTGAACTGGGCGAAATGCTGACGCGCCAGCAGCGTCGTCGGCACCACCACGGCAACCTGATAGCCCTGCATCGCAACAACCAGGGCGGCACGCAACGCCACCTCGGTCTTGCCGAATCCGACATCGCCGCAGACCAGCCGATCCATCGGCCGGCCTTTGTTCAGATCGTCCAGCGTCTCTTCGATGGCGCGGAGCTGATCGTCTGTCTCGGTATAGGGGAACTTGGCGCAGAATTCGTCATAGACGCCGGTCGGCGTTGCAATCGGCTCGGCCTCACGAACCTCACGCTCCGCGGCGAGCCTAATCAGCTGCTCTGCCATGTCGCGCAGGCGTTTCTTGACCCTTGCCTTGCGTGCCTGCCAAGCGGCGCCGCCCAGTTTATCCAGTTGCGCACCGGATTCCTGTGAGCCGTAGCGGGACAACACCTCGATGCTCTCGACCGGCACGAACAACTTGTCTCCGCCGAGATAGAGCAACCGCAGGCAATCATGTGGCGCACCGCCGATCTCCAGGGTTTCCAGCCCGTCATACTGGCCAATTCCGTGCTCCACATGGACCACGTAATCGCCTTCATGCAGAGCGGAGACTTCCTGCAGGAATTCCTCGCCACGGCGCCCGCGCCGGATCGACGGGCGAGCCAGCCTCTCGCCGAGAATATCCTGCTCGGCGATGCACAGCAGATCGTCGCTGGCAAAACCCTGCTCCAGAGGAAGCACAACGGCACCTGCCGTGCCCTTCGGAAGCTTCTGCGCCTCTTTCCAGGTGCTGACCGGCTCCAGCCGTTCCAGCCCATGCTCATGCAGCAGGGAAACCAGCCTGTCCCGCGAGCCGGAGGTGTATCCGGCAACCAGCACCCGGCGGCTTTCCGGCTCACCCAGAATGCGGTCGCGCACGGCGGCATAGAGATCCGTATCCGGCCGGGCCCTCGCCTCGGCGAAACCGACACCGCCATGTCCGCCGCAATCCAGAACCGTAACCCCGTCGGCACCGCTTTCCGGCAGGTCGAACGGCGTGAAACGGGCGCTCGGCAGGTTTTCTTCGAGACTCTGCCAGTCGCGTTCATTGAGATAGAGGCTGTCAGGCGGCAATGGCCGGTAGACACTCCCGCCGTCCGGCGTGCCCCGGGCATAGAGGCTCTTGCGGGCCTCATAATATTCCTGGATGAGATCGAAGCGCGCGCTCATGGCCGCGTCCGCCTGATGATCAAAGGTCACCGGCGCCGCGCCCGTGTAATCGATCAGGGTCTCCAGATCCTCATGGAACAGCGGAAGCCAGTGCTCCATGCCGACATGTCGGCGGCCTTCGCTGATGGCTTCGTAGAGCGGGTCCTTGGAAATTTCCCCGCCGAAATGGGTGCGATAGCCTGAACGGAAGCGTTTGATTCCCTCTTCATCGAGCCGGAACTCTCCGACCGGGAAAATCTCGAAGGCATCGAGCTTGCCAGTCGTGCGCTGACTGACCGGGTCAAAGGAGCGGATCGTTTCCAACTCGTCGCCGAAGAAATCAAGCCGAAGCGGTTCTTCCGCGCCGGGCGGGAAGACATCGAGGATCCCGCCGCGCACGGCATATTCCCCGGCCTCCCGGACCGTCGCCGCACGGGTGTAGCCGTTTGCCTCGAAAAACCGGGAGATATCCTCGACCGGTTTACTGTCACCGGGCTTCAGGGCGAGCCCCACATCGGTGAAAAAGCTGCGCGGCGGAAGACGCTGCAACAGCGCGTTCACCGTTGTCAGCATTACGGCACCGCCGGAAAGGCCCGTTGAGGCAAGTCGGGCAAGTGTCTCAACCCGTTGGCTTATCAGGTCGCCATGCGGGGAGACGCGGTCATAAGGCAGACAATCCCAGGCGGGCAGGCTCAGTACCGTCTGTTCCGGCGCGAAAAAGCCAAGCGACTGGCGGAGAACGGCCAGGCGCGAGTCGTCCCGCGCCACATGCAGAACACCACCATGGGCCGCGGCAATCTCGAGCAGGACACGCGCGTCGTGGCCTTCTGGCACGGATGAAAAAGCGGCAGATCCCGCCTTCGAGAGGGCAGATTTGTTGTAAATCAATAGACTATTCAACGAGTTTGAAGTTGCGGATCATGTCGAGGATGGGAGTTTCATATTCCTCCGGCGCTTCTTCCTGGCCGGTAATCCACTTGTAGAGCCGCGGATCGGGAATTTCGAGAAGGGTTTCATACGTGTCGAGCCCTTCTTCATCAAGATCCGCAATATGGGTTCGGGCAAAGGCGCCGAGCAGCAGGTCGGTTTCCTTGGTGCCGGTATAGGCGCTGCGATAGATCAGCTTCTTACGCCTATCATCGAGACCGGTCATACGGCGCACTCCTTGTTTGTCAACGCGTTGCGCTAGGATATAAATCGAACTCTTGGCATGTCAGCCCCCGGGAAAACGGCCAGCGGCGACGAGCCGCGCCCTTAATAGCATCGGCGAGAAAATTGCGACCGGAAATTCTCTATTCCCTTTTTGCCGATACGACCCGCCTTCCCGGCGTCGGTCCGCGTATCGCTAAATTGCTGGAGACGCTGGCCGGGAAAGCGGTCGTGGATCTGCTTTGGCACCTGCCGAGTGGAATCATAGACCGCCGCTTTAATCCGCGCATTGCCGAGGCGCCGGACGATGTGATTGCCACCCTGCACGTCACCGTGGTCGAGCACCGGCCGGGACGCAGCCGCAAACAGCCCTATCGGGTGCTCGCGGAGGACGAGAGCGGTCAGCTCGATATCGTCTTCTTCAACGCAAAGCCCGATTATGTGGCGCAGATGCTGCCCATCGGCAGCCGTCGCGTGGTCAGCGGCAAGGTAGAGCATTTCAACGGCCGTCTCCAGATGACCCATCCGGATCATATGGTTGCGGAAGAGGATGCTGACACAATCATGCAAGTGGAGCCGACCTATCCACTGACCGGGGGGCTGACCCAGAAGACATTGAGAAAGGCAATCACGGCAGGGCTCGCAGGCGTGCCTGAATTGCCCGAATGGGGCAACAAGCCGTATCTCGCGGTCCAGCAGTTGCCGGCTTGGCGTGAGGCGTTACTGGCAGCGCACGCACCCGGCTCGCTGGAGGATATCGATCCGCAAGCCCAGCCACGGCGCCGTCTCGCATATGACGAATTGCTGGCTAACCAGCTCGCGCTGGCTTTGGTCAGGGCCCATCAGAAGCGTCAGAAAGGACGTGCCGTCGAAGGAGATGGAGAGCTGCGCCGCCTCGCCCAGGAGGCCCTGCCTTTCAAGCTCACAGGCGCGCAGGCAACGGCGCTGACAGATATCTACCGGGATATGGCATCCCCGGAGCGGATGCTGCGGATGATCCAGGGCGATGTCGGCAGCGGCAAGACGGTCGTCGCGCTGCTGGCTATGCTGAATGCGGTGGAATGTGGCAGGCAGGCAGCCCTGATGGCACCGACGGAAATCCTCGCGCGGCAGCATTTTACCTCGATGCAGCCGCTCGCGGAGGCGGCGGGCCTGCGGATCGCCGTGCTGACTGGCCGGGACAAGGGCAAGGCCCGTGAGCAGCTCCTCGCCGAGATTGCCGAAGGCACGGTCCATCTTGCCGTCGGTACCCATGCGCTTTTCCAGGAAAGCGTGGCATTCAAGGATCTGGCCCTGGCGGTGATCGACGAGCAGCACCGCTTTGGGGTCCATCAGCGGATGAGCCTCGGTGAAAAGGGGCATGCCGTTGATACGCTGGTGATGACGGCGACGCCGATCCCGCGGACGCTGACCATGACGGCCTATGGCGATCTCGACGTCTCGCGGCTTACGGAGAAACCGCCGGGGCGCCAGCCAATCGACACCCGGACGATCCCGATCGGACGGCTTTCCGAGGTTGCCGAGGCCGTTGGACGCAAGGCTGCCTCCGGTGCAAAGGCCTATTGGGTCTGCCCGCTGGTCGAGGAGTCCGAAAAAATCGATGTTGCGGCCGCCGAGGAACGGTTCCAGCACCTGGACCGGCTCTATCCGGGCCGCGTCGGTCTCGTCCACGGCAAGATGAAAGCGGCTGACAAGGACGCCGTGATGGACCGTTTCAAGAACGGCCCGCTGGACATTCTGGTCGCGACAACGGTGATCGAGGTCGGTGTCGACGTTCCTGATGCAACGGTTATCGTGATCGAACACGCCGAGCGGTTCGGACTGGCCCAGCTGCACCAGTTGCGCGGCCGGGTCGGACGGGGCAGCGCGGCGTCTACCTGCCTGCTGCTGTTCGGCTCACCTATCTCAGAAACCGGAAGGGCCCGGCTCGCCGTGATGCGCGAGACAGAAGACGGATTCCGTATTGCGGAGGAAGATCTGAAACTGCGCGGAGCCGGGGAAATACTCGGGACCAAGCAGAGTGGTCTGCCGACTTTCCGTCTCGCCGATCTCGCCGCGCACAACGATCTGCTGACCGTTGCGCGCGATGATGCCCGGCTGGTGCTGACCAACGATCCCGATCTCAAGGGCGAGCGCGGAGAGGCCCTGCGCGTCCTGCTCTATCTGTTCGAACGGGATGCGGCAATCCGCTACCTACGAGGCGGCTAATTTTTTGGCGTGCAGATCGCTTCGGCCTCGATCTCAACGAGCCAGTCCGGGTCGACGAAACCGGGGACTTCCATAACGGTAGTTGCCGGGCGAATGTCCGAGAAGACCTCCCCGTGCGCCCGGGCCGCCTCTTTCCAGGTTTTTGCGTCCGTCACCAGAATGCGTGTCCGGATGACGTCCTCGATCGAACCACCGGCATCCTCAATGGCTTTACGGACGATTTCGAGGCAGCGCACGGTCTGCCGGTAAACATCCCCAACTCCATCAGTCTTTCCGTCGGCACCAATCGGCGCTGTTCCGGCGACAGAGATGAAATCACCAACCCGGACGGCGCGGCTGAAACCGATAATCGGCTCGAGATAAGACCCCGAAGAAACAAGTCTACGTTGCATTTTTTATCCATATTTTCAGGTGGTCAGAGGCGCTTGTTACTCTGCCTTCTCGACATGAATAACGGGCTTTTCCCGCACGGACGATGGCCGGCGGTCAGGCGGTGTGACGATCCCGGCGGAAATCACCATCTTGATTCCCTCTTCGACGGTCATCGTCAGGCGATAGACATCCCGGTTCGGCAGAAACAGCAGGAAACCGGATGTCGGGTTCGGCGTCGTCGGCAGGAAGACATTGACCATCGTATCGTCGGTCACGTTCTGCACTTCGCCAACCGTGCCGCCGGTGATAAAGCCGACGGCCCATATGCCACGCCGTGGATATTCGATCAGAACCACTTCCCGGAAGGCGCTCGACTGCTGCGCCATAACGGTTTCCATGATCTGTTTAATGGCGCTGTAGACATTGCGAACCACTGGCATGCGGGCCAGCAAATGCTCGCTAAACCGGATCATCCAGCGCCCCAGAATACCGGCCGTCAGCCAGCCGATCAGGGTCAGGGAAACCAGCATGACGATAAGGCCGATGCCGGGAACGGAGAACGGCAGGAAGTTCTCCGGATTGTATTGCTGCGGGATCAGCGGCATCACCTGATTATCGATGAAATCGACGATAACCCAGGTCAGATAAAGCGTGATTCCAATAGGCGCCGTCACCAGGATTCCGGCAAACATATAGGCACGCATACGGCCGAAAAATGTTGGCCGGACGACGCCCGGGTTATTGTCCTTGGTCATTTGAATACTGCCTGATGCTCGATGCCCCTAGTTTGACCATATAGGGACGAAGCGCCGCGACGCAAACGGTTCACTTAACCGCCGAGAAAGCTGTTCAGTTCCGTGATCAGCCTGTCCGGAACCTCTTCCGGGATATAGTGTCCCGAGGGTACAGAGCTACCGGTGACCAGAGCCGTCGTATAACGCTGCCAGACAGAGAGCGGCTCATAGAATCGGCCTATAATCCCCTTCTCACCCCACAGCGCGTGGATCGGAATATCAAGCAACCGGTCGCGGTCCGCGCGGTCATGGTCCAGATCGATAGTGGCCGCGGCCCGGTAATCCTCGCAGGTGGCATGAATGGTTTCGGGCATTGCGAAACAGCGCTGGTATTCCGCCATGGCCTCCGGCGTGATGGCGGAGCCATCGGCCAGAAACTTCAACTTCTTTTCCAGGTAGAAAGCCGGGTCCTGTCCTATCATCCGCTCCGGATAGTCGGCAGGCTGGATCAGGAAGAACCAGTGATAGTAGGCTGCGGCAAAGGCCATGTCGGTCGTCTCGTACATATCCAGTGTCGGACAGATATCGAGTGTGCAGAGCCGGGTCACACGATCCCGGTGATCCCGGGCCAGCCGATGGCCGACGCGTGCACCGCGATCATGCCCGACAACAGAAAACTCCTCGATTCCGAGCGTGGACATGACTTCTGCCTGATCCAGCGCCATTTCCCGTTTGGAATACGCTGTATGCGCCGAATCGGTCTCCGGTTTTCCACTGTCTCCATAGCCGCGCAGGTCCGTTGCCACCACGGTGAACTTCTCAGCCAGAATTGGCGCAACCTTGTGCCAGATCACATGTGTCTGAGGGTATCCATGCAGTAACAGCAGGCCCGGCCCACGTCCGCCGACCACCAGATTGATCTCCGTTCCGGATGTCACGATCTGCTTCCGCTCAAATCCCTCAAACATTCTGTTCCGCTTCCGTTTCCGCCCGTGGCACTCTCAGTCTTCAATTTATGGAGATGACCATGCAGGTCCCGGCGGCGCGCGGCAATAATGACATTCCGGCTTTCGGTTCCCCTGTTCGGGCAGCCTTTGCGCTGGAACGCGATTACACGCATTTGAACCATGGCTCGTACGGCGCCACGCCGGTTTCCGTGCTCGCCGACCAACGGGTCTGGCAGGATCGTCTGGAACGGGAACCGAGCCGGTTCATGGATAGGGAGTTCCGGCCTGGTCTGCGTGCGGCTGCTGCCGCCCTCGCCCCGCGTATCGGAGCCGATGCTGACGGTATCGCGATGGTCGAGAATGCGACCGGCGCGGTGAATGCCGTGCTTCGAGGGCTCGGCCTCGCTCCAGGCTCCGACATTCTGGTGACGGACCAGACCTATCCGGCAGTGCGCAATACGGCCGATTATGTCGCGTCCCGCTGTGGCGCCAAGGTGCGGGCACTCTCCCTGCCTTTCCCCGGTTCGGACACGGACGACATTCTGCTGCGGTTCAAAGCCGCGCTTAATCCAGCCCCAGCTCTGGTAATTCTCGATCATGTGACCTCGCCGACAGCGCTTGTCCTGCCTGTGGCGGAGATGGCAAAGGCCGCGCGAGAAGCCGGTGCGCTCGTCCTGATCGACGGTGCGCATGCGCCCGGCATGCTCTCACTCGACATCTCCTCGCTCGACTGCGACTGGTACACGGGGAATTGCCATAAATGGATGTTCGCCGCGAAAGGGTGTGCCTTTCTGTGGACCGCGCCGGAGCACAGGGCGAGCACGCACCCCCTGGTGATCTCTCACGGCTATTCAGACGGCTACATAGACGAGTTTGACTGGGTTGGGACCCGTGATGCCTCGGCGCAACTCTCCCTGCCTGCCGCACTCTCGTTCATGGATGCTTACGGGACGGATAATATCCGGCGGTACAATACGGAACTCGCCAATCGGGCGGCTGACCTGCTGGCTGCCGCATGGAACACTGAACGCGGCTCAGGACAGGCGCTGACAGGATCGATGGCGACGATACGCCTCCCGGATGGTCTTGGAGACAGTCAACAGGATGCGGACACTTTGCGGGCGGATCTGGTCGATCACGACAGAATTCAGGTCCCGATCCGCTACATGGCCGGCGGTCTCTGGTGCCGGATCTCGGCGCAAATCTACAATGATGTCACTGAATATGAGAATTTGGCTCAGGCCATAGAGCGAAGAGCGGCGGGCACCACCTAGTTCAGCTTGTTGCGGAACTTCTTCTCGAGATAGGCAAGGATTTCGCTCTTGCGTGCGCCGTTATCCTCACGTGCGAGCTTGAAGAGCCGGGATGCTTCATTGTCACGCGGAGGTTCCGGTTCAGGCTGCTGCCCCATCTGGGCAAGTGCCGCCTGACGGGCCTGTTCCAGCACTCGGGGATCGATCTTCTTGCGGATCTCCCGCATCATCAGGAGCAGCTTCTTACGTTCATCCATGACAGACCTCCCTGCCGGCAACGACGCCCTGGCTGATTCGCCGATGTTTGCCTAAACCGAACTGTAAGAAACATACCAGAAACAGGTTGTCTGTTCTCTAGTGATCGTATGGCTTGATCGTGAATGCGGCGGCCAGAGCGTTACCTGCAATCTTGGTGACGACCGCTTCCGCAGAACCTTTCATCTTGTGATTGCCTTTCGAGACATCGATCTCGAAGCGGAAGCGCTGGCTTTTGACCAGTATATCCTTGTCGTAGGGTTCAATGATGAAGCCCTTCAGATTGTAGTCCTTCACGACAAAGCTGAAACTGTCGATTTTGACGATACCGCAGGACTCAAGTTTCCCCTTGGCTTTGACACTCTTGATGCCTTGAGCCTTGGTCGGCCTGACCGGCTTTTTGTTCTTGGCCTTGACACTGAGGAAGTCAAAAAACCCCACACTATCGTCCTTCTAGTTCAGATCGCCGCCGCGGCGCTTTCCGGTTGCTGTGACGGTTCTAATATACGCTATCTGATGGTTACACAAAGCTTAGCAAGTTAGATTTGCTTTGATCTGGGGCTTTGCAAGTACAATTGGGGCTGATTCTCTGAGAGTAAGGTCGAAATTTCAAGTCGAATGGCTTGTTTTTTGGGTTCGTTAAAATATTAGGCATTTTATTTAATAATCTAACCATTTTAATTTTATAAGTTTCACACAACAGACACTTCGTCAGATCTGACGAGGCATTCCCGGTGTGAACGTCACCGGAAACTCCGAGGATTCTGACGAAACATAAACGCGGATGAAAAAACGCGCGTCAGACTGATCATTCAATCGAATGACATCGACGGTGTGATTGCTGCTCAACGTTCGGAAACGAAATGCTGAGACGATCATATGTTCGGAGGGATGGTGAGCGCGACAGGGTTCGAACCTGTGACCGTCTGATTAAAAGTCAGATGCTCTACCAGCTGAGCTACGCGCCCCCCGAAAGGAAGCCGGAACCTATGCAAACAGCGCGGTCCGGTCAACCTCTTCCGGAAAGTTTTTTTCGTCGGCTTATTGGAACTTGTCCTGAACCCGGGCAACGACACGCTCAGGCACGAATTGGTCGATAGCACCGCCCATATTCGCGATTTCCTTGACCAGGCGCGACGAGATGAACTGGTTGCGATCGGAGGCCATCAGGAACACTGTTTCCACATCCGCATTCAGTCGGGCATTCATGCCAACCATCTGGAATTCATACTCGAAATCCGAAACAGCACGCAGGCCACGTATGATCGTCGCCGCATCGTTCTGCTCGACGAAATGCATCAGAAGGTTGCCGAATGACATCACGACAATTTCGCCATGAATGCCGTCCGCCTTATGGGAGGTGTTCAGTTTATCGATTTCGTCCTGCACCATCTCAACCCGTTCATCCAGGCTGAATAGCGGGCCTTTGCCAGCATTGCGGGCAACGGCAACGATCAGTTTGTCGACCAGTTTGCAGCCACGCCTGATGATGTCCAGATGCCCGTTCGTAATCGGATCGAACGTGCCCGGATATACCCCAATCCTCATGTCTCCAAGTCCCCCGTTAGCTCTCGGCGGTGTCTCCGTTGCCGCCTTCGTCGCTGCCTATTTCTTCCTCACCTTCCACATCGTCTCCGTTTTCATCGCCGGCCAGGCCCACGGATACGACTTTCTCGCCTTCATCGACGCGGAAGATCCAGACACCCTGGGTTCTGCGCCCAGTGATGCTGATTTCACCGACCGCACAGCGAATCACCTGTCCGCCGTCGGTCACAAGCATGATCTGATCATTGTCGGCCACCGGGAACGCCGCGACGACACCGCCACTGCGCTTGGTGAGCTCCATATTCGCAATCCCCTGCCCACCCCGATTGGTAATCCGGTATTCGTGGGCGGATGTCCGCTTGCCGAGCCCGCTCTCAGTGAGGGTGAGAATGAATTCCTCTTCCGCTCCGAGCTGTGCGAATCGTTCCGGAGTAAGGGAACCGGTCGCCGGAGAATCGGTTTCCTCGTCGCCCTCTCCCGTCGCCCGGCGCATCTGCCCGGCGAGCTTCAGGTACACATCGCGCTCAAGCTCGTCGGAGCCCGGAATGTCCTGATAATCGACATGGTGCAGGATCGACATGGAGACCACCTCGTCGCCCGCTCCCAGCCGGATACCGCGCACACCGAGCGAATCGCGACCGCGGAACAGCCGGACATCGGTCGCCCGGAAGCGAATCGCCTTACCGTCGCGCGTGGTGAGGAAAACGTCGTCCGCTTCCATGCACGGCTGCACATTGATCAGGCGGTCGTTCTCATCCAGACGCATCGCAATCTTGCCATTGCGCTTGATGTTGGTGAAATCGGACAGTGAGTTACGGCGGACGGTGCCGGCAGAGGTCGCGAACATGATGTGCATGTCCGCCCATTCTTCCTCTTCCGCCGGCATCGGCATGATGGTCTGGATCCACTCGCCCTGCTCAAGCGGCAGCAGGTTGACCAGCGCCTTGCCGCGGGACTGCGGCGTGCCGATCGGCAAGCGGTAGGTCTTCATCTGGTAGACCATGCCGCGCGACGTGAAGAACAGAATTGGCGTGTGGGTGTTGGCAACGAACAGGCGGCTGACGAAATCCTCGTCCCGCGTGGCCATGCCGGAGCGGCCCTTGCCGCCACGCTTCTGGGCCCGGTAGGTCGAAAGCGGTACGCGCTTGATGTAGCCGTTATGGCTGACCGTAACGACCATGTCCTCGCGTTGGATCAGGTCTTCCATGTCGTGCTCGAACTCGGCATCGACAAGTTCCGTCCGGCGCGGCGTGGCGTAGGCTTCCTTGGCCGCGACCAGTTCGGCACGCAGCACTTCCATCATCCGTGGACGCGACTGCAGGATTTCCAGATACTCAGCGATCTTGGACGCGAGCTCCTTGGTCTCCTCGATCAGTTTGTCGCGTTCCATCCCGGTCAGGCGCTGCAGGCGCAATTCCAGAATGGCCCGGACTTGGGCGTCGGAGAGACGGTATTTTCCGTCCACAACCCTGTGCCCCGGATCGTCGATGATGCCGATGAATTCCTCGACATCTTCCGCGGGCCAATCCCGGCCCATCAGCTTTTCACGGGCGTCGGCCGCATCGCGGGAACCCCGGATGACCCGAATCACTTCGTCGATATTGTTCACAGCAACCAGCAGGCCAGCCAAAACGTGCGCCCGATCCCGCGCCTTGCGCAGCAGGAATCGGGTTCGACGGGTAATCACGACCTCGCGGAAAGCGATGAAGGCGACGATGACGTCACGCAGGTTCATCTGTTCCGGCTTGCCGCCATTCAGCGCCAGCATGTTGACGCCGAAGCTCGTCTGCAGCGGGGTGAACCGGTAAAGCTGGCTCAACACCACGTCCGGCACTGCGTCACGCTTGAGTTCGACAACGACGCGCACGCCGTCCCGGTCGCTCTCGTCCCGCAGCTCGGCGATGCCTTCGATGGTTTTCTCGCGCACAAGCTCGGCGATACGCTCCATCAGGCGGGACTTGTTTACCTGATAGGGAATCTCGCTGACGACGATGGCGTGACGGTCTTTGCGGATTTCCTGGATATCCGCCTTGGAGCGCATCATCACCGAGCCGCGCCCGGTGTGATAGGCATCGCGGATGCCGTTCTTGCCGAGAATCATGGCCCCGGTCGGGAAATCCGGTCCCGGAACGATCTCGATCAGCTCGTCAATGGTGATGCCCGGATTGTCCACATAGGCGCAGCAGGCGTCGATCACCTCACCCAGATTGTGTGGCGGGATGTTCGTAGCCATGCCGACAGCGATACCGCCGGCGCCGTTTACCAGAAGGTTCGGATATTCGGCAGGCAGGACACTGGGTTCGGTCGTCGTCTCATCATAGTTGGCAACGTAGTCGACCGTATCCTTGTCGATATCACGGAGCAGGCCTTCGGCCGATTTCGCGAGGCGTGCTTCTGTATATCGCATGGCCGCAGCCGGATCGCCATCCATCGAGCCAAAGTTGCCCTGGCCATCGACCAGTGGCAGGCGCATGGAGAAATCCTGCGCCATACGGACCATGGCATCGTAGATCGCGCTGTCGCCGTGCGGGTGATACTGCCCCATGACCGCACCGACGATGTTCGCCGATTTACGGTAGGGCTTGGACCAGTCGTATCCGCCCTCCTTCATGGCATAGAGAATCCGGCGGTGAACCGGCTTCAGGCCGTCACGCACATCGGGGAGCGCCCGCGAGACGATCACGCTCATCGCGTAATCGAGATAGGAGCGCTTCATTTCGTCTTCGATTGAGACAGGCGAAATGTCGAATGAGGAGGATTCGGATGAGGTCAATTCACGCGATTTCCGGTTGGTTACGTCCCTGTCAACGGCGGTGGCCTTGTTTAGTCGTCGGCCCTCCGCCAGGACCTTCAGAAGTCCCTGAATTTATAACAGAACGGTAACGAAGGAACAATCTTTACGGCGTTTTTTTTCAACTGAATTGCTTAATGATTACAGTGGTTTGCGGCGGTAATTTGATTCCCTTCGCGAAATCGTTCGCCGCCTACCCCCAGACTCCCATCAGGAATACCTCCCAGCCCCTGCACGCCAATGGTGCTTCCCGAATCACCTCCGCTACAGAGAGGGGAATATAAATATTGCAAATACAACCTAAACTCGTAAACTCGAATTCGTTGGAAATGCATCTCATTTAGCCGGACCTGTCGATGACAAATATAGCCGGAAAAGCGTATGCGATGAATGTCGTGACGCCGAGCAATCCAAAAATCACCTGGATAAACCGTCTTTTGTTCATGGCCGCACGAGGCCTTCCGGAAAACCTGATGGGATTGCTGGGCCTGTCCCTTATCCATTTTGCCAGATGGGTCATCATCAAGCCTGGCGACTGGCCCGACCTGGGACAAGGAAAACAAAAATTAGCGAATGATTACATGCTTTTCTGTTCAAATTTTAACGGAACATGGGACCAGTATATCGACGCGTTCTCGGACGGTATTCCGAGCGGCCTCAACCTGTTCTGGTATTCGGCGACTAAATATCCGCTGTCCATTCCGGTGACCCCTTTCAAGGACTACATCACCCATAACCAGATCGGCACGGACTATTACTACAACGCCACCCCAGGGTCGGCGCAGCGCGACATCAAGACAAGCCTGCTCATCTACGATGCCTTGCTGAAGCTGGAGCAGGCACACGCAACGCAAAGCCCGGCGGATTTCCAGAAGACATACCAAGCGGCCTGCCTCGAAATCCAGGCTGGGTTTGGCGACCCCGGATACGGCCCTGTCGCCAGCCTTGCAACAGAGCGCGCGGACATCAACCGGGCGCGCTACGTCCGCAATCATTAGGCAGAGCCACCAAGGTTTTATCGACGGCGTCAGAAAGGACATTCCGAATGCCAGATCTGGACACCGGCCACATATTTCTGACGACGCTGGCGCCTATAAAAAATTACACGGCGAACGACAAGTCACCCACGTCATTCGAGCAGAATGCGCGGATCGCCCTCGCCAGCCTCCCGACGGCAATTCAGTCCCCCGCATCGCAGAAAGACGGGAAAAACAGCCCTTTCTCGAAGAACAAGCGTAACCATCTCGCACGCATGTTTGTGCTGAACGACGTGGTCTATAACGGCCGGATCGGGGAAAACGCGATTGCCGCTACGATATCCGACGACGATCCGATCGACCCGCAAAAGGTAGACAGCCTGAAATCGCCTTTCCTGGTTTTCTGCGCCGATATCGACGCCATAACGAAGGATGGCGATCCCTTGCCGACCACACTTAGCCCAGAGGCGCAAAAGGAAGTACGCGCCGCCTATGCACGCGAGCTCTGGCAGACGATGGAAACCGAGCTGCGGGCAATCTACAGCAATTGCGTCGGCTTCGAGAATGTCGATACGGCGGACAAGTTCGCTGCCTATCTCGATAAATGTCACGTCGAGACGACAATGCCGTTCCACGATTATTATCTGGAGCTGCCCAAGTTCCATAATCTGGCTGTGAAGCCGCTTATCGCAGCTGTGGCCATCCCGGCCATTGTCGCGGTCGTCTCCCTGGTTATGCGGATCTTCGGCGTGCTGACGGTTCCAATGCTGGGATGGAGCACGCTCTGGACGACGATCATTGCCCTGACTCTCACCTTGCTCCTTGCCTTTCTCGCGGTCCGCCATGCGATCAAGAATGGTGAAAAGCCTCTGAGTCCCGGGAAGTACGACGATCTCCCCTCGGTTTTAAAAGCGCTCTACATGCAGCAGAAATTCACCGATTTCTTCATCGATCATCAAGGCGTATCTCCCGACAAGCTCCATGCGGATTTCGGAGCCTTCCTTAAAGAAAACAGGCCCGCCGACAGAGCTGGCCCGACCCAGGAGCCCGGTGTGATCCGGTCTCTGTAGGGATCTGATGCAATTAATGAAGTTGGATGCAGGCCATGACACAAATGCTTGATCTCGCAGACATTCAGGGCAATGTGCCACGTGCCTACGGTCGGTACTCCTTTCCATTCGCCCGATATTTTTTCCTGAACATCGCAAGCCCGGTGGAAGGACGGAAATTCGTCGATGCAGTTCGCCAGAAGGTGACGACGGCGGCGCGCTGGCCGGAGAATGCGACCAAACCGGACTGCACCGTGAATATCGGCTTTACCTTCATGGGACTGCTGAAGCTTGAGATCCCGACACGCACATTGCAGGGCATGCCGGATACCTTCATTGAGGGGATGAAGGCCCGGGCTTTCATCCTTGGAGATCGTGACAACACAAAGCCCGCAGAAGACGACACCAACTGGGACAGCCACTGGGACCCTATCTGGCAGCGCAACCGCTCGAGCGGCTTGGAAGCCGAAAACGTCCATATCTGGATTTCGCTGAACGCTCAGCTGAAAACCCAGGGCACCACGGAGCCTGTCGATGCGCTGGAACAAACGACGGACTGGCTGCAAACGCTCTGCAACGAGTCCAATGGCGGCGTACGCATCCTTTCGGGAATTGGCCAGGACGGTAAACAGAACTATCAGGCCGCCTCGGCCGTGTTCGAGGATATCGGCGGCACCAAACTTCCGACGCCGAAGGAGCACCTGGGGTTTGCGGACGGCATCGGCGATCCAGTTTTCGAGGGGCAGTACCGTGACGAAGAGATGGGACAGGCCGTGATTGGACGGGGAAAGCTCGTCGACGGGACCTGGATGCCCATTGCCACCGGCGAGTTTCTCCTGGGGCACCCCGACGAGAGTCAGGAATTGCCGCCGACCGCGATGCCGCCGGAATTCATGAACAACGGTACTTTCATGGCCTTCCGCAAGCTGCACGAGAATGTTGCGACCTTCGACAATGTTCTGAACGAGGAAGCCGCGCGCTATGCCTCGGAGATGGGCGTTCCGCTGGAGGAGGCACAGGAAACCTTACGGGGAAAGATGTGCGGGCGCTGGACCGACGGTGTTCCGCTTGCCAAGGTTCCCACTTACAGGGAATGGCAGGAATTCAGGGAAAAACAAGGCTTCAACGATCCCGACCCCATTAAGGCCTGGAAGAATCAACTGGATTATGTCGGCTCACCGGAAGCACGGGATTTCCGGTATGCCGACGATATGGAGGGATTTAAATGCCCGGCCGGCGCCCACCTCAGGCGCATGAACACACGGGATTATCTGGACCCTCTGAACAAGGTGGGCACCTATCCCGCGACGAAGAAGCCATACGCCAACAAAAATGCGACGAGCCAGCTCAACAAACGGCGCCGCGTTCTACGGCGCGGCCTCCCGTACGGACCCGCAGACCTGAACAGCAGGTCCGACGAGACCGAACAGGGTGTCGCCATGATGATTGTCGGCTGCAGCTTGTTCCGGCAGTTCGAATTCGTTCAGCAGCAGTGGATTCAATACGGGTTGGACTTTCATCAGGGCAATAATACCTGCCCCATGCTGGGAGATCACAGCCATCACAAACGGCACACGATCCCCTCCGACCCGGCATCGGGCAAGCCGCCTTATGTGATGAGCAAACTCAAGACTTTCGTCGAATGCCGCGGGGGCGACTATTTCTTCATTCCGTCGATGACTGCCCTGCGCATGATTGCCATGGGCATCGTCGACCCGACCTGACCTTTTGGGAGGGACGGATGAGTCTCGCCGTGAATTTTTTGATGTCGGTCTGGTTGCTTCTCGTCTCCTGGGGGCAGGCGATAGCGGCCCTGACTGCGCTTATTGGTGTCGGGTTTGGTGCGCTATTCAAGGGTGGCGGATTGTCGAAGAATCTCGCCGCTGCTTTTGCTGAAGCCGTGAACCAGCGGCGCGCATTCTCCCTGCTCCGTGTTCTCTGGCCGAATCTCGCGCTCAGCCGCCAGTTCGTAAAGGCATATGAGAATGACGGCACCGCCGTGGTTACCAGACATGATGACTGCCTCGATGTTCTGAACCGCAACGCAGATTTCGAGGTCGTCTATGGCACCCGGATGCGGAAACTGACCGCGGGACGGAATTTCTTCCTCGGCATGCAGCCGGGCTGGGATTACACGCGGGATACATCCGCGATGCATCTGGCGATGCGCGATACAGATGTGGCGGAAATTGTTCTGCCACGCGGTGCCGCCTTGGCAGAGGAGCTTGTCTCCGCAAGCGGCGGCAAGATCGACTTGCCGCCGGGACTGACCCTTCAAGTGCCCTGGGATATGACAGACCGTTATTTCGGTACCGGCGGTCCTGACGCGGCCACGATGCAGGACTGGACTACGATCCTGTTCTGGTACCTGTTCGAGGATCTTGCAGCCGATCCAACCTTCGATGCCAAGGCAATGGATCACGCTGACCAAATGCGCGCCTATCTCGATCAGACCATCGCCGCGCGCAAGGCTCACCCGGTCGAGGCAGAAGACCTGCTCAACCGTTGCCTCGCGCTGCAAAGCGCAGAAACACCCGGCATGGACGATCTGGGGATACGAAACAATATCCTCGGACTTCTGATCGGGGCTATTCCGACCATATCCAAAGCCAGCTGCATCGCCATGGACGAGTTGCTCGACCGCCCAGCTTCCCTA
Source organism: Nisaea nitritireducens (assembly GCF_014904795.1). Lineage (GTDB taxonomy): Bacteria > Pseudomonadota > Alphaproteobacteria > Thalassobaculales > Thalassobaculaceae > Nisaea > Nisaea nitritireducens. Next base: position 24,473 of record NZ_JACZFS010000012.1, read on the forward strand.
AAGGGAGCGCACGAGGCGGCTTTGGCGGACGATGACGCTTTGATGGCCCAATATATCTGGGAGGCCCTGCGTTTCAGGCCGCATAATCCGGTGATCTATCGTCGCGCTACCCGCGATACCGTGGTCGGGCGTTCAACGTTGCGACAGGCTAAGGTCAAGAAAGGCAGTCTGGTTTTCGCCGCAACGCTCTCCGCGACATTCGATCCTTATGCCATCAAAAACAACAATGCGTTCCGCGTCGACCGGGACTGGAAAGACTACATCATCTGGGGCTATGGCATGCACACCTGCTTCGGCGCGATCATCAACAAGGCGCTGATACCCGCCATCCTGAAACCATTGCTGAAACAGAAAAACCTGCGGCGCGCTCCGGGCGCTGCAGGTCAGATCGATTCAGGCGGCACCCCGCATCCGCAGCATTTCCATCTTGAATTCGATGTCTGACAACAAGCCCTATTATAAGGGCTTACGGGCCGATATCGAATAACTGAGCGGTAGGCGTGGCATCCCCTCGGGCAAACGGTACAAACCGCCCTCGCATGGCTCCATGAAAGCCAACGCCTTCCAGGCCACAGTATCGAACTCATGCAGGTATTCGATCTTCAGGCCGGCATCGATCAGCGCCGTGACAACCTCGCCGACCGGATGGGTCCACTCGTAGCTGCGCTTCGTCTTGAGAACCGCCTTTTCATCCGCATAGGAATCCGCCTGGTTGAACGCGATCGGCTCTGGCTTATGAAAATAATCGTAGACCGGCGCGTGCGGGGCTGGCGCGTAATCGTCGAAACTGAGAGTCACCGGATGCTGGTCCAGGAAATAAAACCGTCCGCCTGGTTTCACGAAATGAGCGACGACCCGCGCCCATGCGTCGATATCGGGTAGCCAGCAAATTGTGCCCCAGGAGACGTAGACCAGATCGTATGTGCCATGGATCAGATCCGGAGCGTCATAGACATTGCCTTCGATAAAGGCTGCAGCGATGCCAGCCCGGTCCGCCAGCTCCCGTGCCTGCCTGATTGCCACAGGCGAGAAGTCGAGACCGGTAACGCTCTTCGCGCCCATGCGAGCCAACAGCAGCGTGTCCATACCGAAATGACATTGCAGATGCAGGATATCGAGGCCTTTGACGGAACCGAGCTCCTCCAGTTCAGTTTTGTGAAGGTCGCGCTTCCTTTCAGGGCCATTCAAAAAGTCATCGACGCCATAGTCACTGCTGGCGGAAGTATAGTGCACCTCCGCCAGTTCGTTCCATCTCTGCTGATTTTCTGCCTGAAACTTGTCCATGCCGTCTGACCCTGAAGGTCGGCGCCTACTCGATCCGTTTAGAACGGGGTCTCGTCGTCGAGGTCGCCCGGGCCGCCG
>NZ_JACZFS010000013.1 GCF_014904795.1 Nisaea nitritireducens
CCGCCATAACCGCTGCCCTGGCCACCACCACTAGAGCCACCACCGTAACCGCCGCCCTGATTGTAGCCATCGTCACCGCCATAGCCGCCACCCTGGCCGCCACCGCCCTGCCCGCCGCCTTCGTTGCGGCCGTCGAGCATCTGCAACTCGCCACGGAAACGCTGCAGCACGACTTCGGTGCTGTATTTCTCCTGACCCGACTGGTCGGTCCATTTGCGTGTCTGCAACTGGCCCTCGACATAGACCTTCGAGCCCTTGCGAAGATACTGTTCGGCGACCTTCGCCAGGTTCTCGTTGAAGATCACCACCCGGTGCCACTCGGTTTTCTCCTTGCGCTCACCGCTATTGCGGTCGCGCCAGGATTCCGAGGTTGCGATGGAGAGGTTCACCACCTTGTTGCCGTCCTGCATGCTCCGGATGTCCGGATCGCGTCCGAGATTGCCGACAAGAATGACCTTATTGACGCTGCCTGCCATGGTTCTATTTCCACTCTGCGAATTTGTTTGCCGGACTGTCCCATATCCGGGACAGCTAATCCAGTCGGGATCGATTGCTGCCGGCTTCTCTCCGGAATTGCTGCACCTGCAAAATGCGGGTGGTCAAGTCCGGTCGCGCGCCTTATAAATGTTTCTGTTTCGTTCTTAGTCCGGATTCCGCCAATGTCAGCCTCTTCCGAACCGAAAGATATCCGTGTCCAGGGCGCGCGCGAGCACAACCTGAAGAGCGTGGACGTCTCCATCCCGCGGAACAGCCTGACGGTACTGACCGGGCTCAGCGGCTCCGGCAAATCGTCCCTAGCCTTCGATACGATCTACGCGGAGGGGCAACGCCGTTATGTGGAGAGCCTGTCGGCCTATGCGCGGCAGTTCCTGGAACTGATGCAGAAACCGGACGTGGATCTCATCGAGGGCCTGTCACCGGCAATCTCCATCGAGCAGAAGACAACGTCCCGGAACCCGCGCTCCACGGTCGGCACGGTGACGGAGATATACGATTACCTGCGGCTGCTCTACGCGCGGATCGGTATCCCCTACTCGCCCGCGACCGGTCTGCCGATCGAGAGCCAGACTGTCAGCCAGATGGTCGACCTGATCCTGGAGATGGAGGAAGGCACCCGGCTCTATCTGCTGGCGCCGATCGTGCGCGGCCGAAAGGGCGAGTATCGCAAGGAGATGGCGGAGCTGCGCAAGCAGGGCTTCCAGCGCCTCAAGGTCGATGGCGAACTCTATGAAATCGATGATGTTCCCGCGCTGAACAAGAAGCTGAAGCACGATATTGAAGTGGTGGTGGACCGGCTTGTCGTCCGGGAGGGAATCGCCACCCGGCTCGCCGATTCCGTCGAGACCGCGCTGGAACTGTCGGATGGCCTGCTGATCGCAGAGGATGCGACCAGTGGTGAGCGCAAGACCTTCTCGGCAAAGTTCGCCTGCCCGGTTTCCGGCTTCACCATCGATGAGATCGAGCCGCGGCTGTTTTCCTTCAACAATCCGTTCGGCGCCTGCCCGACTTGCGACGGCCTCGGCAACAGCATGTACTTCGATCCGGACATGATTGTGCCGGATGGCAGCAAGAGTCTGCGCAAGGGCGCCATCGCTCCCTGGGCCGGCTCTTCCTCAAAATATTACATGCAGTCACTGGAAAGCCTGGCGAAACACCTGAACGTCTCTCTCGACACCGCGTTCGAGGATCTGCCGGAGGTGGCGCAGCGTGCCCTGCTCTACGGTACCGGCAGCGAGCGTGTGGTGATGACCTTCGACGACGGCTTGCGGAGCTACCAGACCAACAAACCGTTCGAAGGGCTGGTGCCGAATATGGAGCGGCGCTTCCGGGAGACCGATTCCGCCTGGAGCCGCGAGGAGCTTTCCAAATACCAGTCGGTGGCGCCGTGTGAGGTCTGCCATGGCCAGCGCCTGAAGCCGGAAGCGCTGGCGGTGAAGATCGAAGGCCGCAATATCAGCGAACTGACGGAACTGTCGATCTCCGAAGCGGTGAAATGGTTCACCGGGCTGAGCGAAAGCCTGACAGGCAAGCAGGCGGAAATTGCCGAGCGCATTCTGAAAGAAATCAACGAACGTCTTGGTTTTCTTAACAATGTCGGGCTCGACTATCTCACCATGTCGCGGGCGTCCGGCACCTTGTCCGGCGGCGAAAGCCAGCGTATCCGGCTCGCCTCCCAGATCGGCTCCGGCCTGACCGGTGTGCTTTATGTGCTGGATGAGCCCTCCATCGGCCTGCACCAGAGGGATAATGACCGGCTGCTGACCACTCTCGTCCGGCTGCGCAACCTCGGGAACACAGTCCTTGTGGTCGAGCATGACGAGGATGCGATCCGGGCCGCCGACTATGTGGTCGATATGGGCCCCGGCGCCGGGGTGCATGGCGGCACAGTGGTCGCCGCCGGCACGCCGGAAGAAGTCATGCGGGCACCGCAGAGTCTGACAGGACAGTATCTCACCGGACTCCGCCAGGTGCCGATCCCGGCGGAGCGGCGCAAGGCAGTCAAAAAGCGCCATATCCGGCTGACCGGTGCAACGGCAAACAATCTGGACGATGTCACCGTCTCAATCCCGCTCGGCACCATGACCTGCATCACCGGGGTTTCTGGCGGAGGCAAGTCTTCGCTGATTATCGAGACGCTATGGAAAGCCATAGCCAAAAAACTGCATGGCGCCCGCGAACACCCGGGACCCTATGATTCAATTACCGGGCTCGAGTTCATCGACAAGGTGGTGGATATCGACCAGTCGCCCATCGGCCGCACGCCGCGTTCGAACCCGGCGACCTATACCGGTGCCTTCACGCCGATCCGGGACTGGTTTGCCGGCCTGCCGGAAGCCAAGACCCGTGGCTACAAAGCCGGCCGTTTTTCCTTCAACGTGAAGGGTGGTCGCTGCGAGGCCTGCCAGGGCGACGGCGTCATAAAGATCGAGATGCATTTCCTGCCCGATGTCTATGTTCAGTGCGATGTCTGCAAGGGCAAGCGCTACAACCGGGAAACGCTGGAGATCACCTACAAGGAAAAATCCATCGCCGACGTGCTCGCGCTCACGGTCGAGGAAGGCGTGGAATTCTTCATGGCGGTGCCGTCCATTCGCGACAAGCTGGTGACGCTGGAACAGGTCGGGCTCGGATATGTCCAGATCGGTCAGGCGGCGACGACCCTTTCGGGCGGCGAGGCCCAGCGGGTGAAACTGTCCAAGGAACTATCCCGGCGGGCGACAGGCAAGACGCTCTACATCCTCGACGAGCCGACGACCGGGCTGCATTTCGAGGATATCCGCAAGCTTATGGAAGTGCTCCATACGCTCGTGGATCAAGGCAATACGGTGATTGTGATCGAGCATAATCTCGAGGTCATCAAGACCGCCGATTGGATCGTCGATCTCGGTCCTGAAGGCGGTTCCGGCGGCGGCAGGATCATCGCCGAAGGCACGCCCGAGGCTGTTGCCGAGACGGCTGGCAGCTATACAGGCAAGTATCTTGCGCCTTATCTGGCCGCTTCCGGAGCGAAGAAGTCGGCCTGAACCAGCGACCTATAGGGAGCGTGTCCAGTCCGCGGCCCAGTCGCCAAGCGGCTCCAGATGCTGGAATAGTGCGGTGCCAGCACCTGTCAGGACATATCCACTCTCTGCTTTCTCAACGAGCCCGGCAGTTCGCAATTCTTTCAGGCGCGTATTGAGCACGGTCGGCGAGACCGTGTCACAGCGGCTCTGCAATTCTCGGAACGTCAATGCCTCCGCGCTTAGGTTCCATAGAATACCCAATGCCCAGCGGCGTCCAAGCAAGTCGAACAGGACCATGATCGGCTGACCTGTGCGCGATCCGCGTACAGGTTCTCCGGGGCGTGGGATTTTTGTCAGATTTTCTCTTGTCATGTCGCTATTAAAAACGTAGCAATATCGCTATCTTTTTTGTAGCGCATTTTACTGCGCCCCGCCACCCCTGATACCGGAGGCCGCGATGCATTTGATTTTTCTTTGGATAATCCTGGCCCTGTTCTGGAGTGGTTCCTATACGGCAGTGAAAATAGGCCTGGATGGTTTCGGGCCATTCACCATGGTCGCCGCACGCCTGCTGATCGGTGCGGGATTGCTCTATCTCATCCTGCGCTTGAGATCGGGACACTTGCCACTCAACGGGCGTGCACTGCTCGCCTATACCGTTCCGGCGGTCTTCGGAAATCTGGTCCCGTTTCTTCTCATCGGATTCGGAGAGATCCACGTAGATAGCGGGCTGGCAGCCTTGCTGATGGGAATTGCACCAGTAGCAACGGTTTTCCTCGCCCCGCTCTTGATCCCAGACGAGCATCTAACACCGCGCTCCCTTTTCGGGGTTGGTTTTGGCATCGGGGGCCTGCTGGTGCTGGTCGGAGCGACTGCGCTTTCCGGCCTCGGGCAACATGTCACGGGGCAATTGGCAATCCTCGGCGCGGCACTATGTTACGCGGGGACCACACTCTATGTCCGCCGCTGGATCGCCCTGCCTCCCTTGCAAATGGCGACCGGCTCCCTTGTCGTCGGCGCAATTCCGGCAACGGTCGGGGCATTTATGCTCGAACAACCCTTCAGCGCCGTGAGCGCATACATGGCTCCCATCCTGGCCATCCTCTATCTCGGCGTCTGTTCGACAGCCATTGCGACCCTAATCTATTTTTATCTGGTGCCGCATCTCGGGGCCGGACGGATGCAGCAGATCAATTTCATGGTCCCTGCCGTGGGAACCTTGTTCGGGGTTGCCTTGCTGGGTGAGCCGCTGGAGGCGAAGAGCCTTGTCGCTCTCTCCCTAATCACCGTTGCGGTCTATCTGGTGACATCGGCCCGCCGTCACATTCCAACCGTCACCCCAAACATCCAGGAGACTTCATAAATGCTGCTCGGCGCGCTTGCGGCAACCAGTGCTTCTTTTGGCTGGGCAACGGGAATGATGCTCGCTCACGCACCGGCCCGGCGATTGGGTGCATTCGAATTCACCCGCATACAATTGCTGTCCTCCGGTTTCACGATGGGGCTCATCGCAGCCCTTCTCGGATATTGGCCAAGCGTCACTTGGGCAGAGTGGCCTGCCTTCCTCGTGAGTATTCTGTTTGGAGTGGTTCTGGGGAATCTGGCGATGATTGAATGCCTGCGCCGTTGCGGCCCGCAGGAGACCGAACTGGTCATCTCCCTGAAAGCGCCGCTTGTCGCGCTTATGGCATTTATCTGGCTCGGCGAAACACTCGCGCTACCCGACATGGCAGGCGGTGTCGTCGTGCTTTTGGGGATCGGCCTGGCTGTAACATCTGGACACAACCAAACGGGAAAGAAGCCCGGGCGGTATATCGGTGCTGCTCTGTTCTTCGGAGGAATAGCCGCAACCTTGCAAGGATTGGGATTTCTGGCATTGAAGCCAGCCATGCTGGCCGGCAGTGAGCCTGTCGCACTCGCTGCGATGAGGTTGCTCGGCGCTGCACTCCTTGTATCGCTCGCAGGCCTCTGGTCGGATGCTGTCGCCACGAAAGGCACAATACTGACCCCTGCTCTGCTTATTCGCACCATTATCCCCGGACTGCTCGGCTACGGGCTATCCACTCCGTTGCTGCTATATGCCTTCGCTCAAACAGACGCCGGGATGGCCGCAGTTCTCGGATCGCTTGCGCCAGTTCTCATAATACCGATTGCCTGGATAACCGAGGGCCGCCGGCCATCGCCTCGGGCTTTTCTTGGCGCGCTGCTTTCTGTATTGGGCTGCGCAATAATAGTTCTCTGGTAACGGTCGCGTGGCTCAGGCGATCTTGAAGACCGGTCCGAAAGCACTGAGCGCCGGAGCCACTCCGGGCCCGTCTACATAATCATAATGAACTTTGCGTGCCGTGGTTGCCGTATCGAGGTCAGGGGCTTCAAATATGAACGTCCGTTTCTGGCCGCCATTATTTTTCACGACGAAATTGCTCAGCTCCTCAACCAGGGACGGTGTGATCCCTTCGGTATCTCCAGTGCTGCAACCGGTCCCGATCAGGCCTGCCCCCTGCAATTGCTCCGCACGGGCGAATGTCCGGGAGAAGGCTCCAACAAACCCGGCGCAAAATGGTGAGATGTAGGCGAAAGTATTGTGCAGCACCGTCTGAGGGACGTCATCGTCCAGCCCCTTGATCAAAAGCATGAGTCGGCGCTCAGCCCACTCAGGGAGCAGCTTGAGTTCGGAAAGGACTGCTTCCCGGAATTGCTTGCTGGTCAATGAGCTCATGTGCAGAGGCAACAACAGCAATGGTTTTGCTCTGGGCATGTCCTTCATCATGGCCTGAGCCAGTTGAAGCGCGGCTACATCCATGGCGCATTCAAGCGCACCTGTTTCACTTCCTGCCTCCGGCATCGTGCCGTCCGGTATCGACAGCTCAGCGCGATACATTGAAACCAGGCGCTTGCGAATATTGGTGACCGGCCAATAGACCAGTTTGATCGTTTCCCGGGCCTGCTCGAATGCCTCGGTCTCTTCCGCCTGCTTTTCTTGTCGCGCTTCTTCCACTGTCTCGGTCAATGCTTTGACGTCCGCGAGCTTTTCCGGCTCGTCGCGAGGGATCTCGAAGACCATGGATTTGACTGTGACGCCGTGGAACCCGCTATCCGCACTGCTACCATGCAGGCGCCTGTTCACCTCCTTGGCGATTTGCTGTGCCTTCTTGTTGGCAGTTTCCTTGTCGCATTGGCCGAACAACACGATGAACTGCTCCGCGTTGGCGAGCACATAGACATCATTCGGCGTTATGACCTGCTTGATGATGGTCTCTGTCAGCAGATGGACCTTGCCGCGAACCTTGCCCCAGTTAGGGCCGAATTTTTCCTTCAGGCTCTCGAGGCCGAGCATCTCGACATTGCCCGCCATCAGAGCATCTGCCGCCATCGCGTTCGTGCGGCAAAAATCGATCATGGAGGATTTGAAACCGTCCTTGTCGGCCGGGTCCAATTTCTGGCGATCGAAACTCTCGAAATAGCCTGTGTTGCTCATCTGATCTTTGGCCGGTTTTCCGCAAGTCGCTAAGGCTTTGCATCGTATGGGCAATATGATGCAGAAAAGTAATAAAAACAGGGTTAACGCAGGTGCATCTCTGCTGTGCCGCGTTGATGTTGGCGCTTTTAAGGTCTATCTGTCTGCCGATTGCCACCTGCAGCCAGAATATTGGAAGTTCCATGGATAACATGCGCCCGGTTCACGTCATCGGCGGCGGTCTTGCCGGATCCGAATCGGCCTGGCAACTGGCCGAGGCCGGCGTTCCGGTTGTGCTGCATGAAATGCGCCCGGATCGCTCGACCGATGCGCACCAGACCGACGGGCTCGCCGAGCTCGTCTGCTCCAATTCCTTTCGCTCGGACGATGCGGAAGGCAACGCCGTGGGCGTTCTGCATGAGGAGATGCGCCGGGTCGGCTCCGTGATCATGACCGCGGCTGACGCTCACAAAGTACCTGCAGGATCCGCTCTCGCGGTCGACCGGGACCATTTCTCGGCAGCCGTAGAAGAGGCCCTTACCGGGCATCCGATGATTACGGTCGAGCGCGGCGAGATCGACGGTCTCCCGCCGGAGGACTGGGATTCCGTGATCGTCGCGACCGGGCCTCTCACCTCACCTGCGCTTTCGGATGCGGTGGCGAAACTGACCGGCCAGGAGTCTCTGGCCTTTTTCGATGCGATTGCCCCGATCGTGCACAAGGAAAGCATCGATTTCGACAAAGCCTGGTTCCAGTCCCGCTACGACAAGGTCGGCCCCGGCGGAGACGGCAAGGATTACATCAACTGCCCGATGGACGAGGCGCAGTACGAAGCCTTCATTCAAGCCTTGCTCGACGCGGAAAAAATGGAATTCCGCGAGTGGGAGAAAGACACGCCCTACTTCGAAGGCTGCATGCCCATCGAGGTGATGGCGGAGCGCGGATCCGAGACCCTGCGCTTTGGCCCGATGAAGCCGGTTGGCCTGACCGATCCGCGAACAGGGACAAGGGCGCATGCCGTGGTCCAGCTGCGTCAGGACAATGCCTTGGGTACGCTCTACAACATGGTCGGTTTCCAGACCAAAATGCGCTATGGCCCGCAAACTGAGGTCTTCCGAAGCATTCCGGGGCTGGAAAAGGCCGAGTTTGCACGCCTTGGCGGCATTCACCGCAATACCTTCATCAATTCGCCGCTGTTGCTGGACGGCACCTTGCGCATGAAGGCCATGCCGCGCCTTCGTTTCGCCGGTCAAATCACCGGCGTGGAAGGTTATATCGAAAGCGCGGCTATCGGCATGCTGGCCGGCCGTTTCGCCGCCGCCGAGCGCCTGAACGGCGAGCTGTCTCTGCCGCCGCAGACCACGGCGCTGGGTGCCCTGCTCGCGCACATTACCGGCGATGCCGATGTTGAGACCTTCCAGCCGATGAACGTGAATTTCGGTCTGTTCCCGCCAATTGGGCCGGAAATTACCCCCAACGGGAAAAAGCGGAAGCTGAAAGGTCGTGACCGCAAAGCCGCGATGGCCGGGCGCGCCCTGCGCGATATCGACGAATGGCTAGCGGGAAACAAGGTTGCCGCGGCGGAATAACTCAATAGCGCCGGATCAGCCGGGCCAGCCAGAAACGCCAGATATCCAGCGGGTTCTGGTCCGCGAATTCCGGTCTGAACGGATCGTAGTCCAGTTTGGCCAACAGCCGGGTTCGGGCGCGGGCCTGGCTGGCGGGAAGCAGCAAGGGCGCAAGGTGCGGGCGCTTACCTGTTTGCGATAATCCCTGCTCAATCAGGGTTTCCGCGCGCTCCGAAAGCGCCTTCATGGCCTTGCGCGCACCCTCGTCCGCCTTCAGCTCCGCAAAATTGCGGCTCTCGCCGCCATGCTCTTCAAGAACGGCACGCGGCAGAAACGGCCGCCGGACAGATTCATCAAAAGCCGCCGCGCGGAGTTTCCCGACCAAGGCATGACCGACCGCAATATCGGCAAGAGCATTTAGCTCCCGAGGCTCGACGGGGGCGAGTATGCCCGCCAGTAGAGCGACCAAGGGGGACGTTGTTGCCCGGAGATAGGCCTCCGTTTCCGCCAGATCCTCCATCGGGCGGTCTTCGAGATCCCGCTCCCGTGCATTGATCAGGCCGTCGAATGGCGCACGCGGCAACCCGTATGCCGCAATGCAGGCAGCCAGTGGCTCAATCACCTCGTGCTGGCGCGGTGTGCCGACATAGATCCCCTCGATACTGTCGCGCCACCATTGCAGCCTGATCGCGCCGATCATGGTCTCGCTTACGCTCTCACGGGTCTTCGCTACCTCGTGATTGAAGGCGTAAAGAGTGAAGACAGCCTCACGATGCCGCGCCGGTGCAAAGAGCGCGAACCGGAAACGGTCCGGATCGTGCCGCCGAACGAGAGCCGCCGGCGCGGAAAGTTGAGAAGATCGAGAGGTCATGACTCGCTTTGCGAGGGCAACAATTTCTTGCGAAGAGCCTGTTCCAAGGCCGGAGCATCGGCCATCCCCGCGAAATAGTCCGCTGAAAACCGGTCGAAAAGAGACTCGTATATACCGATCAGTCCGGACAGTGCCAATTGCTCACGCGGACCGATGAGCGGCTTCAAGGACTGCAAAACGCCCCGCCCTGCCTGAAGGTGCGAGGACGCACGCTGACGAAGATCCGCAGCCAGAGAGCCGACACCCGGGTTGCGGGATCGGATTGCGGCCGTGAGATCTGTCTTTTGCAATCCCGCCTGCCGGATCAGGGAATCGGGTACGGTGACCAGTCGCTCCGATCGTTCCGCATCTTTCGCCAAATCGCGCAGGATATGAACCAGATAACAGAAGATGCCGAGGTCGGCGGCGTAGTGCACCGGCAGTTCAGGCAGCTCCCACGAAAACCCTGTTGCGCCGGGTTTCGCGCCGAGCAAATAAATGAATATCGTCGCCGGAGCCACGGTCGCGCCCGCTGCGTAGGCGAGGAAATCCTCCCAATCCGGCATCGGTTGCTCACGCACATCACGCCGCATGGCGTCGGCGAGACCGGTCCAGGGTGTCTCACCAAGGTCGGAACAATGCGCCGTCGTCCGCAGGGCGCGATAAACCTGCGCCGGAAGAGGCCCCTCTTCCATCTCGCCGAGACATTGGCCCTGCCATTTGTCGATGTCAGCCAGCATGGCGTTGCGCTCTTGAGTGCGGACCTCGGCCGGGCGGCAGAGAAAGTCATCGTCGACCGTATCGTCGATCAGGCGCATGGCGGCATAGGTTGCGAAGAAGAAGTTCTGCCTCGTGCCCGGAAGCAAACGCGCGGCATGCAGAAGATTCGCATTCGCGCGTCCGGCGATCTCGCGGCAGAACGCGAAATCTTCCTCTGTTGCGTGGTTCGATTTGCTGGAATCAGTCAACGGGCAGCAGCGCGGCGGCGACGCGGCGCCCTTCGGCAAGCAGCACATTGTAAGTCCGGCAAGCGGCACCGGTATCCATGATATCCACAACCGGTCCCTTATCCCGAACGGCCGCGCGGATGGAAGGCAGGATGAACTCGGTGCGTGCGCCAGTGCCCAACAACAGGATTTCGGGGACCGTCTCCCGGTCCGTGACCGACGAGAATGTGGCGGCCGTCAGGTCCTCAAGACCAGCATGTTGCCAGACCAGCGTTTCATCCGGGAAGACAAAGACCGCGCTCTCATAGCGGACGCCCGTGATCCGGAACCCCCCGTCGCCATAGGCCTCGATAAGCTGAAGGCCTTCCGGGATCAGGGGCGTTACATCCATTGGATCAGTCCTTTTTGTCGGCAGCTCCCTGCCGCTCGTATTCCGGCATCTGGACCGGGGAGTCCGCGTCGTCATCCTCATCACCACGGCGCGGCTGCATGTAGAGCAGCAGCGGCACGGCAATGAAGATCGAGGAATAAGTCCCGATAAATACACCCCAGATCATGGCCAGGGCGAAGTCCGCCAGTACCGCTCCGCCAAAGAAGTAGATCGCCAGCAATGCAAGCAACGTGGTGATCGACGTCATGGTCGTGCGCGACAGGGTTTCGTTGATCGAGAGATTGAACAGATCCGCGAACGACATCTTCTTGTACTTGCGGAAGTTCTCCCGAACCCGGTCAAACACGACCACGGTATCGTTGATGGAGTACCCCGCGATGGTCAGGATGGCCGCGACGGTCGGCAGGTTGAATTCATGCCCGTTGAGAGCGAACAACCCGAGGGTCGATAACACGTCGTGGCTGAGCGCAATCAGGGCGCAGACACCGAACTGCCACTCGAACCGGAACCAGATATAGATCAGGATGGCCGAGAGAGCGCAGATAACAGCGATCAGTCCGGCTTCCTTCAACTCCTCACCCACGGTAGGCCCGACAAACTCGGTCCGGCGGTATTCGACGCCCTCACCCAGTGTCTGTTTGACCTTTTCGACCGCGGTAAGCTGTTCCGCTTCGGATCCGTCCTGTCGCTGGATACGGATCAGGACATCATCTTCGGCCCCGAATTCCTGGATGCTGACATCGCCGAGTTCGAGGCTACCGAGCGAATTCCGGAGAGACTGAATGTCGGCCGGACCATCGGTCTTAACCTCCATCAGGATGCCGCCACGGAAGTCGATGCCGAAATTCAGGCCGTTGACGAGCAGGCCGCCAAGGCTGACCAGCATCAGCACAACGGAGAAGGCAAAGGCCTTATAGCGGTTGGCAACGAACGGCAGCTTGGTGCCGTGGGGAACGATGCGAAGTGGTCTGAACATCTGTCTATTCCCTCAGATCGGCAGTTCGCTCGGCCGGCTGCGCCGCATCCAGAGCACGATGAAAAGGCGGCTGACCAGCGTTGCCGTAAAGAGCGACGTCAGAATGCCGATGCCCAGTGTTACCGCGAATCCCTTCACCGGACCTGACCCCATGAAGTAGAGGAACAGTGCCGCGAACAGGGTCGTCAGGTTGGCGTCGAAAATTGTCCGGAAAGCGCGCTGGTAGCCCGCCTCGATGGAAGCCATCGGCGTTCGGCCGTTACGGACTTCCTCGCGAATACGCTCGAAAATCAGGACGTTCGCATCCACTGCCATGCCGACCGTCAGGACAATACCCGCGATACCCGGAAGGGTCAGGGTTGCCTGCAGGCTGGAGAGTACGGCAACGATGAGAGCCATATTGAAGAACAGGGCGACATTCGCCAGCAAGCCGAAGAATCCGTAGGCGACGATCATGAAGACAATCACCAGCAGCATACCGATGACACTGGCAAACTTGCCGGCGGCGATGGAATCGGCACCAAGCCCCGGTCCGACAGTCCGCTCTTCAAGCACCTGCAGCGGCGCTGGAAGTGCACCGGCACGCAGCAGCAACGAGAGATCCTGGACTTCCTGAACGGTGAAGCTGCCGGAAATGATGCCCGAGCCGCCGAGGATAGCGGTCTGGATCACCGGCGCGCTGATGACCTTGCCGTCGAGCACGATTGCAAAGGGACGTCCGACATTTTCGCTGGTTGCCTTGCCGAAACGGCGTCCGCCAACCGTATCGAAGCGGAAGCTGACGACAGGCTGTCCATCCTGGAAGCTCGGCTGGGCATCGACGAGGTTCTCGCCACTGACCATGACCCGCCGCTTCACGACGTAATTCTGCGGCGCACCGGGACGCTCGTCCGCGGCCGGGAGCAGTTGCGAGCCCGGAGGCACCCGGCCCTGCAACGCGTCCTGAACCGAAGCGGTCGCATCGACCATCCGGAAAGTGAGTTTCGCCGTCTGGCCAAGCAGTGCCTTGATTCGTTCCGGATCGTCAACGCCCGGCAGCTGTAGCAGAATACGGTCGTCACCCTGCCGCTGGATCGTCGGCTCGCGCACACCGGTCTCATCGATGCGTCGGCGAACAATCTCGATCGACTGGGCGATCGCCCGGGCCTTGAGATCGCGCAACGCGACCTCAGTCAGCGTGATGCGGATGGTGTTTCCGGCACCGGTCTCAGTGTCCGTCTCCGGATCGATCCTGCGAACGGTATTCCGGGCTTTTTCGAGATCCTCGGGATTGCGGACGGTGAAATGGACCGCGTCTCTCGCCACGCCAAGGCCGCGATAGCCGATCCGCTCCTGACGCAGATTGCGCCGGGTCTGATCGACGATGGCTTCCAGCCGCTCGGCGACGACGACGTCGACATCGACTTCGAGAAGAAGATGGGACCCGCCCTGCAAATCAAGACCGAGATTGATCTTCTTTCCAGGAAGCCAGGAGGGAAGATCCTGGGTCAGATCGCGCTCGATCGCGTTCGGCAGTGCGTACAGCACACCCAGAGCGCAGACCAGCGCTACGAGAGCGGTTTTCCAAGGCTGAAATTGGAGCATCTTTAGGTGCCTCTAGCCATAACGGGCATCGCCAAAACGGACATCGGATATGTCTGCGGCGCCCGTGAGGGCGCCGCAAGGACTCTTACTTTTTGTCGGTCGATTCCGCCGCCGCGGGTTCGGTCTTGGCCCGAACGTCGGAGAGCATGCTGCGGGCCACACGGACCTTCACGCCTTCGGCGATTTCCACAAGGATCTCGTCTTTATCTTCGATGACCTTGGTAACGGTGCCAATCAGGCCGCCATTGGTAACAACGACGTCGTTCCGGCGGACCTTGGAGAGCATTTCCTTATGCTCTTTGACCCGCTTCTGCTGCGGGCGGATCAGCAGGAAATAAAAGACGACGAAAATCAGAACCAACGGCAGGAACGCCATCACGTCGAAGCCGCCGCCGATGCCGCCAGCCGCTTGGGCGTAGGCCGGTGAAATGAACATCAAGTTCTCCCAATCAGACGCAAAGGTCTGCGCGATCCTTACTCGTTTCCGCGCATACTTCGCTCACATAGTCGCTCCCAGGCGTCTCGGCCAGCGATTTCCGCTGAAACACCCCGAAAACTCGGAACGGCGGACTATACCGGTACAGCGAGCAATTTCAATGGCCGGAAAGAGCGTGGAAAAGACGGCCCCGGGAATTGACGGACAGACGGCGTATGATACTTTCCGGCCGCTCCGGTTTTTACAGCCGGAAGAAAGTTCGACGATTCTTCTTTTCAAGGTCCAGTGACATGTCCGACGCCCGAGAGCTTGAGATTCTCGCCCGTATTGCCGATGCCCTTGAGCGCATCGCGCCGCCGCCGGCCAAGGCTGCCGATCTCGGCGACGCCGAAGGCTTTGTCTGGAATGCTCAGGCGGGACAGGTCGATCCGGTCAGGAAGATCAATCGCGTTGATATCTCGCTCCTCAAAGGCGTCGGCCCGCAGCTGGACCAGTTGCGTGAGAATACGGACCGTTTCGCCCGTGGCCTGCCCGCCAATAACGCGCTGCTCTGGGGCTCGCGCGGCATGGGCAAGAGCTCGCTCGTCAAGGCTGTGCACGCTGAGGTCAACGAGAAGCGCGATGGCATCCTCGCTCTTGTGGAAATTCACCGCGAAGACCTTGAGACCCTGCCGCGCCTGCTCAATCTGGCGCGAGATACGGAGCGCCGCCTGATCGTGTTCTGCGACGATCTCTCCTTCGACTTCGCCGACAATTCCTACAAGTCCCTGAAGGCGGTCCTGGAGGGCGGCGTCGAAGGCCGGCCCGACAATGTGCTGTTTTATGCGACGTCCAACCGCCGCCATCTGATGGCCCGCGATATGATCGATAACGAGCAATCTACGGCGATCAATCCAGGCGAAGCTGTCGAGGAGAAGGTGTCGCTCTCCGATCGCTTTGGCCTCTGGCTCGGCTTCCATGCCTGCGACCAGGATACCTTCCTCGCCATGATCGAAGGCTACGCATCAGCCTATGACCTGCCGATCAGTTCGGAAGATCTGCGCGCCAAGGCCAAGGAATGGCAGGTCACCCGCGGCGCGCGCTCCGGCCGCGTTGCCTGGCAGTTCATTCAGGATTTGGCTGGCGATCTCGGCAAGAAGCTGGCCTGACCGGCTAAAGAGCTCAGGTTCTGTCGAGATACTGGCGCGGATCGACCGCACGCTTTTCCCTGCGCACTTCGAAATGCAGCTGCGGCTGATCCACGCTGCCGCTTGAGCCCACTGTCGCGATGGTCTGGCCGCGCCGGACGATTTCGCCGCGCTTTACCAGCAGGCGATCGCTGTGGGCGTAGGCGGTAATCCAGCCATTCGCATGCTTCAGCAACAGCAGCTTGCCGAATCCGGGAAGCCCGTCTCCGGCATAAGCCACCACGCCATTGTCGGCAGCCGTCACAGGTGCGCCGCGCGGGGCGGCGATATTGATGCCGTCATTATGAAGTCCGCCCTTTCTCGGGCCGAAATTGGCAATCACCCGTCCCCGGACCGGCCAGCGGAATTTGGAGCCGGCCCGTTGCGGCGGACGTATTTTCGCGACCTCTAGGCCTGTTTTCGCCTTGGGAGCGGGCGCCGATGACGGCTGTGCCGCGCGTGGTTTCGGCGCTGGGGGCCGCAGAACAACCGTTTGTCCAGCAGCAGGAGCCGGATTCCGTGGATTTAGCTCCGGCAAGGCGACGGTTCCCGGAGAAAGCAGTGCAGTTCTGGTGCTGTTTCCGCGAACGCCTGGGCCTTTAGGGAGCTGCGGTACGCCGAGCGACGTTCTGGTGTTGGAGCCGACGGCGCTGCCTTTCGCAATCTCACGCGACGGCAAACGCATCTCCTGCCCGACCCGGATCTGGAAAGGCGGTTTGATGTCGTTCATCTGAACGACCGTCCGCATATCGACATTAAAGCGTCGCGATATCGAGAAAACAGTGTCACCCGGCCGCACCACATATCGGCTTGGCGCCGGCAGACGGAGGTCCTGCCCGACATATAGCTTGTAAGGCGGCTGCAATTGGTTCGCGAGGATGATGTCCCGTACCGGCACACCGTAGCGCCGGGAAATCTCATAGACCGTGTCGTTCGGGCCGGCGCTGATCAGTCCACCCGATGGAATCGCAAGATGGGCCGATGACTTTCCCGATGGGCTATAGGCAAGACGTGGTCCTCCTGCGCCGCAGGCCGACAGCAGCCCCGCCACGACAAGAAGAGCCGACCAGTTTCGAAAGTGTGAAGACATCATTGCCATGGGGCGAGTTTAGGTTTTGCAAACCGCCTGCTCAAGCGGCACCCGCAGGCCCGCGCCAAGAGCCACTGAACGCTGGAACAATCAGACGCTGTCGCGTACTTCGCTTTCGACCAGAGGCACGAATCGCACAGGTAGAAGGCATTCATCCTCAATTCCGTCCTCAGTCCGGGTGAAACGATGAATATGCTGGGTACCGTCCTGCGGGCCGATCGGAACGACCATGATACCGCCCTCGCCCAGCTGCTCCAGCAAGGTTTCCGGCATGCTTTCCGACGCGGCCGTGACAATGATCCGGTCGAATGGCGCCTGTTCCGGCCACCCCTTGCTCCCGTCGCCCACACGCGTCACCACCTTGTGCAGATCAAGAGCCTCGAACCGCTCCTTTGCTTCGTCCGACAGGCTGGGGTGCCGCTCTATGGTGTAGATACGGCGAGCCAAGCGGGCCAGGATCGCGGTCTGGTAGCCGGAGCCGGTGCCGATTTCAAGAACCTTGCAGCGATCATCGAGCTTGAGAGCCTGGGTCATGAAGGCAACCACAAAAGGCTGGCTGATGGTTTGCCCCGCCCCGATTGGAAGGGCCCTGTTATCGTAGGCAAAGGTCTTGATCGGCGCTGGGATGAAGATCTCCCGGGGAACGCGCTCGATAGCCCCCAGAACTGCGCTGTCGGAGATCCCCTCGCGCCGCAGCTCCATGATCAGACGTATCTTGCTTTCCTCAAGAGTCATCGCGGCTCAATCGGTTGAATGTTCCAGTTGAAAGGCACCATGAAGCGACTTCAGCGTCTCGTAGTCTGTCATGTCCATTTTGACCGGTGTGACAGAGATATAACCTGCATCAATCGCGGCGAGATCAGTACCTTCCGCATAGGGCTTCATGCTCTGCATATGTCCAATCCAGTAGTGCCGTGCCCCGCGTGGATCTGTCACCTCCATAATATCGTCCCCGCTTTTGCGGCGCCCCTGGGAGGTCAAATGAATGCCCTTGACCTGATCTGCCGGAACCGGAGGAAAATTCACGTTTAACAGTGTGTTCTCCGGAAAACCTTCATGCAGAATTCGGCGAAGAAGATTGGGACCAAAAGTCTCCGCCGGGGTCCAGTCCGCAGCTTCACCTTCGATCAGTTCCTGGCTGAACGCAACGGCAGGAACGCCAAGTATGGTTGCTTCCATGGCTGCGGAGACCGTGCCGGAATACGTCAAATCATCCGCGAGGTTGCCGTGCCGGTTCACTCCGGACAACACAATGTCCGGGAGCTTCCCTTTCATCAGCGAGTTTACTGCGAGCAGCACACAATCCGTCGGTGTACCGTTCACCGAGAACCAGTTCGGTTGATGCTCCCGCGCGTGCAGCGGCCGCCGGAGGGTCAGGGAATGCCCTGCCCCGCTCTGCTCGCTCTCCGGCGCCACCACCCAGACATCTTCCGATAGCAACCGTGCTATCCGCACCAGGACCTGAAGCCCCGGTGCGTAATAGCCGTCATCGTTCGTAATCAGGATCCGGGCGTTGCCGACATCAAGCGGCCAGTTCATCTCGCGCTCTCCTGTCAGCTCTCGGCCGAGATCTTTTCCAGCCCGCCCATATAGGGGCGGAGCACCTCCGGAATGCTGACGGAACCGTCTGCTTCCGCATAATTCTCCAGCACAGCGATCAACGTCCGGCCGACCGCGAGGGCGGAGCCGTTCAGGGTATGCACGAATCCGGTCTGCTTGCCGCCATCGACCCGGTAACGGGCCTTCATCCGGCGGGCCTGGAAATCGCCGCAGTTCGAGCAACTGGAAATTTCCCGGTACATACCCTTGCCGTCGTCCTGCCCCGGCAGCCAGACCTCGATATCGTAGGTCTTGCGCGCACCGAACCCGGTATCACCGGAACACAGCGTCACGACGCGATAGGAAAGCCCGAGGCGCTTCAGCATTTCCTCGGCGCAGCCGGTCATACGCTCGTGTTCTTCCATCGACTTGTCGGGATGGGTAACCGAGACAAGTTCGACCTTGCTGAACTGGTGCAGCCGGATCATGCCCCGCGTGTCCCGGCCGGCCGAACCTGCTTCCGACCGGAAACATGGCGTGTAGGCCGTGAAACGCAGCGGCAGTTCCTCTTCCGCCAGAATCTCACCTGACGCAATGTTGGTCAGCGGCACTTCGGCAGTCGGGATCAGCCAGTGATCGCCTGTGGTCTTGAACAGATCCTCACCGAATTTCGGAAGCTGGCTGGTACCGTAAAGCGCTGTATCCCGCACGAGATAAGGCGGCGATACCTCCGTATAGCCGAACTCGCCCGTATGGATGTCGAGCATGTAGTTTGCCAGTGCCCGTTCCAGGCGGGACAACTGGCCGCGCAGCAACGAGAACCGGGCGCCGGAGAGTTTCGCGGCCGTCTCGAAATCCATCATCCCGAGACTTTCACCGATGGCGACATGATCCGGAGAGGCTGTGTTCGTCCGGGGAGCGTCGCCGACGGTGCGCAACAACACGTTCGCGCTCTCGTCCGGGCCATCCGGCACATCGTCATCCAGCACGTTCGGCAGACCGGACAGCACGGCATCCAGCTTTTCCGAATGGGTGCGCCCCTCTTCCTCAAGGCTCTGCATCCGGTCCTTGATATCGGCGACTTCCTTCATCAGGGCATCGGCATCGCCGCCCTGGGACTTCACCTTGCCAATTTCCTTGGAGGCTTCGTTCCGCCGCTGCTGCAGGCTCTGCAGCTCGGTTGTCGTATCGCGCCATTGCTTGTCGAGAGTCTGGATAGCGTCAGCCTGCGGGGCAAACCCGCGGCGCGCCATGGCCTTGTCGAAGGCCGCTCCGTCCTCGCGAATCCATCTGATATCGTGCATCTCACACGTCCATTCTGTTCGGAAAACCGGTTTGATCTTATAGGCAGTGCCACCCGACGGGTCCAGCGGCAGGCCCCGGTCCGTTGCCGGGGCGCCGCTCGGTCAGGTGGCGGTGCTAGACGAGGTCTCGTCTTCGTCCTCATCATCATCGTCGTCATCGGCCTGCTGGCCGCGCTTTTTCTCGATGATGCGCGCGCCGATAATCGAGATCTCGTAGAGAATCGCGACCGGAATGGCGAGCAGGACCTGGGAGATAACGTCCGGAGGAGTCAATATGGCGGCCACAACGAACGCGATGAGAATCGCATATTTCCGCTTCTTGGCGAGACCGGTGGAACTCACCATGCCTACCTTGGCCAGCAGAATGATCAACACCGGCAGCTCAAAACAGACACCAAAGGCAAAGATCAGACGCATGACCAGCGAAAGGTACTGATCGACCTTCGGCTCAAGAACCAGCGGCAGCGAGCCGTCTGTGCCCGGATGCTCAAAGCCGAGAAAGAACTGCCAGGCCAGCGGAATGACCAGGTAATAGACCATGGCCGCGCCGATTGTGAACAGGATCGGCGTGGCGATCAGAAACGGCAGGAATGCCGTCTTCTCATCCTTGTAGAGACCAGGTGCGATGAAGCTCCAGAGCTGCATCGAGATGATCGGAAAAGCCAGGCAGGCCGCAGCGAAGAAGGCGACTTTCAAATAGGTAAAGAAAGCCTCGTGCAGCGCCGTATAAATCATCCGCCGGCCGGGCTCGCCCTCGGTCAGGCTGGCCAGCGGCTCGACCAGGAACGCGAAAATCGGCTCGGCGAACGCATAGCAGATGAAAAACGCGACAATGAAAGCGGCAAAGGAATAGATCAGGCGGCTGCGCAGTTCGACCAGATGGTCCAGCAGCGGCATCCGCTTTTCTTCAACATCCTCAGTCATGGATTATTGTCCTGCAGCGGCGCTTTTCTGCGCGCTTTTATCGTCTGGTTCGGAGGGTTTAGCATCGGCCGGTTCAGCAGCACCCGGGGCTTTCGCATCCTGTATGCTCTCGGCTTCTATCTCATCCGGCGCCGATTCGACCGGGCGTGACGACGCCACATCCCGCGCCTGACCGGCGATCCGCTCCATCTCCTTCTTGGTGTCCCCACCCGGGTCCACCAACTCATTGACACGCTTCTCGATGTCGCCGCTGGTGAAGTTTTTGGCTTCCTTACGGAGATCGTCGAGCTCGGCCTCACGGGCGACTTCTTCCAGACTGTTCTGGAAATCCCGGGCCACCGAGCGTGCCTTGCGAAGATAGGTGCTGACCGAGCGCACGACGCGCGGCAGGTCGCGGGGGCCAACAACGACCACCGCGACAAACGCGATCAGCATGAATTCCTGCCAGCCGAGATCAAACATCAGCGCATACCATCATTCACGCCACGGCACCTGACGGCCCGCGCGTGGTCTGTTTCCGGCACATGGCCGGATAACCAAGAGAGGTCCGTCAGCTCTTTTGAGCTTCGTCAGCCTTCGGCTGCGCAGCAGCGGACTGTTCGGAATTCAGGGTCTTTGCGGAATCGCCTTCGGATGCCTGATCCCCGTCCTCGTCCTTGATGCTTTTCTTGAAGTTGCGCAGGCCTTTGCCGAAGTCGCCCATCAGCGAGGAAATCTTCCCGCTTCCGCCGAAAAGCACAACGACAACAAGCAGGACAACGAGCCAATGCCAGATACTACCGAAACCCATGAGCGTACGCTCCCGTCTGTCTACATTCGTTACGTCCCGGACCGGGACTTTTGCCGTATATAGGCATGATCATAGGCCCTCTGCAATGTCCGGTAGGGCTTTTCTCCTAACGAATTCAGCCTTCCTGCGCGGGAAACACGAAGATTTGCCCCAGGTCGAACTCTATCCGCAGCCGCGTACCGGCATCAGGCAGGAATATTCCGGGCATACGGGAGTGGAAATGCCACTCCTTCATGCTGCCATTCTCACCGGACTGAACATGCAAATGAATCAAGCTGCTGCGTCCCAGCAAGCGCGCTTGCATCACCCGCGCCGTGTAGTCGCTCTGACCGGCCTGCAGCGTGGTCACGCGCAGCCCTTCGGGGCGCATGATCACCGTTGCTCTCAAGCCGTCCGGAACGCCCTCCGCAGCGACCTGCCCGATCGGTGTCTCAACATGACCGTCTCTCACCAGTCCGGTGAAGCTGTTTACCTCGCCGAAGAATCCGGCGACGAAAGCGGAATTCGGATAGCAGTATAGCGTTTGCGGAGAGCCGTGCTGCACGATTCGGCCGTCGCGCATCACTGCGATCCGGTCCGCCATGAACATGGCTTCCTCCGGATCATGCGTTACCATGAGTGTCGCGGCGCCACTTTCTTTCAGCAGATGCAGAACATCGTCGCGAACCTGGGCGCGGAGCGCGCTATCAAGACCCGAATAAGGCTCGTCCAGCAGGATAATGTGTGGATTGGGGGCAAGCGCCCGCGCCAGCGCGACGCGCTGCTGCTGACCGCCCGACAACTCATGCGGATATTTTTCCGCAGCGCTGTCCATACCGACGCGGCGTAATTCCGTGAGTGCTTTTTCACGCTGGACCGGCTTGGCAAATTCCGTAAGCCCGAAAGCGACATTGTCTGCCACGCTCAGGTGCGGAAACAGCGCGTAATCCTGAAACACCAGACCGATTCCGCGCTGCTCGGGCGGGATTTGCCGATCCGGCGACGCGACCTCGGTGTCCCCCATCAGCACACGGCCGGCTTGCAGTGTCTCAAGGCCCGCCGCAATGCGAAGCGCCGTGGTTTTCCCGCAGCCAGACGGCCCCAGAAGGCAGACCACCTCCCCGCGACCAATCTCAAGGGTAAGGTCATCAACAACGCGGATACCATCGAACTGATGGCTGACGCTTTCGAGGCGAAGTACTGACGTCATTCTCTATCCCAGCCCTGAATTGCGGCTGAGCGGGATTCTGCGCGGTGAAACGCTATTCATTTGCGAAATCATGTCAGACAGGGAGGTATCAGAAGGCATTCGGGGGCTCAAGCGCGGAACCAATCAAATCTGGTAATGGTAGCTCATCAGGAAGGCGGCTTTATGCCCCGTCTTCGCTCTCCAGAAGCTCGAACTGGCCGTCATCCTCGTTATCGCCTTCCTCCGGCTCTACATCGCTCTCATCGCCCATGGCAATCGAGGTAAGCCCCGGCCGCTTGTCCAGCATGCCGGTTGCCTTCAACTCCTCAAGTCCCGGCAAATCACTGAGAGCAGTCAGTCCGAAATGATCCAGAAAATCCTCTGTCGTGCCCCAGGTCAGAGGCCTTCCCGGCACCTGGCGCCTGCCACGCGGCTGGATCCATCCGGCCTCCAGAAGCGCGTCTAGCGTCCCCTTGCTGACCGCGACCCCACGAATTTCTTCGATATCCGCGCGGGTGACCGGCTCGTGATAGGCAACGATGGACAATGTTTCGATCGCCGCGCGCGACAGCTTGCGCCGCACAGCTATCTCGACCTGCAGGGCCTCTCCCAGATCAGGGGCGGTACGAAAGGCCCAGCGGTCCTTGATCTGCACCAGGTGAACGCCGCGCGTCGCGTAGCGAAGCTGCAACTTCTGGAGAATATCTTCGGCGGAAACGCCGTCTGGCAAACGTTCGGCAATTTCAGCCGACGGCAACGGGTCCTTGCTGGCGAACAGCAGGGCTTCGACGATTCTCTCTGACCGGCTCGGTACGGAATTTTCGGGTGTTTCGGAACTCACGCATCGCCCTCCCGGGAGCGAAAATAGATCGGGGCAAAGGTGCCTGCCTGATTGATCTCGGCCTTTCCGTCCTTCACCAGTTGCAGTGAGGCAACAAAGGTCGAGGCAACGGCTGAACGCAGGCGAAGTCCTTTACGCAGGCCGCTCGGCAGAAAGGAAAACAGGGTCTGCCATTCCGGCACAGCGCCGAGCACACGGCTGAGACGCTGGACCGCATCCTCCACGGAATAAAGGTGTGTCGCCTCAATGCGTAGCGCCAGCCGGTCGTGCCGCACCCGATGATCGGCATAGGCGCGCAGCAACTCATAGAGTGTCACATCATAGATCGGACGCTTGCGGACGGAGATGCTTTCCCCCTGCCCTCTGGCGAAGAAGTCTGAACCGAACTGAGGGCGGGCCATCAGGGCTTCACCAGCCTGCTGCATGGCCTCAAGGCGCATCAGCTGGAACCGCAGGGCCTCCGCCATTTCCTCAGGACTTTGCTCTTCCTCTTCCTTCTCGTCGGGCGGCAAAAGCAGGCGTGACTTCAGATAAGCGAGCCAGGCGGCCATCACCAGATAATCGGCGGCGAGTTCAAGGTTGAGTTTCTGGGCCTGATTGACGAAGCCGAGATACTGTTCCGCTAGCTGCAGGACGGAGACATGGACGAGATCGACTTTCTGATCCCGAGCCAGTTGCAGCAAAACGTCGATCGGGCCTTCAAAGCCATCGATATTCAGGAACAGCGAAAGCTGAACCGGCTCCCGCCTACGGCGGTGTTCCGGAACAGGACTTTCGAAACCGTCGCTCATTACCTGCCTCAGAGTTGTCCCGTGAGCATCAGGATGAAGTGTAGCAGATTTTTGACGCCAAACATGACGAGCCGCATGGCGTAGCCAAGATCGATACCGATTTCCCGACCGATAAAGGGTAACAGGAACATCAGGCCGATAACGATGAAGAGGCCATAGCGCTCGAGACGCGCGTAGCGGACGGCCAGTTGATAAGGCAGCAGGCCGGTCACGATCCGGCCGCCATCAAGCGGAGGAATCGGCAGCAGATTAAAAACGGCCAGCACAAGATTAAGCAGAATTCCGTTGATCAACGTTGCTTGCCACCAGGCGGCGAACCACTCGGGAAACCAGGAGACGGTGTGCAACATGGCTGCCGCGAGGAATGCCAGCACGATATTTATGGCTGGTCCGGCCGCGGCGACCAGCATCATGTCGCGGCGCGGATTGTTAAGGCGAGACATCGCTACCGGCACCGGCTTGGCATAGCCGAAGACGAAAGGTGTCCCGGCCAGCGCCCAGCCGGAAATCAGGCACAGCATCGGCAGGATGATCGTGCCGAACCGGTCAATATGGGCGAAGGGGTTCAGGGTCACGCGCCCCATCAGGCGCGCGGTGGGGTCCCCCAGCATGTTGGCCACATAGCCGTGCGCCGCCTCATGCATGGTGATGGCTATCAGAACCGGGAGTGCCCAGACCGACGCTGTGAAGAGGACGTTGGAGATCAGGTCTTCCATCAGGAGGACGTCTGTTCAGTGCCGGAAAGCTCAGCAAAAGAGGCGAGAAGCTCCTCGCGCACCGCCGGACGGGCCTCCCTCCGGATGCGCTCAAGGAAGCCGAGTACCGTTTCCGCGCGGGAAAGAGCCTTGCCGGACAGAATTGGAGCCGCACCGGCGACCGCCCGCATCTCCGTCATATCGCCATTGCAGTGCAGCACCACATCGCATCCCGCCTCAAGCGCCCGCGCAGAGGAAACCTCCAGCGGGTCCGCCAGCGCTTTCATGGAGATATCATCGGTCATCAGCAGACCGTCGAAGCCGATCTCCTTGCGGATAACCTCGCCGATCACCGCAGGGGACACTGTGGCTGCCCGGTCCGCATCATATGCCTCGTAAACGACGTGGCCCGTCATAGCCATCGGCAGATCCTTAAGAGCCTTGAACGGGGCAAAGTCGACAGAGGCAAGTTCTTCGCGTCCCGTGTCTGCCCGGGGCAGCGCGTGATGGCTGTCTACGCCCGCTCTGCCATGGCCCGGAATATGTTTCATCACCGGCGCAACGCCGCCGGCCGCGAGGCCCTCTGCCTGCGCCCGCCCCAGACGGGCAACGACTTCCGGTTTGTAGGCAAATGCGCGATCACCGATAACGTCATGCGCACCGTCCTGCCGGACATCGAGCAACGGCAGACAATCGACATCGACGCCGCAATCCGTGAGTTCCGCGGCAATCAGCCGGGCATTGACCCGTACGGCCTGCTCCGCACGCACCGGATCTACTGCATAAATCTCGCCGAACAAGGCTGCCGGTGGCGCAGAGCGCCATTGCGGCGGCTTCAACCGCTGGACGCGGCCGCCTTCCTGGTCGATCAGAACCGGCGCGTGGCGCCCGACACAATCGCGCAGGTCTTCGGTCAGCATCCGGATCTGTTCCGGACTTTCGCAGTTCCTCTGGAACAGAATGAACCCGAAAGGATCTGTATCGACGAAGAACTGACGCTCGGCCCGGCTTAACTCCGGACCGGCACAGCCGAGGATCAACGCGCGCATTGGCGGTTCCCGTCTAGCGTTTGACTACGAGGCAGGCCTGACCCTTGGCTTTCAGGGCCGTGCAGATGTCACGCGCGGCATTTTCGCTCAACGGACCGCCCTGCACCCGGAAAAACACGCCGTTGGAGGTCGTGACCCGCTGGTAGGTCGGCCCGAGAGCGGCAAGCAAAACAATGTTTGCAGCTTTTACTCTATTCCATTCCTTCGCGGCGGCATCCTCGCTCCGCAGGGCGGCAACCTGAATGTTGAATCCTCCGGTCGCAGCCGGGGCCGGCGCTGGAGCAGGAGCCGGTTTAGGTGCCTTTGCCACAGCGGGCTTCGGCGCGGGAGCCGTTGCCGGTGTCTCGACCTTCGTAGCAGGAATAGCGGGCGGAGGAGGCACAAGCGTTTTCGTCGCACTGTCTGCCGGCTTCGTCGCAACCGGTTTTGTGGCTTCCGGTTTCGTAGCTGGCGGGATCACGGCGGTTGCCGAGGGGGCCGGGGCCGGAGTTGGTGTTACAGCCGGTGCACTGGGTGCCGGCGCTTCCGCCGTCTGAGTCGCGTCATTCGTCGGGATCGACAGGGGCTCCGGCGGCGGCAGCGGTGTCTCCGGAGGCGGCAACAGCCGCTCCACCCGGCTCTCGCCGTTCTGGGCTCCTCTTCCGGAACCGAGATCGTCGAGCACCAGCTTGTCCTGATGCGGAACTTCCATCCCGCCCGGAGAGTCCGGCCGGACTTTGGTCGGCGCGGTATCGGCCTTGATCAGCGGTGCGGCAGTTTCGCTGCCTATCCGGCGGCCCTGGTCGTAGGCGTACCAGACGATCCCCGCGAAGGCTGCGACCGCAAGTGTCGCGGCAAGGATGGTCAATCCCCTGCCCTTGGTCTTTTCTTCGGACATGAGCGGCGGCGGGCCGGGACGGTCCTCTTCCTCGATCATCCGCGGCCGTTCCGGCGCTCCCGAATGCAGACTCATGCGCGCAGCTCCTCCACGGGCTCAACCCCGATGACCGAGAGGCCGGACGCAATGACCGTCTGTGTAGCCCGGACCAGAGCCAGCCGGGCCATGGTCAATTCGCGATCATCATCGACCAGGAACCTCAAAGTCGTGTCTTCCTTGCCTTTGTTCCACAAACCGTGGAAACCGGCAGCGACCTCGCCGAGATAGAAGGCGATCCGATGCGGTTCGTGCGCTTCGGCAGCGCCTTCAACCGTGCGAGGCCATCCAAGTAACAGTTTCATGAGACCAAGCTCGGCCGGATCGGTCAAGCCGTCGAGCACTACCGGTGCCAGCCCGTTGGTCGAAAGATCGGCCCCATCAAGCGCTTCAGCGGCATGCCTCAAGACGGAATGGCAGCGCGCATGGGCATATTGCACATAAAAAACCGGGTTTTCCCGACTCTGCTCCGTCACTTTCTTGAAATCGAAATCCATCGTCTGATCGTTGCGGCGGGTCAGCATGATGAAACGCAACACGTCCTTGCCGACCGAATCGATGACATCGCGCAGGGTCACGAAGGTTCCCGCACGTTTGGACATCTTCACCGGCTTGCCGTCATCCATCAGATGGACAAGTTGGCAGAGCTTGATGTCGAGGTCGCCCTCGCCGCCGGTTACCGCCTTCACCGCAGCCTTCATGCGTTTCACGTAACCGCCATGATCCGCGCCCCAGACATCGATCATCTCGGCAAAGCCACGATTGTACTTGTCGAGGTGATAGGCGACGTCATTGGCAAAGTACGTCCAGCTGCCGTCCGATTTCTGGATCGGCCGGTCGACATCGTCGCCAAACTGCATTGCCTTGAACAGGCGCTGCGGGCGCGGCTCCCAGTCATCCGGAGTCTTGCCCTTCGGCGGCTGCAGCACGCCGGTATAGAGCAGGTCGCGCTCCTCCAGTGTCTGCATCACGGCATCGACCGCACCGGCATCGACCAAAGCCTTCTCGGAGCTGTAGATCTCCATATCGACGCCGAGACCGGTCAGGTCTTCCTTGATCCCTTCCATCATCATGGAGATGGCAAAGGACCGCACTTCAGGTAGCCATTCCTCGTCCGGCGACTGCATCCATTTCCCGCCGTCGCGCGCCGAAAGCGCCTCACCGACATCCTTCAGATATTCGCCCGGGTAAAAGCCTTCCGGAATGGTGCCGATATCCTCGCCCCGGGCCTCGCGGTAGCGGAGATAAGCGGAACGGGCCAAAACGTCTACCTGAGCACCTGCATCGTTGACGTAATACTCCCGCGTCACATCGAAACCGGCCTTGGTAAGAAGCGAGGCCAGCGCATCGCCAACCACAGCACCGCGGGCATGGGCCGCATGCAGAGGTCCCGTCGGGTTGGCGGAGACATATTCCACCATCACCTTCTTGCCAGCGCCAACATCCGACTGGCCGTAATCCAGGCCTTCCTTCAGCAATCCGGCAATGGCATTGCGCCAGAAACCGTCGACGATCCGCAGATTGATGAAACCGGGCCCGGCGATTTCGGCCTCGCTCACCTCTTCCCAGTCGCGCATCTTGGAGATCAGCAACTCGGCGATGTCGCGCGGTTTCATTTTCGCGGGCTTGGCCAGCACCATAGCAGCGTTCGTGGCAATGTCCCCATGGCTCGGATCGCGTGGAGGCTCAACGCTCGCCCGGCTGATATCCAGGCCGGCGGGTAGTGCTCCCTCGGCGGACAGAGCCTCTATTGCTGCATCAAGTTTGTTCTGAAAGTATCTGAAAACGTTCATTTAAGTCTTCGCGTTTAGATCAAAGAGACGGGCATGCTCAATCACCGCAAAGCGGTCGGTCATGCCTGCGATATAGTCGGCGACAAGGCGCGCTTGCTTGGTATCGTCAATCTGCCCCGGCTGATCGTTGCCGGTGCGCTGCCATTGTGCCGGAAGACAGTTCGGTTCCGCCATCAGCAGCTCGAACATGTCCGTTACCACCCGGCGGGCCTTGCTGGCCATGCGATTCACTTTGTAGTGACGATACATGTTGTGAAACAGAAACGCTTTCAATGTGCGGTTCTGTTCCTCCATTTCGGCGGAGAAAGCAATTAGCGGAACAGGCGCGCTGCGGACTTCATCGGCTGAATTCGGTCGGTATTCCGCTAGTCTTCGCCGAGTTTCCCCAAGCAGATCCTCGACCATCGCACCGATCAGTCGTCGAACAATTTCCTGCACCATCTTGGCGCGGGAGAGCGTACCGTAACTATCCATCACTTCGGATACGATAGGGCCGATAAGCGGCACATCGAGCATTATTTCGATATCGAACAGATCGGCATGCAGCGCGTCGTCAATATCATGAGCGTGATAGGCGATATCGTCGGAAAGTGCCGCAATCTGGGCTTCCGCGCTGGCAAAACCACTTAACTGCAATGAAAGTTTCGAATCTAACTCGGTAATAATCGGGGGTACATCACTGGTTCCGTC
Source organism: Nisaea nitritireducens (assembly GCF_014904795.1). Taxonomy (GTDB): domain Bacteria; phylum Pseudomonadota; class Alphaproteobacteria; order Thalassobaculales; family Thalassobaculaceae; genus Nisaea; species Nisaea nitritireducens. The sequence goes on from NZ_JACZFS010000013.1 coordinate 28,466, forward strand.
CCTGTCTGTGAGCGGCCCGTTATGTTTGATGATCCCCTCAATGGTCTCCCAGGTCGGGTTAAGGCCGTCAAAGGACGCGTAGCGCTGTTCCAGCAGGGTCAGGACCCGAACCGTCTGCACATTGTGATCAAAGCCCCCATAAGGCTTCATCACCGCGTCCAGAGCATCCTCGCCGGCATGGCCGAACGGGGTGTGGCCGAGATCGTGCGCCAGGGCCAGAGCTTCCGCCAGATCCTCGTTCAAGCCGAGCGAGCGGCTGATAGACCGCGCGATTTGCGCCACCTCAAGGCTGTGGGTCAACCGGGTACGGTAATAATCACCCTCGTGATAGACGAAGACCTGCGTCTTGTATTCCAAGCGCCGGAAAGCGCCGGAATGCAGAACCCTGTCCCGATCTCGCTGGAACGGCGTGCGCTCGCGCGCTTCCGGCTCCGGGAACTGCCGGCCGCGGCTGTTCCTGAAATCCGCAGCATAGGGCGCGAACTGCTGTTTGAACGTCCAGTTTTGAGACTCGGGCATATACAGGGACCAAGTGCGATTCGAACTGCGCGGAACCTACTCTCGGGCGCCCTTCCGCGCAATGCCAAGGGCCCGAAAACAGTTGAATTCAGGGCCTGAAGCATTACTTTTCCTTCAGGGATCGTATTATGATCACGGTCAGAAATTCGAACGCGACGAATGGAGCGGCGATGAGCCTCGCTGAAAACCATGACGACAGTGGTGCCGCAGTACCTCCGGGTGCCGGCGAACGAAGCTTCGGATTGAGCGAAAGCGCGGCCAAGCGGATCAAGGTCCTGCTTGAGCTGGAAGAGAACAGCGACGGTAAATTCATGCGCGTCGGCGTCGAAGGTGGCGGCTGCTCCGGTTTCCAATACGATTTCGGTTTCGACGATGTGATGAAAGAAGACGACCACGTCTTCGAAAGCCACGGCATGAAGGTTATCGTCGACGATACGTCCCTCGATTTGCTGAATGGCGGCGTGCTCGATTATGTCGACGAATTGCTCGGCGCCTATTTCCAGGTCACGAATCCGAACGCCTCGTCTTCCTGTGGCTGCGGTACCTCTTTCTCCCTCTGACAGACGCTAACGCGCCAATTTCCTAGATATCCGGCAAAGTGTCTTGGCCGCGCGATGCCGCGCGGGCAGACTGCCTGCTCGTCACACTTCAAGCTCTTCGCGGAACGGACTCCCCATGAAAGCGGCCACCTGGAACGTCAATTCGATCAAGGCGCGGCTCCCGAACCTGCTGGAATGGCTCGACAGCTTTCAGCCGGACGTCGCCATGCTCCAGGAAACCAAGACCGTGGACGAGAATTTCCCGCGCCTCGAAATCGAGGAACGCGGCTACAAGATCCTGGCGCACGGCCAGAAGAGCTATAACGGCGTTGCCATCCTCTCAAAGCACGAGATAAAGGATCCGCTGGTTGGACTTCCCGGCGATGACGCTGATGAGCAGGCCCGTTATGTTGAGGGCACCATCGGCGGCATCCGCTTCGCCTCGATCTATCTGCCGAATGGCAATCCGATCACGACCGAGAAGTTCACCTACAAGCTCGGCTGGATGAAGCGCCTGAAGGCCCGGGCTGAAACCCTGCTGCAAAGCGAGGGGCCGGTCGTGCTGGCGGGCGATTACAATGTCGTGCCAATGGATGAAGACGTGCATGACCCGGCCGGCTGGGCCGATGACGCGCTGTGCCAGCCGGAATCCCGCGCCGCGTACCGCTCCATCCTCAATCTCGGCTATGCGGACGCCTACCGGATTTTCAACACCGCGCCGCACCGCTACAGCTTCTGGGACTATCAGGGCGGTGCCTGGCAGAACGATCACGGCGTTCGTATCGACCATCTGCTGCTCTCGCCGCAGGCGGCCGACCGGCTGAAGGCGTCCGGCATAGATTCAGGCCCACGCGGCAAGCCCAAAGCCTCGGACCATACCCCGGTCTGGATCGAACTCGCGGCGTAATTAAGTTGATAATTTAAGTAAACGTCATCCCGGCCGGAGAGCCGGGACCTAGTCGATCATGGAGCGCGTTCTGACTTCCCTGGGTCCCCGCTTGCGCGGGAATGACGGTTTGAGGGACGTTTCTCACCCCGCTTTAAACGGCTCTCCCAGCGGCCGTGTCCGCAGCCCTTCGCGCAGATGTTTCCACGGTAGCGCCGCGGGATCGGCCAAAACCGGCCCCGGAGACGCACATTCGATGATTTCCGCGGCAATCGGTGCAAAATCGGCGCGGTAGTGCACCGAGCTTTTATTCACCAGAATCTTCATTTGTTCCGGCTCGACGCCGAGGAAACGATACATCATCCGGTCGGCCATCTGCACCTTGCGGGAGCCGACCAGAACCTGCACCCCATTGATGCTGAGCCGGGCTGACGGGCCAAGCCGCATGTGGGAGCCGGAATAGAACGGTCCGGTCGCCGTGAATTCTCCATTCGACAACGCCTCGACCCGGAACGTGCCTTCAAAGGGTGCATCTCCCGGCACGCGTGACTTGCCGCCGAGAGCCAGCCTGATCTCCGCCCCCTCACCGGCTTCATGCGCAGCCAAGGCAGCCTCGGCATCGACCAGAAGGCCAATCGCCGCTCCCTCGGCAGCGTTACTGACCAGGGCCCGTAATAGCCCCGTCGTGTCGCTGTCGGCGCCGCCGCCGGAATTGTCCTGCACATCCGCTATGACAACCGGACGGTCCGCTGTGGCGGCGATGCGCATCGCTTCACGTACTGCCGCGTCCGGATCGGGCAGCACGGCCGCAAATTCCGATTCCTTGGCGCAGATAGCATCAACCAACTGTTTCACCGACTGTTTCACGCTCTTCTCGTCGTCTCCATATGCGAAAACAGAGGCCCCGCAATGATGTATATCGGCTGCAGGGAAGCCCGTTGCGAACGAAAGCGAGACGTTATGCGCCGCCTCCAACTCCGGAATCATCGCGTAGAGACCTGCGGCAGGTTCGGCCATCGTGCATTGCCGGACCAGCGGCATCAGGAACGGGATTTGCTCGAAAGTATGGACAGGCTTGCGGCCAGATTTGATGAGAGCATCCAGCCGGCGTGCTACTCGGGCGCCGGTATCGGCCATATCGATATGCGGATAGGTCCGGTAGGCATCGAGGCCATTCGCCCATGAAACCATTTCCGGAGTGACGTTCGCGTGCAGGTCGAGGCTGGCCAGAAGCAGGAAGTCGTCTCCGACAAGCGCCCGTACCCGGCGCAGCAACTCGCCCTCGCCATCCTCATAGGTCTCCGTCGCCATCGCGCCATGCAGGCAGAGATAGATCGCGTCGGCCGGCAGGGCAGCCTCGATGCCCTTCAGGATCAATCCGGCGATATGCTCGTAGGCTTCGTCTGTTACATGAGCTGAAGGGGACGCCGCGGCCCAACTCGTCGGCACCAACTCATGCCCGAGCGCCCGGGCCTGCTCGATGAAACCCGCGACAGAAATATTGATCCCCTTGACCGCTTCGAACAGGGGCGCACCGGTGACCAGTGCCGGCCAACTCCCGGGGCTGGTGAAGGCGTCGAGTGCCGCCTTGCTAGGGCCGAATGTGTTGGTCTCGTGCTGAAAGCCGCCGATGATAATCCGCGCCATTCGGGCTCTCCCGTCCGAAGGTTATGTCTAAGCTAGTTGATGCCGATGGCGCCGCAGAGCGAAACCCAGACATCCTGGAGGATGTAACTGTCCCGCACGAAAGGCAGAACGGCCACGCAGATGAGAATAAAGACGACAAGACCGACGAACTCGGCGCTGCGCCAGCGGCGCGGCTCCTGCTCAGTCCCGGTCCTGCATTTGTATTGTATCATTCAGATTCCGTGCCCTCGGAGATGAGGGGGCGTTGGCAGAGGGTGCATCTGCCTGTAATCAATGCCTGACATCTTACTCATGGGCCATGCGCGATGGCAATTTGCCCGGATGAATTCTTCTGGAACCGCTCCGGTTCCAAAATCCGATCGAATGAAGGACTGACAGGCATGTGCGCGAGGGAATATCTGACGTTCGACGATAGCTGGGCCGGATATCTGCGCTGGGCGCACCGGCTGCCTCCCGCACCGCCGCCTGTCACGCCGCGCCGTATATCCGGAATTGCCGAGATCATCGAAGAATTCGATGCTGTCATCCTCGACAATTTCGGGGTGCTCAGCCTCGGCCCGCCGGTCATCCCCGAAGGTCCGGCGGCTTATGATTGTATCCGCAAAGCGGGCGTTGCCGTCCGCGTCGTCTCGAACGACGGCTCAAAGAGCATCGCGGCGATGTGTGAAAGCCATCGCGCGCGCGGATATCTGTTCGAGGAATCTGAGATTTTCGCTGGTGTCAGTCTGCTGGAAGATATGCTTGAGAGCGGCAAGGACGGTTTCTGGGCCGCGATAGGTCTTGATTCCCGCCTCATTCCTCCGGGGGGCCATGACATCCGAGCCTGGCCGGATGACACCGTCGAAATTGATGAGGCAGCCGGTCTTCTACTGCTGGATTGCGATAATTTCTGGAGAAAGGATTTCGCGCCGATCCTCGAAAGCTTCAAGCGCCACCCCCGCCCCGTCATTGTCGGAAACCCGGACCTGACAGCCCCCTATACCGAAGCAATGAGCCTGGAGCCCGGGTATCTGGCGCATCAGCTTGCGGACGAAGCCGGGATCGAGCCGGTCTTTCTCGGCAAACCCTTCGGCCCGGTTTATGAGATGGCCATGCGTGACCTGGCCCATATTCCCCCGGAGCGGGTACTCTGCGTTGGCGATACGCTCCATACGGACGTGCTCGGCGGACGGGCCCGGGGCATGAAGGCCCTGTTGGTCGAAACCGGCTTCACACGTGGAAAAGATCCCCTCACCCTTGCAGAAGAAAGCGGAATCTGGCCTGATTTCATCGCACCGTCGATTTAATCATGGAGCGACCGCATGCATGCGCCAGTCCTCTTGCTATCGATGCTCCTCTGTCTGACCGGCTTTTCAAACGCCGCAATGGCAGCGGACAAGAAGCCGATCGTCATCGAAGGCGAAGCCCGCGTTATTGATGCCGGAACCATCCAGATAGACAGAAGCGTAATCCGGTTGTTCGGGATCGTTGCACCGAGCCCCCGTCAGAAATGCCTGCGCGGCGCCCTGCCCTGGCTCTGCGGCGCCGCCGCAAAGAAGCATCTGCAGGAACTGGCGGACCGAAAGCAGGCCCGCTGCGTGGCCGTGGAAACCTTTAACGCCCGCTGTATCGTCAATAAGAAGGATCTGTCGAACGAGATGGTGCTGTCCGGCTGGGCCGTTGCCGATGAAGCGGGCGATGCCTACAGGCCGGCCGAAGAAAAAGCCCGCGCCGGGAAGCGCGGGCTTTGGGAAAGCGTTCTGGATTAGGTTGTTAACACCCTAGAGTGCGGCGATCCGTTCCAGCGCGGCAGACAGCTTGTCCCGTCGGGCCTTCTCGTCAGCCAGCCGTTCACGGTTTTCTTCGACCACTTCGGCCGGAGCCCGGGAGGTAAAGCTCTCGTTCGAGAGCTTCTTGTCCAGCTTCATGATCTCACCGTCGAGTTTGCCGAGATCCTTTTCCAGCCTCACGCGTTCCTGGGCCAGATCGACCACATCGGCGATCGGCAGAACAATCATTGCCTCGTCGATCACACCCTGAACAGCGCCGGTCGGAATATCGTCCGTCGCCGAAATATTCTCCAGACGGGCCAGACGAATGATCACATCCCGGTTCCGCTCCAGACGTTCCACTGTTTGAGCGGACATGTCCTTCAACAGCAGATCGATTTTCGCAGCGGCAGGGACGTTCATTTCCGAGCGGATGGAGCGCACTTCGGAAATCAGCCGAACCACCCAGTCCATCTCGGCGATGGCATCCGCGTCCGAAGCTTCCCGCAATCCCTCCGGCCAGGCCGTGGTGATCAGCTGACCCTCGCCACCAAAGGCAGACCACAGCTCCTCGGTAATGAACGGCATCAGCGGGTTCAGCAAGTTGATGGCCTGCATCAGCACCCATGCCGTTGCCTTCCGGGTTTCTTCCGCGGCCGCCTTGTCGGCGCCAGAGAGAATCGGCTTGGTGAATTCCAGATACCAGTCGCAGTAGGTGCCCCAGATAAAGTGATAGAGCGCGCCCGCTGCCTCGTTGAACCGATAGTCGTCGATGGCCTTGGAGACCTTGGCTTCCGTTTCCGCCAGCTCGGAGATGATCCAGCGGTTCACTATCTGCGTCGCGGCTTTCGGCTCGAAAGACGCGTCCCACTGGCATTCGTTCATTTCAGCGTAGCGGGCCGCGTTCCAGAGCTTGGTGGTGAAGTTCCGGTAACCTTCGATCCGGCTCTCAGCGAGCTTGATGTCACGGCCCTGCGCCGCCATCGCGGTCAGGGTGAAACGCAGCGCGTCCGTGCCGAATTTCTCGATCAGGTCGAGCGGATCCATCACGTTGCCCTTGGACTTGGACATCTTGGCGCCTTGTTGATCGCGGACCAGGGCGTGGATATAGACCGTCGAGAACGGCACCTCGCCCATGAAATGAATGCCCATCATCATCATCCGGGCGACCCAGAAGAAAATGATGTCGAAACCGGTGACGAGTACGTCGCCCGGATAATAACGATCCAGTTCCCGCGTCTTTTCCGGCCAGCCGAGGGTCGAGAATGGCCAGAGCGCCGAGGAGAACCAAGTATCAAGCACGTCTTCGTCGCGGGTGATCTCGGTCGGCGCACCATAGTGGGCATCCGCTGCAGCCTGCGCTGCTTCTTCCGATTCCTCGACGAAAATGGTGCCGTCCGGGCCGTACCAGGCCGGGATCTGATGCCCCCACCAGAGCTGACGCGAAATGCACCAGGGCTGGATATTACGCATCCAGTCGAAATAGGTGTTCTCCCAGCTCTTCGGCACGAACTGGGTTTTTCCGCTCTCAACAGCTTCAATGGCGGGTTTCGCCAGGGTTTCGGCGTCGCAGTACCACTGGTCAGTCAGCCAGGGCTCGATCTCGACACCTGAACGGTCGCCGTGAGGGACCGTGTGCTGGATATCCTCGATCTGCTCCAGCAGACCGGCCTCTTCCATGTCCGCGACGATCTTCTTGCGGGCGTCGAACCGGTCTAGCCCCTGATAAGCCTCCGGCGCGTTCTCGTTGATGCGCGCATGGCTATCGAAAATGTTGATCTGTTCCAGGTCGTGCCGGCGGCCGACCTCGAAATCGTTGAAATCATGGGCTGGCGTCATCTTGACCGCGCCTGAACCCTTTTCCGGATCGGAGTATTCGTCGGCAACGATCGGGATGCGGCGGCCAACCAGCGGCAGGATGGCGAATTTCCCCACCAGATCCTTATAGCGTTCGTCATCCGGATGCACCGCGATGCCGCTATCACCAAGCATGGTTTCCGGGCGGGTCGTTGCGACAGTGATATACCGGCTGGGATCGTCTTCCAGCGGATAGCGGAAATACCAGAGATGCCCCTTGCTCTCGACTTGCTGCACTTCCAGATCGGAAATCGCCGTATGCAGCTTCGGGTCCCAGTTCACAAGGCGCTTGTCCTTGTAGATCAGGCCCTGCTTGTGCAACTCGACAAAGACCTTCGCAACCGCTTCCGAACAGCCTTCGTCCATCGTGAAACGCTCGCGCGGCCAATCTGGCGATGCACCGAGAGCACGGAGCTGGTTGGTAATGGTTCCGCCTGATTCGGCTTTCCATTCCCAAATTTTCTCGACGAAAGCCTCCCGGCCTATGTCCCGCCGATCAATCTGCTTTGCGGCGAGTTGCCGTTCGACGACAGACTGGGTGGCGATGCCGGCATGATCCGTTCCCGGCTGCCACAGCGTGTCCTTGCCGGTTTTCCGTTTATAGCGAACCAGGATGTCCTGAATGGTGAAGGTGAGCGCATGCCCCATATGCAGGCTGCCGGTAACGTTCGGCGGCGGCATCATTATGGTGTACGGAACCTTGTTCGAGCTCGGATCGGCGGCGAAAGCGCCAGCCTTTTCCCAGTTCTCGTAATGGGTCCGCTCAACCGCGGCCGCTTCGAATGTCTTTCCAAGCATGGTGATGCCCTTGGCCTTGTCGTGAAACCGGTTTCAGGAAACAAGCAATAAACCTGCTCCCCGGAAGGAGAGCAGGTTTAGGGCATCATCGGTTGGAATTCCAGCCCGGAAAGCCCGGACAGAACGGTTCTTACCAGGGATCGCGGCGCTGGGACTGCATCACCAGCCGCTCGATTTCCTCACGAACCAGCCGTTCGACCATCATCGGCAGATGCTGATCGAGCCATTCCTTGAGCATCGGACGCATCAATTCGCGCGTCAGCCGTTCAAGCGTGATGGCCCCGTTGCCGATCGGCAGCTCGTGGTAATCCTCGTTCAGCTTCTCATTCAGACGGCTGAACGCATCGACCGTTTCCGCGGCCTGAGGCGGAGAAACCAGCCCTTCGCTCGGCGGCGCTTGCTGCGGCTCTTGCAAAGGCGGCGGAGGTGGTGGCGGAGGCGGCGCGGGAGCAGGTTCCGGCTCGTCTTCGGCAAATTTCTGCTCGTCGAACAGCGGCTCTGGCTGTTCTTCCTCCATATCCGTCAGGTCGAGGACGTCTTCTTCTTCCTCGAAATCAGGTTCCGCTTCGGGCTCCGGTTCGGCCTCTACTTCAGGCTCCGGTTCGGGTTCAGGCTCTGCTTCAGCCTCTGGCTCCGGTTCGGGCTCGGGTTCAGGTTCAGGCTCCGCTTCAGGCTCGGCCTCCGGTTCCGGAGTCGGCTCTGGCTCGGCAGCTTCTTCGGGGGGTGGGGCTTCCTCGCCCTCCTCACCGTCTTCGGAAATGATTCGCCTAATCGAGGCGAGGATTTCCTCCATCGACGGTTCTTGCGCCGTATCACTCATCCAGACTCAAACCCACAAGGAATCAAGAGGCTTAAAGGGTATCCTACAAGTTTATGAAACGCCAGCCTGTCGTCCCGCCAGTAGTTCCGGGCGGTCAGGGTAGCTTTCCGGACACATCTGTTCCCCAGACGCGATCGATAGTATCCCGGTAGTGCTTGTCGTAATCGTAGAATTCGACATCAAGGTCGAGATCGGCCGCTGTAAGTTTGCCCATTGCGAGCAGAAGCGTATACGCAGCCACCACTTCGTCCCGGTTTGCGCTGACAAGACTGACCTGCGAGTCGAGCAGCTCCTGCTCGGCATCGAGCACATCAAGCACTGTCCGGGCACCCACGGTAGCTTCCTGCTGAACACCGTCGAGCGCGATTTCGGCCGCATCGACACTGGCATTAAGAGCCGAAATTTGAGCTACTGACGTCTGCCAAGCTTCATAAGCGCGCGCCGCGAGATCGACCGTATCGCGGCGAATCGACTCAACAACGATCCTGGAGCGGTTCGCGTTCTCCTTAGCAGCACGGACACGCGCGGAGACCTGCCCCTTCTGATAGATCGGAATAATGACCTGAGCCCTAACGGAAACTTCGGTCGTTTTGTCGTCGTTAAAACCACTGTCCTCGGCATATTCGGCAGCACCGACAAGATTCACGGTCGGCAGCAACTCGCCGAACACCAGATCAATCGTCTCGCCAAGGCGCCGCTCGTCAAATTTGGCGGCGATCAGGGAAAAGTTATTGATAACCGATTGCTCGACAGCCTCTTCCCGGCTTTCAGGCAGGAAGGTATCGATGTCCGGCTCTTCCAAATCAATCGGGACAGAACCGACGATCCTTTCAAAGGCCACACGGGAGCTGATCAGATTGCCTTCAGCCTGGATCAAATCGGCTTCGGCAACGGCGACCCGAGCTTCCGATTGGGCGACGTCGGTACGTGTCACTTCACCGACTTCGAAACGATCCCGCGTAGCCTGAAGCTGGGTTTCCAGGCGCGCCCGGTTCTTTCTCTGAAGTTCCAGAACGGACTGGTCTCGAATGACGTTCATGTAAACGGTAAGTGCATTGAGCAGCGTGTTTTGTTCCGTATCGAACATGTTGGCGCGCTCTTGCTGCACACTATATTCGGCCGAATTGACGTCCGCTTCCGTTCGCCCACCACGGTAGATAGGCTGAGTGACCGTAACGACGGCCGATTTCGGCGTCGTGCTGCCGTCGTTGGACGATACGTTGGTGTCCACGTCGGTTTTCGCGAAGCCGGCAGTTAGTGTCGATGAAACAGACGGTAGCCACCCACCCTTTGCCCGCGGAACGCCTTCATCGACGATACGCAAGTTCGCCCGGGCGGCATTGAGAGTTGGATTGGTTCGGTACGTATAGGCAAGCACTTCAGAAAGCGTTTCGGCGGTGACTGGCGGTGCAGAAACGCCAAGAATGCATGCTGACACTGTCAGCATCGCGGCCATGCGATGCAGTTTTTTCATACCCGTCACCCGTGTCATCCGAGATCTTTCCGCTTTAACAAAAGCAAACGTGAGAGTCTAAAAAACGAACTTCGGCTCATTCCGGAATTCCGGGAGCAACGGCACGGACGCATCGAAAACCACCCGCTTGGAAACCGTAGACCCGAATTTTTCGACGAGCACGGCGTTACCCTGCCGCGCACCGTTCTCATATAGTATCGTGACCAGCCTTCCGCCATCGGCAAGTTGATCAATGATCGATTCCGGGATGCGCTCGACCCCGCCACCGATAACGATCAGGCTGTAAGGTGATTTCTTGGTGTATCCGCCGAGCGGATCGCCCGCGACGATCGCAGCATTGTCGACATCCAGCGACCCAAGCCGTTCGTTGGCGCTGCTGACAAGCTCCTGATCCTGCTCAATGCCATAGACCGTCCCGGCCAGGCGCGACAGGATGGCCGTCGAATAGCCGCAGCCACAAGCGACATCGAGCACTTCGTCAGTCGCATCCGGCAAGGCGATCTGAAGCAATCGGGCGAAAACCATCGGCTCCATCAGAACCCGACCGTTGCCAAGGTTCAGATCCTCGTCGACATAGGCGACGCCCATCAACTGTTTGGGGACGAACAGCTCCCGGGGAACGCCTTCGAAAGCGTCAATGATCGCCGTATCGGTGACCTTGTTCGTCCTGATCTGACTCTCGACCATGTTGTGGCGTGCAGTGGCGAAGTCCGTCATTTCGCGACAGTGCTCCAGCATGTGAAAAGGCAGGCCGTTAGTCGGCCTTGCGGCAGTTATACTTTGAGGGGTTTTTGAACACAATCCAGATACCACCCAAGGGAGGAACGGCCGGTCATCGGTCGCAACGATAATCGCCATGAAAAAATATCAAATTGCCGCTGTCCCCGGTGATGGCATTGGCCCGGAAGTTATCGATGCCGGCGTCGAAATTCTCGAAGCGCTCGCCTCAGGCAGCGAAGAATTCGAGCTATCGTTCGAACATTTCCCGTGGGGCGGCGACTATTATCGCAAGCACGGCGAGATGATGCCGGAGGACGGGGTCGATACGCTGCGCCGATTCGACGCAATCCTGTTCGGATCAGCCGGCGACCCCGATATTCCTGACCACATCACGCTGTGGGGCTTGCGCCTGAAGATCTGTCAGACCCTCGATCAATACGCCAATGTCCGCCCTGCCCGCCTGCTCCCTGGCATCAAGGGCCCCCTCGCAGGCGTCACGGCAGAAGACCTGGACTGGGTTATCGTCCGCGAAAACTCGGAGGGCGAATATGCCGGTGCCGGCGGTCGCGCTCACATTGGCCTGCCCGAGGAAGTCGGCCTCGACGTTTCCATCTTCACGCGGGTCGGTGTCGAACGAATCCAGCGCTTTGCGTTTGAGCTCGCGCAATCCCGCCCGCGGAAAAAACTGACGCTTGTGACGAAATCCAATGCCCAGCGGCACGGCATGGTGTTCTGGGACAGCGTGTTCGAGCGAATCAAATCCGATTATCCGGATGTCGAGACAGACAAGATGCTGGTCGACGCGATGACCACGCGAATGGTGCTCGACCCGAAAAGCCTGGATACGGTCGTCGCTACCAATCTCCACGCCGATGTGCTCTCCGATCTCGCCGCCGCCTTGACCGGTTCGCTCGGTATCGCACCGACGGGGAATTTGCGGCCTGAGCGGGATATGCCCTCCATGTTCGAGCCGATTCACGGCTCTGCCTTCGACATCACCGGCAAAGGCGTGGCGAATCCGATCGGAACATTCTGGAGCAGCGCCATGCTGCTTGAACATCTCGGGGAAACTGACGCAGCGTCGCGGCTGATGTCCGCAATAGAACGGGTTACGGCGGACGGCTCGGTTCTGCCGCGCGATCTCGGCGGGACCGCGACAACACGTCAGGTGACCGACGCAGTGCTTGCCGCATTGTCGAAAGGGAATGTGTGATGCAGGCCTTTTGTTTCACACAGTGCACATCCCCATGAAAAGACATTGACGGACGTGGAGCGGGGGGCTACCTATCGCGCCCTGTTGGCCCGGTGGCAGAGTGGTGATGCAGAGGACTGCAAATCCTTGTACGTCGGTTCGATTCCGGCCCGGGCCTCCAGCTTCCTTCCATAAAATTCACGCATGATCTCCATGACTTGCGCTCCATCGGAGCCTCTCATGGCAGTTTCAGTGCGTGAATTGGGCACCCTATAAAACGCGCGTACGAAAATTGCCTGACTGTCACGTTTCGGGTTTGCACTCGCCGAAAAGCGCTGCTATATACCGCCACCTCGTCGGGGCACACCCCCGGCGGGCCGCTGATCCCCGGTAGCTCAGCGGTAGAGCAAGCGACTGTTAATCGCTTGGCCGGCGGTTCGAATCCGTCCCGGGGAGCCAATTAAAAACGGTCGAAACTTCGGTTTCGGCCGTTTTTTTGTTGTTCAGCGCAAGCCTCCCCGCCATTGCCGCGCGCGGCCTTTCCAGCGACCATGTAACCCCCTTCCCGAGCCGCTGGATGCCGCACATGCTGTCTGATGTCCGTATCATCGAGATCGAGGCCCTCGGCCCCGCTCCATTCGCCGCCATGCTGCTTGCCGACCTTGGCGCCGATGTAATCACGGTGCATCGCAAGACCGCTTCTGATGTTCCAGGCAAAGGCGAAAGCAACCTGCTCGATCGCGGCAAACGGTCCATAGCTCTCGATCTCAAGGCGCCGGAGGACGTCTCAGCACTGAAGGCCTTACTGAAAACCGCCGACGGGCTGATCGAGGGGTTCCGTCCCGGAGTGATGGAGCGATTGGGACTGGGGCCGGACGAATGTCTCGCGGTACAGCCCCGCCTTGTCTACGGCCGGATGACAGGCTGGGGACAGGACGGCCCCAAAGCCCGGGAGGCCGGTCATGATCTGAACTATATCGGGCTATCGGGGGCGCTCTGGTATGCCTCCCCGGCAGGAACAGCCCCCTTCCCGCCCCCGACCCTGGTCGGGGACATCGGTGGCGGCGCGCTCTATCTGGTAATCGGCATGCTCTCGGCCCTGCTGAAAGCCCGCACGACCGGACAAGGCACTGTGGTCGATGCGGCGATTGTCGACGGCTCGGCGCATATGATGAATTTGCTGATGTCGCTGCGCGCGGCAGGCTCCTTCAATACCGAACGGGGCCACAGCCTGCTGGACGGTCCGCACTGGAGTCGCACATACCAATGCGGCGACGGCCTCTATCTCTCTGTTCAGTGTCTGGAGCCGAAATTCTACCGGATCTTTCTAGAGCGCCTGGAGCTTGAAGGCGATTCGGCGTTCGAACAGCAGTTCGAAGAGGCCCTTTGGCCGGATCTAGGCAGCAAGCTCGCAACCCTGTTTGGCAGCCAACCGCGGGCGCACTGGCTCGCTTTGTTCGATGGCAGCGATGCCTGCGTTGGGCCGGTGCTTTCGCCAGATGAGGCCGTAACCGACCCCCATATGGCTGCGCGCGGGGTTTGGCAGGATGTCGATGGCCGGCTGCAAGCGGCAGCGGCACCGCGATTCGACGGCAAGAAACCGGCACCGGCACCAGAAAGCCCTTACAGAGGACAGCACACCGACGAGATTCTCGCCGAGCTCAGAGGTGGCGCATCAGCTCGCTGAACGATGTGGTTTTGGCCAGAACCGTCCGGCATCCAGAAAACGATTCCACGCATCTTCAATGTCCTGGTCGGCGCGTGCCATCTCAGCGCCGTGCCACCCTATGACTATTCCCGATGCTTTCATGAGAGCAGGCATGTTCGCTCCGGTCTCCGGGGCAACAAGAGACTCCATTTGCTCAATGCATACGGCGTAGTCGTTCGCGTAGCCGAGCAGATCCTGCAAGCGGGCGGCAGTCTTGGAAAAGATCTTGGCTTTCTTTGGCTCGAACAGGGACGCGAAGAATTCCGACGCATAGCGCATCTTTTTCATTTCAAGCCGGAGCTCATGCTTCGCCGCAGTGTTGCCCTTGAGAGCCGTTCTCCCCATTTTCCGGACCTTGCGGTACCGCTTCTCCAGCTTCGAGGCGGCGAATTCCTCGCTCCGGGCCAGGTGGTCGAAAGCGCCCTTTCCCTGGGAGTATGTCAGCGTTTCTATCAGCAGACCCAGTTGCAGCTGGAACGACGTGAAACGGGCCGATGCAACGGCCGCCCGGGCGTCTCTGTAACCAGCCTCCTGTCGAGCCTGAGCAAGGGCCCGAAGTTCCTTCAGGGCCGGTATGTCGACGCCGAGAGCGGCCTCAACCGGGTCGTGCAGCTCCGCAATGTAGACGTCCCACTCCCTGGCTTGGCCGAGGGAGCCGGCAAGCCATTTCCCCTCCTCTCTGACACGCTCAGTCAAATCAATGTCACCGAATGCCCGGAACATTCCGAGTGCAGCTCTTAAACGCCGGACCGCCACCCTCATCTGGTGCGGCCCTTCAGGAGCCATCGTGTCGAGAATTGGAAACTCGTTTGCCGCGATCTGTGTCTGGCAGGCTTTCAGAATAGCAACGGCCGATTCATTGATCCTGCTTCCCCGAACCAAAGGAGGACGTCGCCCTTTGGTCGGCTGTGGCTCCGAGGGAGCTTGCAGCTCCTCCGCCCGCAGGGCCTTGCCGCGATATTCGATTCGGACCGGCACGTCGTCATTTATGGCACTTGCCAGCTCGAAGATCGCAGTCGGCTGACCGTCCTTTAGCTCGAGTTCCAGTTCACATATTGCCGTTTTGCGGGCGCCCGAGCGAATCTCTCCGATATCCAGATCGGCGGAAATAACGGCATCTCCGAACCGGCCCGCGTATTTCACGAGCCGGCTGGTTCTCCGGAAGTCGGTAACGAAGGACGGTTGTAGGCGGTCCCATAGCCCGTCCCGGATGAGAAGATCGCGAATTTCCTGCGCATGAATAAGATCAAGGGTCGGTTCGTCCCCGTTGACCCAGCCTTCAATCTCGATCCGCTCCGTGATACCGGCTTGCCAGCCGCTACCAATCTTGAGGGTCTGCAATTTCCGGCGCCCCATCTCCCGGATGCGCAGATTTACGCCCGCAGCGGCAAGCTGTTTATCCGGCGTGTCGAAATATGTCGATTTAAGGTGGGTCGTCTTCGCCCGCTCGCTTGCGGATTTTACCAATAGCGGCAGCCGTTTCAGCCGATTGACCCATTTCTCCGAAATCGCGAGCCGCAATTCCGATTCTGTCGGCAGGGGCTCCGGCTTCTTGCTCATACGAGATCCTTCGGTGCCACAAACTGCTGTAACCGTCCCTTACCGGGAGCGATGTCCTTCCAGGCGTCGATATCGAGCTCGATCGTCGCCAAAGCCCCGGTCGGAAACTTCTCCTGCACCCGTGCCAGCGCATCGCCCCCGGCCGCGCTGCAGAGAGCGAAGGTCAAATGAGCCAGGCCGGGATTGTGCCCGATCAGTAGAGGCTTTTGAACAGTGTCGGGAAGCTCGGACAGTACGGAGAAGATATCCTCGACACTCGCTTCATAGATCCGCTCGGTTTCCTCAACCGGGCAATTACGAGGCAGATAAGGTCGAATAATGTCCCTGGTCTGTAATGTCCGCCGCGCCGATGAACAGAGAACGAGATCGGGAGCAACCTTCTCCTGCTTCATCATGATGCCGACAACCGCAGCCGCCCGTTCGCCGCGCCGGTTCAATGGCCGCTCGAAATCATTATGGGCGGGGGAACTCCAGCTGGACTTGGCATGACGCAGCAACAACAGGGTTTTGCTCACCAGGCGGCTCCCGTTTTCTGATGAGTATGGTCAGTCATTCTTCGGCGCCATCTCAACTTCAGCCCGTTTTTCCACGCGCTAAATTGACAGCGTCGGCCTCTGCCGCCAAGGTCAAACGAAGCGGTTGGCACGAACCGCATTATGTTTGTCCTTTGGAATTGTATATGAGCGCCGAAACTACCCCCCGACATGCTGCGCTCATCGACCCGGCGACAAACGGCAGTAAAGCTGGCTCCGGAAAAGCCGCAGATATCCGTCCGCTCGAACCAAACGATGTCGACGGGCTTGCATTGCTCGCACAGGAGCTCCTCGCATTTTATGGCCTGCCGGCGCGAAACCAGCGCTCTTACATGGCTCATATCATGGCTGCGGAACTGTTCGAACGGGACAGCAATCTCAAGGTGCTGGTAGCCGAGACGTCCAACGGGCTGCAAGGATTCATCGCCTATACCGAAGTCTTCGCGCTCGCCAGCTGTCAGCGCAGTTTTTTCATTCAGGATCTTTTCGTAACAAGACGGGCCCGGACATCCGGCGTCGGCGGGGCCCTGATGGCTGAGCTGGTACGCCAGGCAGAAGAAAGCGGCGTCGAACAGATCGACT
Organism: Nisaea nitritireducens; assembly: GCF_014904795.1. GTDB lineage: Bacteria > Pseudomonadota > Alphaproteobacteria > Thalassobaculales > Thalassobaculaceae > Nisaea > Nisaea nitritireducens. The sequence continues at coordinate 45,049 of NZ_JACZFS010000013.1, forward strand.
GGACAGCCGACCCCTGGAACGAGAAAGCGACGGCCTTTTACGAAAAACTCGGTCCGTTGCTGAAGAGCGAGAAAATTCTTTATCGTCTCGCCGGGGCTTCCCTGCGTCGATCCATGCAGGAAAAGAAACTGTGAAATCCGCACGCCCCCGAACACATTAAAGTCAAACGAACTGGTAAGCGGACGGATCGAACACTAAGTTCGGGGCCTGATGGCCCGCACGTAATACCGGAGAAAAAAGAATGCAAATTCGCGATGGCTTCGTCGGCACAATCGGCAATACCCCGCTGATCAAACTGAAGCGCGCGTCGGAGGAAACCGGCTGCACCATCCTCGGCAAAGCCGAGTTCCTCAATCCGGGCGGGTCGGTGAAAGATCGCGCAGCACTCGCGATCATCCGCGACGCTGAAGAGCGCGGAGCGCTGCGCCCCGGCGGCGTCATTGTCGAGGGAACAGCCGGCAATACGGGCATCGGCCTTGCCCTGGTCGGCAATGCGCTCGGATACCGCTCCGTGATCGTGATGCCGGAAACCCAGAGCCAGGAGAAGAAGGACATGCTGCGCCTCGTCGGCGCGGACCTTCGGCTGGTTCCAGCGGCCCCCTACAAGGACCCGAACAATTACGTGCGGTATTCCGGCCGTCTTGCGGAAGAAATCAACGCGAGCGAGCCTAACGGCGCAATCTGGGCCAACCAGTTTGACAATGTCGCCAACCGCCATGGCCACTACACCACAACAGGGCCGGAAATCTGGGATCAGACCGATGGTACAGTCGACGGTTTCATCTGCTCGGTCGGCAGTGGCGGGACCATTGGCGGGGTCAGCATGGCTTTGAAGGAGCGCAATCCGGACATCACCATCGGCCTTGCCGACCCGATGGGCTCTGCGATCTTCAATCACTATGCCCACGGTGAGCTGAAATCCGAAGGCGGCTCGATCACCGAAGGTATCGGCCAGGGCCGGATCACGAAGAACCTCGAAGGCATCACTGTCGATGCGCCGTTCCAGGTGACGGACGAGGAAGCACTCGATGTGATCTTCAAGTTGCTGATGGAAGAAGGTCTCTGTATGGGCGGCTCGACCGGCATCAATGTCGCGGGCGCTGTAAAACTCGCCAAAAAGATGGGCCCCGGCCACACCATCGTGACGATCCTGTGCGACTGGGGGCACCGCTACCAGACCAAGATCTTCAATCCGGAGTTCCTGAAAGAAAAAGGACTGCCGGTGCCGAGCTGGCTCGCCTGAAGACGCTGAACGGGAGGAAAAACAATGGAATACACGAACCCAAAAGCGCTCGTGGAGACAAGTTGGCTGGCAGAGAATATCGACAGCCCGACGGTCAAGCTCCTCGATGCCAGCTATCACCTGCCAAACGTGGACCGGGACGCGAACGCCGAATATCTCGAAAAGCATATTCCGGGCGCCGTACGTTTCGATATCGACGATGTAAAAGACCCTGCGGCCAGCCTGCCTCACATGATCCCGGATGCAGCGACTTTTGCGGCCAAGGTCGGCGCGCTGGGCATCTCGAACGATGATTTCGTCGTCGTTTATGACGTGTACGGCATGATGAGCGCCGCGCGGGTCTGGTGGATGTTCCGCTTGTTCGGTCATGACAAGGTCGCTGTCCTGAATGGCGGCTTGCCAAAATGGCTGGCGGAAAAGCGTCCAACGGCCTCAGGCGCTGAGACAAAGCCGGCAGCCGCCTTCAGCGCGACTTTCCGTGAGGCGCTGGTAACCGACCTGCCGGCTCTCAAGGCCAATATTGGCAGCGGGACCCGCTCTGTTCTGGATGCGCGGGCGGCCGACCGTTTCGCGGGAACCGCCCCCGAACCTCGGGCCGGACTCCGCAGCGGGCATATTCCCGGCAGCATCAGTCTTCCGTATGGAAATCTGCTGAATGCGGACAAGACTTTCCTTCCGGCAGATGCCTTGCGCAGCCGCTTCGAAGCCGATTTTGGTCTTGATTTCGGGCAGCCGGTGTCAACCACCTGCGGGTCCGGCGTAACGGCCTGCATTCTCTCGCTCGGCCTCTACCTGCTCGGCAAGGAAGATGTGGCCGTTTATGACGGCTCCTGGAGCGAATGGGGTGCACACCCCGAGACACCAGTCGAAACATCCTGAAGGAGGCTTTGGTGACTTTGCGCGTGCGCCCAATTGCGGGCGGCGACATCGATTCCGTTGTCGCCCTCTGGAAAGCTTCCGGTCTGACCGTGCCGCACAACGATCCCTATGAGGACATCCGGTTCTGCCAGCGCAGTCACAATGCAGAAATTTTGCTCGGCTTCGACAACGCCGGTTTAGCAGCCGCAGCCATGGTCGGTCATGACGGACATCGTGGCTGGTACTATTACGTCGGTGTGGCGCCCGACCGACAGACAAGCGGCCTCGGCCGAGAGATCATGGCCGCCGCCGAGAATTGGCTGAAAGAGCGTGGCGTCGGTAAGGCCCAGCTCATGATCCGGCCAACAAATTCCAAGGTAAAGGCCTTCTACGAGCGTCTTGGTTATGACGAGGAAGAGCGCCTTGTCATGGCAAAGAGATTCCGGCCGGCGCCGGACTGGCAAGTAGGGCAAACCGAGACGATGGTTATCCACCTCGAGATGCTGGCACGCCCGGACCGGGAACCGGCACGACCGCCGGAGATCGGAAAGCGGGTAACGCTGGAGCCCATGGCCACTCCAAGCGTGCGTTTCTATCGGTTCCTCTATGACGGGGTTGGCGGGGACTGGGTCTGGGTTTCTCGCCGGATCATGGATGACGACACACTGGCAAAAACGCTCTCTCGCTCCGGAGCGGAGTATTATCTGCTGCAAGTGGATGGAGAGCCGGCCGGCTTCTGCGAACTAGAGCGCAGCGAAGACGGCAAAAACGTGGAACTGTCCTATTTCGGCTTGCTGCCCGGCTTCATCGGTCTGGGTATAGGACGCTACTTCATCGATGCGGCGATAGATCTGGCCTGGCGGCCCGAGACCAAGCGAGTCTGGGTTCATACCTGTGACCTCGATCACCCGCGCGCTCTCGGTAACTACCAGAGGGCCGGTTTCGTGCCCTACGCACGGGAGGTCGAGATCCTGCCCGATCCCCGGCTTGCCGGGCTGCCGCTTCCCCCACACTCGTCCGAGCGCGGACATGCGCCGAACAGCCTGTTCCGGGATCAAGAGGCTGCGGAAAAACTTCCATTGGCCGACGGTGTGATGCACTGAACCAGGATCCCTGAATCAGAAATGCGAAGGGCGCGCGCGATATCTCGCAGCGCGCCCTTCCGGAGGGTCCCCCGTTAGTCCCCCCCCCCCC
>NZ_JACZFS010000014.1 GCF_014904795.1 Nisaea nitritireducens
AGGAACAGCTTTGTCCGATCCGAACGCGGGTTCGTGAAGAACTCTTCCGGTGTGTTCTGTTCGACGATCTCACCGTAATCCATGAAGATCACGCGATCCGCCACCCGCTTGGCAAAGCCCATCTCGTGGGTCACCACCAGCATGGTCATGCCTGATTCCGCGAGCTCAACCATCACGTCCAGCACCTCGGAGATCATTTCCGGATCGAGGGCCGAGGTCGGCTCATCGAACAGCATGATCTGCGGGTTCATGCAGAGAGAGCGCGCAATGGCGACACGCTGCTGCTGACCGCCGGAAAGTTGACCCGGATATTTACTGGCCTGCTCCGGGATCTTCACCCGCTTCAGATACTCCATCGCCAGCTCTTCAGCTTGCGCCTTCGGCGTCTGCTTCACCCAGATCGGGGCCAGCGTACAGTTTTCCAACACCGTCAGATGCGGGAAAAGATTGAAGCTCTGGAACACCATGCCGACATCGCTGCGGATCGCATCAATGTTCTTCAGGTTGTTGTCGAGCGTCACGCCGTTGACGATGATGTCCCCGCCCTGATGCTCTTCCAGACGGTTGATGCAGCGGATAAGAGTCGATTTACCGGACCCGGACGGACCGCAGATAACGATTTTCTCACCCTGATGAACCGAGAGATTGACGTCCTTGAGGACGTGGAACTCTCCGTACCATTTATTCACGCCAAGCAATTCAATGACGACTTCATCGCCCTTGGTGGACTTGACCGATGGTTTGGATTCTACCTGAGCGTCCATGCTCATTTTGTTAACTCCTTGGCTCGATACGCTGAAAAGGAATGGGCCTGTCCGGATTACTTCCGGACCTGCCCTGCTCCCAGCGTCCGTTCAAGATGCTGGCTGTATTTCGACATGATGAAACAGAGAACGAAATACAAAGATGCTCCGAAGACAAGCGGCTCCGTATGAATGCCGTTCCATTGCGGGTTCTGACTGACTGCCTTCAACATCAGAAGCAGATCATACAAGCCAACGATGGAGACCAGTGTGGTGTCCTTCAGAAGCCCGATAAAGCTGCCGACAATGTTCGGAATCATCAGTTTCAGGGCCTGCGGCATGACAATCAGCGTCATCATTTTCCAGTAGTTCAGGCCCAGAGCCTGCGCTGCCTCATACTGCCCTTTCGGAATGGCCTGCAGGCCACCACGCACCGTTTCCGCCATATAGGCCGAGGAGAAGATGCAAACCGCGATGATCGCCTGAACGATCTTCACCGGGTTGATTGCCTCAGGCAGGAACAGCGGCACCATGGTAACCGCCATGAAAAGCACGGTGATCAGCGGCACAGATCGGAACAGCTCGATAAAGGACACGCAGAAAACCCGGATGACCGGCATTTTCGATCGGCGGCCCAGAGCCAGCACAATCCCGGCCGGCAATGAAACCGCAATCCCGATCCCGGAAATCACCAAAGTGACAAACAAACCGCCCCAGAGGTTGGTTGATTGCGATGTGATATTCCAGCTGGATTGCCATGTAAAAGCGACGGCGAACACAACCAGAAACGCAGCAAATACCGGATATTTCTGAGTGGCTTCTGGCTTTGCGGCAAACCCGCTGGCCTGAACGATACTCGCCCAGAGCGACTTCCCCGTGACCATGGACGACACGGTATGGGCCCAGCAGAAAACGAAGGATGTGATCGCAACAGAGACCATGACCTGCAGGAACAGCCCCTTTTCGCCCCCGGCGAACAGATAGCCGAGGAGGAATGGAGAGATCAGGATGGCGGATGCGCCAATTGCGATCTTCGATGTCACCCGCGGAAGCCAGAACGGCAGCATCCAGAGGATGAGTGTTCCGAAACCGAGATTTATCCGCCAAACTTCCTCATCCGGATAGCGGCCATAGATGAAGTTCTTCATCCAATGACTGACACCGGCCCAGCACGCTCCCGAAAGCCCAACCTTGTCGAGACATTCACGACGCGAGTTGGCCTCCCAGACGGCATTCACGATCGCCCACTCGAAGGTGTTCGAAACGACGACCCAGATCACATAGAGCGACAGGATGGTCAGGAATGCATTCAAGGGGCTACTGAACAGGTTCTTCCGGATCCAGCCAATGGCACCGACTGTATTCGGCGGCGGCGGCAGGCTGGGTTTTGGCTGGAAGATGACTTCTGAAGACGATGCGTCAAGATTTGTCATGGCTCACCGCTCCTTCAACTGAACGAGCTTGTTGTAGTAATTCAATGCCCCGGAAATCGTCAGGCTGACGGTCATGTAGAAGAACATCACCATGGCCACGATCTCGATCGCATGACCGGACTGGTTAAGCGAGGTCTGCATGAAGACCGCAACGAGATCAGGAAAGCCCACGGCAATTGCCAAGGACGAATTCTTGACCACGTTCATCCAGTTGCTGATCAACGGCGGAACGATTGCTCGCATGGCTTGCGGAATGATGACCAACCGCAGCGTAAGTCCCGGTTTCAACCCGAGGGAATACGAGGCTTCAGTCTGACCGTGACTGACCGACAGGATGCCCGCCCGCACCATCTCCGCGATAAAACAAGCATGGTAGATAACAAGGGCGATGAACACTGCCAGGAAAGCCGGAGGGACCGATGATCCGCCAGTGAAATTGAACCCCTTCAGGAGCGGAATATCCCACTGCAATGGAGAACCGGTCGCCAGGAAGACCAACAGCGGCACCCCGATAATTATGCCGACAGCGGTCCAAAAAGCCGGGAACCTTTCACCAGTCGCGTTCTGCCGTTTTTTGGCCCAAACCGCGATGCCATAAGCAACGATCACAGAGATTAGAAGTGTGACCATGGTGAGCCAGAAAAGCTCGCCAGGGACCGGCGCGGGGAAATAGAAACCCCGGTTGTTCAGCTGAAAAATCTCAAGGCCTAGAACGTCCAGGCTCTGCTTTGGTCGCGGCAGGATCGCGAAAACAGCGAGATACCAGAACAGGATTTGCAGCAGCAGCGGCGTGTTCCGCAAGATTTCCACGTACCAGGACGCAAGCTGCGCAACCATCCAGTTTTTGGAAAGCCGCAGAATGCCGATGAAAAATCCAAGAAGTGTCGTCGCCACAATGGCAAGGAACGACAACAGAAGCGTGTTGGTGATGCCTACCAGATAGACCCACAGGTAGCTGTCACCGGCTTCGTAAGGAATAATTGAGAATGCGATCGAGAATCCGGCGGTACTTCCGAGGAAGTCAAACCCAGCGCTCATCCCACGCGCTTCGAGATTTTCGGACGTGTTCGTGAATAGGTACCAGCCGGCCCACATTACGGCTGCGAACACGATAATTTGGTAAAATATGGATCGGTAACGTTCGTCGTTCACAATTACTGAAAACGATGAACCCTGTCCCGACGCCCCTCTGTCAACGACAGCCATATAGCCGATCTCCGAGTAAGGTTTTTGCGTCCAATAGAACAGAGGCCCGGCCGATTACCGGCCGGGCCTGCTGTATTGGATATCTTACCGGAACGGCGGGGAGTACATCAGGCCGCCATTCGTCCACAGCGCGTTCGGGCTACCGTCGCGCGGGATGCCAATGGCGAACTCACCTTTGGTGCCCATGTACTCTTCGTACACTTCGCCGTAGTTGCCGACATGCTTGATGATGCGGACAACCCAGTCCTTCTCAAGACCGAGCCCCTTGTTCAGGTCACCCTCAGTGCCGAGCATACGCGCCATTTCCGGAGTAGACGGATTGGCCGCCATGTCCAGAATGTTGGTGCTGTCGATGCCCATTTCCTCGGCCTGAACCAGAGCGAAGACGGTCCATTTCACGATGTCCATCCACTGGGAGTCGTTCTGACGAACAACCGGGCCAAGCGGCTCTTTGGAAATCGTTTCCGGGAGAACGACGTACTTGGACGCATCCGGGAACTTCGCACGTGTGGAAGCAAGGCTGGATTTGTCGTTGGTGATCGCGTCACAGCCGCCCTTGGCGAAGGTATCGTCACGAACGTTGGAATCTTCGAAGACAACCGGCTCGATCGCAAGATCGTTGGAACGGCTGAAGTCGGTCAGGTTCAGTTCGGTCGTGGTGCCGGTCAGCACGCAAACAGTTGCGCCCTTGAGCTCAAGAGCGCTGCTCACGCCGAGGTCCTTGTCGACCATGAAGCCCTGGCCGTCATAGAAGTTGACTGCCGTGAAATCGAGGCCGAGCTGCGTGTCGCGGAACAGCGTCCACGTCGTGGTGCGGGAAAGCACATCGGACTCGCCGTTGGCCATGGCGGTGAAGCGCACCGCACTGGTTACGGACTGGAATTCAACTTTGCTCGGATCATCGAAGATCGCGGCGGCAACGGCGCGGCAGATGGCCACGTCACTTCCGTACCAGTCACCCTTTTCGTCGAGCTGATAGAAGCCCGGGGCCGGAGTGCCGACCTGGCACCGCAGATGACCCCGTTGCTTCACGATGTCCAGCGTGCTCTGCGCGGACGCCATTTCGGCTGTGAAGCCAAGGCTGGCCATCATGCCAAGGCCAAGGCCTAAAAGACTCAGTTTCTTCATCCTGAAACCCACCCTGTTATGTTTCGGTTAACGACGGCCGGTTGTCCCGGTCTGCATACCCCTGACTAAGACTTTAGGATCGCCCCCGTTGATCCCGGTCGTTGTTCACCGTCATGTTTTCCGGCTTCTCGGCTTTTCTCGTCGCCTCTAATTCGCTGATCTTGAGCGAAACATGGGCGGCCTTGGAGCCGGTCTGCATGACAGTAGATCTAATTCCAACACGCTGTTGCAGTGTTTTGCAAGTGCGAGAAGAACCGGACGTTCAGTAATGTCCGTGCCGTTACTGCAACTCATGAGGATTTTCGGCGGACATCCGAGCTTTTTTGACAATAAAATCTCAAATGCAGATTCTTCCAGATAACCCTCAAAATTTTCGGAGATCAGATGAAAACCGGCAGCAAAACTCGAATGCGCACAATTGTCGCCCATGCAGGGCGCGACCCGCACCGCAACCATGGAGTCGTCAACCCGCCGGTTTATCATGCCTCTACGATTCTCAAGCCGACGCTCGCGGAACTTGAGGCGTCCCGGAAACCGGGATTCGATGGATATCGCTATGGACGCCGCGGAACGCCGACCAGCCGCTCCTTCGAAGAGGCTGTTGCCGCGCTGTACGGTGCCGAAGACGCTATCGCGGTCTCTTCCGGTCTCGCTGCAATCTGTTGCGCAATCCTCAGCCAGGTGTCTGCCGGTGACCATATTTTGCTGGCCGATAACGTATATTTCCCGACACGGAAATTCGCCGAGGGCTTTCTGAAACGGTTCGGGGTCTCTTCAAGTTATTTCGACCCGATGAAACCGGAGCTGCTCGCCGAGCACATTCTGCCGGAGACCAGAATCGTCTATCTGGAGGCTCCCGGCACCATGTCATTCGAGGTCTGTGATGTCCCGAAACTTGCGGCCATCGCACATCAGCACGACACGACCGTCATCATGGACAACACTTGGGCTACAGCCCTCTATTTCAATGCCATGGAGCACGGTGTCGATATCGTTGTCGAGGCTGTGACGAAGTATATCTGCGGCCATTCCGATATCATGATGGGAACCATTGTCAGCCGCAACGCCCATGCCGACGCGATCCGCGATATGGTTTACATGCAGGGAAATTGCTCCGGACCGGATGACCTGTATCTGGCGCAACGCGGCCTCCGGACAATGGCCGTACGGCTGGCACAGAACGGAGAGACGGCACTGACGCTGGCGAAGTGGCTGCAGGAAAGACCTGAAGTCGAGCGCGTCCTGCACCCGGCCCTGCCCTCCTGCCCCGGGCACGATATCTGGAAGCGGGATTTCACCGGAGCCAGCGGATTGTTCTCTTTTATCCTGAATCCGGTATCGAAAACGGCTCTCGCCGCGTTCCTCGACGGGCTCGAATTCTACGGCATGGGCGCGAGCTGGGGCGGCTATGAAAGCCTAATTCTCCCGGGCGATCCTGCCGCGGCGCGTACCGCAACAAAATGGGATGCCCAAGGGCAGCTTTTGCGCATCCATGCAGGACTGGAGGATGAAGCCGACCTCATCGCGGATCTTGAGGCCGGTTTCGAGCGTATGGCCGCGCTTACATAGCGGAAGTCGGCAAAACGGAAGCCGGCGTGCTCAGGTCCGATAGGATTGGAAACTGATGCCGCCGGCGCGCCCGATCTGGTCGACCAGCCCCACTTCCCAGGTGAGATAGGCGTTCATCCGCCGCTCCATCTCTGCTTTGCCTGCGTTCTTGTCGTAGGGACGCATGAAAACGTCGTCCAGGGGCGCCAGCGGCGCTCCCATGCCCGCCGCCATTGGAAGACCGGCAGATTCCCAGGCACGGCTTCCGCCGTCGATCACCAGGCAGTGAATTCCCGAGTCGGCCAGATCCCCTGCGGCGAGCGTTGCCAGCCGGGGGTCCGCCGCTGTCAGCACAGCCTCGGCGGCACCGATGGTTTTCAGATCGTGATCAAGAGTCTCGCGTTTGCCCCATCGTGCCCCTTCCGGGTGATTGTCCCGATGGTCAAGGCTGCGGGTCAGATCAATGAACGCGGCGCCGGCTTCAATATTTCGCTTGGCCTCTTCTGGGGACACCAAATCAACGGAAGGCAGATCCCCGAGCAATACAGACGCACGCGAGCCTTTCTCCAAATTTTGGCCATCAAGCCCGCTCTCTAGGACATAGACTTCTTCCCAACCGAGTTGCCGAAGCCAGCTCGCGGACATTTCCGCCCGAACGAATTCCGGATCGACCAAAACCACGCGCGCACGATGCGTCGCCATGAAGCTATCAGTCGACTGCACGAGCTGCCCGCCCGGCGCATGTCGAGACCCTGCGATGTGCCCTGCCTCGAACTCTTCGATTGTCCGGACATCGAGGACATAGAGTGTGCGATCGGCCGATTCCGACCGCCACCCTTGCAGCATGTTGGCGTCGGCACGCCGAACGCCGAACCGGTCTGCCGCGGCCCGGGACCGTTGCCGCGCAAGATCGCCTCCCTCAGGACTGACTGCCGGCGGCGGACGCATGTTGCCATGCTCAAGCTGATACCCCGCCAGATGCCATCCCATCGTGCCGTTACGCAGCGCGACCACCTTGTTCGGGACACCCGCATTGATCAGAGACTGTGCACCAATGATGCTCCGGGTCCGGCCGGCGCAATTGACCACGATTGTCGTTTCCGGATCCGGCGCCGCTTCCTGCACCCGATAGACCAGCTCCGCACCGGGCATGTCGATTCCGGTCGGGATGTTCATCATGGTGAACTCGCCCATCGGCCGCGAATCCAGCACCACCATATCCTCCCCCTGCTCCATCATCTGGTGCAGCTCCTCGGCGGAGACGGACGGGGTTTCATATTCGTGCTCGACATATTCGCCGAAGGCCTTGCTCGGCACATAGAGCCCGCTGAAAAGCTCCAGACCGGCCGCTCCCCAGGCATTCACGCCGCCTTCAAGGATGGATAGATCAGTATAGCCGAGATCGGCCAGGCGCTGCGCCGCGAGTTCCGCCAATCCTTCTCCGCCATCGCACAGGACAACGGATACGGAAAGCCGGGGCACCAGATCGGCCATGCGCAGTTCAAGCAGACCGAGAGGTATGTTTGCCGCGAGAAGGATATGGTTCGCACCGAATACCGCTTCCGGCCTTACATCAATGAGGGCAATTTCACCGGTTCCGTAGAGCGCATCGTGAAGTTCGCGCGCGTTGATCGTCCGGGCCATGGCTGCCCTCCTCCCGCTTTATTTTGCTTCTTCCAGAGCCGCTTCTGCTTCCAGCCACTCCGCTTCCACGGCTTCCAGCTCCTGATTCACTGTTTCTTTCTTCAGGATCAGCGCCTTCATGTCCGATGTCGGTCCTTCATACAGCTTTGGATCGGCGAGCTGTGCTTCGAGTTTGGCTTTACGCTGGTTCAGTTTCTCGATGTTTTTTTCCAGCTCGCGGGCCCGCTTGCGGAGATCCGCGGTTTGCTTGCGTCGGTCCGCCGCGTCCTTGCGGGCCTGTTTGCGGTCGTTTTTCTTCTCCGGTCCAGCCGAGCCGTTCCCAGCCCGAGCCGCGGCACGCTCTTCCTGGCGGAGCCAGTCCCGATATCCGTCGAGATCGCCTTCATAAGGCTTCACGGTCCCGCCCGAGACGAGCCAGAGCCTGTCGACCGTAAGCTCGAGCAAGCGCCTGTCATGGCTGATCAGGATCACAGCGCCGGTATAGTCGTTCAGCGCCTGCACCAAAGCGTCGCGAGCATCGATATCCAGATGGTTGGTGGGCTCATCGAGGATCAGAACGTGCGGGCTGTCATAGGTGATCAGGGCCAGCGTCAGACGCGCCTTCTCACCGCCGGAGAGATGCTTCGACTTGGTGGTCTGCTTGTCCTGCACCAGACCGACACCGCCGAGCCGCGCCCGGACCTTATCCGGAGCCGCACCTGGCATAAGCCGGGCCATATGATCGGCTGCCGTACCTTCCGGATCCAGATCCTCGACCTGATGCTGGGCGAAGAAACCGACCCGTAGCTTTGCCGTCCGATGCTCTTCGCCATCAAATCTCGGGAGCCTGCCTGCGATCAATTTGGCGAGCGTCGATTTACCGTTACCGTTCCGGCCAAGCAGCCCAATCCTGTCGTCACCGTCTATACGCAGACCGAGACCGCTCAGGATCGGTTTTCCGGGCTCGTAACCGACACTGGCGTTATCGAATGTCACCAAAGGCGGCGGCAGCTCTTCCGGATTGGGGAATGAGAACCGGGTGGTCGGATCGTTCACCGCGTCCGGCAGCTTCTCCATCTTCTCGAGCGCCTTGATCCGGCTTTGCGCCTGACGGGCTTTCGAGGCCTTGTAGCGGAAGCGCTCGATGAAGGCTTCCATATGCTTGCGCTGAGCGGATTGCTTTGTGCGCTGTGCCTCGACCTGGGCAAGCCGCTCTTCCCGGGTCTTCTCGAACCGGTCGTAGCCGCCTTGATAGAGGGTCAGCTGGTTGTTTTCGAGATGCAGGATGGCATCGACCGCCTTGTTCAGCAGGCCCCTGTCATGGCTGACGATCACCAATGTCTTCGGATACCGCGCGAGATAGGCTTCCAGCCAGACAGTGGCTTCAAGATCAAGGTGGTTCGTCGGCTCATCGAGCAGCAGGATCTCGGGCTCCGCGAACAGCACCGCCGCCAACGCGACACGCATGCGCCAGCCGCCGGAGAAACTCGACATGGGCTGGGACTGCATAGAGTCCTCAAAGCCCAGGCCGGCCAGAATAGATGCAGCTTTCGCCGGCGCGGCATGGGCGCCGATATCGGCAAGCCGCGTCTGCACCTCGGCAATCCGCATCGGGTCCTGGGTGGTTTCGGATTCCTGGATCAGCCGTTCCCGCTCCTTGTCGGCGCGCAGCACAACCTCAAGCGGTGTGTCCGGCCCGCTCGGCGCTTCCTGGGACACCATGCCGATCGGATCTTCCACACCACGGCCGCCGCTGACGAAAATATCGCCGCCATCCGGATGATAGGTGTCGGTGAGCAATTTCAGCAAAGTGGACTTGCCGGTACCGTTCCGGCCGACCAGCCCGACCTTGTGGCCGTCGGGAATCGTCGCCGATGCAGAATCGAAAAGGGTGCGGCCCGCAATGCGGAAAGTCATGTCTGTAATCTGGATCATGGCACGCCTGATAGCACTTGCCCCGACCCGCGCCAATCCCGAGCGAGTCTGCTTGCAAATTCAGGGTGATAGGTAGAGGGTCTGAGTTCTGCCAAAGGACTTCTCCGTGTCTCCGAAAAAAGAAATCATCGCAGGGGGCTCGATCTCGCCCGCCTCTACCGTTGCGCCGGTCGCCGCACCGCTCGTCACTCCTGACGAGAGTCCGAGGCTCGGGTGGATGTACGGTGCTGTCTGCATGACCGGCGGCATCGGTCTGGTGACCTTGAATGACGGGATCGCAAAGTGGCTGACCGATGTTTATCCGGTCGGACAGCTCATTGCTTTGCGTGGCGTGCTGGTTCTGGTGCTGATTTTCGGGTTCGCATTCATGACCGGACGGCGGCGCCAGCTTCGCGTCACCCATTGGCGCTTCCAGCTCACCCGTGCCGCCATCATAGTTTTAAGCACTTACAGCTTCATCTGGGCGCTGAAACTCATGGCCATTGCCGATGCAACGGCCATCGCTTTCGCGGGCCCGATCGTGACAGCGGCACTTGTCGTCCCTCTTTTGGGCGAACAGGTCGGCTGGCGGCGCTGGATGGCGATCCTGATCGGGTTCTGTGGCGTGCTGATCATGGTGAAACCGACACCCGAGACCTTTTCCGCTGTGGCGCTGCTGCCCCTGTTCGCGACCGTCATGGGGTCCTTCCGGGATATCGTGACCCGCAAGATGCACCTGACGGAGAGCACCCTCTCCATGCTGGCTGTCGGCATGAGTTTCGTCACGCTTTCAGGCTTCGCCAGCTATCCGTTCACCGATTGGCAGCCCGTTGCCGTTGCCCACATCCTGCTGTTCGCAGTGAGCAGTATCTTTGTCGGCGCGGCGCAGTTCCTCATGATCGAGGCATTCCGCTATAGCGAAGCCGGATTCGTCACACCGTTCAAATACACCAGCATGATCTGGGCCGTGCTGATCGGTTTCTTCGTCTGGGGGGATGTCCCGGATCTCTGGATCCTGGGCGGAACGGCGCTGGTGATCAGCAGCGGGCTCTATATCCTGCACCGAGAACGGGTCCGGCGGCGACAGGCGCAGGTTGCGTCACAGAGCTGAAATCTCGGCTCGCTTGGGAGGACTTTTCGGGGCAACGAAGGTGTATTCACGCACACCGGCCGCGAGAGCATAGCAAGCCAGTTCAACTGCTTTGGGGATATCGAGCGACTCACCGTCACGCTCCCCCTTTTCATAATACTGGATCATGCGGCGCTTCAGACCCAGCGCCTCCGCCATTTCCTTCTGCGAGAGCTTCAGGAATTTTCTCAGCTTTTTGAATTCACCGGACGTCATGCCGCCTCCTTGAGAAGCGCATTATATGCGCATTCAAGGACGATGGCACCGGAGAAATCGTCATGTCGAACCGGGAGGAGCGCAGGTTGCGCCCCTCCCCGCCGTTTAATCAGCCCGCCATTTAATCAGAAGGTAAGCCTGATGCCTGTTATGGCATAAGCCGCCTCGACGTCTCCGACACCGGCTGTGTCGCTTGTATATTCTGAATAGCCGAGCGTTCCTTCCAGGGAAACGCCCGGACCGAGGATGTAACGTCCGCCAAAAGCAAACGTGTCCCGGTCCGCCTGCGCACTGGCCGGAGCTGAACTTCCGGCAAGACCGTCACGCTCACCATGGAGGTAAGTGGCGCTCACGCCGAACTCTCCGAAATCATAGGCTGCACCGACAACATAAGCGTCGCCGTCATTGACGCCGGAATCCTGGAAGCTGGCGTATGAACCGCCAACCTGGAGCCCGGCATAATCAACCGTGAGACCGAAGGCATAGGCTTCCGGTTCCGGATTGTTGCCCGATGTCTCAAGGAACGTGCCGTAGCCGGCAGACGCCGCGACCTTCACGCCATCGAAATCATGGGAATAGTCGATCCCGGCCATGACACCGTCCGTCAGACTGCTGTTGTTACGGTCCGGCAGGACATTGCTGTCCTGGGTGCTGTCGGGTGCATAGGACAGACCGACGCGGAAGCCTTCGATACGTGGGGTGTAGTAGGTCAGTTTGGTTGAGTCGTTGGCCCGGCCCGGCTCGATGTAGGTTCCGCCGAAAGGCGCCCGGAAATAACCGGAATCACTGATTGAAGTGTTTCCGTTCAGCTCCCATTCAACGGTGTCGCCGGAATTGATCCCGATGCCGTATTCCTTTGGCGCGACGTGCGTTTTGTAGAGCGCCGAATTTTCATCGCCGATATCGATCTGACCGAATTTTCCACGGACGGTGAGATAGCTCTCGTCGATCTGGTCACCGCTGGTGTTGCCCTCAAGCTGGACATTGATCCCGACCTCAAGACCGTTATCCAGCGTGGTGAAGCCCGTGAAATGGATCTCCGTGTCCGACTTCACGTCGAATCCCGAAAGATCCTGTGTGCTGTTCCCGTCGTCCTGGATGTCCGTATAGCCGAACCATTGTTCGGCATAGCCACCGACACCGACTTTGAGTTTTTCCGCTGCATCTGCGGGAACAGCCGTAACGATAAGTCCCGCCGCTACCAGCGTCGTGGTCTGGAGCAGAGCCCGCTTGGGCTGAACAAAGCTTTTCATCCGTTATCCCCATGCACCGACGGGACCGCCCGCCAACGTGCTGTCTGATGTCAAAAACGAACCGGCAGCAGAAAGTTTTCGGCTGACCGGTTGCCCTCAGATGCGAATAAGTACAGCTCTGTACAATAATGCCATTTGGCACGAAATTGTGAATTGGGCGTGACGCGAGGGAAACTGCACGGTTTACAAGGAATAAAGAGATAATTTCCCTTCCGGAAACAGATCGTATCAATTTGCAAGGTATTGAAAAACAACCATCCCCGCACTTAAGAGAGATTCAGGTGCCAACGCGCCAACGGCTCGGCCCAATAGCCGTTGCCCGCTCACCTGAAACGGCAGCGGAATCTCGTTTTCGGGATGAAGTAATGGAAATTGGCGACCCCGGCAGGACTCGAACCTGCAACCGTCGGATTAGAAGTCCGGTGCTCTATCCAGTTGAGCTACGGGGCCGCAAAGACTGGCCGGATCAGTGCGTCCAGGTGCCCCAGGTCGCAAACCGGTCGGCCGCGAAATTGTCGGCATAGCCTTTCGGCTTCAGGCTGCGCTTGTGGTCGCCCTGCACGATGTAGTCGAGTTCGTGCTTCTTGGCGTAGGCAACAGCTTCTTCCTTGGTCTCGAAAGTCAGCCGGACCTGATTATTGGTATCGCCGCTGCTGACCCAGCCCATGAGAGGTTCCGGCAGCCGGGCAGTATCGAGAGTTGGCTCCAGCACCCAGCGCTTGGTCTTGGCCCGCCCTGACTGCATGGCCGTCTTGCTCGGCCGGTAAATCCGCACTGACATATGAAATCTCTCCTCGTACCCGAGACCCTTACGGACCTTCTGGCGCCCCAGCGGAACACCCTTGGGTTTCGTATCGCTCAAAGGCGTTCCAAGGTCAATGCAGCAGAGACTCACCTTTTCGGTCGAACGATCTTCGGCCCGAGATTTTCGATGACCTCTTTGGCCATGTAGAGGTCCGCTTTATTTGAGGAAAGTCCGGGGCCACCTACGACAATTTCCGCGATGGCCTCATATCGGGAGATCGGTACGCTTTCGTCGGGTCCGGAGTAAATACGGTGCCGGAAATAATATCCTCCGTGATAGCCGTAGTAGCCGTACCCGGCATAGCCGAAGGGGGCATAAGAATAGTTCAGGTAGCGGTCGGTCTTTTCGACATCCCGCTCGACCACGAGGAAATAGGCAGCGCCCTTCTCCAGCGTGAGCTCGGCGGCGCGGTACAACAGGTAGGTTTCGACCGTTTCACGGTCCGTCGACGAGTTTCCGCTGAAACTCACCCGGTACCGATTGCTTTCTATGCTGCTATCCTTATAGCCGAACCGGTCGGTCAGTGGCGCATAAGGTGTAGGGGATGCGCATCCCGCCAGAACCGGAAGCAACAAAACCAGAAACAGCAATGCCGGAATTCGCAAACGCGGAGCGCAAAAACTCGACTGTTCGATGTTCATAACGTTGCTCCCAGCAGACGGCGGCACCGTAAGAAAGTGCTCAGGCCAGCACCCAGGATAATAAGACGCATTCGCAATTACCAGCTGAAGATCACATCAGCGGTGCACAGAACATCAATATAATGTGAATGGTCGGGGTGGACGGATTCGAACCGCCGGCCCTCTGCTCCCAAAGCAGATGCGCTACCAGGCTGCGCTACACCCCGACAAGGCCCGCAGCAACAATTCCAGCGGGCGCACGCTTGGTAATGCTTTTGAACGACCAGCGCAATACTCGAGTGTCATGTTTCGACGTTCAGCGTCCCGGCGCCAAGCGATTGTGCTCCACGCGATCGCCTGCGCGAAGTCCAAGGCGCGCGACAGTTCCCGCAACGACCTCAAGAACGGCCTTCACGCGAAACCGGGAGGAGATCACTTGCGTCGATAACGGCGTTGTTCGTTCTGAGATGTGCAGAATCGTTCCGTCCCGGTCGAGGAACAGCATGTCGAGGGAGATCAGCGTGTTCTTCATCCACATCGAGATCTTTTGTTTTCCCGGATAGATGAAGAGCATGCCGGCATCCTCCGCCAGTTCTTTCCGGAACATCAGCCCCGAGGCCCTAGCTTCGGGTGTGTCCGCAACCTCGACTGTGAAGACATGCCCTGTATCGCCACGGTGCAAAATCAGACGCGCACTGTCTTCGGCCGATGCAGCGAAAGGAACGACCGCCAACAATCCGAGCACAAGTATCGCGCCAGTGATTATCTTTATGGTGTGGGTCAAAGCGGTTTCTGCCAGTTCATCATCATGGGAGCAAACGAGCCAGATCCTGCACGGCTGATCGCACCTCGCCCTCTAACGGAACATCAGCCAGGGTTGTGAACCAATGTTCGGGTGGATTACGGCCACGGCTATGGTTCCAGAACAAGCCCCGCAGAATACTCTCGGCTTCACTTCCGAGAGAGATACCGCGCGGATCACTACCGTTCAGGCGCGCCCAGATCCCGGTCCAGCAACGAGCAACCGCCCAGGGGTTGTAGCCGCCGCCTCCAACAACAAGAATTCGCGGCGCAAGAGCTGAAAGGCGCTCAACGGCCT
Source organism: Nisaea nitritireducens (assembly GCF_014904795.1). Classification (GTDB taxonomy): domain Bacteria; phylum Pseudomonadota; class Alphaproteobacteria; order Thalassobaculales; family Thalassobaculaceae; genus Nisaea; species Nisaea nitritireducens. The sequence continues at coordinate 14,718 of NZ_JACZFS010000014.1, forward strand.
CCCAGATCGCATTGTTCGAGAGCGACAGTCTGCTTTGCGGGTCATCGGCCAGAGCGTCACACCCGCTCTGGATGACGATTGCGTCCGGACGGAATTCCTCCCCTATCGGCAGGATCGCCTCCTCGATCAGGAACCGGAGCTCCGAATCGTTCATATCCTTTGGAACCGGAAAATTCCGAGCCATGCCGCCGGCCCTGTCATCGGCCGGGCCGGTCCGGGGCCAACGATCATCCTCATGAATGGAAACGGTCAGGACACGATCCTCGTCATGAAAGGCATCCTGCACACCGTCGCCGTGATGGGCGTCGAGATCGACATAGAGAACGCGGGACAGCCCGCCATCGAGCATGGCCAGAATGCCGAGCACCGGATCGTTGAAGTAACAAAAACCGTAGGCCATGGCGGGGCGTCCGTGGTGCGTGCCTCCCGCCAGGGAGTGAATGGTCCCGCGCTCGACCGAGGCCAGCAATCGTCCGGCCAGCAAGGACGCACCCGCTGCGGTTGCCGGGCGGCTGAAGATCTCCGGGAAAACCGGATTTCCGCTGCGACCGATATTGTAGCGTTCCTTCACCTCATCGCTGACATATCCGTCCCTTTCGGCCGCGACCACGGCGGCGATGTAATCGGGAGCATGAAAGCGGGCGAGTTCATCCGGTGTTGCTATCGGGCTGTCGACGAAACGGCTTTCGTCGAGCAAGCCGAGAGCATGGGCGAGATCCATCACCGGCGTTACCCGCTGGATCGAGAGCGGGTGCGTCGCGCCATAGCGCGATTTTCGATAGATCTCGCTGCCGATCAGGATCGGACGATCAGGAAAAGCATCCGGTATCGCGGGATTCGCTCGGCGCTGTGCCAGGGAGGCGAGGCCACTCATGCGGTCCTGCCGATCACGGCCTGCTGGGGCGCGACCGTTCCTTCCTCGTCGGGGAGCAGGAATTCCGGAAGGTCATAGGCTTTCAGACTTTCCCAGTGCTGCTCCACGTCTTCCAGCATCAGATCCCGGACAATCCCGGAGACAAGACGCGGAACCGCGAACTTCATCGCGTTGATGGAAGAGCCGGAAGGCCCGAAACTGAGCGTGGCACCATAGGTGAAGAGCCGCACATTCCGCAGCCATCCGGCTGTCCCGGCATCCCGCTCCTGAAAGGCGTATGTCGGATCGAGATAGGGGAAGGATTCTAGACGTGGGTTTTCCTCGCCGGCCGGTGGGCTGTATCGGTCGCGCCAGGTGGCCGCCGACACAGCGATATCGGAAAACTCCGGCCGCGCCGAAAGATCGATTGCGAAGCCGGTTCCGACGATCAGGAAATCTGCTTCCAGCTTTCCTTTCGGGGTCTCAATCTCGACCTGATCTCCAGTGATGGCGCAGGCCAGCCATGGAGCACCGGTCAGAAGCTCGAAATTATCGTGTTTCGCAACCCGCTCCCAGGTCTCTTTCGGGAAGGCTTCGCGCAAGCTCAACAGATGGTTCATGAAGCGCCAGCGCCATGCGTCATCCAGATCCGAGAAATGTCCAAGAAAGCCGGGAAAGGACAGCCATTTGAAAGGCTGTACGCGCTGCAACTCCTCCCGCCGGCAGCAGATACTTACCCGAGCCGCACCTGCCTCAAGCGCCGTCGCAGCATTGTCAAACGCCGACGCGCCGGCCCCCAGCACGGCGACGCGGCGGCCGCGAAGTTTCGCAAAATCGATATTCTCGGACGCATGGGACCAAAAGCGCCGATCGAGCCCGCTTATTTCCGGCGGCGTCCACCATTTTCCGGGCGTTTCAATGCCGGTTGCGATCACGATTTTTCGCGCAAGAACCTGCTCCCGGATGCCGGACCTCAAGCCAACAAGGTCCACGCGGATCAGATCTCCGTCCGGTGCGGGCGTTATCCGCTCCGCCGAGACCTCGTTCTCGATCGGGATTTCGAGAACGCGACGCAGCCAAAGCAGGTAGGCGGCCCAGTCTTCTTTTGCGATCTTGTTGAGATCCTCCCAGGCCGCGCCGCCATGCTGCGCAACGAACCATGACCGGAAGGCGAGCGAGGGAATATCAAGATCGGGGCCGTTGACCTCTTTCGGCGACCGCAGTGTGGGCATCCGCGCATAGGTCAGCCAAGGGCCTTCAAACCCTTTCGGCGAGCGGTCCACGATGCGCACACGCTCGATACGGGCGCGCTTGAGGGCGTGGGCAACAGCAAGACCGCCCTGCCCGCCACCGATAATCAGTACATCAAGGACCGGGCTCCCGTCCGGAGCATGCCGCTCTGGCACCCAGGCCGCGTCAGGATAGGAAACGGTCCGGAGATCCTCCGCGACCCGCGCCTCAAGTGCATCGAGTCCAATGGCCAAGCCTGCGTCGCTCACATGATCCCCACAGAACGTCTTGTTTCTCCATCACTAGTTAGCGCGCTTTGGCGCTCTCATCCAGAGGGGCACAATCTGGTGGCTTGCATGAGGCCGCAAGCTCGCCCATGATCGCCGGAAATTCAGGGGAGCTGCGAAAGCGGCTGAGAGGTTCCGGGAGGAACGACCCTAAACCTGATCCGGGTAATGCCGGCGTAGGAAGAACGCGATGATCACGCACAACCTTTTCCGCAACATCACCGATCTCGAACATCATGGTGATGGCCCATGAATGTGGTCCGCGGATTGATCATATTCGCCGGGATACTGGCCGTCTGGCAGCTCATTGTCAGTATCAGCGGCACGCCCGTTTACATCCTGCCCGGCCCGCTGCCCGTCGCAGAGGCCTGGATCCGGTCAGCGTCCCTGATCGCCCGCCACGGATCGATCACCTTGGCCGAAATTCTTCTCGGCCTTACCCTGGGAACCCTATTCGGCGGCACGACGGCGCTGATGTTGGCCTGGTCCGCCCGGATACGCCCATGGCTATTGCCTGTGCTGGTCATCAGCCAGGCGGTGCCGGTCTTCGCGCTTGCGCCGATCCTCGTCCTCTGGCTCGGCTACGGCATGGCGTCCAAGGTCGCCATGGCCGCGCTTATCATCTTCTTCCCGGTTACGGCTGCGATGTTTGACGGCCTGCGCCGGACCGATCCGCTCTTCATCGATTGCGCCCGTACGCTCGGAGCCAACCGTCTCGAGCTACTGCTGCATGTCCGCCTGCCGGCCGCCCTGCCCGCCTTTGCCTCCGGGCTGCGCGTGGCCACGGCCGTGGCACCCATCGGTGCGATTGTCGGCGAATGGGTCGGCTCCAGCGCCGGGCTTGGATACCTGATGCTGCATGCCAATGCCCGTCTGCAGATCGACGTCATGTTCGCCGCTCTCTTCACACTCTCGATCCTCGCCATCGCGCTCTATTACGGGATCGATTTCCTGCTCAGGGCGACCATGCCCTGGCAAGCCGGCGAAGCCCGGCCAACATTGCATACTGGAGGAAACTGAATGTTCACCCGGACCGCCGCGCTTCTCGCCGCGCTGATCGTCCTCGGCACAGCGCCGGCCAATGCAACAGACAAGCTGACCGTCCTTCTGGACTGGTTCGTCAACCCTGATCACGGCCCGCTGATCGTTGCCGACAAAAAAGGGTTCTTTGCCGATGAAGGCCTGGAAGTCGAATTGATCGCCCCGGCCGACCCGAACGATCCGCCGAAACTGGTTGCTGCGAAAAAGGCGGATATCGCCGTCTCCTATCAGCCGCAGCTCCACATCCAGGCGGCTGAAGGCCTGCCTCTGGTGCGCTTCGGCACGCTGGTCGCCACACCGCTGAACACACTCGTGGTCCTGAAGGACGGGCCGGTGAAATCCATCGCCGATCTGAAAGGCCGCAAGGTCGGGTTCTCCGTCGGCGGTTTTGAGGACGCCCTACTCGGCGCCATGCTGAAGAAACACGGACTGACGCTCTCTGATGTCGAGTTGATCAACGTGAACTTCTCGCTCTCACCCTCGATCATCTCGGGCCAGGTCGATGCCGTGATCGGCGCCTTCCGGAATTTCGAACTGAACCAGATGGATATCGTCGGCAAGCCGGGCCGGGCCTTCTTTGTCGAAGAGGAAGGCGTGCCGCCCTATGACGAGCTGATCTATGTCGCGCACAAGGATCGTCTCGACGATCCGCGCCTGAAGAAGTTCCTCTCCGCCGTGGAGCAAGCGACCCAATACATCGTCAACCACCCGGGCGATGCCTGGATGGCCTTTATCGATGGTCGCAAGGAGCTGGATGACGAGCTGAACAAGCGGGCCTGGCGCGATACCCTGCCCCGTTTCGCCCTGCGTCCGGCGGCCCTCGACCGTGGCCGCTACGAGCGCTTCGCCGCCTTCATGAAAGAGGCCGGCCTAGTCACTAAAGACGTGAAAACAGATGCTTACACGACAGAACTGAAGTAAGCGGCAGCGCCCCGCATGTCCCGGACGGACATGCGGGGCGGGCCGTTCATTAAGCGGCGGTCAAGTCGTCCGCGTACTTTCCACAAATCCCATATAGAGCTGCCGGGCCCGCTCAAACACAGGCCCCGGGGTCAAGGAGCGATCTTCAAACCGATTGATCGCCTGGATCTTCCCGTAATTTCCGCAGACCATGATTTCATCCGCCGCGTGGATGTCATCGGCGGTCAGGGTCACTTCCTCGACCGGCATGCCCTCTTCCCGCAACAAGCCGATCAACCGGCGCCGCGTGATGCCCGAGAGAAAGGTTCCGTTGGCAGCCGGTGTCCGCGCCACGCCGTTCTTCACGATCCAGATATTAGCCACCGAGAACTCGGCGACATTGCCATTTGGATCGAGCAGAAGAGCCAGATCGAAACCGCGATCCCGGGCTTCCTTCAACGCGCGTTGCCCATTCGGATAGAGACATCCCGCCTTGGCGTCTGTCGGCCCCTGATCGATCGCACACCGCCGGAAGGTGGACAGGCATGCGGAGCCGGCAACGGGATCGGGCAGCGCCGCCTCGAAGACAGCCAGCACGAATTCCGTATCGTCCCCCTCGGGCGCCACTCCCTGCCCCGTAGAGAAGAACATCGGCCGGATATAGTAATCCAGATCCTGCGGCAGCCTTTGCACCGCCTCCCGGCACAAGGCCTCGATTTCAGAAGGCTCAAGTCCAGGCGTCAGCAGCATGGCCTTTGCCGAGCGCACGACCCGCTGGCAATGCAGTTCGATGTCCGGCATCGCGCCTTTAATGGCGCGGGCACCGTCAAATACGCTGCTTGCCGACCAGAATCCGATCTGAAGCGGACCGGACAGCATGGGTTCGTTTGATAGCCATTCACCGCGATACCAGAATATTTGTTTCATTTGCAGATCTCCTCGCGCAACAAATTAGGACAGCAATATTGTCCTTTATGGCGAAACAGACCAGACAAACTTTGTCACGGTGACAATCCACAAGCCATGCTGACAGCCATTTGTCAGCCGATCAGGTATCCGTATCGGGTACGACGCTGGCAGCTATGGTCCCATCCAGCGCTTCATAATCTCCATACCCAATGTGCTCGTAGATATCTTTCCGGGACATCAGGCGATCGAGGAAGCCTTCCTGCCCGCCATGCTCCGCCAGATGCTGATAGAGCGCACGGACAATCCCGGCTTCGGCCCTGAGGGATGTCACGGGCCAGATCACCATGCTGAAACCCCACTCCTGGAATTGCTCAGCTGTGAAATACGGCGTCTTGCCGAACTCCGTCATATTCGCCAGCAGCGGAACGTCGAGCGCTTCGGAAAAGGCTCTGAAATGCGCTTCTTCAGTAAGCGCTTCCGGGAAGATTGCATCAGCACCGGCAGCGACATACGCCTTGGCCCGGGCGATTGCAGCATCGAGCCCCTCGGACGCCATGGCATCCGTCCGGGCAATAATCCGCAGATGACTGCGAGCCTTGCGAGCGGCAGCAATCTTTGCGCTCATGGAAGTTGTGTCGTTCAGCAGTTTGTCCGACAGATGACCGCATTTTTTCGGCAGCATCTGATCCTCAAGCTGAACGGCGGCGGCGCCCGCCTCTTCCAGCTCTCTGCAAAGCCGCATCACATTCAGTGCTTCGCCGTATCCGGTATCGCCATCGACAATCAGAGGAAGTTGTGAGGCACGCACGATGATACGGACCTGATGGACCAGCTCCTCCATCGTCATCATGCCGAGATCGGGAAGCGCCAGGCTCGCGGAGAGCGCCCCACCCGAAAGATAGAGCGATTCGAACCCTGTATCGCGCGCAATGACAGCGGAAAGGGCGTCATGCGCACCAGGGATCCGTACAATTTCCCGCCGGTCCCAAAGCGCTGCCAGCCGATCGCCCGCCGGAGACCCGACCTGTTTTTGCAGGAGCCATGCCATATTTTTTCTTCCCTCTTCCGCACCGTCTTACCAGGCGTTTCATTCGTTAATTTCGCGCTTCAGAGATTGCACTCAGCCGCGTCCTCGTGTCATTGCATTGTCATCACTATATTGACAATTCTGGCGTGCTGTCGGATTGGTTCTTGGTACACCAGATCGCTGTCTGCGGACTGAAAAACGAATCTGGTCGGATAAACGCGAGGGAGACGCGTCGATGAGGCACATCTTAGGTCTGGGGGCGAGCCTTGCCGCTTTCTGGATGCTGTTGTCCGGATCGATCAGTCTCGACAACAAGCTGGTCCTCGGATTCGGTATCGCGTCCGTCGTCCTGACATTGTTTCTCGCAATCCGTATGGACCGACTTGACGGTTTCCCGGTTCACATCCGTTTGAGCCCGAAACTGATCCAGTATTGGATCTGGCTCGCCAAGGAGATCGGCAAGGCGAATATCGACGTCGCGAAGATCGTCCTCTCTCCGAACATGAAAATTTCGCCGCGCATGGTGCGGGTGAAAGCAAGCCAGCAAACCGATGTCGGCATTGCCACATTCGCCAATTCCATCACGCTGACACCGGGCACGGTGTCCGTCGATATCGACGATGATGAGATCCTGGTGCATGCGATCACCGAGGACATGGCAACGGGGCTGATCGAAAGCGATATGGATGAACGGGTTACGGCCATGGAGTTGAAGTACCGATGATGTTTGCCGCGGCCGCCGCCGGCCTGATCATTCCGATGCTGATGGCGCTGGCTCGCGGCCTCATCGGGCCGACCCTTTACGATCGGGTGCTTGCCGGAAACAGCTTCGGCACCAAGACGGTCCTGCTGATCGCTGTGCTCGGCTTTATCGGTGGCCGACCGGATTTTCTGGACATCGCCCTGCTCTACGCCCTGATGAATTTCATCGGCACTATCGCGATCCTTAAATTCTTCCGCTACAGGAACCTCGGTGTCGCCGACAGTGCTGATATCAGGAACGGGGCCGACGGGAAGAACGGGGGGGCCGTCTGATGGAAATGATCATCGATCTGGCCTCCTGGGCATTCATCCTGGCCGGTGTGTTCTTCATCTTTACGGGTACACTCGGCATGCTCCGGCTGCCGGACTTCTACACCCGGCTGCATGCCGCTGGCATCACCGATACGCTTGGCACCGAGCTGCTGCTCATCGCCATGATGCTGCAGGCCGGCTGGTCCATCGTGACCGTAAAACTGCTGATGATTTCTCTCTTCATCTTCTTCACCAGCCCGACCGCAACACATGCATTGGCCAACGCGGCCAATGCCGTCGGCCTGCGGCCGTTCGGAGTGCCGGAAGCCGACCTCCGGCCGAAAACGACGGAGAAAGCATGATGGAATCCGGCATCATCAATATCCTCGTCGATATATCCTTGATGACCTTGCTCGGCATCACCGCGATAGGCATCGTGCGGTCCCGCAATCTCTTCGCGACAGCAATGCTTTCCGGTATCTACAGCCTGATATCTGCGGCCGTCTTCGTGACCCTTGATGCCGTCGATGTCGCCTTCACCGAAGCGGCCGTTGGCGCGGGCATCTCGACGGTGCTGATGCTGGGGGCGATGACCCTCACCCGGCGCAGTGAGAAACACGCGATCAAGCTGCATATCGGCCCGCTTTTCGTTACGATCGGCATCGGCGCCGCGCTGATTTACGGCACAGTCGATATGCCGCCCTTCGGCTCGACCGACGCACCCGGCTTCCAGCATATTGTGCCGGAATACATCGCCGGCTCCCGGGATGACATCCAGGTTCCGAACATCGTCACCTCCATCCTGGCCAGCTATCGTGGTTTCGATACGCTGGGGGAGACCGCCGTGATCTTTGCGGCCGGTATCGGCGTGCTGTTCCTGCTTGGACGCCGCCGCGAGGATGAAGAGGCCGACGAGAGCTCCAACAGCGGCAAGGGAGAGGATGCATGAGACATCATCTGATCCTGCGCGTGGTCTCCAAACTGCTGATCCCGTTTATCCTGCTCTACGCACTGTATGTTCAGTTCCACGGCGACTTCGGACCTGGCGGCGGCTTTCAGGCCGGTGTCATCTTCGCTGCGGCTTTTGTTCTCTACGCCCTGATTTTCGGCGTCCAGGCTGCGCGTAGAGCTTTCCCGGATAGCTGGCTCGCGATCCTGATCCCGCTCGGCGTCCTGATCTTTGCCGGTACCGGCATCGCATCGCTCCTGCTCGGCGGCACTTTCCTCGACTATGACGTTCTGGCATCCACGCCGACCGGTGGACAGCATCTCGGCATTCTCGTCGTCGAATTCGGCGTCGGCGTGACAGTGACAGCCGTGATGATCGCGATCTTCTTTGCCTATGCGGGCCGGACCCATGAAATTCAGGATGACGACTGGTAAGCCATGCTTGAGCTGTTCCTAGACAAATATAACTACTGGATCGTCGTCGTCCTGATGATGATCGGGCTTTATATCGTCATCGCCCGCGGCAATCTGGTGAAGAAGATAGTCGGTCTCAACGTGTTCCAGACCTCTGTCTTCATGTTCTACATCTCGCTCGGCAAGGCCGAAGGAGGCACCGCGCCGATCCTGACAGGCAAGCCGGAACTGTTCTCCAATCCGCTGCCGCACGTCCTGATCCTGACGGCCATTGTCGTCGGCATTGCAACAACGGCGCTTGGCCTCGCCCTGGTTGTGCGGATACGCGAGAGCTACGACACGATTGAGGAAGACGAGTTGGAAGGCATGGATAATGCCGTCGTCACGACCGAACGTGCGCGACTAGGCACGGGGGATGCAGCCTGATGATCGCCGTCGACCATTTGCCGGTTCTGCAGGTAGTCGGTCCGCTGATCGCGGCCCCCATCTGCAGCCTGCTCCGGGCCCGGAACCTGGCCTGGTTTTTCACCCTGCTCGTCAGTATTGGCGCTTTCCTCTGCAGCATCTACCTGCTGAACACGGTGCTGGAAACCGGTCCGATCAGTTATGCGATCGGCGGCTGGGCAGCACCGCTTGGCATCGAATACCGGGTCGATGCGAGCAACGGATTTGTGCTGCTGATCATTTCCGGCATTTCCTCCGTTGTACTGCCGTTTGCCAAGCGCAGCTTCGAGCTGGAAGTCCCTGAAAACCAACACTCTCTTCTCTATACAGCGTATATCCTTTGCCTGACCGGACTGCTCGGCATCACAGCCACAGCGGATGCCTTCAACGTCTTCGTCTTTCTGGAAGTTTCGTCGCTTTCGACCTATGTGCTGGTCGCCGCGGGGGCAAAACAGGATCGCCGCGCGCTGACCGCCGCCTACAATTATCTGATCCTCGGCACCATAGGCGCGACCTTCTTCGTTATCGGCGTCGGCCTGCTCTACATGGCGACGGGTACGCTGAACATGGCGGACCTCGCCGCCCGGGTCGGTCCGATAGGCGGCTCCCGTACGCTGGATGTCGGATTTGCCTTTATTGTCATCGGGCTCGCCCTGAAGCTTGCGCTGTTCCCACTGCACAACTGGCTGCCCAACGCCTATACTTACGCGCCGAGCGCGGTCACCGCCTTTCTGGCGGCAACGGCGACCAAGGCGGCGGTTTATCTGCTGCTGCGCTTTTGCTTCACCATCTTCGGCTCCGGCTCGGGCTTTCTGGCGCCCATGGTTGGGCTGGTCTGCATGCCACTGGCGCTGGCCGGCATGTTCGCCGGCTCTCTGGCGGCGATCTATCAGTATAATCTGAAGCGGATGCTGGCTTATTCGAGTGTGGCCCAGATTGGCTACATGGTACTGGGCATCAGTTTCCTCAGCATCACCGGCCTGATGGCCACAACCCTGCACCTGTTCAATCACGCCTTGATGAAAGGCGCCCTGTTCATGGCGCTCGGCTGTGTCTTCTTCCGAGTCCGGTCGGTCAATATCAACGATCTGTCCGGGATCGCCCGGCAGATGCCCTGGACCATGGCAGCATTCGTAATCAGTGGCCTCAGCCTGATCGGCGTGCCTCTGACGGTCGGCTTCATCAGCAAATGGTATCTGATCTCCGCAGCGCTGGAGCAGGAAGCCTGGGTGCTCATCGCCCTGATCCTCGCCAGCTCCCTGCTTGCAGTGATCTATATCTGGCGGGTTATCGAAGTGGCGTATCTGAAAGACCCGATCCCGGGCCGGACCGTGACGGAAGCACCACTCTCCATGCTGCTCCCGACCTGGGCGCTGGTAATTGCCAATATCTACTTCGGTGTTGATGCAAGCCTGACGACGCGGGTTGCCCGGATGGCGGCCGAAGGTCTCGTGGGAGTGGCACAATGAGTATGGAAACCGCCCTCCTCGCAACCCTGTTCCTGCCGCTCGCCGGCATGGTGCTTATCTGGCTGACCGGGAATTCGCCGAACCTGCGCGAAGGCGTGACACTGGTGACCGCCGTCGCGCTCTTCGCGATCGTGCTCTCTCTGCTCGATGCGGTTATGGCGGGCGCAAGTCCGGGTCTGACCCTGCTCGAGGTCATGCCGGGTCTGGAGCTGGCTTTCAAGATCGAGCCGCTGGGCATGCTGTTCGCCTGCATCGCTTCGGGTCTCTGGATCATCAACTCGCTTTATTCCATCGGCTATATGCGCGGTAACGGCGAGAAGAAGCAGACCCGCTTCTACATGTGTTTCACACTGGCGATCTCCAGTGCCATGGGCATCGCCTTCGCCGGGAACATGTTCACGCTCTTCATCTTCTACGAAGTGCTGACCCTGTCGACCTACCCGCTGGTCGCCCACAAGGAGACCGAGGAAGCCAAGCGCGGTGCACGGATCTACCTCGGCATCCTGATCGGCACCTCCATCGGCCTGCAGCTTGCAGCCGTAATCTGGACCTGGATCGCCGCCGGCACACTCGACTTCACCAAGGGCGGCATCCTCGCCGATCAGATCGAGCCGGTGCTGCTGCCGTTCCTTCTGGCGCTCTACATGTTCGGTATCGGCAAGGCGGCCCTGATGCCGTTCCATCGCTGGCTTCCGGCCGCCATGGTCGCGCCGACCCCCGTGAGCGCGCTGTTGCATGCGGTTGCCGTCGTGAAGGCCGGTGTGTTCACCGTGTTGAAAGTGGTGGTCTATATCTTCGGCATCGACCTGCTGACCCAGACCGGGGCGGCTCACTGGCTGATCTGGGTTGCCTCGTTCACCGTTCTGGCAGCCTCCCTTGTCGCCATGACCAAGGACAACCTGAAAGCCCGGCTGGCCTATTCAACCATCAGCCAGCTCGGCTACATCGTGCTCGGCGCGGCGCTGGCCAATCACTATGCGATCCTCGGTGGAGCCCTGCATATCGCCACACACGCCTTCGGCAAGATCACCCTCTTCATGTGCGCCGGCGCTATCTATGTCGCGACCCACAAGACCGAGATCAGCGACATGCAGGGACTTGGGCGCGTCATGCCCTTTACCTTCGGCGCTTTCTGTATAGGCGCACTGTCGATCATCGGCTTGCCGCCTTTCGCCGGAACCTGGAGCAAATGGTATCTCGCGCTCGGCGCTGCGGAGACCGGCATGATCGTTGTCGTCGCGGTCTACATGGTCAGCTCGCTGCTCAATATCGCCTACCTGATGCCGATCGTGGCGCGCGGCTTTTTCCGGCCCTCTCCCGCGCTCGCGACGGCATCGGCAGGCGCTGCTGTCGCCCCAGCGAAAGGCGGGATCCAAGAAGCACCGTTCTTCTGCGTGCTGCCGCCCTGCCTGACGGCTGCTGGCTGTCTCGTCCTGTTCTTCTACGCCGACGCGATCATCGCGTTGCTGCGCCCGATCGTTGAGTGAGGCTGCTGCCATGAGTGCGGATCCACAGACCCCCGAGCACCATCCGAAACATGACGAGGAACCGCGTTGGCTCGACGATCAACGCAACGTCAACAAGATCATTGTCGCAGTCGTCGTTGTCTGCGCTCTGCTTTTCGCGGCGGACGGCTTCTATCACAAGCATCCGCACTTCGAGGCTGAATCGTGGTTCGGGTTCTATGCGATCTACGGCTTCGTTATGTGTGTCGGCCTTGTTCTGGCAGCGAAGTTGATGCGGGTATTCCTGATGCGGGACGAAGACTATTATGACCATGATCGTTGATCTGTTTTTCCCGCTCAGCCCCGGACTGCTGCTGATTCTCGGCGGACTGCTGGTCCCGTTTCTCAGTCACAGCATCGGCCGGGTCTATGTGCTCCTGCTTCCCGCCGTCCTGCTGGCATATCTGATCGCCCTTCCGGACGGGAACCACGGCGCTGTCTCGATGCTCGGATACGAGCTCGAACTGCTCCGACTGGACAGCCTGTCCCGGATTTTCGCGACGATTTTCCTGATCGCCTCGCTGCTCGGTAATATCTATGCATGGCATGAGCCAGACCCGGTGCAGAGAACCGCTGCGCAGATCTATGCCGGCAGCGCCGTCGCCGCAGCCCTCACCGGCGATTTGATATCCCTGTTCGTCTTCTGGGAGCTGACAGCCGTTTCGTCCGTGTTCCTGATCTGGGCCAGCGGAACCGAAAGCGCGTATCGCGCCGGCATGCGCTATCTGATTATCCAAGTCGGCTCCGGCGTTATTCTACTCGCAGGCCTGATCGTGCACGTAACGGCGACCGGCTCCATCGCGTTCGATCATTTCGGCCTCGATGCGCCCGGCGCATGGCTCATCCTGTTGGCCTTCGGCATCAAATGCGCCTTTCCTTTGCTGCATAACTGGCTGCAGGACGCCTATTCCGAAGCAACCGTAACCGGCACGGTGGTGCTTTCCGCATTCACCACCAAACTCGCCGTCTATACGCTCGCGCGCGGTTTTGCCGGCACGGAAATGCTGATCTGGATCGGCGCGGCAATGACCATGTTCCCGATCTTCTATGCGGTCATTGAAAACGATCTGCGGCGCGTCCTGGCCTACAGCCTGAACAACCAGCTCGGCTTTATGGTGGTTGGCGTTGGTGTTGGAACGGAACTCGCGCTGAACGGCACTGCCGCCCACGCCTTCTGCCACATCCTCTACAAGGCGCTGTTGTTCATGTCGATGGGGGCGGTTCTGTTCCGGACCGGCACCTGCAAGGGCTCCGAGTTGGGTGGGCTCTACAAATCGATGCCCTGGACAATGGGATTCTGCGTCGTCGGTGCCGCTTCGATTTCCGCCTTCCCGCTGTTCTCCGGCTTTGTCTCGAAATCCCTGATCATGTCGGCCTCCGCCAACGAGGGTTACTGGTTCGTCTGGGCCGTGCTGCTCTTTGCATCGGCAGGCGTGTTCCACCATTCCGGCATCAAGATCCCCTACTTTGCCTTCTTCGCGCATGACAGTGGCCGCCGGCCTAAGGAAGCGCCGCTGAACATGCTGATTGCCATGGGGATCGCCGCCGCCTTCTGCATTGGCATCGGTGTCTGGCCGGCGCCGCTTTACGCGCTGCTGCCATTCGACGTCGACTACGTGCCCTACACGACCGCACACGTGATAACCCAGCTTCAACTGCTGATGTTCTCTGCGCTGGCCTTCACCGTGCTGATGCGCACCGGCATCTATCCCCCGGAACTTAAGTCGACCAATCTCGATTTCGACTGGGTCTACAGACGCTTTCTTCCTCGTGTTATGGGACGTCTGGGTGGCGCTATCGACATCATCTATCTGGGCGTTACCGACAATGCGAAATCCGTCATAAGAGCCGCAATGTCCGCGTCTGTTACAGTCTTTGCCCCGGGCGGTCTTTCCGGCCGTATCAGCAGCGTCGGCAACGCGGCGGCCATCGTCGCCTTCCTCCTGCTCGTGGCATTGATTGTCAGCTACTCGGCTGTCTGATTTTCCGATCAGGTTTGACGGCGCACCGTTCCGGATCGATCCCTCACGGCCTGGCCGGTCTGGAACGGGGGCCGGAAAGATGATAATGGCAACACTGCGGGTTAATTCCCCTCTCAAGAAAGGTTCACCGCCATGGACATGACTGGCGAATATCTCGTCCCGGCGCCGAAGCAGGCGGTCTGGGAAGCGCTGAACGACCCCGAAATACTCAAGCAGTGCATCCCCGGCTGCGAAGAGGTCAACAAGACCTCGGATACGGGTTTCGATGCCAAGGTTTCGGCCAAGGTCGGCCCGGTGAAAGCGAAATTCGCCGGTGCGGTAACCCTGTCCGACATCGATCCGCCGAACGGCTACACGATCAGTGGCGAAGGCAAGGGCGGCGCGGCCGGTTTTGCCAAGGGCGGCGCAAAGGTCGCGCTTTCCGAAGCCGAGGGCGGAACGCTGCTGAAGTATGAAGTGAATGCTCAGGTCGGCGGCAAACTTGCGCAGATCGGCGCACGCCTGATCGACTCTACCGCAAAGAAAATGGCGAACGATTTCTTCAAGACCTTCAGCGAAGTCGTCGGTGCGGCATCCGGCGCGACTGAAATTCCGGCCGCCGAAACTGCGGCGCCGACTGCTCCTGACCACGGAAAGGAAAAAGCGATGAGTAACAATGGTGTTCCTGCCGAAAACGAGTATCACAGCCTGCACTGGATGGCGATCCTGACCGCTGGCCTCGCCGTCGCGAGCCTCGTCTGGTTCGCAATGCAGGGTCTCGACTTCTAGTCTGACAGGAATAACCGCCGGTCAAATTCCGGACGGAGAGAAACGGCGCGAGTTCGAAATTCGCGCCGTTTTTTTGTGCCCGAATTTCACGATCGAGCATGAAGTATCTGCTCAATTTGCAGACAGACAGGTTTCCCCAGTCCCTGATTTCAGTGCTTCTCCTATCCTCGCTTGACCTTGGACCGAACGGCGGAGAGACTGATCCGCGAAGTCGAAATATCCAATCATTCGACACAGTCGGAACCTTGAAGTTCAGGAGCCGGCAAACGGCGCCTTGAAGAGATAACTGGGAGAGAGCCTATGGCAACCGTATCCATGACGGTGAACGGGAAGTCTGTCAGCGGTGAAGTCGAGCCGCGCACCCTTCTCGTTCAATTCATCCGCGAACAGCTCCACCTGACCGGAACCCATGTAGGCTGTGATACCAGCCAGTGTGGTGCCTGTGTCGTGCATGTGAACGGCGATTCAGTCAAAAGCTGCACCATGCTTGCGGTTCAGGCGGATGGCTCCGATGTCACAACCATCGAAGGTCTCGCCAACGGCGACACGCTGCACCCGATGCAGGAAGCCTTCCGCGACAATCATGGCCTGCAGTGCGGTTTCTGCACCCCCGGCATGGTGATGAGCGCTGTCGATCTGCTGAAGAAGAATCCGAAGCCGAGCGAAGGCGAGATCCGTGAATGGCTGGAAGGCAACATCTGTCGCTGCACCGGCTACCACAACATCGTCAAAGCCGTTCAGCAGGCGGCCCAGGCATAAAGAGAACACGCATAAAACGCTCCAAAAGACAGGCAGAACAACTGCCATGCGAAACGGGAGGATAGAATGCCGGACGGAACCACGGGTACGGGCATAGGCGCGGCCGTAAAACGCGTTGAGGACTTCAGATTTCTGACAGGCAAGGGCAACTACACGGACGATATCAATCGCCCGGGTCAGTCCTACGCCTACATCCTGCGCAGCCCGCATGCGCATGCGAAGATCACCTCGATCGACAGCTCTGCGGCCAAGGCTGCAGCGGGCGTGTTGGCCGTCTTCACGGGTGAGGACATGCAGGTCGGCTCCCTGCCCTGCGGCTGGCAGATCCATTCCAAGGACGGCTCACCAATGCTTGAGCCGGAACATCCGCCGCTCGCCAAGGGCAAGGTCCGCTATGTCGGCGATCAGGTCGCCGTCGTGATTGCAGACACCTACAGCCAGGCGAAAGATGCGGCGGAGAGCATCGTCGTCAACTACGAGGTCCTGCCTGCTGCCGTTAGCATGTCCGACGCCCTGACCGACAAGTCTCTGGTGCATGACGATATCGGCTCAAATCTCTGTTTTGATTGGGAAATAGGCGACGAGGCCGCAGTCGACGAGGCCATGTCCAAAGCCGCGCATATCACCAAGATCGATCTGGTGAATAACCGCCTGGTCCCGAATGCGATGGAGCCCCGCGCCGCAGTCGGCGAATTCGACGCCGCGACCGGCGAATACACGCTCTACACCACCAGTCAGAACCCGCACGTCATCCGTCTGCTGATGGGCGCCTTCGTGCTGTCCATTCCCGAGCACAAGCTCAGAGTGGTGGCACCGGATGTCGGCGGCGGTTTCGGCTCCAAGATCTATCATTATGCCGAAGAAGCCATCGTCACCTGGGCGGCGCCGAAAATCGGTCGCCCAATCAAATGGGTAGCCGACCGCAGCGAGGCCTTTATCTCTGATGCGCATGGCCGGGACCAGATCAACCACGCCGAGCTCGCATTGGACGCCAACGGCAAGTTCCTCGCACTGAAGGTTCAGACCCAGGCCAATATGGGTGCCTATCTCTCGACCTTCGCGCCCTGTGTGCCGACTTATCTCTCCGCCACCCTGCTTGCCGGCACCTACACAACGCCGGCGATCCACGCCAACGTGAAGGCAATCTTCACCAACACCGTGCCGGTAGACGCCTACCGCGGTGCAGGCCGTCCGGAATCGACCTACCTGATCGAGCGTATCGTCGATCAGGCAGCGCGTGAGACCGGGATCGACAAGGTGGAAATCCGCCGCCGGAACTTCATCCCGGCCGATGCCTTCCCCTACCAGACACCGGTGGCCCTACAATATGACAGCGGTGACTATGAAGCGACCCTGTCCTCCGCCACCAAGATTGCCGATGTTGCCGGTTTTGCCGCCCGAAAGGCGGAAGCCGCGAGCCGGGGCAAGCTCCGGGGCATGGGGTATTCGACATATCTTGAGGCTTGCGGCATCGCGCCGTCGGCCGTTGTCGGCTCTCTCGGGGCTCGTGCAGGCCTTTACGAGTCCGCCGAGGTCCGGGTGCACCCGACAGGCTCCGTGACGGTCTTCACCGGTACACACAGCCATGGTCAGGGGCACGAGACGACCTTTGCGCAGCTTGTCTCCGACCGGCTTGGTCTGCCGATGGAGAATATCGAGATCAGTCACGGCGACACCAACAAGGTGCAGTTCGGCATGGGAACCTACGGGTCCCGTTCCCTCGCCGTTGGTGGCGAGGCGCTGATCCGGGCCGTAGACAAGATCATCGACAAGGCAAAAAAAATCGCGGCCCATGTGCTCGAGGCTTCAGCCGACGATATCGAGTTCAAGGACGGCAATTTCACCGTCGCCGGCACTGACCGCTCCATGGCTTTCGGCGAAGTCGCGCTCACGGCGTATGTGCCTCATAACTTCCCGCACGACGAGCTGGAGCCGGGCCTCGACGAAAAAGCCTTCTACGATCCAGCCAACTTCACCTACCCCGGCGGCTGTCATATCTGCGAGGTCGAGATCGATCCGGAGACCGGCGTTACCGAGGTGATCAAGTTCACCGCAGTGGACGATGTAGGGCGGGTGATCAATCCGATGATCGTCGAGGGTCAGGTGCATGGCGGCGTCGCCCAGGGGATCGGGCAGGCACTTCTGGAATATGCCGCGTATGACGATAGCGGGCAGCTCGTGACCGGTTCCTTTATGGACTACACGATGCCGCGCGCCGACAATTTCCCCAAATTCGATGTGACAACGGAAGGCACGCTCTGCACCCACAACACGCTTGGTGTTAAAGGTGTTGGAGAAGTCGGGGCCATTGGCTCTCCGCCCGCTGTCATCAATGCGGTTATCGATGCGCTCTGGGACCGAGGTGTACGGGACATGAGCATGCCGGCAACGCCGGAAAAGGTATGGTCGGCCCTGCAGGCCGCCGAGTAAGCGAAAGCCAGGAAGGAAGACTCAAAAGATGTACGAGTTCGAACATCATAAACCGGCCAGCGTCGCGGATGCGGCGAGTGCCATGAAAGGTGCGGATGATGGAAAGCTGCTCGCCGGCGGCCAGACCATGATCCCGACATTGAAGCAGCGCCTTGCCAGCCCGTCCGATCTGGTCGATCTCGGCGGCATTGCCGAGCTGAAGGGGATTTCAGTCAGTGGAGGCACCGTCACAATCGGCGCCATGACAAACCATGCGGCGGTCGCCGCTTCCGCCGATATCAAATCCGCCCTGCCCGCGCTTGCTGAGCTCGCCGACCATATCGGCGATGCACAGGTGCGGAACCGCGGCACCATCGGCGGATCGGTCGCGAACAACGATCCGGCGGCAGATTATCCGGCAGCTTGCCTCGCGCTCGGTGCAACGATCCACACCAGCCAGCGTGACATTGCGGCAGACGATTTCTTCACAGGTCTGTTCGAGACGGCCCTTGAGGAAGACGAGATCATAACCAAGATCTCCTTCCCGGTCGCGAACAAGGCTGCCTATGTGAAGTTCCCGAACCCGGCTTCACGCTATGCACTGGTCGGCGTATTCGTCGCCGACGGTCCGGCCGGCACCCGCGTTGCCGTTACCGGCGCCGGTCAGGATGGCGTGTTCCGTGTTCCGGAGATGGAAAGCGCTCTGTCCGGCAACTTCTCCGCCGACGCGATTGCAAATGTGAAGGTTTCAGCCGACAACCTGAACGCCGACATCCATGCAAGTGCCGACTATCGTGCTCATCTGATCACCGTTATGGCGAAACGGGCCGTCGCGAAGATCTGATAGGGCTTGCATCAAATTACTGGAAAGCCCCCGGTCGCATTGTGCCGGGGGCTTTTCTATTCTGAAATCAGGAAGCCGGCCGGGTGCGCCGGTCATTGTAGCTGGATATCGCGCTGCTGATCTGGCCGACGAGGTCGCTGGTCTGCTCGCTCGGGAAAAAGGCCTCAAGGATCGCACGGGCAAGCGGCTTCAGCAGCTCGACATCGTCCGGAGCGGCTTTGTCCGGTTCTGCCGCAATCCGGCTCGACAGCTTGTGCAGCGATTTGCAGAGCTGGGACACAGGCTCGTACTTGGTGTTCTCTAGCCGCTGAACCGCTTCCCCGCTCATTGACGCCAGACGATCTAGATTTTTCGTCAGCTCGCCGTCGAACTCACCGACACCGAATTCCGGCAAAATAAGATCGACAAGGAAGGAAATCTGGAAGCCGATACGGCGCAGCTTTTCTTCTGTGATCTCGGTATTGCTCTTTGCAATCTGCTCTCTGATGCCCGCCGCATCGACTTTCTCGCCATCCTGACGCATGCGCAGGGTATTCGGCGGCTCGAATGTCGGAATGTCGCTCTTCCGGCTCGGGTCACGGCGCCGTTCGGGACCGACATAATCGCTGGTCACGATGAAAGGTTTGCGATCCGTGATCATCTTCTGGATACGCTCGAGTAGCTGCCCTGTTGAATAGGGAGCAACTATCAGGTCATCGACACCGCAATTTATCGCAGCGCGAATTGAATCGGGATCATTGGCCCAGGTCGTCATGATCGTAACGACAAAAGGGTTTTCACCGAGATCGCCGCTCCGGATCTCTTTCACGGTCTTGATCGCGGCGCCTTCATCCAAAGCATGATCGGCAACGATCAGATCCGGAATTCCGGATACAGTCCAACGGCGCAGCTCTTCATCGGACCTGATCCACTCGGTCTCGTGATAGCCGATGCTCATCAGCTCCGAGCGGACCGGAAGCAGGACTTGCCGGTTCTTACCACAGAGAGCGATACGAATTCGCCCCAGGTCCGCCTTTGCCGCATCATTGCTCATGGACTACCTAATCGGCACAGTGCCGCACTGAGTTGCCACCCGCTGATTCCGGAATATTGAGCGGAAATCAGTTCGAATTACCGTGCATTTGTGTACCCGATGGTGCGTTCACGTCAAACTTTACCGAAAACACCCCAGAAATTCGCCAATTAAATCAATCTGCTTATCCAGCATGTGGCGACCAAACTGAACGGTGCAGCCGTTCTTCAAAGCTGATTCGAGCAGCCGTGTCCGCTCCGGGATCATGATGATTTCTGCCACCAGCAAGTCAGGCAGAAGAAACTTGGCATCGATCGGGAGCGGGTCATCGTCATGCAGTCCGGCCGACGTGGTGTTGACCACGATCTCGCAACCGTCCGGCTCCGCTGCGCCGACCGAAATCGGGACGTCCGGATACGCGGCTGAAACAGCCGCCGCAAGTTCTTCAGCCTTTACCCGTGTCCGGTTGTGGATCACGAGCCTGGAGACGCCGGCATCGGCAAGGGCGAAAGCAATCGCCCGCCCGGCCCCTCCGGCCCCCAGTTGCAGCACGGAACGCCCGGTAACCTCATGTCCCTCGGCGCGCATGCCGGCAACAAAACCCGCACCGTCGAAATTGTCGCCGATCATCCGGCGTTGCTCATCAAAGCGAACGGCATTGACGGCCCCGACGAGGCGGCCCTGCCGGCCGACCTCGTCACAGAGCTCCATGATCGTGAGTTTGTGCGGAACGGTGACCGCCAGCCCGCCGAAATTGGGCTGTGCCTTCAATCCATCCAGCACAGTCTCCAACCGGTCGGACGGGGCATGCACGGGCACCATGACGGCGTCCGTGCCTTTTGCCTCGAACAACGGGTTGAAGACCATCGGCGCCCGTACATGGGCGATAGGGTCGGCAATGACGCCGAAAACGCGCGTCGTACCGGTGATATTGAGTGTTGCGGACATGCGGACTAGAACTTCACCATGTCGCCGCCCTTGAGCGCCAGCATCTCGCGAGCTTCCGCCGGCGTGGCAACCTCAAGCGAGAGATCCTCGACAATACGCCGGATCTTGGCCACCTGATCGGCATTGCTCTCGGCCAGCTTGCCCTTGGAAATGAACAGGCTGTCCTCGAGCCCGACACGGACGTTCCCGCCGAGCATGGCCGCCATGGTGCAGAAATTCATCTGGTGACGGCCGGCTGCCAGCACGGACCATTCGTAATCGTCGCCGAACAGCTTGTTGGCGATCCGGCGCATATGCATGAGGTTTTCCTCATCCGCACCGATTCCCCCCAAAATACCGAAGATCGTCTGCACGAAGAACGGCGGCTTCACCAAGCCGCGGTCCGCGAAATGCGCCAGCGTATAAAGATGGCCGACATCGTAGCATTCGAACTCGAAGCGCACGCCATGGCCCTCGCCGAGTTCTTTCAGAATGTACTCGATGTCCTTGAATGTGTTCCGGAAAATGAAATCACGCGAGTTCTCGAGGAACTGCGGCTCCCAAGGGTGCTGGAAGTCCTTCATCTTGTCGAGGATCGGGAACAGTCCGAAATTCATCGAGCCCATATTGAGAGAAGTCATCTCCGGGCTCGCCCTGAATGCAGCCGCGAGGCGCTCTTCCAGGCTCATGCCGTGTCCGCCGCCCGTGGTGATGTTCACGACTGCGTCGCAGGACTGTTTGATCCGCGGCAGGAACTTCATGAACATGTCCGGATCCGGCGTCGGGCTGCCGTCTTCGGGATTACGGGCGTGAAGGTGCAGGATAGATGCCCCGGCTTCCGCCGCCGCAATCGCGTCAGTCGCAATCTCGTCCGGCGTGATCGGCAGATGCGGGCTCATCGTCGGTGTATGAATAGAGCCTGTGACCGCGCAGGAGATGATCACTTTCTTACTAGCCGGCGCCATTGCTTCCTCCAGATTTTTTTCAATTCCATTAACTGCTTGGAAGCTACTCCCGGCACTGGCTGTTTAAAAGGGCCTGTCGGGAAAAAATAATTTATTAGCGGCAATCGCGACGGATTTCCTGCCGGGCCCCGTTTTATGGATATCCCGTTCATTGGAGACGGGACAGTCCAGCAAAGGAACTGACGAAATGAAGAAGCTTTTTGCGGTCGCCCTGCTCGGCACCATCGCCCTCACCCCGGTGCTTGCACATAGCCAAGGCATGAGAAGCGGACATGGCGGCGAAGCCTTCAAGGCACAGATGCTTGAGCGCTTCAAAGCGGCCGACGAGAACGGCGACGAGTCGCTGACCAGGGCCGAGATCTACCAGTCCCATGGCAAGCGCGCTGCCGAGATCGACACCAACAATGACGGTGTGATCGGTGTCGAGGAAATTGACGCTGCCCGGAAAGAAATGCGCCTGAAACGTCAACAGCGCATGCTGAACCGGATGGACACCGACGGCGACGGTGTGGTCAGCACCGATGAATTCGCCCGCTCGGGTACCATGCGGATGCAGCATATGGATCGCGACCGGGATGGTGTGGTCACACTGGATGAAGCCACAACTCCGCCGATGCAGAAACGTGGCATGCATCATGGCAAACGGTTCGGCGGGATGTCCGCTGGCAAGATGGAATGCCCGCGCTAGACTTGTAATAGCGGTTCGCAAAATCGGGAATGTGCATGCTCGAGTCGGATAATGATCTGCTTTGTCTCGTCGCCGATGGCGGCGAGACAGCCTTCAGCAGACTCGTCCTGCGTCATCAAAGGCCAATATCTGCCTTTGCCTACCGCATGCTCGGGAGCCAGAGCGAGGCCGAGGAGATTTCGCAAGAAACCTTCGGCCGGGTCTGGTCCCATGCTCCCCGGTGGAGCCCTGATGGCAAAGCAAAATCCTGGATCTACCGGATCGCCCGCAATCTATGCATCGACCGCTTGAGAGCCCGGCGCGTAACGGTCGATATCGCCGATCAGGAAATCGAGGATGGCAATCCCAATCCTGAACAGATCCTCTCTCGGAAAAGAGCGGAGACGAGCGTGCGTGATGCGGTGGACCTTTTGCCGGAGCGACAGAGGGTCGCGATCTCGCTATTCCATCTCAAGGACATGACGGCAGATGAGGCGGCGGAAACGATGGATATCAGTATTGATGCTCTGGAATCATTGCTTCGGCGGGCACGGAAAAAGTTGAAAGAGATCATGCAGGACCAACAGTCCGGCACATATGAAAAAGCGGCTGTCGGAGAACACTGATGACAAGCATGAGCGAAGCAAGATTCAGAGAGCTGACAGATGCCTTTGGAAGCGATCCGTCGAAATGGCCCGAACGGGAACGTTCTCTGGCGCTCCAACTTCTGGAGGCTCATCCGGCGCTCGGTGCCGTCCTCGACGAAGCTGCGGCTCTGGATTTCGAACTCGACGCCATCATGGCCGCCCCGGAAATAGCCATTGCTCCGTCGCCAGCCGAAGTCCGCGCGCCAGCAAATCTGAACCTGAAAGGGCTGTTGAATGCATTCTGGCCGTTCGGTGGGTTGTGGCAGCCCGCAGCGGGGCTCGTTGCGGCAAGCGCCGCCGGGTTCATCGTCGGCATGACCTTCACGGATCTGCCCGCGGAAACCACCACCACGGTGATAAGTGATCAAGTGACCATAGTTGAACGTGCGCTGGGCGCGGACGTTGAGGAGAGTTTCCTATGACCTGGACCCGGACACGCACTCTCGCGCTGGTTCTGTTTGCGTCGATTGCGCTGAACCTGTTCTTCGCAGGCATCATGGTAGGCCGCTTCGACCGTTGGCACGGCGGTCCAAAGGGGCCGGGCCACGGCCACTCAATGACCAGGATGATCGAAAAAAGCCTCGGTGACAGCCTGACGCCAGAACTTCGTGAGAGGCTGACAGCGCACTCCAAAGCCATGCGCGAGACCCGCCGAACCTCCCGCGAGAAGCGGGACGCCATTCGGGACGCGCTTTTGCAGGAACCATTCGACAGGGAGGCTTATCTTCAGGCGTTGGGATCGATGAATGAAGTCTTCGACAAGATGCGGGCGGAAACCCATTCCTTTATGATCGATATCGTCGAGCAACTGACGCCGGAGCAGCGCGGCAAACTCGTGAAATCCCTCGGCAGGCACCGCAGGGACAATGACGACTAGGCTATCGTTCAGAGACGGCCCAGGAACTCAGTCCTACAGCCGTCTCTGAAGCAAGAACAAGGTGATACGGAAAGGCCTGACCTCAGCCGGCCTTTTCCAACGCAGCTTTTCGAATTGCCGAAAGCGTGGTTTTCGGCGTGATCGCCTCAGGGTCGATTTTCACCTCGATCACGGTCGATTTGTCGGACGCCAAGGCCCGCTCGAAAGCTGGCTGGAATTCCGAGGTTTCAAGAACCGTCTCGCCGTTCGCGCCATAGGCTTTTGCCAGTGCCGCAAAATCCGGGTTCTGCAGTTCGGTGTGCTTCACCCGGCCCGGGAATTCGCGCTCCTGATGCATGCGGATGGTACCGTACATGTTGTTGTTGATCACGATGGCGATGATCTTGGCGCCATGTTGCATGGCAGTCGCCAGCTCTTGCCCGTGCATCATGAAACAGCCATCGCCATTCATCGAAACGACAACCCGTTCAGGATGCACCAGCGCCGCCGCAACGGCAGCCGGCAGGCCGTAGCCCATGGAGCCGCTCGTCGGAGCAAGCTGCGTGCGAAAGCCGCGATACTGGTAATAGCGATGCATCCAGTTGGCGTAGTTACCGGCACCGTTGGTGATGATCGCATCGTCCGGCAGCGTGGCGTTCAACCAGGCTGCAATCTCCCCCATCTGCACATCGCCCGGAACCGGCAGCGGCTCCAGCGTTGCAAGATAATCGGCATGGCCCTGGGCGATACTCTTCGACCGGCTGCTGCCGTCAACAGGCGCCATCGCCTCCAGAGCCTCCGCAAAAGCCCGGGGGCCGGAATTGACCATCATGTCGGCCTGATACACCCGGCCAAGCTCTTCCGCGCTGCCATGGATATGCACGAGCCCCTGCTTCGGGCGCGGAATGTCGAACATGGTGTAGCCGCCAGTGGTCATCTCGCCCAGCCGGGTGCCGAGCGCGATCACCATATCGCTTTCCTGAATGCGGGCCGCGAGGGACGGGTCGATGCCGATACCGACATGTCCGACATAATTCGGGTGCCGGTTATCGAAATAGTCCTGACAGCGGAAGGAAGCACCGATCGGAACGCCGTTGGCGACTGCAAACGTCTCGATCCGCTCGCAAGCCTCACGGTCCCAGCCGCCGCCGCCGACAATCATGATCGGCCGTTCTGCCTTGTCCAGCATGGACCGGAAATCGGCCATCTGCTTCTGGCCCGGATGCGGCTCGACCGGCACATAGGCCGCAATGCCTGCCACATCGGCATAATCCATCAGCATGTCTTCGGGCAGTGCCAGCACCACAGGACCCGGACGGCCCGAGACGGCAGTATGAAATGCCCGGCTGATATATTCCGGAATCCGCGCCGCATCGTCGATTTGCGCAACCCACTTGGCCATCTGGCCAAACATCCGGCGGTAGTCGATTTCCTGAAACGCCTCGCGCTCCACCATCCAGCGCGCCACCTGGCCGACCAGGAGCACCATCGGGGTCGAATCCTGGAAAGCGACATGGACGCCGGCGCTTGCATTGGTCGCGCCGGGGCCACGGGTCACCATGCAGACGCCGGGACGGCCGGTCAGCTTGCCATAGGCATCGGCCATCATTGCCGCGCCGCCTTCCTGGCGGCACATCACGGTCCGAATGCCGTTCCGTTCCTGCAGGCCATCGATAACCGCGAGATAGCTTTCACCGGGCACGCCGAAGACGAGGTCTACCCCCTCCTCAACCAGCGCATCGACAAGAATATGGCCACCGAGACGGCCATGGCCGGCACTGTTACTTGAGGGAGAGGAGCTCATCTACATAACTCTTATATCGTTGAGATTTCGGTTTACGGCGATCCGCTTCGTTCAGATAACGGATCGAACTTTTGCCTTTGACCTCTTTCGGCAGCAGCAGCACCCGAATGAAGCGGGTACATTCCTGCGTACAGGCTTCCGCCCAGACAGTCTGGGCGCCGGGCTCAAACCAGGCATCGCCCGGCAGGTAATCCTTGGAAAGCTTGTCCGTCGAAAGGGTGAGTTTGCCATTGCGGATGCAGCGTATGCCCGGGCCCAAATGGCTATGCGGTACGGCAGTGCCTCCCGTCGGGAACAACACGCTGTCGCAGCGGATCAGCCAGTCTTCGAGATTCTCCACGGTGGGAACCTCATTCGACTCGACGATCTCGCTATGAATGCCCTCGCCCAGATCCACTTGCGGTTCAGCTGAAGTCTCGTCCAACTCCCAACGCCACAATTCACCGCCTTCCGTCCCGGCCCTGATGGTCATGCCGGAGCGCATGAACCGGGCTTCATCCGGCTGCAGCACCGAGCCACCCTCGAAGCTCAGGTCACCGGCATTGCAATAAACAATCCGGCATCCGTCAGGCAGATGTTTTGAGACCGCATGTGGAGAAAACACGTCTTTTATCAGACGCAGAACGTAGGTGGATGTCGCCATCAATCCTATCGGCGGGATTGATTCCCGCCTCCCTTTTGTCGTCCCGCTTTGCGCAGGTTAAATTGCTGATACTACCTCGCGCGATGCGCGGCCGCTGGTCAAGGATCGCTTTGCGATCAGTTTCGTTCGAATCTGCGACGAACACCCGCAGGTGAATAGGCTGATCAGCTCTCGAATACCAGTTGAAACCGGTCAGCGGCATAACGGGCAAAACCGTACTCGATGGGAACACCGGCCGGGTCAACGTTGATTGACTCAATGACCAGCACAGGCCGGTTGCGCGGCTGCTGCAAATGCTCGGCATCCGCCGCGTCCGGCATCCGTGCCGTCACACGAGTTTCCCTGCGGGTGTATTCGCCATAACCAAGATGCGTCAGGACCTTGGTGATCGAGTTGAGTTCCTCGTGCAGCTGAGCGAAACCCGGCACTTTGGCAGCCGGAAAATAGTGACTGCCAACGGAAATTGGCCGGCCGTCCACTTCGCCTATCCGGTCGAGCCGGACAAGGCGGGCTCCACGGGAGAGGCCAAGCTGCTTCAGGATCGCCGGATCGCCGACCTCTTCCGTCAGCAGCAGCGTGCGGCCACCTGGGGTTCGCTTCTGCCGCAGCACGTTGTCTGAGAAGCGCGTTTTCCTGGCGACAAGATAGTCCAGCACGTGCTCCTGGACGAAACTTCCCCGGCCCTGCTCCACCCGGATAACGCCCTCTTCGGCAAGCTCCGAGACAGCCCGCCGGAGCGTATGCCGGTTCACCCCATATTGTTGCGACAACTCTGCTTCCGTCGGCATCTTGCTGCCTGGCGGATAAGTGCCAGAGCGGATTGCATCGGATATGTCGTTGGCAATCTGGCGCCAAAGTGACTGGCCGCTTTTCCGTTCGATCAAGGCACCCTCACGCGATGAGTCATCAAAATGTCACTGTGCCCCTGTTGCGCAGGCGCGTCAGCAGATCTATAACATTGAAAGATATAGACATCTAGACAAATATTAAATTTGTCGAGAGAAAAGGACAGACCGATGGGGACCCAGTCACCACAGCATCAGTCACCGGCCCGGAAGCGATGGATGTCGATCCTCGCCAAAGCTTCCTTCGAGGACCTGCGTAGCCTCTGGCAGAACCTGCCGGACAAGCCCGCCTGGACCCGGGTCCGCCCGCCGGAAATCGGCATGGTCATGGTGCGCGGTCGCATGGGCGGTACCGGAAACCGGTTCAATCTCGGAGAAATGACAGTCACCCGTTGTTCTGTCGGCCTCGAAAGTGGCGACCTCGGACACGGATATGTCTCCGGCCGCAACAAGGAACATGCAGAAATTGCCGCGGTGATCGACGCCCTGATGCAGGGCGAGGAGCGCGCGGAAACCGTCGAGCATTCGATCATCAAACCGCTGGAGCTGAGGCATCAGCAAGGCCGGGAAACGGCCAGCCGCAAAGCAGCGGCGACGAAAGTCGAATTCTTTACCGTGGCGCGGGAGAACTGATGATGTCCGTGGAGAACACAACCCAAACTCTGACGCCGGGTTTTTCCGATCCGGTCAGTCAATCACAGCTGGTTTTCCGTTGCCTTCTCGACGCCATGGCCCGCCCGGGAAGCATCGAAACAGTCGATCTCGACATTGAGGGACCGGAAACGCTCGATCTTGCAGCGACGGCGATCGCACTCGCGCTGGTAGATTTCGAAACGCCTCTCTATCTCGCCCCTGCACTGGCGACCCCGGCAGCTGAAACCTATCTGAAATTCCATTGCGGCACACGGATCATCACCGAAGCAAAAGACGCCGCCTTCGGCATTCTGGACGGCACGCCCGAAGATCTCAGCACCTTCAATACCGGCACGGAAGAATACCCCGAACTGGGCGCCACCCTGATCATCCAGATCGAAACAATCCGGACAAACGGGCCGCTCACCCTGACAGGCCCAGGCATCAAGGACAGCACTGAACTCGGCCTGCCGGGCGTCCCCGCTTCGTTCTGGGACGCGCGCGCGAAGCTGCAGCGGTATTTCCCGCGCGGCATCGACCTCGTCTTTGTGTCCGGCGCCGAGATGGTCGCGTTGCCCCGCACCACGAACGTCACCCTGCAGAGCGGAAAGGAATAGGCCCATGTATGTAGCTGTCAAAGGCGGCGACAAGGCCATCGAGAACTCGCTGCACTATCTCGCCGATATCCGGCGGGGCGACCGCAGGGTTCCCGAACTGTCCATCCAGCAGATCCGCGAGCAGCTCCCGCTCGCCGTCGACCGGGTGATGACCGAAGGCTCGCTCTACGATCCGGACCTCGCCGCTCTGGCCATCAAACAGGCTAATGGCGATATCCAGGAAGCGGTGTTCCTGCTCAGGGCCTACCGCACCACCCTGCCCCGGTTCGGCGCATCGCAGGCGATCGATACAGGCGCCATGCAGATCCGCCGGCGCATCTCCGCCACCTACAAGGACCTGCCGGGCGGCCAGATCCTCGGGCCGAGTTTCGATTACACGCACCGCCTGCTGGACTTCACCCTGGCCGCGAACGGCGAGACGCCGGAAGCGCCTACATCGGAAGAGCCGGTTGCAGACGGAATGCCGCGCGTGGCCGATATTCTCGACCACGAAGGCCTGATCGAACTCGACCTGCCGGATGACGAGGACGGACCGGTCCCCGACCTGACACGGGAATCCACCTCCTTCCCGGCGGACCGGGCAACCAGGCTTCAGAACCTCGCACGCGGCGATGAAGGCTTCCTGCTGGCTCTCGGTTATTCCACCCAGCGCGGCTTCGGCAACAACCACCCCTTTGCCGGCGAGATCCGCATGGGCGAGCTTGCGGTCTCCTTCGAGCCGGAGGAACTCGGCTTCGAGATCGAGATCGGCGAAATCACCGTCACCGAATGCCAGATGGTCAACCAGTTCAAGGGCTCGGCGAAAGTGCCCCCGCAATTCACCCGCGGCTATGGCCTGACCTTCGGCCATTGCGAACGCAAGGCGATGTCCATGGCGCTGGTCGACCGGGCTCTCAGGGCGAAGGAGTTCAGTGAAGAGATCACCGCTCCCGCTCAGGACGAGGAGTTCGTCCTCTATCACTCCGACAATGTCGAGGCTTCCGGCTTCGTACAGCACCTGAAACTGCCGCACTACGTCGACTTCCAGGGTGAGCTCGTGACCGTGCGCGAGCTGCGCAAGGAGATCGCAGCCCGCGAGGCGGCGGAACGCACCGATGACGACGAACTGGCCGCGGCCGAGTAGGACGAGATCCATGAGCATGACGCAAGAAGCGCAGCCCTGGCAGGCGCCGGAGCACGACAAACCGGTCGAACAGGTTGAAGGCTATAATTTCGCCTATCTGGACGAGCAGACGAAACGGATGATCCGCCGGGCGATCCTGAAGGGCGTCGCCATTCCGGGCTATCAGGTCCCATTCGGCAGCCGGGAAATGCCCTTGCCCTATGGCTGGGGTACGGGCGGCATGCAGGTGACCGCTGCGGTGATCGGCGAGAATGACACGCTAAAGGTCATCGACCAGGGCGCGGACGACACGACGAACGCCGTTAACATACGGCGCTTCTTCGCCAAGACCGCAGGCGTGGCGACAACGGAGAAGACGTCGGATGCCAGCCTGATCCAGACCCGGCACCGGATTCCGGAAAAACCGCTGACCGACGATCAGATCCTGATCTATCAAGTGCCGATCCCGGAGCCGCTGCGCTGGGTCGAACCGCGCGAGACAGAAACCCGGAAGATGCATGCACTCGAAGAGTATGGCGTCATGCATGTCAGCCTCTATGAGAGCATCGCCCGCTTCGGCCGCATCACGACGGCCTATAACTACCCGGTGCAGGTGAACGGCCGCTACATCATGGCGCCGAGCCCGATCCCTAAATTCGACAATCCGAAGATGCACCAGATGGCAGCGCTCCAGCTTTTCGGCGCCGGCCGCGAGAAACGCATCTATGCGGTCCCTCCCTATACGGACGTGAAGAGCCTCGATTTCGAGGATCACCCCTTCACCATCCAGTCCTGGGAAGAGAACTGCGCGCTCTGCGGAGCGGATGACAGCTATCTCGACGAGGTCATCACCGACGATGCCGGCGGCAAGATGTATGTCTGCTCCGACAGCGATTATTGCGCGGAACGCCGCGAGGCGGGCCATGTCGGCGATCAGGGCGAACCACAGACCCCCGCTCAGAAGGGAGCAGCCGAATGATGGCGCTGCGAGACAACGGACCTTTGCTTGAAGTCGAAGGCCTGACCCAGAAATACGGCCACCAGATCGGCTGCGAGGATGTGCATTTCTCGCTCTATCCCGGTGAAGTGCTGGGGATCGTCGGAGAATCCGGCTCCGGCAAGTCCACCTTGCTGCGTTGCGCCTCCGGGCTGATGCAGCCGACCGCCGGGACCGTCCGCTTCGACACGCGGGTCGACGGCCTGCAGGATATCTATGCCCTCTCGGAAGCCGAGCGGCGCATGCTGATGCGCACAGACTGGGGTATCATCTTCCAGAATGCCCGGGACGGGCTGCGGATGAATGTCTCCGCAGGCGCCAATGTCGGTGAGCGCCTGATGGCGGTCGGCGAGAGGCATTACGGCAGCATCAGGGACGTTTCCTCGGAATGGCTGGAAAAGGTCGAGATGGATCTCGGCCGGATGGACGATCTGCCCCGGACCTTCTCCGGCGGCATGCAGCAGCGTCTTCAGATCGCCCGTAATCTCGTGACCAAACCGCGTCTGGTCTTCATGGATGAGCCGACAAGCGGCCTCGATGTTTCCGTTCAGGCCCGCCTGCTCGATCTGGTGCGCGGGCTGGTGCGTCAGCTCGGCATCGCCTGCATCATCGTCACCCACGATCTCGGCGTGGTCCGGTTGCTGTCGGACAGGTTGATGGTCATGCGGCGCGGCCGGGTCGTCGAACAGGGCCTGACCGATCAGGTGCTGGACGACCCGCAGCACGCCTATACCCAGCTCCTCGTCTCCTCGATCCTGCCGGTGTGATGACCATGACCGATAACAACCAAAACCACGGCCAAGACATGATCCGCGTCGAAAGCCTGATGAAGAGCTTCACGCTGCATAATCAGGGCGGCGTGACACTTCCGGTTCTGGAAGACGTTTCCTTCACCGTCGCACAGGGCGAATGCGTCATCCTCGCCGGGCAGTCCGGCGCCGGAAAGTCGACCCTGCTTCGCTCCCTTTACGCCAACTACCTGCCGCAATCGGGGCAGGTGCTGATCCGGCATGACGGAGAGCTCGTCGACCTGGTGAGTGCCGCGCCCCATGTCGTGCTCGATATTCGGGCCCGGACACTCGGTTATGTCAGTCAGTTCCTCCGCGTTATTCCGCGCGTCGGTACGATTGATCTCGTGGCTGATTCCCTGCTCGCCCGCGGCATCAACGAGGTCGCCGCCCGCGAGAAAGCAGCGACGTTGCTGAGCCGTCTGCGCATTCCGGAAAGCCTATGGTCCCTGCCGCCGGCGACCTTCTCCGGCGGAGAGCAACAGCGCGTGAACATCGCCATGACCCTCGTACAGGATTATCCCGTGCTCCTGCTCGATGAGCCGACAGCCTCCCTCGACGTGGAAAACCGTCAAACAGTCGTGGACCTGATCAACGAAGCACGGCAAAACGGGTCCGCCATTGTTGGCATCTTCCACGATCAGGCCGTTCGCGAGGCGGTCGGCACCCGGACATACGAACTTCAACCTGCGAGGAGCGCGGCGTGAGCACGAGCGAAGCCCCCGATGCCATTCTGACCAATGCACGGATCATTCTGGCCGATGGGGAAGTGCATGGCACCGTTACTGTCCGGAATGGCAAGATCGAGGATATTTCCGAAGGACGCACAGCCGCGCCCGGCGCGGTGGACTTCGATGGCGACTACCTGATTGCCGGTCTGGTCGAGTTGCACACGGACAATCTCGAAAAGCACCTGATCCCGCGCCCAAAGGTCCACTGGCCGGTAATGTCCGCATTGCTGGCGCATGACGCACAGGTCACGGCAGCGGGTATCACGACGGTTCTTGACGCAGTTGCTGTCGGCGGCACTCTTCGGGATGACGCCCGGGACAAGATCCTGATGGAATCCGCTAATGCCATCCGCGAGGCGAGTGAGCATGACATGCTGCGGGCCAATCACTTCCTGCACATGCGCTGCGAAGTCGGTAACCCGAATGCCCTCGCCCTTTTCGAGCCGTTCAAGGAAGACTCGCTGGTCAGGCTGGTGTCCCTTATGGATCACACGCCCGGTCAGCGTCAGTTCGTCGATCTCAGCAAACTGAAGATCTACTACACCGGCAAGCACGCCATGAGCGATGCCGAGTTCGATGCCATGGTCGAGGACCGCAAGAAGAACCAGGTTCTCTATTCCGACAAGCACCGACGGACCATCGCCGCTGCCTGCCGGGAGATGGGAGTGGTCATCGCCAGCCATGACGATGCGACGGTCGATCATGTGGACGAGGCGCACGAGCTGGGCCTGACCATCAGCGAATTCCCAACGACGATGGAAGCGGCGCACCATGCCCGCAAGAAAGGCCTCGCCAACATCATGGGCGGGCCGAACGTGGTTCGCGGCGGCTCACACTCGGGCAATGTCTCGGCGGGTGAACTCGCGGAAGCGGGCGTGCTGGATGCTCTCTCATCAGACTATGTGCCTGCCAGCATGCTGCACGGCGCCTTCATGCTGCATGAAAAGCACGGTCTGCCGCTGCCAAAGGCACTGGCGACCGTCACGGCCAATCCGGCCCACATGGTCGGCCTCGACGACCGCGGGGAAATCCTTCCCGGCAAGCGGGCTGACCTGATCCGCGTGCGGCAAGCCAAGGACGGCACGCCGGTGGTCCGCAAGGTCATGCGGGCAGGAACACGCGTCACCTGACGCCCTTAGCTTCTGTAGAAAGACGGAAAGTTCAGCTCATGGCACAGAAACAGCTCTCCTCCATGCCAACAGTGCACGAAACCGCCCAGGTGCGGGATTGCGAGCTCGGTGCCTGGACTGAGGTCGGTGCCCGCACCTCCGTCATCGAAACCGAGATGGGCGACTATTCCTACGTGGTGAATGACAGCGACATCATATACGCAACGATAGGAAAATTCTGCTCAATCGCCTCTCATACGCGCATAAATCCCGGAAATCATCCGAGCACACGCGCCTCCCAGCATCATTTTCTCTACCGTGCCGCCGCGTATGGCCTGGGAGACGATGACGAGGCGTTTTTCGACTGGCGCCGTCAGCACCATTGCACCATCGGCCACGATGTCTGGATCGGCCATGGCGCGACCGTACTTGCCGGTGTGAATGTCGGAACAGGCGCCGTCGTCGCGGCAGGCGCGGTCGTCAGCAAGGACGTTGCCCCTTATACAATCGTTGGCGGTGTTCCATCGAAAGAGATCAAGCGCCGGGTGGACGAGGAAACTGCGGAAGGTTTGCTGGAACTCGCCTGGTGGGATTGGCCGCATGAGCTGCTGAAAGAACGCATGAGCGACTTCCGCGCCCTGCCGGCAGCCGCGTTCCTGTCAAAATATCGGTAAGCACCTATCGGAATATCGGATTTAACCGATATTTCTCCTATTACGCGAATAACGCCGTAAAAGCAGCGACTGACTCTTCAAGCGGCCGGTCGTTGTTGAAAGTGATCACGCCCGGCCCTTCCAGCGTGAATGCCTCGGCTCGCTCCAGGCGTTTCTGGATGTCGGCCTCACTCTCCCGTCCCCGTCCCCTGAGGCGATTTTCCAGAACCTCGCGCGGTACCGTGATGTTCACCACCCGCACATCCGGATACATCTCGCGCGCCGTGCCGATCAGTGCGCGCGACACATTCACGATGACATGCCGGCCCGCCGCCAGCTCCTCTTCAATCGACTTTGGAATGCCGTAGCGCAGATCGTGGGCTTCCCAGCTCAGGCAGTAACCGCCCTCTTCCTGCTTTGCCTCGAATTCCTCGACCGATACCGGATTGTGGTCTTCGCCTCCGGCATCCGCCGGGCGCGTGATGTCCCGGCGCACGAAATAATGGGCCGAACTTTCCGACAAAGCGGCTTTTGCACCGTCCAGTAGACTGTCCTTGCCCGCGCCGGACGGCCCGACAACGAGCCAGAGCGTGCCGGTGTTCGAATGACTGTTCATGCGAGGAAACTCATTTGGGGAGGGAGAGCTATTTCTATCCCTTCCGGCCCAGTGTGGCGAGGCTCATGAGCGCATTCCCCCGGGCATTTCACAGATGCTTAACATTCGGGGAGAATGTCCCCTCTGCATGATTTGGTGAAATATCCGCGCAACTCGTTCGCATTAGGCACTTTGCACTTCCGGCCGCGCTGACTAAGTTCCGCAACCATGACACAGGAACTTACCTATTTCCTCGGAGACAAGCGCCCCGAAGACGGTGCTCTCCTTGAAGTCGCGCCGGGCGTGCACTGGCTGCGCCTGCCGCTGCCCTTCTCGCTCAACCACGTCAATCTCTACCTGCTGGAAGACGATGCTGGCTGGGTGATTGTCGATTGCGGCCTGAACTCGGAAAACTGCCGTGTGGCCTGGACAAAGATCCTGAAGGACGTGATCGGGAACGATCCGGTGCAGGCCATCATCGGCACGCACTTCCATCCGGACCATGTAGGGCTCGCCGGCTGGCTGCAAGAGCGGACCGGCGCCCCGCTCTGGATGAGCCGGACCGAATGGCTGAATGCCCGGGCCTATTATCTCGACACGTCCGAAGATTTCGTCGACCAGATGGTCGGGTTCTACGGCAAGCTCGGCCTCGGGGACGGTGTCGGCGGCGAGATGCGCAAGATCGGCAACGAATACCGCAAGCTGGTCTCGCCCATCCCGCCTGCTTTCAACCGCATCGGCCCGGAGACGAAATTCGACATCGGCGGCCGCACCTGGCGCCCCTATTTTGGCGCCGGTCACTCGCCGGACCATGTCTGCCTGTTCTCGGAAGCGGACAACCTGATGCTCGGCGGCGATCTGCTGCTGCCCCGGATCACCCCGATCATCGCGGTCTGGTGGACGGAGCCGGACGCCAATCCGCTGCAGGATTTTTTCACCTTCCTCGACAGCATGAAGGGCGGAAAAGACGAAATCCTCGTCCTGCCGGGGCATGACGGTCCCTATCGCGGCATCAATTTCCGGATCGACGCCCTGCGCAGCCACCATGACGAGCGGCTTCAGGAAACCATCGCCGCCTGCAACCGTCCATCTTCAGCCGCCGAGGTAATGAAAACCCTCTTCACACGCGAGCTCGACCTGCACCAGACCCGCTTTGCCGTCGGCGAGGCGCTGGCACATCTGCATCTGCTGATCGAAGACGGACAGATCACGCGGGAGCTGGGAGAGAACGGGACGTACCGGTACGGGCGGGCGGCCTAGGCGTGACCTCATGAACACCCAGCCAAAGCCGGAGTGCCGCGCATTTGACGAAGGCGAGGACGTGAGCGGCGTGTTTTCAATTGGAACGTGAATCACGCCGCGGTGCCGAAGACCAATCTCTGCTTTACTTCCAGCCGCGGTGAACCCAGCCCACAGGGAGGGAAGGCCCCGGCCTCCCCAAGCGATCACTCAGCTCATTCAGAACCATGCCAGTCGATACTGGATCGTTTCCAACGGCAACAGATGTTCAGGGCGCGGGACAAGCCTTACAGAAGGTCCTCCGGAAATTCGGAGGCCAGATGATCAATTAGGGCACGCACGGCAGGCGGCAGGCCGCGCCGGGTTGTGAAAACGAGGTGCACAATGCCCTTCTGGCCGCGCAATTCCGGCAGGACCTGCACCAGGCCTCCGGTTTCCAGGGCGCGCAGGCAGACATGCCAGGGCAGAAGCGCGACCCCGAGGCCGGCGATCGCCGCCTCGCGGACCGCCGTCATGTCGGCACATCCGAGCCGTGCTTCCTGCCGAAGCGTCATCCCCTGGCCGTCAAGCATCTCCAGATCCCATTCGGTTTCCGCATCGGCATCATTGGTCGCCAGCCTTGGTACCGTCGCCAGATCATCCGGTCTGCGCAAACGGCCGGCCAATGCCGGACTAGCGACGAGAATGCGGGTCGAACTGCCCAGGCTGCGCATGGTCAGCTCGGCATCACTGGTCAACGCGACCCGGACACGCAGCGCGAGGTCGATCCGCTCTCCGATCAAATCGACCCGCCGGTCGGTCGCCACCATTTGCAGCTGAACCTTTGGATATTGCTGAAGGAAACGGCTGACCAGACTTGAGATCAGTTCGACCATGCCGGTCGGGCAGCTGAAGCGAATACGTCCCTGGGGCTCGGACCGGGCCTGCATCACAAGCGCCTCGGCCTGTTCGGCCTCCAACTGGATCGCCTTGCAACGTTCGTAGAAGGCCAAGCCTGTGTCAGTCACCCTAAATCGGCGACTGGAGCGTTCAATCAGCCGCAACCCCAACCGCTCCTCCAACCCGGCGATGCGTCGGCTGAGTTTCGACTTGGGTTCGCGCAGCGCACGCGCCGCCGGCGCGAAGCCGCCATGGCTCACGACTTCGGCGAAATAGGCAAGATCGTTCAGGTCAGTTTTCATCGTTCCACCAATAGAACGATAGAGCCCAAAATC
The DNA here is from genome assembly GCF_014904795.1 of Nisaea nitritireducens. Lineage (GTDB taxonomy): Bacteria > Pseudomonadota > Alphaproteobacteria > Thalassobaculales > Thalassobaculaceae > Nisaea > Nisaea nitritireducens. The sequence goes on from NZ_JACZFS010000014.1 coordinate 51,565, forward strand.
GACTCCTACAAGCCTCAGCGTTTCAATTTTATCTTTTTTGCAGGCGGCGAGATGGTCTCGGCCGCGAGCAACGGAGAGCATAATGGGCAAGTTCGAAAATCAGGTCGTCGTGGTCACCGGCGGCACCAGCGGTATCGGTCTCGGAACGGCCAAGGCGTTTGCGGCGCAGGGTGCCGCGGTCTACATCACCGGCCGACGCCAGGAGACGCTCGACGCCGCCGTTCGGTCGATCGGTGGCAACGTGACCGGCGTGCGCGGGGACATGTCGAACCTCGCCGATCTCGACCGGCTCTACGACACGGTCCAGCAGAAGCACGCGCAGATCGACGTCCTGTTCGTCAATGCCGGCGGCGGCGAATTCGCGCCCCTCGGCGCGATCACGGAGGATCACTACCAACGCACCTTCGATACCAATGTGAAGGGGGTTCTCTTCACCGTCCAGAAGGCCCTGCCGGTCCTGCGCGACGGTGCCTCGATCATCCTGACCTCCTCGACGACCGGCACCGCCGGCACGGCCAACTTCAGCGTCTATTCCGCCAGCAAGGCAGCGGTGCGCAATTTCGCCCGGAGCTGGATCCTCGATCTCAAGGACCGCAACATCCGCGTCAATGTTGTCAGCCCGGGATTGACCGAAACCGCAGGTGTCACGGAGCTGTTCGGCGGCGGCAAGCAGGCAGAGAGCGTCAAGGAACACTTCATTGGCTCCATTCCCTCCGGCCGGATCGGGCAACCGGAGGATGTCGCCAATGCGGTGCTCTTCCTCGCCTCCAGGGACGCCGGCTTCGTCAACGGGATCGAACTGTTCGTCGACGGCGGCATGAACCAGGTGTGACCCGCGGCGGGCAGATCGGCGGACCCGGAGGGCGGCCCCTGCCTCTCCGGGCCCGCCTGCCCTCACGGCAGCCGGATGTGACCGGTGAGGCTTTCGGGTCTTTAGCCCCAGCGCCGGTATTCGCGCCGACGCCCCCTCTTGAGGAGAACTTGCAATGAACATCGGCATCTTAGGTGCGGCAACAGTGGGACAGGCGCTTGCGCGTCGCTTGGCAGCCGCGGGACACGAGGTGGTGATCGCCAACAGCCGTGGGCCTGAAAGTCTGCGCGAACTGGCGATGCAGCTCGGAAACCATGTGACCGCCGGTCAGGTTACCGAGGCGCTGGACAATCCGGTCGTCATCCTGGCCGTGCCATGGACCAGGGTGCGCGACGTTCTCACGCCCGAGATCAATTGGCGCGGTCGCGTGCTTATCGACGCGACCAACATCTTCACAAGTTATGCCCCCGAGTTCGAGGTCGATGACCTGGGCGCAGACTCCGGCAGTGAAATCATCGCACGCCTGGCACCGGCTGCTCGGGTGGTGAAGGCTTTCAACACCCTCCCGGTCAAAACCATGTTCGCGCCGGTACCGGTCGACGGAGCCCGCCGCGTCCTGTTCGTGGCCGGCGATGACGACGATGCGCGCGCGGTTGTGCATCGCCTCATTGCCGACAGTCACCTCCACCCCGTCTCGATCGGAGGCCTGGCGGTTGGCGGACGGCTGATGCAGCTCGGCGCCCCGCTGAGCGGCCTGGAGTTCTTCACGAGCCCCGATATGCAAAGCCCGGCTTAGACACCCATCAAAGAACGCTTGGAGAAAAACGATGACCATCCCCTCTCGCCCCTCGGGCGCGCAGACCTCCCGCCGGGACGTCCTGCTCGCCGGCACAGCCGTGGCTGCGGCTGTCTCACTGCCGGGGTCCGGCGTCGCCGCCGCGACCACCACCAACGCAACCAATCCACAGAAAGGAACAATCATGAGCACCATCACCACCAAGGACGGCGTCGAGATTTTCTACAAGGACTGGGGCTCGAAGGACGCCCAGCCCTTGGTGTTTCACCACGGCTGGCCTCTCAGCAGCGACGACTGGGACGCCCAGATGCTGTATTTCCTCGGCCAGGGCTACCGGGTGATCGCCCATGATCGCCGCGGCCACGGTCGTTCCGCCCTTGTCGCCGGCGGCCACGACATGGCGCATTATGCTGCCGACGTCGCCGCCCTGGTCGAACATCTCGACCTGCGCGACGCCGTCCATATCGGCCACTCCACGGGTGGCGGCGAAGCGCTGCACTATGTCGCCCGGCACGGCCAGAAGAATGGCCGGGTAGCCAAGCTGGTGATGGTTGGGGCGGTGCCGCCAATCATGTTGAAGACCGACGCCAACCCCGGCGGGCTGCCGATCGAGGTGTTCGACGGCTTCCGCGCCGCACTCGCCACCAACCGGGCGCAGTTCTATCTCGACGTCGCCTCGGGCCCGTTCTACGGTTTCAATCGGCCCGGCGCGACCGTCTCCCAGGGCCTCATTCAGAACTGGTGGCGCCAGGGCATGATGGGCGGCGCCAAGGCTCATTACGACGGTATCAAGGCCTTCTCGGAGACCGACTTCAACGACGACCTGAAGGCGGTCACCGTCCCGACCCTGGTGATGCACGGCGACGACGATCAGATCGTGCCGATCGCCGACAGCGCGCTTCTCTCGGCCGAACGGCTCCGCAACAGCACCCTGAAGGTCTACCCGGGCCTGTCGCACGGGCTCTGCTCGGTCAATCCCGACATCGTTAATCCGGACCTACTCGCCTTCATCAAGTCCTGAGGCTGCATCTCGGCGCCGTCCCCGCGGCGGCGCCGACAGCCCAGGGGCACAGGCAGAACGGTCGAATGACAGTGACCTCTTCGTCGGGGTCACATTGCCGTTTCGACACCGATGTCCGACCCTATAAGACCCATTTGCGGACATCCGTTTAGAACACACGCCCTAACCCGTCTGTTCGTTATGGACCACGCCGCTGATCAGGTTTTCCCGGTAAAGCGCCGCCTCGTCGAGCCATGCCGCCGCCGGACTGAGCGAAGAGATCAGCCGTTTGATTTCCTTTTCCTGCTCCCGGCGCGCCTCTTCCGCCTCGGCTACGCTGATTTCCGTGAAGGACAGCGTATCTCCCGGCTTCAGGCGGCCGAGACGCGGGATGTCGGCGGAGATGACGGTGCCGATCTTCGGATATCCGCCCGTGGTCTGATGATCCGCCAGCAGGATGATCGGCAGGCCGTTGCCCGGCACCTGGATGGCGCCGGTGACAATCCCGTCCGAGGTGATGTTGTAGCCTCGCGCATGTTCCAGCGCCGGGCCTTCCAGACGCATGCCCATCCGGTCCGCTTCCCGGCTGATCTTGTACTCGTTGGTCAGAAAGGCGGCGGCGCTTTCGTCTGTGAAATAGTCCCGCTGCGGGCCGAACACGACACGGACCGGGCCGCCGGCATCGAGATACACGGGGTTCTCCAGCCGAAGCTCGCCACGCTCGGGAACCTCGTTCAGGCACAAGGGCAACTCGTCCCCGTCCTTCAACGCACGACCTTGAAACCCGCCGATCTGCGAGCGGCCATAAGTTGACAGGCTGTCAAAGGCGGCGGGAAGATCGAAGCCACCCTCGACGCAGAGATAGGCGGCTCCGCTGTCCGTCACCGGATTGACGGAAAGCCGGTGACCGCGCTTCAACGTGACGCTCTGGTAAGACGGCAACTCGACGCGCTCTCCCGCCTCGACGACAATTCCGGCCCGGGTACCGACCAACGCGACACGAACACTTTCCGCGATGACTTCAAGCACAGGGCCGATCATGCGGAATTCGATGGCCGCCGTCCCGCCGTCATTTCCAACCAGCGCATTGCCGATCCGGAGAGACACAGGGTCAAGCGCACCGGAAACAGGCACGCCCCTGTTCTGGTAAGCCGGACGTCCGAAATCCTGAAGGGTCGGCGCAAAACCGGCCTGGATCACCCTGAGCCCGCTCATGCGCTCTCTCCCGGCGCGATATCTTCCACGACAGGCACGTATTCCCCGGCCTCTACGTCTTTTCGGAGCACTTCATAGTCGGCAAACGACACCGGCTGGAAATGAATTCGATCCCCGGCGGCGACCAGAATCGGCGCTTCCCGTTTCGGGTCGAAGAATTCAATCGGCGTCCGCCCTATCAGATGCCAGCCCCCCGGACTTTCGACCGTGTAGATCGTGGTTTGCCTGACCGCGATGGAGATCGACCGCGCCGGCACCTTCACCCGCGGCTCAAAACGCCTTGGCACGTCGAAATCTTCCGGCAGCAAACCGAGATAGGGAAAACCCGGCAGGAATCCCATCATCAGGATTTCCTGCGGGTCTGCCGTATGGCCGCGCACCACTTCCGCGGGCGCCAGATTCATGTCCCGCGCAACGCTATCCAGATCGGGCGCGCAATCTCCCTCATAGCAGACCGGAATGGACCAGAGCCGGTAGCCATCCTCGCCCTCATGCTGATGATGCAGGATTTCCGAGATCGCCGATTGCAACTCGGAGGAGCGCGTCACCAGCGGATCGTAATGCACCATCAGGGAGCGGATCGTCGGCACGATATCCACAATGCCGCCCAACGACAGCTCGCGCAGCTTGGCCGCAACATGGCGCACCTGCCTGTTCACAACGGCGTCGACGGCTTCGCCGAACTGCACGACAAGGGCGGTATCCCCGGCGGGAAGAAAGACAGGTTCCGACATCACAATGGTTCTGTTCCGGACATGGACCATACGAAGGGTTTGGCGCTAATCTTCACGTCCTATCGCCCTTCGACAAAGCGTCCCGGACGCGCGACCCGCGCTTCGAGACAATAGCCACGGACCGTAACCATGACCAAAGTGAATTTGAACGCCGATATGGCCGAAGGTTTCGGCGCTTACGATATCGGCGACGACATGGCGATGCTGAAGATCGTCGGCTCGGCCAATGTGGCCTGCGGGTTCCACGGCGGGGACGCCAATGTGATGGATCGGGTCGTGGCCGGTGCCAAGTCGGAAGGCGTCAGTATCGGCGCGCATCCTGGCTTCAACGATCTCTGGGGCTTCGGCCGCCGCCGCATCACCATGGCCCAGCGCGAAGTGGAGGCGATGATCGCCTACCAGATCGGCGCGCTGCAGGCGATGGCGGCGATGCACGGCATGAAAGTTACTCATATGAAACCGCATGGCGCATTGAACAATATGGCTTCCGAGGACAAGGACCTGGCTGAGACCATCGTGCGCGCCACCAGGGCGGTGGACCCTTCGATCATTCTGCTGGCGACGACCGGCTCGGAGCTGATGAAGGCCGGCGCCACGCTCGACGTGCCGACCGCATCCGAGGTCTTCGCCGACCGGACCTACGATTCCAAAGGCAGCCTCACCAGCCGGAAGCGCGACGACGCTATGATCCGCGACCCGCAGCAGGCGGTGGAGCATGTCCTGCGTATGCTCGAAACCGGCAAGGTCCGCTCAACCGACGGAGTGGATGTACCGGTCGTCGTTCATTCCATCTGCATTCATGGAGACGAGCCGACAGGCCCGGCCGTGGCCGGTGCTGTCCGTGCCGCGCTCGAAGCCAATGGCATCGAGGTCGTTACCCTTCCTGAAGTTCCCCTCAACTGATCCCCCATCTGTCCAATCCAGGAGCTACCCAAGTGAGTCGTGAGCAAGCCATCTCAGCCGCCGCCGAACATTTCGACAGCGGCGATTTCCTCAAGGACCTGAGCCGCCGGGTGGCAATCCGCACCGAGAGCCAGCTCTACGAGGAGCGGAAGCCCGACATGGAGGCCTATATGGCCGAAATGCGCGCGGCCCTGGAGCCGATGGGATATGTCTGCGAGCAGTTCCCGAACCCCTCGCCGAAGGGCGGCCCCTTCCTGATCGCAACCCGTCACGAAGGTGACACTCTGCCGACCGTGCTCACCTACGGTCATGGCGACGTCGTCCGCGGCATGGAGGGGCAATGGGCTGAGGACCGTGATCCATGGACGTTGACCGAGGTCGGCGAGCGTGTCTACGGCCGCGGGACCGTCGATAACAAGGGTCAGCACTCGATCAATATCGCCGGCCTTAACGCCGTGCTGAAGACCCGGGGCAAGCTTGGCTTCAACTCCAAGATCCTGATCGAGTCCGGCGAGGAATCCGGCTCCCCGGGACTGGCGGACTTCGCAAAACAGCAAAAAGACAAGCTGAAGGCCGATTTCCTGATCGCCTCCGACGGTCCGCGCATCAGTGCCGACCACCCGACTGTCTTCATGGGGTCGCGCGGTGCCTATCCGATGGATATCACCTGCGACCTGCGCGAAGGCGCCCACCATTCCGGTAACTGGGGCGGGCTCCTCGCAAACCCGGCGGTCATCCTCGCCCATGCGCTCGCCAGCATCGTCGACCGGCGTGGCCAGATCCGTGTGCCTGAATGGCGTCCGACCACCCTCACCCCGGCAATCCGGGCTGCTCTCGCCGAGTGCGAACTGGAGGCGGAAGCGAACGGCCCGCAGATCGATCCGAATTGGGGAGAAGAGTCCCTGACCCCGATCGAACGGGTGATCGGCTGGAACAGCTTCGAGATCCTGGCTTACACGGCCGGTCTGCCGGACAAACCGGTGAACGCGATCCCTGGCCGGGCGACCTGCCGCGGCCAGCTCCGCTTCGTCGTCGGCACCGACCCGGAAGACATCGTTCCGGCCCTGCGCCGGCATCTGGAGCGCGAAGGCTTCCCGATGGTCACCGTCGCGGACGCCGATCGCGGCTATATGAAGGCGACGCGCCTCGATCCCGACCATGCGCTCGTGCAGTGGGCGGCAAACTCGATCCAGCGCTCGACCAACAAGAAGACCGCAATTCTGCCAAACCTCGGCGGCTCCCTGCCGAACGACGTCTTCAGCGAAATACTAGGCCTGGCCACGATCTGGGTGCCGCATTCCTATGCATCCTGCTCCCAGCATGCCCCGAACGAACATGCGCTGAAGCCGATCCTCCGCGAGGGTCTGCAACTCACCGCTGGCCTGTTCTGGGATATCGGCGACGGTACCCTGCCGGAAAGCTGGTAATCCGATGACCGCGCGGCGTGTTCTGTCGGCTGAGATCAGCCACGAGACCAATACTTTCAGTGTGTTGCGGACCGACATGGACGCTTATTTGCGTCGGCAATGCTATTTCGGAGACCAGATAGCGGCGCATATGTCCGGCACCGCGACGGAAGTGGCGGCACATATCGACGCCGCGCGGACCTACGGCTGGGAGCTGATCCCGACCGTTGCGGCCCATGCCACACCAAGCGGCATGACCACGGCGGATGCCTGGGAAGAGCTTTGCAGTATTGTGCTGGCCGGTCTCGACACGGGACCGGTCGACGGGGTCATGCTGGCCCTGCACGGCGCCATGGTGACCGAGAGCAGCCAAGATGCGGAAGGCGACCTGCTGAAGCGGCTGCGTGATCGTCTCGGCAAAGATGTTCCGATTGCCGTCACCCTCGATCTGCATGCGAACGTGACGGACGGAATGGCCGCGCTGGCTGATATTCTGGTTCCCTACAGGACTTATCCGCATATCGACCAGTACGAGGCCGCGACGGAGGCGGCTTCCCTGCTCCAGCGGGCCATGGACAAAGAGATCCGTCCGGTCACGATTGTTGCCCGGTGCCCGACCCTCGACGGCCTCAATCACGGCCGCACCCAGGAAGGCCCGATGGCAGAACTGCTGGCCCGGGCGGCGGAGATCAAGGCAGCTGATCCGGACGTTCTGGAAATCGGCCTCTGTGCAGGTTTCGCTTGGTCCGATATTGCCGAGGCAGGCCCGTCCGTCAGCGTCACCACGGATGGCGATACGGAAAAAGGCCGGAGAATAGCAGACGACCTGATGCAGTTCGTCTGGGATACCCGCGCGATCAATACTGTCCCTCTGCTCTCCCTCACCGACCTTTCGGCAAGGATCAAGGGCGCGCCCTCCGGCGAAGGTCCATTGGTTATCGGGGACACGACAGACAATCCCGGCGGCGGTGGTTATGGCGACGGCGTTCGCCTGCTGGAGACCATTATCGCGACCGGCACTCCGAACGCCGCACTAGCCGCAATCTGCGATCCCGCTGTTGCCGAGCAGGCCCATACAGCCGGGGTGGGAGCAAACATCGCCATCTCACTTGGCGCGAAAGTCGATCCGGACAGCTATGGCCCGCCGATCGGGACTGAGGCCACGGTGCTCGCTCTCAGCGACACCGGCGCCTTCGTCTGTGACGGGCCTATGTGGGCGAACATGGAAGTGCGCCTCGGCCGCTCCGCCCTGCTCGATATTTCAGGCGTGAAAGTGGTGATCGCCAGCAGCAACCTGCAGGTCACGGACCAGCAGGCACTGAAGCTGTTCGGGCTCGATCCGGCGGTGCTGGATGTGATCGCCGTTAAATCCTCGCACCATTTCCGCGCGGCTTTCCAGCCGGTCGCCCGCGAAGTCGTGCTGGTGGATAGCGGCTGCCTCGTCTCCCAGGACTACAGCAGCTTTGACTACAAGCATCTGCGCCGCCCGATCTGGCCGATCGATCCTATTTCGTAAGCCGACCCACTCCGGAAGCTGAGAGGCACGCTGCGCCGCAGCGGACGGCCCCGCTCGGCCAAAACCCGGCAAGAAACGAGAAATCAATTTTCGATAGTTAAATAACTTTTAAGTTTTACAGCGGATAAAACCCCTCGGAAAACAACGGCTCTGTTCCAGAACGGGCCGGGTTCACCTCATACCAACAACGACTGATTTTCAGAGGACCTACAGATGTTCAAGAAACTCCTCATTGCCGCTGCAATGCTGTTCACCGCCACCATGGGTGCAACAGCAGCCGACTTCGCCTCCGAGGCGGAAGCCAAGGCGATGGCTGAAAAAGCCGCTGCGCATATGAAGTCCGCTGGTGTTGCCACTGCGATCAAAGACTTCATGGTCCCTGGCGGCGATTGGCATGACCGCGATCTTTATGTCTTCGTTTTTGATCTCAAAGGCATCACGATCGCACACGGTGCCAAAGCCGCTCTCGTCGGCCGCGATCTGACCGGCCTTCGCGATGTCGACGGCAAGCAGTTCATCAAGGAATTCCTGAAGGTCGAAGACGCCAACTGGATCGACTACAAATGGCAAAACCCGAAGACGAATGCGGTTGAACCCAAGACTTCCTACGTCATTCGCGTCGCTGACAACGTCATCGGTGTCGGCGCCTACAAGCGCTAAAAAAACCTATGCGCACCAGGCCGGAGACGGATCTTTCCGTCCCCGGCCGTATAAAAATCTTGGGACCGGGACCGCCAAAAATGCTGAAGAATCTACCAATCATTCAAAAAACACTAATAGCACCTGGTGTTGCCTGCTTGATGATCCTGATCATCGCAGCGGTATTCTTCATTTCTTCAAAGGAGACCACCCATCTCCAGAAAAACGCGGGGCTGGCCGGGGAACTGGTCCTTGACACCAAAGAGCTGCAAGGGCTTGTGAATGCTGGTCATGCAACACTGTTCCGGGCTCTCAGCTGGCAACAATCCGGAGTAGCTGCCGAGGACGTTGCGAAAGCAGCCGAGGAAGCACGGACCATCTACGGAAACGTTGAAGCGCTGTTCGCGAAGATTGAGGCGAATACTCCCGCAGACAAAATAGAGGCCCTGCAGACGATCCGGGACGAGTATGGCGCGTATCGTGATGTCGCGACAGAAACACTCGAAACCGTTGCTATCGACTCATTCCTGGCCTCCATGTTGATGACAGACGCTCACGTCAGACTGAGTGACGTCTCCGGAAAGATCCAGGAGCTGTCCGACGCCATCGTCCAGAAGGCGGACGACCTGCAAGATCAAGCCAAGGCGGCGCAGGATCTGGCCGAACTGGAAGTGATGGGCGTCGTTGTCGTCGCCTTTATCCTTTCGCTTGCCATCAGCATTTTCACCGGCCGCGCCATCACTGCGCCAATCAGCCGGATCACAACGGTGATCAAGGAAATCGCATCAGGGCACAGCAACACCGATATTACCGACCAGGATCGCAAAGACGAGGTCGGTGCAATTGCCGAAGCCCTCGGCGTGATGAAGGAAGGCTTGATCGAGCGCGAGGAAATGCGCGCCAAACAGATTGCCGAAGAACAGGATCGGTCGAAACGGGCCGAGCGGATCGAAGCCTCGATTGCCCGCTTTGAAAACATGATCGGGCAATCCATGACCGAACTCAACAGCATGGCGGCCAACCTGAATGACACCGCCAACGAGATGACTCTTGCCGCCGGCGAAACTAATTCACAATCGGATCAGGTGGCCTCTGCGGCGTCGTTGGCATCGACCAACGTGAACACTGTTGCCGCCGCGACGGAGCAACTCTCCGCATCGATCGGCGAAATCACCCGCAAGGTCTCCGACGCCTCCCAGATCAGCAGCTCCGCTGTTGCCGAAACCGAGCGGACGAACGCGCAGATGCAGGCTTTGGCGCAGTCGGCCGAGAAGATCGGCGAGATCGTCACGCTCATCCGGGATATTGCTGAGCAGACAAACTTGCTTGCCCTGAATGCGACGATCGAGGCCGCCCGGGCAGGTGACGCCGGCAAGGGCTTCGCGGTGGTCGCCAGCGAGGTGAAAAGCCTAGCCAATCAGTCCGCCCAGGCAACCGAGGATATCTCAACACAGGTCCAGGAAATCCAGCAATCGAGCAGCGCCGCGGTCGAGGCAATCAGTCGCGTGACCGGCCTGATCTCCAACTTGTCGGAATCCTCAACCATGATTGCGGGCGCAGTCGAAGAGCAATCTGCAGCCACCTCCGAGATTTCACGCAATGTTCAGGATGCCGCGACCGGTACCGATGAGGTTACCAGCAGCATCGCACACGTGAATCAGGCGACAGTGAAAACCAGTGCGGCGGCCGAGAATGTAACGGGAACTGCATCCCGCATGAACGACTCTGTCAGCGCCCTGCGCAGTCAGGTCGACGCTTTCCTCGCAGAGGTGCGCTCCGCCTGACCTGAGAAAAAGCTACACTAATATGAAGCGGCCGGGCATCTGCCCGGCCGTTTTCATTAGTCCTTCTTCTCGACCTGCCCGTCCGCCTTGATCCACTCTCCAAGGCCACCCTCAAGATGGGCGACGGGCGTCAGCCCCATATCCTGCGCCGTCTTGGCGGACAGCGCCGAGCGCCAGCTTGCGGCGCAATAGAAGACAAAGGTTTTGTCCTCGCCGAAGAAGTCCTTGTAATAGGGGCTGGCCGGGTCGATCCAGAATTCCAGCATGCCGCGCGGCACGTGGCGCGCGCCGGGAATGCGCCCGGTCTTGGCGATCTCGCGCACATCGCGGACATCGATAAAGGTCACGTCGTCGCTGCCGACCATGGCCTTTGCATCCTCGACGGAGACGATGCGGACCTGCTCGTTGGCTTCGGCCACCATGGAGTCGACGGTTTTGATGGTTTTCTCGGCCATTGAGGCCCTCCCTCAGGATCACGTTTCTGGGGAGAGCCTAGTGCGCGCGGAGCGCAAACGGAATGGCCTTTCGGGAACCGGACTGATGCTCCGGTTCCCTTGGGTCGTCAGGAGAGTATCAGCCTTCGGCCGCTATCTTGCGGGCATGCTTCTTGCGCTCGTTGATATCGAGATAGCGCTTGCGCAGGCGGATATGGTTCGGCGTCACTTCGACCAGCTCGTCATCGCCGATATAGGAGATCGCCTTTTCGAGAGTCATCCGGATCGGCGGGGTGAGGACGATCGAATCGTCCTTGCCCGATGCCCGGAAGTTGGTGAGCTGCTTGGACTTCAGCGGGTTCACGTCGAGATCGTTGCCGCGGTTGGTCTCACCGATCACCATGCCCGGATAGATATCCTCGCCGCCGCCGATCATCAGCGGGCCGCGTTCTTCCAGGTTGAAAAGCGCATAGGCTGCAGCCTTGCCTTTTTCCAGGCTGATCAGCACGCCGTTGCGGCGGGTCGGGATCGGGCCCTTATAGGGACCGAAGGAGTCGAACACCCGGTTCATGATGCCGGTACCGCGGGTATCGGTCATGAATTCGCCGTGATATCCGATCAGACCGCGCGACGGGCAGCGGAAGGTCACCCGTTGCTTGCCGCCGCCGGACGGACGCATGTCCATCAATTCGGCTTTGCGCTGCTGCATCTTTTCCACCACGGCGCCGGAGAACTCCTCATCCACGTCGATGACGACTTCTTCCATCGGCTCAAGGCGCTGGCCAGTCTGCGGATCGGCCTGGAACAGCACGCGCGGGCGGCTGATCGAGAGCTCGAAGCCCTCGCGGCGCATCTGCTCGATCAGCACCGCAAGCTGCAACTCGCCACGACCGGAGACCTCAAAGGCGTCCTTGTCGGCGGTTTCGGAGACACGAATGGCAACGTTGCCTTCCGCTTCCTTCTGCAGACGGTCCCAGATCACCCGGCTCGTCACCTTGTCGCCGTCCAGACCGCCGAGCGGGCTGTCATTGACGGAGAAGGTCACCGCGATGGTCGAGGGGTCGATCGGCTGCGCCATGATCGGCTCGGTCACTTCCGGCACGCAGATGGTGTCGGCAACAGTCGATTTCGAAAGCCCGGCAAGCGCCACGATGTCGCCGGCCACAGCTTCGTCCAACGGCACCCGCTCCAGACCGCGATAGGCAAGGACCTTGGTGATCCGGCCCTGCTCCAGCACCTTGCCGTCCCGGGACAGTGCCTTGACGCTGAGGTTCGGTTTCACGGTTCCGGCCTCGATCCGGCCGGTCAGCAGACGGCCGAGATAGGGATCGGCCTCAACCGTGGTTGCCAGCATCCTGAACGGCGCGTCCTTCTCGACGGCCGGTGCCGGCACGTGCTTCAGAATGAGCTCGAACAGCGGCGTCATGTCGGTGCCGACCTCTTCCGGCGTCTCGCTCGCCCAGCCGGCCTTGCCGGATGCGAAGAGCGACGGGAAGTCGAGCTGATCTTCATTTGCCTCGAGCGCGGAGAACAGATCGAACATCTCGTCCTGCACTTCGTAGGCACGCTGCTCCGGCTTATCGACCTTGTTGACCACGACCATCGGACGCAGGCCCAGCTTCAGGGCCTTGGCGAGCACGAACTTGGTCTGTGGCATCGGGCCTTCGGCCGCGTCCACCAGAACGACAACACCGTCCACCATGGACAGGATACGCTCGACCTCACCGCCAAAATCGGCGTGGCCCGGCGTGTCGACGATATTGATCCGCGTGCCGCCATATTCGACCGAGGTACATTTGGCGAGAATGGTGATACCGCGCTCGCGCTCGATATCGTTGCTGTCCATCGCCCGTTCCTCGACCTGCTGGTTCTCGCGGAACGTACCGGTCTGTTTCAGGAGCACGTCGACAAGCGTGGTCTTGCCGTGGTCGACGTGGGCGATGATGGCGATATTTCTCAGTTCCATGGATCGACTCCGAACAGGTCCGCCGCGCGCCGCTATTACGGCGCGGTGCCAGGCGTGCAAATCTGCGTTGATTGGCTCAGGGCGGTTCAGGCCCGGCAGTGTAAAATGACTCGGCGCTAACATACTTATATTGCAGCGCGAAACAAGCGCTGGATTGCATGGCTGCATCCCGTTTGCAACCCCATCCGGCATCCCACTGGGATGTGATGCCGCCTAGCCTTGCCAGCAAAGCGTTAAATGGGAACAATAAGAGAACAAACAAGAGGAATCGGGTCATGGCCGCATCGAAAGAGCTCGCGGACTTCATCACCGACATGCTGGAGCCGTTGGGCGATATCCATGCGCACCGCATGTTCGGCGGCTATGGCATCAAATATGGCGAGGTCAATTTCGCCCTCTTGCTGGGTGACCTGCCCTATTTCCGCGTGGACGACCGGAATCGCCCGGCTTTCGAGGAGCGCGGCAGCGAGCCGTTCGGCTACAACACAAAGAAAGGCGAGGTCACGGTCGGCAGCTACTGGGAGGTCCCGACAGACATACTTGAAGACCCAGAGTTGTTTCTGGATTGGGCCCGCGCCGCCATCGATGCGGCCCTCAAGGCACATAAACCTAAGAAAAATCGAAAACGCAAACAGGCTTAATTGGCCAAAATCAGTGCCTTACGGCTTGCCAATACACGGTATTTGATTCAATTTTATGTATATTATCCAATTATCCTAAACGGCGAGAGTAACCTTCATGGTACCTGAGTCTGACCGCATCACTTTCGAGGCTGGTGACATCATCTGTGAACATGGTGAGCCGTCTGACCACGTCATGTACGTTCTCAGCGGCGAGGTTGCCATGGAACATAGTCCCGGCCTCCTCGTCGAGCTGGACGGCAAGGTCACGACCTTCAAGCGCGGCTCTCTCCTCGGCGAAAGCTCTGCCATCCTGAAGCGGCCCTATGTCGGAACCCTCGTCGGCTTCAGCAGCGGCGCCTACGCTCGCGTACGTGCGGACCGGGTACGCGCCGACATCGCTAAATGCGCGAAACTGCCGAAGATGATCATCCTCAATCAGGCCCACAAGCTCGATCAGGCCTATGGCTTCATCATGACGAACTACAAGAATGCCAGCCGTGGTCAGGTGAAAGAAGTCTTCGAACCCGACCACAGCCTCGGCGATTTCTTCGAGGAAGGTGTCTCGAAGTAAGGCGAAGGCCGCCTACCCCGTCAGCGCCACCCTTCCCTCCAGCGGATAGGCCGGATCATTGTATCCTGGCGTCGAGGGGTGCCCTTCCGCCACCAGGCCGTTAATCAGCGCCTCGTCCTCTTCCGTGAATTCGTATTCCAACGCTTTCGCATAGGCCTTCCACTGCTCCATCGTGCGCGGCCCGGCGATGGTTCCGGTGACGAGGCCGTTATTCAGCACCCAACCAACGGCGAGGTCGATGATGGTCGCGCCTTTGGCTTCGGCATGGGCCTTGATCTTCTCCGCGATTACCAGACTTTCCTCGCGCCATTCGGTCTGCATCATGCGGGTGTCGGCACGGGCGGCGCGGGTGCCTTCGGCGGGCTCGGCACCCGGCTTGTACTTGCCGGAGAGCACGCCACGGGCGAGCGGGCTGTAAGGGAAGACGCCAAGTCCGTAATAATCGCAAGCGGCCAGATGCTCGGTCTCCGGCATCCGGTTCATAGCGTTGTAATAGGGCTGGCTGACGACCGGGCGGTCGATGCCCGCCGCATCGCAGAGATTGCAGATTTCGGCCACCCGCCAGGAGCGGTGGTTGGAGATACCGAAATGCCGGATCATGCCGGCATGGACCAGATCCGCCATTGCGTTCACCGTCTCTTCCAGCGGCGTCGAATGGTCTTCCTTATGCAGGTAGTAGATGTCGATATAGTCGGTATCGAGCCGCTCCAGCGATTCCTCGCAGGCCTGCAGCACCCATTTCCGGGACAGGCCGCGCGCGTTCGGATCGCCCGCGTCCATCGGATTACCAAGCTTGGTCGCCAGCACCCAATAATCGCGATGGGCGGCAATGCCGCGGCCGACCACACGTTCCGAATTGCCGTTGTGATAGGCGTCGGCGGTATCGATGAAATTCACCCCTATATCCCGCGCCTCGGCGATAATCTCGTGGGAATCGGCCTCGCTGGTCGGCCCGCCAAACATCATGGCGCCGAGACACACCTTCGAGACCTTCAGGCCGGAGCGGCCGAGATTGCGGTATTCCATTGGTTTTCCTCCCCATTTTTGCCACCCCTGATGGCTCAGGTGCGGTTCCGGAACGACAGAATAGCCGGGATGGACAACGACCGCACTTGAGGATCGCGAAGTCTCCGTGCTCTGATGCGGGCCAATGAAAAAACCGGCACCGGGAGGGCCTTCAATGACCGGATTGAGCGATACGGCACGGGAAAAGCTGGCGCATGTCAGCACCGCGACCCTGACCACGCAGCTTCTGAAGCGCGGATTGCGCAATCAGTGCCTTCAGGGCGTCAGCCGCCTGACCGCGCATGATCGCAATATGGTCGGCGAGGCTTTTACCCTGCGGAACATCCCGGCGCGTGAGGATATCGACCAGATCAGCGCCTATGACGATTACGATCACCCCCAGCGCAAAGCCATCGAGACGATACCGGCCGGCAAGATCCTGGTGGTGGATTGCCGTCAGGACGCCAGCGCCGCTTCCGCCGGCAATATCCTGATGACGCGCCTGCAGGTCCGCGGCGTCGCCGGCTTCGTTTCCGATGGCGGCATCCGCGATTCCTACGAGATCGCGGAATACGACATTCCCTGTTATGTCGGCGGACCCTCCGCGCCGACCAGCCTGATCAAGCACCATGCCGTGGCCGAGCTGAACACCCCCATCGCCTGCGGCGGTGTCGCGGTCTATCCGGACGATGTGCTGGTCGGCGACGCGGAAGGTCTTGTGGTTCTGCCGGCCCATCTTGCCGAGGAAATTGCCGAGCAATCCTTCGAGCAGGAGAAGATGGAAGTCTTCATCGCGGAAGAAGTCGCAAGCGGCAAGCCTCTGCGCGGCACCTATCCGCCGGATGAAGCCACCAAGGCCCGCTATGTGGAATGGCAGAAGAAGCGGGACGCCGAAGCGTGAGTGCTGCCGATACGGATAACGACGCGCTGATCGCGGTCTATGATCGTGATGCACGGCGCCTGCGGACGGAATGGTCCGCAGGTGCGGAGTCCGCAACCCATAGCGACAAGTTCATTACTTTTCACACCCCCTACCTTCCGTCCGAGGGAGGCCATGCCCTGGATATCGGTGCCGGATACGGGGCCCATGTAAACGGGCTTGAATCCCGGGGGCTGGAAGTGGTCGCGGTCGAACCCGCCGCCGGTATGCGCGCGGAAGCAGAGACCCTCTATCCCAACTCCCGAGCGACCTGGCTCGACGACCGCTTGCCGGATCTCGCAAAAGTGCACGCGCTCGGGCGCCGGTTTGATTTCATGCTGATGAACTCGGTCTGGATGCATCTGCCGCAGAATTTGCGGAGTCAGGGCATGGCATGCCTCGCCGCGCTTCTCGCACCTGGCGGTCGTTTCTCCGTGCTGCTGCGGCACGGTCCGGCACCGGCGGACCGGCCAATGCTCGAGTCAGACACCGAGCCCTTCCTGGCCCTCGCCGAGGCGCAAGGACTTTCCGTTATTCACCGCGAAGAAAACGGCGATGAGTTGGAACGCGACAGCGTTTCCTTCACCCGCCTCATTTTGACGAAATCAGGTTAATTCAATGACATATGAAACTTTGCTCTTCTCAATCGAAGACAACATCGCCCGCATCACCCTGAACCGGCCGGAGCGGATCAACGCCGTCACCGCGGTCATGCACGAGGATTTGCGCGACGCCTTCACTCAGCTGGAAAAACCGGGCTCCGCCCGCTGTGTGATCATCACCGGCGCCGGACGCGGATTCTGCTCCGGACAGGATCTCGCCGACCGCAAGGCCACCAGCACGGCCGAACGGCGCGACCTCAGCGAATCCATACAGCAGAACTACAATCCGCTGATCAAGCGCATGGCCGCCCTGCCGATCCCGATCATCTCGGCGGTCAACGGCGTCGCCGCCGGGGCTGGTGCCAGTCTGGCACTCGCCGCCGATATCGTGTTGGCAGGTCACAACACCAAGTTCGTGCAGGCCTTCGTCAATATCGGTCTGGTACCGGATGCAGGCGGAACCTACGTGCTGCCCCGCCGCGTCGGCCTTGCCCGCGCGCTCGGCATGACCTTGATCGGCGCTCCGGTGACAGGCAAGCAGGCTGCCGACTGGGGCCTGATCTGGTCCTCGGTCGAAGACGAAACCCTGCTGGAGGAAGCCGAAACCCTGGCAAAAACCCTGGCCGCGAAAGCCCCTCTGGCGCTCGCCGGGATCAAGAAGATCATGCGTGCCTCGCTCGACAACGGATTGGCCGAACAACTTGATATGGAAGCAGAATTCCAGCGTCAGTGCGGTTATACGGACGATTATCAGGAAGGCATCGCCAGCTTCCTTGAAAAACGCGCGCCAAACTTTCAGGGCAAATAAGCCGGAGCATCCCGATGAGCGTCGTCATCTATCACAATCCGCGCTGCTCCAAGTCGCGACAGACATTGGAGCTGCTGCGGAGCAACGGAGTTGAGCCGGAGATCCGGGAATATCTGAAATCCCCGCCGAGCGCGGCGGAGATCGAGGAATTACTCGGTTTGCTCGGCATGGAGCCGGTCGCTCTGATGCGGCGCAAGGAAGCGCCCTTCAAGGAACTCGGCCTTGGCGACAGCTCAAAAGACCGTGCAACGCTCGTCCAGGCGATGCACGACAACCCGGTCCTGATCGAGCGTCCAATCGTCATCGCCAACGGCAAGGCCGCCATCGGCCGCCCGCCGGAAGACGTGCTTAAAATCCTTTAGGGTGTTTCAGGCGGAATCGGAGATGTTCAGGATTCCGCACCGGCACATCCAGATAACCAGAAGATCTAACTCTGACGCCTGTTGAGCCCCCAACATAGATTGAAGCGGGAGCAATATCCTCAGACACAAACTTGTTCCTTAATTCCGGCTGACGCTCGGCACGATCTCAAGCGCAACAATCCCGGTAATCGTATCGTCATCGTCTGGCAAGACCTTGAACATGGCTGCGTCCATGATCCGGTGCAGCGACTTGCGTTCATTCTCGTACAGTCCGTTGACCCCGGCATTCAGGAAATAGGCCCCCGCCGTCAGACAGCACTCGAACTCAAAGCTGACATTAATCTCCTCGCCCGCCCGGTAATCCGGAAGACCGCGCCTGAGGCTGTCCGTTGTCCTGCCGGACAATAGAACCCCCTGGATGGTCTTGATCATCATCGCGCACATGACCTGCTCGCGATCCTCAACGAAGCGAACCTTATAACGGAAGGCATAGTGCCTGCCGCGCACCAGAAGATTGACCGCTTCGCCGTCAAGAGTTTCGATACGCGGCTGGCTGATCTCTGCCCCAAGGCTGACATACGCCGTGCGGCTTTCCGGCACCATTTCCGTATCTAGGGTTTCTCGCGACTCCTCGCGTCCGGTTTCGTTTCGGCAGGCTTCCTCGTCCCGGCGGATATCATCTCGCACGGCATTGAGCTGAGCGGCCGGTGCATGGGTCAGCTTGTGATAGTTGGAAATCACCCTCTTCGGATCCCCGTCCATCAGCATTTCGCCATGATCCAAAAGGACAACCCGGTCGCAAAGCTGCGTGATCATACCGGCCTCGTGGCTGACGAAGAGGATCGTTGTGCCGCGACGGCGCATTTCCTCGATCCGGGCAAAGCACTTCCGCTGGAAACCTTCATCTCCAACCGCAAGCGCTTCATCGACAATAAAAATTTCCGGGTCCACGCTGACCGCGACCGCGAAAGCGAGGCGGACATACATGCCGCTCGAATAAGTTTCGACTAGCCGGTCGAGAAAATCGGCCAGGCCGGAAAACGCGACTATGTCATCGAATTTCCTGTCGATCTCCTCCTTCGAGAGGCCGAGGATTGCCCCGTTCATGTAAATATTCTCACGGCCGCTCGCCGCCGGGTTGAAGCCTGCTCCCAGTTCGAGCAAAGCGGAGACCCGGCCATTCACCGTGACATCTCCTTCAGTTGCCATCAGCAGACCCGCAACGATCTGCAGCAACGTGGACTTACCGGACCCGTTCCGCCCGATAATCCCGATCGTCTCTCCCCGCCCGACCCGGAAAGTCACATTATCCAGGGCCACGAAAGGAGTGAAGAAGGTGCGCCGCCCCCGCAGGATCGCCTGTTTCAGCCGGTCGAGGGGCTGATTGTAGACGTTAAAGACCTTCCGGACGCCCCGAATGTCGATGGCGACATCCGTCTCCGTGCGCAGCGCGACGCTATCGCTGGTCTGATTATTCATGCGGCAATCACAATCCGGGACGGCTCGGCGGCCGGCTGGTTTAAAACACGGCTCATGGCCGCGATCTTACATCACCTCGGTGTAACGAAGCGGCTCAGCTATTCGGGCCTGCGAACATCGCTTCCATTTCGCGCCGGACCTTCACCGCATCGTCACTGTTATCGATCTCTACATCGGACCATTTCAGCCGCTCGCCTGTGACGACCGATCGCTTCATTTTGACATTCTGCGCGAGGCCAAGCGGCAGGTAGCCTTCGTCGAGCGAGGTCCGGGCCGGGGTTTGCTTGCCCCAGACGCAGAACCCGCCCTCACCGTCCAGCATCTCGCCTTCGGCAATATCCCGCTTTGCCGTGGCGACCACGTCCGAGTTGAAGGCAATCGGCGAGCCGGTCGGCTCCCCCCTTAGTGCAGCGGAGGCGACGGAAACACCCAGTTCGAGCCCGATCATGTGGGTCGGCCGGTACAGCGAGGCGAAGCGGAAACTGCTGTCCGGGAGCATGTGATACTCCTCGAAACAATAGCGGGCGTAATCGGTCTCGCCCTCGATAACGACGAACGTCCCGTATTGCAGATGGCCCTCCACCTCGGCGCCGTCCCGGGTCAGCGAGGACACCACCTCGGTGGTGCCTGAATGGGTCAGCGTGCCGCCGTTCCCGACAGGCTTGCAGACCTCGGCCAGATCAAAGCGTGAGCATGGCGGAAAAGCCAGCCCGTCCGGCTGCGGTGTCAGTCCGGTGGCATTGCAGACCGCGCTCATCTCGATGCCAGACTTTGTCCCGTCGATGAAGCTGTTGAACATTTTCGGATTGAGCCGGCCGCGTTTGACGACCTCGGGGTCCCAGCCGAAATGATCCCAGACCGTGTCAGGCGTCGATTGATGGAAGCTGGGAAGGTAACGGGTCCCCTTGCCGGCCGAGACGACCATGAAACCGCAGGTCCGGGCCCAGTCGACATGTTCGGCAATGAGCGCCGGCTGATCGCCCCAGGCGAGGCTGTAGACGGTTCCGGCAAGCTCCGCCTTTCGGGCCAGCAATGGTCCGGCCACTACATCTGCCTCGACATTGACCATCACGACATGCAGGCCGTGGCTGATCGCCATCAGGCAATGGTGGATACCGGCGGCGGGATCGCCGGTCGCCTCGATCAGGACGTCGAGGCCGCCATCCCGGATCAGGGACGCGCTGTCATCTGTGATGAAGGTGCTTCGGTGCTTCTCGGCATCGTCGAAACTGCGGGCGGCGAACCGCTCCGCCTCCCAGCCGATATGGGTCAGGGTTTCCCTGGCCCGTGCCACATTGAGATCGGCGATGCCGACCACATGGATACCCTTGGTCAGACGGGCCTGCGACAGGTACATCGCGCCGAACTTGCCGCAGCCGATGATCCCGACTTTCACCGGATCTCCTGCGGCCTCCCTCTGCGCCAGCATACGTGACAGATTCATCCCGCCCTCCCTTGGTTCCAGACCTTTGCAGCTCAGTTCAGGATGCGGATCGGCTCTCCCGCGTGCCAGGCTTTGATGTCCTCGACCATCTCGCCATAGAACAGCTTGTAGGTTTCCTCGGTCACGTAGCCCATATGCGGCGTGAGCAGGATATTATCCAGCGTGCGGATCGGATGATCGGCCGGGAGAGGTTCCGGCTCGAAAACGTCCACGGCGGCGCCTGCGATCCGGTTGTTCTTCAGCGCGTCGATCAGCGCATCCTCATCCACGATCGGACCGCGCGAGGTATTCACCAGCAGCGCCGTCGGCTTCATCTCCGCCAGAGCGGCCGCATCGATCATGCCGCGGGAACGGTCGCTCAACACGACATGGAGGGTGACGATATCCGCCTCGCGCAGAAGCGCTTCCTTGCTCGCCGCCTTGCGCACGCCGACTTCGGCACAGCGCTCTTCGGTCAGGTTCGGCGACCAGGCGACCACGTCCATACCGAAAAGCTTGGCAATCTCGGAGACTTGGCTGCCGAGTTTACCGAGCCCGACGACCCCCAGGGTCCGGCCCTTCAGATCAACGCCGATACGGGTCTGCCACTTGCCTTCCCGCATCATGCGGTCGTCATGCGCAACCTGCCGGGCCAGCGCCATCAGCATGGCCCAGGTATGTTCCTTCGTCGTGTTCCCGCTGGTCGCGGTGCCGCACACCGGAATGCCGCAAGCACGGGCCGCCGGAAAATCGACCGCGTTGTTCCGCATGCCGCTGGTGACGAACAGTTTCAGGTTCGGCAGGCGCTGGAAGATCTCCGCCGGGAACGGCGTCCGTTCGCGCATGGCACAGACGATCTCGAAGTCTTTCAGGCGGTCGACGAGCGCGTCGTGCTCTACCAGATTATCGGTAAAGACGACCGTCTCGTACCCCTCCGGCAGGCTTCCCCAATCGGCCATGCGCAGGGATACATTCGCATAGTCGTCCAAAATCGCAATCTTCGGCATTTCCTCACCTGTCACTTTAGTTTGTTGTAGTATCTTATTGTTTTACGGTCTTTTTTGACCGAGACATACAGCTTTTACTCGTCCTTCTGCTTCAGATCGAGCGACGCCGAATTAATGCAATACCGCAAGCCGGTCGGCTGCGGCCCATCGGGGAACACATGCCCGAGATGGGCTTCGCACTTCGCGCAATGCACCTCGGTCCGGACCATGAAGTGGCTACGGTCCGTCGTGCTCTCGATATTCGCCCCCTCGATCGGCTGATAGAAGCTCGGCCAGCCGCAGCCAGCATCGAATTTAGTCTCGCTTTCAAAAAGCGGCTCGCCACAACAGACGCAGGTATATGTCCCCAGCTCAGTCGTTTCGGCGTACTTGCCCGTAAAAGGGCGTTCCGTCCCATGCTTCCGTGTCACCTGGTACTGCTCGTCGGTGAGCTGCTCCCGCCACTCGGCGTCACTCTTCACGACCTTTTCCATCATGCCCTCCAGTTCCCTTGTCAGGGCTGAGATTGTGCCAATGCGCGGTTCAGGCAAGTCACCTTTCCGCAATCCGCTATTTGGCCTTGCGACGCTCCTCGACCAGAACACCCTGCTCTGCCAGTGCGGTGATTTCGGTCTCGCTGAAGCCATGTTCGGCAAGAATGGCGCGGCCATGCTCGCCGAATTTCGGCGGCACCGATTTCACTGAGCCGGGTGTCCGCGACAGTTTGATCGGGATTCCCCAGGATTTGTACCAGTCGAGTTCGACTGCCATGTCCCGGTGCTTGGTGTGCTCATGCGCCATGACATCCGCTGTATTCCGGATCGGCCCGACAGGCACTCCCGCCCTCAGCAGGCGGTCGCAGATCTCGTTTCCGTCCTTATCCTTCAGCAGAACTTCAAGCTCCGCCCGCAAGGCATCACGGTTGGTCACGCGATCCGCATTGCTGACGAACCGCGGATCCGTCGCCAGTTCCGGCTTGCCGAGCTCCGCTGTCATCCGCTGCCAGGCCCTGTCATTCCCGCCTGCAACGAAGATATCCCCGGTCTGGGTCGAGAATTTATCGTAGGGGCTGATATTCGGGTGCTGGTTGCCCGTAATCCCCGGCACCTTGCCCGACAACTCGTAATTCGCAACGTGCGGATGCATCAGCGACAGGCCACAATCGTACAGCGTCATGTCGACATACTGGCCGAGACCGGAGCTGTGCCGCTCAAACAGCGCCATCATGATCGCGTTCGCGGCATAGAGGCCTGTTCCCATATCGACCATCGGAATACCGACACGGGTCTGATCCACGGGTGTCGAACCATTGACCGAGAACCAGCCGGTCATGGCCTGAATGATGCCGTCATAGCCGGGAAAGCCGCCATAAGGACCGTCGGAGCCAAAGCCGGAAATCCGGCAATGGACCAGCTTCGGGAATTTCTCCTTCAGCACATCCTCGTAACCAAGCCCCCATCTCTCCATCGAGCCGGGCTTGTAGTTCTCGACCAGGACGTCCGCGTCCTCGAGTAGACGCAGAAGCACCTGCTTGCCCTCTTCCTTCGAAAGGTCGAGGCCGAGGGATTTCTTGTTCCGGTTCACACCGATGAAATAGGACGCATCGCCTTCATGGAATGGCGGACCCCAGTCCCGCACCTCGTCGCCCTGCGGCGGCTCGATCTTGATGATCTCCGCGCCGTGATCCCCAAGCATCTGGGTGCAGTACGGACCGCCGAGCACGCGTGTGCAATCGACGATCTTGATCCCCTGGAGCGCGCCGGCGGATGCCGCAGTGCCACTCATTCCGTTACTCCTCAATTCTCAAGGCTGGAACCGGTCAAAACGATCCGGTCATATTGGAAACCCGGCGACCCCGGGTCAATTATCAGGCTGCCTTTTCTATCCCGAAAACCTCGGCTGCGAAGCCCGGGTAGATTTCAGCGATCTGCGCGGCAACCGGCCCCCGGATGGTCTCAAGAGTTTTGGCGTCCGGCAGACGCGTTTCCGGCACGGCGGCCAGCTCATCATAATCAAAACCGGTCTGCTCCCTGATTTCCTCGACCGTATGTCCCGGATGGACACTCGCCAGGCTGAAACGGCCTTTCTCACGGTCGAAATGGAAGAGACAGCGGTCGGTGATCAGGGCATACGGCCCGCCCGGCCGGTAGATGTTCGGCTCCGAGGTTCCCGGTGCGCTGATGAAGTCGACTTTCTCCACCAGGGTACGCGGTGTGTGCTCCAGTCGGAACAGGATCACGCGCGGCACGGTGAAATACATGTAGGAAGAACCGAAGGAGCCCGGAAACCGGACCTTGGGTTTGTCCGGATTGCCGACCGAGACGAGATTGATATTCGCCTGCCCGTCGATCTGCGCGCCACCAAGAAAGAATGCATCGATGCGGCCCTGCCCGGCGCAGTCAAACAGCTCCTTGCCGCCGTCGGTGAAGAAATTGTTGTCCTCACTGCCGAGCACAGAAACACGGGTTCTGTCCGGATGCCGCGCCCGTGCCAGCATGGCCGCTGCTCCGGGCACCGGAGAAGACGCGCCGACCGCGATATGGCTCAGCCCGTCCAGCATATCAGCAATGGAGGCGATCAGGATTTCCTCGGCGCGGACGCCGTCGTTTACTGTCGTCACGTCTTTACTCCGCCGCCACGGCTTTGGTGCCTGCCATATAGGCGGCAAAACCATCTTCCGTGCGCGCCATATCGACATAGCGCGCCAGCTCATCCTGATCCGCGTCATAGCCGCCCGGGATGCCGAGCGGCCAGGCGCCCTGCTCCGCTTCGGCAATGGCGCCGACATAGAGCCCCGGGATCGTCCCAGCGGCGCGGACCGGATCGTCCAGCAGGTTCCCGTCCACGATCTTCTCGGCCGTAACCAGACTGGATTTCGCTGCATGGGCCATCAGCATCAGCTCGCGCCGGACACCGACCCAGACATTGCCGAACCTGTCCGCCAGCGGGGCATGAAACACCGCGAAATCGGGCTGGATCGCCTTCACCATCAGAATGGGATCATTCTCTGCGAAAGGATTCTGGCCAATCACCCAGTCATCCCGGCGCTTCTCGACATCGGATCCGATGACGCCGCGCAACGGCATGAAGGGCACGCCCTTCTCGGATGCCTGCAGGCCGGCATGGATCGCCGGGCAGGTCGCGTCCAGCATGCGAATACCGGCGGCCTTGATGGAGGCACTGAACCGGGGCGCCAGACCGAACTCGCCAAGCGTAACCGCCGCTGTCTCCACAGTGCCGACGCAGCCGGCACCGATCAGCTGATCCGCCTGGAAACCAAGGGCGGGAACGCCGACCAGATGAAGGTCGCGGACATTGCGGGCGATGATGGCGCGCACCAAAGCCATGGCGCAGTATGAATAATCCGGCGGCAGAGCGATTTTAGCGCCGTCACTCACCCGTGCCGCCAACCCATCAAGGTCGAGCCGGATGGCATCCATTGTCATTCCTCCCAGAATGTTTCCCGCATCCTACGCGATCGGTTGCCGGAATAAAGCCGCAACCCGTCATGACATCGTTTCCCATGCAAGTGGGTCCAAACCCATCGACGGCCATCGGCCAGGCGCATATTCTCCCCGCAAAAGAAGTGACTAAAAGAGCAAGGGAGTAACGGGGTGAGCGAAGTTTACGACTATATCGTGGTCGGCGCGGGCTCAGCGGGCTGCGTCGTCGCGAACCGGCTGTCGGCGGATCCGAAGAATCGCGTCCTGTTGCTGGAAGCAGGCGGCAAGGATCGCAACCCCTGGATCCATGTTCCGGTCGGTTACTACAGGACGATGTATCATCCCGATATTTCATGGGGTTACGAGACGGAACCGGATGCCGGCGTGAATGACCGGGTGATGGTCTGGCCGCGCGGCCGGGTGCTCGGTGGCTCCAGTTCTATCAACGGCCTGCTTTATGTACGCGGCCAGCATCAGGATTACGACCACTGGCGCCAGCTCGGCAACGAAGGCTGGGGCTGGGACGACGTGCTCCCCTTCTTCAAGAAATCCGAAAGTTACGAGCGTGGCGGGAACGAGTTCCGTGGCGGCGACGGCCCTCTTTCGGTCTCCGACATCGCCGACCGGCGCCCGGTCTGCGAGGCCTTCCTTGAGGCTTGCGAGGAAGTCGGTATTCCGCGGAACGAGGATTATAATGGCTCGACCCAAGACGGCGCCGGCTACTACCAGACCACCAGCCGGAACGGCCGCCGGTGCAGTGCCGCAGTCGCTTATCTCAATCCGATCAAAAGCCGGAAGAACCTGCGTATCGAAACCCGCGCCATGGCGTCGAAGCTGGAGCTCAAGGACGGACGCGCGAGCGGAATTACCTACTTACGCGACGGCATCGAATATAAAGCGGAAGCAACGCGCGAGATCGTGCTCTGCGGCGGCGCCATCAATTCCCCGCAATTACTGCAGCTCTCTGGCATCGGCCCTGGAGAGCATCTGCGTAGCGTCGGCATCCCGGTGCAGCACGATCTGCCCGGTGTCGGTGACGACCTGCAGGACCATTTCCAGGTCCGTGCGATTTATGAGCTGGACGGCCTTGAGTCGCTCAACACCGATGTCGCCAATCCGCTGAAACGGATTGCCATGGGCCTGCAATACGCCCTCACCCGAAGCGGACCGCTTACCGTCAGCGCCGGTCAGGTCTACGTCTTCACCAAGACGCGCGCAGAGCTGGAAACACCAGATATCCAGTTCCATTTCATCCCGTTCAGCGCGGACAAGCCGGGCCAGCTGCTGCACCCCTTCCCCGGCGTCACATCCTCGATCTGCCAGCTCCGCCCGGAAAGCCGGGGCACAATCATGGTGAAATCCGGCGACCCGCGTGAGTATCCGAGCATCAAGCCGAACTATCTTTCAACAGAGGGCGACCGGCGGACAATCATCGACGGCATGAAGCTGAGCCGGAAAATCTCCCAATCCCCGGCCTTCAGCAAGCATCTGAAGAACGAGTATGAACCGGGCCTGGACCGTGCGGACGATGAGGGTCTGCTCGCCTATGCCCGCGAGAAAGGCGGCACCATCTTCCACCCGACCAGTACCTGCCGCATGGGGGCCGACCCGAAAGCAGTGGTCGATGCCCGGCTGCGAGTGCACGGTATAGCCGGATTGCGCGTCGCCGACTGCTCGATCATGCCGACCGTGGTCTCCGGCAACACCAACGCGCCTGCGATGATGATCGGGGAAAAGGCGTCGACGATGATCCTCGAGGACAACCAAAGTTAAGGGCATTCACTCAGAATTCCCGAAAACATAAAAAAGAGCCTAGGGAGTGGACGAATGGATTTCAGCGAGGATCCAATCATCGAGGTAGTGCGCGACACGGTCCGCCGGGTCTATGACGTCGAGATTGCCCCGAAGATTGACGCATACGAAGCTTCCGGTGAGTTTCCCTACGAGATCATCCGCGCCATGGGCGGTGCGGGTTTGTTCAGCGCGGCCTTTCCCGAAGAGATGGGCGGGACCGCACTGGGTTTTGCCGCTGTCGGAACCATCGCCGAGGAGATTTCCCGTCTCTCGCCGGGCTTTGGCTATGCCATGAACATGCAGGCCATGACCTGTCCCTTCACCATCTTCAATTGGGGCACGCCTGAACAGGCTCGGCATTTCGTTCCGGAGCTTATCTCGGGCCGGAAGATAGGCATGTTCGCCTTGACGGAGCCCGGCGGCGGCTCCGATCCCGGTGGCGCCATGCGGACCGTGGCAAAGCGTGACGGCGACAGCTATGTGCTGAACGGCTCCAAGATCTGGATCACCTTCTCAAATGCCGCCGATGTGGGTGTGTTGTTCGCGAAGACAGATCCGGCCGCCGGCAAGCGCGGTATTTCGGCATTCATTGTCGAGCCGAAGAGCGCGCCCGGTTTCACCGCCCGGCCGATCGAAATGCGTCCGCTGTCCAATTGCCTGCGCTCCTGCGAGGTCTTTTTGGAGGATTTCCGGGTGCCGGCAGAAAACCTGCTCGGCAACGAGGGCGAAGGACTTAAGGTCGCACTTAATGCGCTGGAATACGGACGTTTGACCGTTTCCGGGAGACTGATCGGGCTGGCCCAGGCCTGTTTCGACGAAACATTGCGCTATGCACAGGAACGGGAAGTCGGAGGGCAAAAGATAGGCGCCTATCAGATGGTCCAGCACCCGATAGCCGATGTTGCCGTCGGAATCGATGCAGCACGCCTGATGATGCGCCGTATGGCCTGGCTGATGGATAAGGGCGAGCGCTCGACCAGGGCCGCAGCGCGGGCGAAGTATCTGGCCTCGGAAGTCGCACAGAAAGCGGCTCAAACCGCCAGGGACACGTTCGCCGCCTATGCCCTCGCGGAGGAGTACCCGATCAACACGCTTTCCGCTTACGTAAACATGCTGACTGTTGGCGAGGGTACCCCGAATGTACAGCGTATCCTGATCGCTGAAGACGCGCTTGGCTTCAAGACTGCCGACCGGCACCCGGTCATGAACCCGCTGAGACGCCAAAAAGCCTTATACAAATGAAAAGGCCGCCCGAAGGCGGCCTCTCAGATCAGGTTTGCAAAAACGTAGTCGTTCAGAGCTTTTCGACGTTCACACCGATGGTGATAGCCCCGATCGGCTTGCCGCCATCACTGATGGTCGCGGACATCTGCGACTGGAATGCACCCGAGCTTTCGTCGAACTCAACCTCGTCGATGAAGAGAGCATCGCCGCCAGAACCATACGTCTTCTGGTGCTTGCCTTCATCGCCCTGCATGTAATCGGACGTCAGATCGCTCAAGCCCACATTGAGGCCCTTTGCGTCCATAACGAACGCCTCGGCAATCTTGCCGCCGGCTTCTTCCTTCTTCTGCTTCAGCCAGGCTGACAACGCGTTGCTGGAAACCTTCTCCACGAGCGGACCACTACCCGCCTTTGCTTCGGCGCGCCACTGCTTGTCGAGAGTATCGATCTTCGCCGCATCAAAGCCGGCCGTTTCTCCGTTCTGCGCCTTAATGGCTGCAATCACCGCCGGATCGGTAAGCCAAGCCTTCACCGTACTGTTGTAGAATTCCTTGATCTGCGGCTCAAAATCGTTTGCTGCGGCCGGCATGGCAAAAGCCATGGTCAAGGCGAGTACGGCAAGTCCGTTTGCAATTTTTTTCATGAGTGTCTCCTCCTAAAGCTGCCTTTTTGAATGGGACAGCAATCATCTGAACATATGATTAACGATATTACGCAAAACTTTGTTAACGCCTTATTAAATTGTGCCCGTTATTTGTTTCATGTTCTATTCTTTCAAGCCACAACAATGTCTGGGTTAGCCATGCGCATTGGATTTCGGATCGCTTCGGGTTTCGCCGTCACTCTTCTAATTGCTGGCGGTGTAGGTTTAATCGGGTATTTCGGCCTCAACCGATACGATCGGGACATCACACTGACACTCGATCTACTGGATGCAGTTGACACATTCAGAAGCTCGAACGCTCAAGTTAATCTGTACGCTCTCAGCCGAGCGGAACAGTATTACGAGGAGGCAGCGACCGGCGCACGGGCAACCAGCGAAAAACTCTCGGCGATTGAATCGAGAGGCGAAACAGATCCCGCGATCACCAACATCAACAACGAAGTTGGGTTGTATCAGGCAAAGCTCGAAGAACTGCATACGGTAAACACCGAGACCAAAGCCATTACCGCGTCGATGGCTGTGGAAGCAGAAGATATCAAAGCGAGCGCCGCCCAGCTCAGTGTCGCTGCAGGAGAGACATTCGCGATCAACCTCGCGGCCGAGGCTGCTGCGACCGCCACCCGAGACAGCAGCATTGCCATCATGAATTCGTCGAATGCGCTGCTGGCAAATGGTAATGGCATCCGGGCGACAGAGGCCGCCTACAGGCTTGAGCGGTCGGACGAGAACAGGACCGAACTGGAAGCCGGGACGAAGCGCCTCTTCCTTGACGCCCTGTCGCTGCGCAAATCGGCCAAGGGTACTCCGGCGGAAGCCGCCGCCGGGAAAATCGCTCAATTGAGCGGTGCCTACCGCAAGACGTTCTCCACCTTGGTGCAAGCCGTCCAGGACGGAGACTCTCAAGCAGAGACCCTGTTCAACGAACTGAGTAACACCAGTAAGGCCCTGACGCAGACGGCAAGTGAGATCCTGAAGGATCGCAGAGCTGCGCTGAAGGAAGCAAACGAGGCGTACGAGATCGCGAAAAAGAAGGGCGGCGAAGCTACAAATGCCCGCATCGCCGCTTTGGAGATGGTGATCGCAGCCGACGAGATGGCAGCGGAAACGAAAGCCTATATCGAAACATCGGACGAGAGCGTGCGCGCCGCTCTTAAGGACGCAATAAGCGCCGAAGTTTCCAGAGTTTTCTCGAAAGCGCTCGTCGTGAAGAAAGCGCTTTCGGAAGAATTTGGCAAGATCGCCATTGGTGCAGCAAAAGCCGCAAAAAGTTTTCGTAATCGGGTTGATACTGTAGACGAGGCCTTGGCAAAGCAGGCCGAAATCGAACAGCAGATGCGGACGGTCGAAGCTAAGAACTCTGAGCTGACCAGCAGCTTCAAGAACGACAAGCTCGCTGATCTGAAAGATCTGAAAGAACAATCCGTCCAGTCGATCCTGTTCGGCACATTAGGCGGTATAGCCATCGGCTTCGTTCTCGCCTTCCTGATTGCCCGCAGCATCGTGCGGCCGATATCCGCGATCACAGGTTCCATGAACGGTCTTGCCGACGGCGATCTTGAAAGCGAAATCCCGATGACTGACCGCAAGGACGAGATCGCTGAAATGGCCCGCGCGGTCCAGGTCTTCAAGGACAACGCGACCGAAATGAAGCGCATGGAAGGCCAACAGGAAGAG
Source organism: Nisaea nitritireducens (assembly GCF_014904795.1). Taxonomy (GTDB): domain Bacteria; phylum Pseudomonadota; class Alphaproteobacteria; order Thalassobaculales; family Thalassobaculaceae; genus Nisaea; species Nisaea nitritireducens. The sequence continues at coordinate 82,346 of NZ_JACZFS010000014.1, forward strand.
TCCGAGCGCCGCACAGCGGAAGAGAAACGCCGACAAATGGCGGAACTCGCCGATAATTTCGAAAGTTCCGTGAAATCCATTGCGCAGCGCGTCGCGGATGCCGGCGGCACAATGGAAGGCTCAGCAGGCGAAGTGAGTCAGGCAATCGCCCAAACGCACGATCAGGCCGCCGCTGTCGCCGCCGCTTCAACTGAAGCCAGCGCAAATGTCCAGACCGTGGCAGCAGCGACATCCGAGCTGACCTCCTCCATTCAGGAAATCAGCCGCCAAATCGCAATTTCGAACGAGAAATCGCACGATGCCTCGCAGCGCGCGGAGCAATCCGTCGCCCTGATGGGGAATCTGCGCAAGGCGGTAGGTGAAATCACCGAAGTCGTACAGCTGATCCAGGAAATCGCCGAACAGACAAATCTGCTGGCCCTTAACGCCACGATCGAGGCTGCCCGCGCGGGCGACGCCGGTAAGGGTTTTGCCGTGGTCGCCTCCGAAGTGAAGAACCTCGCAACGCAAACCGCCCAGGCAACGGAACGCGTCTCCGAACGTGTGGCAGCCATTCAGCAGGAAACCGACAGCGCTTCCGTGAACATGGAATCAGTGTCGAAGGTGATTGAAGAGCTTGGTGAGATCTCGGCCAGTATTGCGGCTGCGATGGAAGAGCAGACCTCCGCGACACAGGAAATTGCCCGCAACATCGAGGAAGCCAGCGTCAGCGCGGACGATGTCGCCCGCAACATCGAAGGCGTGAATTCAAGCGCCGAGGTCTCCGGCAGCGCCGCTGATGCCGTCAGCGGACGGGCACGCGAGCTTTCGACGCAAATCCAGAACCTCAACCGTCAGGTCGAGGAATTCCTTGTGGAAGTCAGGCAGAAGTAAGCGACGTTACTCAGGATCGGGCGCGGTGCCGACAGTCCAGAACAGGCCCGCCCCGATCAGCGCTGCCAGCGTGCAGCCAATGAAGGCAGCGCTGTAGCCGCCGGTCAGGTCAAACAGCAGGCCGGAAAAGAACGCACCTGACGCCGCGCCCAGGCCCTGCCCGAAATTCGCCGCACCGAGAATGGCGCCAATGCCGGAACCGGAGAACCGCCGCGCCATCAATGTCGTGATGATCGGCCCGCGCGCCCCCATGCTGAGACCGAAGCAGACGATATAAATGACCAGCAGAATGCCAGTGCTGTCCGCTGGTACAAGCGCAAGAGCACCGATGGCAATCACCGTGAGAACATAACTCCCGGTCGCGACGATCCGATGCCCGAACCGGTCCGCCGCCATGCCTGTCGCCGTCATACCGAAGAAGGACAGCATGCCCGCCGTACCGAATGCGAAGGCGGCTTGCTGCTCGCTCATCCCCCCACTGACCAGATAGGCGACCGATTGCAGGCTGATGCCGTAAATTGAAACCGCGGTAACGAAAAAGATCACGAAAAAGGCCCAGAACTCTAGGGTCTTCAACGCGGCCATCAAGGTTGGCCCAGAGGGCCCCGCCGAAGCGCTATGGCGGCGCGGGTTGCCGGGAGCCCCTTCCGCGATCCGGCGCCAGGGCAGGAACAGCACAAAGCCGCAAAGCACCGCGAAAACCAGCGCATACCAGCCATAGGCGTCCCGCCACCCCTGACTGGAGATCAGATATTCAGCCAACGGCGCCATGATCAGGGTTCCGATACCCAGCCCGCCATAGGTCATGGAAAGCGCCGTCGCCAGGCCTTTGTCGAACCAGCGGCTGACCACAGCCTGGGCCGGAGCGAGACCGATCAGCGCGGCGCCGAAACCGCAGAAGCCACCGATTGCAATCTGGAACTGCCATAGCTGGGAAAGGGATCCGGCAGCAAAATAGCCTACCGCGAGTGAGCCCAGCCCCACGGCATAGACAAGACGCCCGCCAAAACGGTCGAACAGATGTCCGGCCAATGGCGCGAAAAATCCGGTCGCCGCCATGAAGAGAGAATAGACCGAGGTTGCCGAGGAACGGTCCCAGCCAAGCTCCCCCGACAGCGGGAGCAGAAAGACGGCGTAGCTTTCCCCTGCCCCGCGCCCCAATGCCGTCATGCCAAGACACAAGGCAAGAACACCGAGAGCGCCGATCATGGCAACACCCGCTCCGCGCAATAGCGGCATCTGGAAACACTCCGGCAACGATCAATATGCGGCAGTCACACTAGGCCGTGACAGCCACAACCGAAAGACGCCGCTCCGGCACTTCAGTCGCGCGATTTTCTGAAAAGCTGCGTCAGGATGAGAAGCGAGGAGGAAATGACGATCATGATGGTCGAGATCGACGCGATAGTCGGATCGATCTGGTCCCTGAGCGCGTTGAACATGTTCCGCGTCAGGGTCGAGTTGTCACCACCCGAGACGAACATGGCGACAATCACTTCATCGAACGACGTCAGGAATGACAGCAAGGCCGCGGTCAACACGGAAAACCGGATCTGTGGCAGGGTTACATCCATGAAGGCGGTAAAGCGTGATGCGCCGAGGCTTCGAGCCGCCATTTCCAGGTTCATGTCAAAGCTCTTCAAAGCAGCACTGATCACGATCAGAACCAGCGGCAGCGCCAGGATCGAGTGCGCGATCACCAACCCGAACATGCTGTTGACCATCCTGATCTGCACAAAGACATAGAAGGCCGCGATGGCGATCAGAATGACCGGGATCATGATCGGCGTGATCAGCAGAACATAGAACATCCGGCTAAGCGGATGCTTGGTGACGAACAGGCCGTAAGCCGCCGCCGTTCCGATCGGCGTCGCAACGCACATGGTGAAGAACCCGGCCTTCAGGGATGTCCAGGTCGCCTGTATCCATTCCGGCGAATTGAGATAATGCTCGTACCAGCGGAGCGACCATTCCCGTGGCGGGAACTCGAGATACTGCGAGGCCGAGAAGGACATCGGGATCACGATCACCGTTGGCGCAACCAGCAGGATCATAATCACCGTCGCCAGAATGTAGAGCCAGAGACGTTGGCCATGGGTGATCTGGGTTTCGGAGGCGGGTCTGTTCAGCCAGTTCATCAGTGACCTCCGCCAAGAACATTGTCGAGTTTAAGCAGCCGGGAGGCAGCAAGCAGGATCGCCAGGGTGATGACCAGCAGGACGACACCAAGAGCGCTAGCGGCGCCCCAATTGAAGAACAGCTCGATATTGCTGGTGATCTGCATGGAAACCATGATCACCTTGCCGCCGCCGAGCACTGCGGGTGTCACGAAGAAACCGAGACAAAGCACGAAAACGATCAGCGCGCCGGCGAACAGGCCCGGCAACGACAGCGGGAAGAAGATATTCCAGAACGTCTGGCTTGGCCCCGCACCTAGATTGGACGAGGCTTTCAGGTAATCGGCACTGATGGCCTTCATCGAGCCATAAAGTGGCAACACCAGGAACGGCAGCATGATGTGCACCATGCCGATCAGTGTGCCGTTCAGATTGTGCACCAGTTTCAGCGGCTCATCCCAGAGCCCGAGATCAATCGCCCAACTGTTAATCAGCCCCTTGCGCTGCAGCAGGACCAGCCAGGCGTAGGTCCGGACCAGAAGCGAGGTCCAGAACGGCAGCAGCACTGTCAGCATGCAAAGCGCCGCCATACGCGGGGAAAGCTGCGACAGGAAATAGGCCAGTGGATAGCCGATCAGAATGCAAAGGCCCGTGGTCAGGAAGCTGACCTCGAACGTCGTCATGAAGATCCGGCCGTAGGCTTTGCTTTCCAGCATCCGGTTGTAATGCTCAAGCGAGAAGCTGCCGTCATCCGCCAGGAAGGACAGATAGAAGAGCCAGCCGACCGGAAGCACCATGACAATCAGAACCGTCAGGATCGCGGGCGATGCCAGCCCAAGCAGAGCCCATTCCTCTCGCCGCGACTGCTTCAAAAGAACCGTCTCGTTGGCGCGGGCTTCCGATCCGATGCTCACCCCGGTCACGCCTCCTCACGCGGTATCAGGACGGCGTCGGCAGATTTCAGGCCCAGCTCCAACCGGTCGCCGATAGAAGCTTTCTCGATCGGCTCGCCCGTGCGGGTTCCGGCCCGGACGGTCAAATCCGTCCCATCCGCAAGCGTGACATAGGCCAGCACCGTATCGCCCTGATAGACCAGATCGCGCACGGTCCCGGAGAAGACATTGGTATCCGGTGTCGGCGGGCCGTCAAGAACGCTCAGTCGCTCCGGCCGGACAACCAGAGCAAGTTTGCCGGCCGCAGGGAGCGCGCCCGTCTTCAATTCCGTACCGGAAAAGCTTACCCGGTCCCCATCGCGCTCAACCTGCAGAAAGGTGGACTCGCCGATGAACTCGGCGATGAAACGGTTGGCCGGACGCTCATAGATCGTGCGTGGCGTATCAAGCTGCATCAGCCGGCCGTGATTGATGACTGCGATGCGATCCGACATTGTCAGTGCCTCGCGCTGGTCGTGTGTCACATAGACCGTGGTCATACCCAGTTTCTCATGCAAATGGCGGAGTTCGATCTGCATGTGTTCGCGCAAATTCTTGTCGAGAGCGGACAGCGGCTCGTCCATCAGCAGGATGCGCGGACTGAACACTATGGCGCGGGCAAGGGCCACACGCTGTTTCTGGCCACCGGAGAGCTGACTGATTCGCCGCTCGCCGTAACCGCCGAGCTGAACCGTTTCCAGAGCGTCCGCCACCAGCTTTTCCGCTTCGGCCTTCGGTGTTTTCCGGAGCTTCAGCGGGTAGCCGACATTCGCCGCGACGGTCATGTGCGGGAACAGCGCGTAATTCTGAAACACCATTCCCACACCGCGCTTATGCGGCGGCATGGAGATGATCTCGTCCTCGCCGAACCGGATGCTTCCGAAGTCCGGCCGGGTGAACCCCGCGAGCGCCATCAGCAGTGTGGTCTTGCCGGAGCCGGACGGGCCCAGCAGCGTCAAAAATTCGCCGCTCTGAACCTCCAGATCGACATCGTTCAGGGCGAAGATATCGCCGTAAACCTTTGTCAGACCGGAAATAGAGATCGGAAGCGCTTGCTGCTTCGACATGCCAAATTCACCGATTATCACTGGATTGAGAACATAGCCGGATTAGGCCGGCGACGGGACGGCGGAGAACCGCCGTCCACGTCCCTTCGAAAGCGCTAACGCTATTCGGTCAGCATATCCTGATACATGGCAGCGGCCTTCTGCTCCCACTTGGCATACCAAGCGAGGCTGACAGGAAGCTGAACAGCGGCATTGTCCGGGTGAGACGGCATCATGCGCGCTGTCTTGTCGTCGATCATGCCGATTTCGTAGGCCTTCTTGTTGGTCGGCCCATAGGTGATGTGTTTCGGCAGGTTGGCCTGGATCTCCGGCTTGCTCACCTCCGCCAGGAACTTCATGGCGAGATCCTTGTTCGGCGCCCCTTTCGGGATCGCGAAGCAATCATAGTCGAGCAGGCCCTGGTTGAAGGTGTAGGCGACTTTCGCGCCGTCTTTCTTGGCCACGTCGAAACGTCCGTTCCAGCCCGTCGTCATGTCGACTTCGCCGTCTTTCATAAGCTGGGCATGCTGGGCACCAGACTTCCACCAGACAGCAATTTCCGGCTTCAGCTCGCGGATCTTGTCGAGAGCGCGCTTGATGCCTTCCTCGGAATCCAGAACCTTGTAGACATCTGCCGGCGCGACACCGTCGGCCATCAGTGCCGGCTCAAGCGCACCGGCGACCTTGTTGCGGTAGGCGCGCTTGCCCGGGAATTTCTTCACATCCCAAAAATCGGCCCAGCTCTTCGGTCCGCTATTGCCATAGGTTGCCGTGTTGAATGCCATCACGGTCGAGAACACGTCGCTGCCAACGCAGTAGTCCGTCTTCAGCGTCGGATAGAAGGTCGAGACGTCAATGACGTTGTAGTCCAGTTTTTCCAGCAGGCCTTCCGCGGCAGCGCGCGCGGCGCTCCCCGAACCGCTGGAAACGATATCCCAGGACACGGCACCGGCCTTCACTTTCAGACGCACGTCGGACATGCCGCCGTAGGTCTCTTCCTTCACCGTGATCCCCATGGCTTTCGACGCCGGCTGGAACAGTGCGAGGCTTTGCGCGTTCTGGTAGGAGCCGCCCCAGGAGGCAACAGTCACCGAGCCGTCCGCCTGGGCGGGCACTGCGGTCATGGACATCGCCATCGCACCGGCGGCAACCGCCAGCAAGCCACGACGCGAGAATTCTGTCTTCTTCGTCATAAGAACGTTCTCCGCTGTTCGATTTCTGGGTCTTATTCAAAGCTTGGCATCCCTGCCCGGCTCCCGGATTGGTTTCAATCCTGCCCACTGTCGGAAATTGAAGGACGCGATTGGACTTCAGAACAGGTCCATTCTCGATAAAACATCAGACCAATTTTATCCAAAATTCTTGCCCGGAATGGCTTTTCGGCTACCTGTTGAGGCCATCTCGCCACCTGTAGAAGGCCACGGATGCCGACAGAAACCATGGCCGCCCGGTATAGAGTGGACGCGATGGAAAACTGATTCCGTCGAACCCGGTTCTGCCTTCCTTAAGTCCCAGCATCTGCTGCGCAATCCGCATCCCCAAATATCCCGACATGGAAACACCAGAACCGCAGTATCCCATCGCATAGTGGATGTTTTCATGACAGCCGACATGAGCCAGCGTGTCGAAGGTGTAAGCGACGAACCCCATCCAGGAATGACTGACCCGAACACCGGACAGTTCGGGGAAGAGACGGATCAATTCCTGACGCAGCAACGGCGCGCTTTTGAGCGGATCTGTTTCACTGCTGGACACACGTCCGCCAAAAAGGATGCGGCTGCGATCAGGAGACGGGCGGTAGTAGTAGACCACCTTCCGGCTGTCACCGAGCATCCGGTCTGTCGGCATGATCCGGTCCATCAGATCCTTCGGAAGCGCCTCTGTCGCGATGATATAGCTGCCGATAGGAATGACCCTCCGGCGCTGCCAGCCAGATTCCGAACCTGTATAGCCGTTTGTCGCGACAAGCACGTTACGGGCCTTAACGGTGCCGCCGGGTACCTTCACCCGGAAGCCCGGGGCCGACTCTTCAATTCCCGTGACAGGGCAATGCGTCACGATCGTCACACCGGCTTCACGGACCCGCTCCAGCATTCCCTGATGAAACATTGCCGGATCGAGCGACGCCGTGCTGGTGTTCACGATACCGCCGTAATAAGCGTCGGTCCCAAGCTCACGCTTTTGCTCCGCCCGCGTAATTACCTCAAGCGGCTCCTCCAGGCCCTCGGGCTGGTTCGCAGCAGCCCGGGCCATGGCTTCGAACTGGGCCTGATTGTGGGCACCGGTGAATTTTCCAGGTACCGCAAAGTCACACTGGATATTTTCCGAGGCGACAAAACCTTCTACCCATTCCAAGGCCCGCGAGCCTTCGCGGATGATCTCGAAAGCCGTGTTTGCGCCGTAACGCCGGGTAAGTTTCTCATATCCCGGTTTGATTGACCGGCTGATCTGCCCGCCATTACGCGTGCTGCAGCCCCATCCCGCATCCCCGGCATCGAAGACCAGAACGGAGCGACCGGCCCGGGCCAGCACCAGCGCCGCAGAGAGGCCGGTGTAGCCGGCCCCGACGATAACGACATCCGATTTCTCCGGTAATGACGTAGCGCCAATATTGGGCCGCGGGGTCTTTTCCCACCAAAAGGGCTCAGTCTTGAAATCCTCGGTAAAGATGTCGGTCTGCATGGTTCCGTGTCCGCGTTTCAGCTATCGAGCTCGCTGCATTGATAGTGCGCACGTTCCAGCCAATCGCGCCTGATCTGAATGCCCCAGCCCGGCTCGAAGGGTATTTGAACCTTGCCGTCCCTGGCTATCGGGAACGGGTCATAAAGGTCTTTCTGCCACGGATAGTAATCGAGCCCTTCGATGGCGAATTCGACGTAGGGTCCAGCCGCCTCGATGGCACCCATCAGATGCAGCGTGAAGACGGTGACAAGCGAGAGATTCGCCGAATGCGGTGTGCAGGCCATCTCGTACCGCTTCGCCAGCTCGGCCACCCGCATGGTCCGGGTGATGCCGCCGAGATAACAGATATCCGGCTGCAGCACATCGACCGCCCCCATTGATGCCATCCGGCGCCAGACCGCCAGATCGCAATCCTGCTCCCCGCCGGTCACATCGATGTCGAGGGCATCCGCAACTTCCTTCGTCCAGTCGAGTTCCCAATAGGGACATGGCTCTTCGAAATGGGAGAACCCGTTATCCTCAAGCATCCGGCCGACCTCAATCGCGCGCTTTGGTGTGAAGCAGCTGTTGGCGTCGGCCAACAAGGTTGCCTTGCCGCCGAAGGCCGCACTCATGGCTGTGATAATTTCTTCGGTCCGGCCGGGCCATTCGTCGACATCATGGCCGTATTCGCTGCCGACCCTGATTTTAAAGGCGTCGTAGCCGCATTCGTCCTGGAGCTTCTTCAGCCGCTCCACTTCGTCTTCCGGAGAAATATCGCGCCGCATGCTGGAGGCATACACACGAAGCGGCCGAGGTCTACCGCCGAGTAACTCGCAAACGGTCTTGCCCTCGCGCTTGCCATAGAGATCCCAGAGCGCCGTATCGACGCCGCCAATCGCCCGTCGGAGATAGGCGCCGGGAAACTTGTGCTCCTTCTCCGGAATGATATCGACCAGCCCGTTCAGATCGAACGCATCCCACCCAAGCGCATAAGGCGCCACCTGCCGATGCAGCACGAGGGAGGAGATATCGGAATTATAGGTCGAGACCTGCCCCCAGCCTTCGCTGCCATCTTCGGTGGTCACCTTTACGAAACCAACGAACTCCGTGCTGAAGGTCTCGATCTTCGTGATTTTCATCCGTGGTTTCCCATGCGTTTGGATCAAAAAGCGGAAATTAGCAGCTCAGCAAAGACTGAATGATGACTCATCTTGACGAGTAATTTGGATGGAAATTAAGGTCCATTATCGACATTTCGCCAAACCAATTTTGCGCGCGATAAAAAATCTCCGCCATAGCGGTTGAAAGTTCTGTGATGGTGAAACGAGCCGCCGGCGCCCTGCTCAGCGCAATCCGCATCGATCACGGGTCGTCGCGCCTGCTCGCGACGCAGATCGTCTCCTCTATCCGGGACATCATCCTCACGGGCGGATTGAGGGCCGGCGACCGTCTGCCGGCCACACGCACGCTGGCCAACGATCTCGGCGTTTCACGCACCACCATGGTCGAAGTATTCGATCGGCTGACCGCTGAAGGTTTGCTGGAAGGACGCACCGGGGCCGGAACATTTGTCAGCCAATCCGTCCGGATAGGCCATCCGGCAGAAGAGACCGCAATCGACATCGCCAATGACGGGCCGGAGCCGCAGGCAGACAGTGCATTCCCGTCCCCTGCTCCCGTCGGCTCGGCTTTCGTTGAGCGACTCCCACACACCATCCGGGCATTTACGACCGCCCTTCCCGCCGTTGACATCTTTCCGATCGCGCAATGGACCCGCCAGTCGAACAAACACTGGCGCGAGCGGCGCGATGTGGTTCTCGGCTACGGTAATGCCTCCGGCTTTCCGCCGCTTCGGCGCGCCATTGCCGCACACCTGCGGGCCAATCAGGGGATCAACTGCCAAGACCGGCAAATCTTCATCACCAACGGCGCTCAGCACGCCTTCCATATCATCGGCTCCATGCTGCTGAACCGGGGGGACAAGGTCTGGTTCGAGAATCCAGGAGCAATCGGTGCCTACAACGCCTTGCTGGCCGCCGGTGGAGAGATGGTTCCGCTGCCAATCGACGACCAGGGCATGATGGTGTCCGAAGGACTGCGGCAAGCGCCGGACTTCCGGCTCGCCTTCGCGACGCCGCTGCACCAGCAACCGCTCGGCGTGACCATGAGTCTGGAACGCCGCTTTGCCTTGCTGGAAGCCGCTGGGGCGGCCGATGCCTGGATCATCGAGGACGATTATGACGGCGAATTCTATTACGGCGACCATCCGATCCCGACCCTGAAGAGCATCGACCATGCCGACCGCGTGTTCTATGTCGGCACCTTCAGCAAGACGCTGTTCCCCGCCCTTCGGCTCGGCTACATGCTCGTCCCCCCGGCCTTCGTCGAGCGTCTCGAGCAGATGTTCGCTGCCTATCTGCCAAGTGCCCCCCTGAACCAGCAGGCCATTGTCGCGGGCTTCATGGATGAAGGTCATTTCGCGACCCACCTCCGCCGGATGCGGCGGGTCTATACGGAGCGCTATCAGGTGCTGAAAGCCTGCGCTGACCGGGAGCTTAACGGACTGCTGAAACTGAAGCCGACCGATACCGGTCTTCACACGATTGCGCATCTGCCTGACGAGCTTGACGAAAGAGTGGTCGCAGACGCAGCAGACAAGGCCGGCATTACGGTGACACCATTCAGCCGTTACGCCATAGCCCCCCTCACCCTCAATGGCCTCGTGCTCGGCTTCAGTGGGGTTCCACCGAGCGATATCGAGGCAGGGTCAATGGTCCTGGCAAATGTTCTCGACAATGCCTTCCGCGACAGCCGGAAGACGAAGACAGTAAGGGTTTGAGAGTTGGAAGATCAGTTTGACTACATCATCGTCGGCGCCGGGTCGGCAGGATGTGCGCTTGCGGGGCGCCTCAGCGAGAACGGACGACACCGGGTGCTTTTGTTGGAAGCGGGTGGCGACGACCGGCGGTTCTGGATCCAGGTTCCCATCGGCTATGGCAAGTCCTTCTACGACCGGTCAGTGAACTGGATGTACATGACCGAGCCGGTGCCAACGGCAGGCAACCGCCCGAGCTATTGGCCCCGCGGCAAGGTGCTCGGCGGCTCAAGCTCGATCAATGCGATGGTTTATATCCGCGGACAGGCCGGGGATTTTGACGATTGGCGCGATGCAGGCAATCCCGGCTGGGGCTGGGATGACATCCTGCCGGTCTATAAAAAGATGGAGTCTCACGAATGGGGCGAGAGCGCCTGGCACGGCGGCTCCGGCCCGCTCCATGTCAGCGCCCCGAAGGACGACCTTCACCCGCTCTGTGAGGCCTATATCAAGGCCGGCGAAGAAGCCGGTCTGCCACGCAACGACGATTTCAACGGCGCCAGCCAGGAAGGCGTCGGCACCTATCACGTCACGACCCGGGACGGCGTGCGCATGTCCACCTCCCGCGCCTATCTCTGGCCTGCCCGGCGACGGTCAAACCTGCGGGTCGAAAAACACGCGATGGCCGAACGCCTGCTGTTTGACGGAACCCGCGCGACCGGGGTCGAGTACCGATGCCGCGGAGAGCTGAAACGCGCACATGCAAATGCCGAAGTGATCGTCTCCGCCGGCGCGATCGGCAGCCCGCTGCTGCTCATGCGTTCCGGCATTGGTCCGGCGGAAGACCTGAAAGCAGCCGGGATCGATGTTCTTGTCGACCGGCCCGGCGTTGGTCGGAACATGCAGGATCACTACATCGTCGACCAAACGCTGAAATCCAGACTTCCGACGCTCAACAACACGCTGACGCCATGGTGGGGAAAACTCTGGGCCGGGATGCAGTATGTGTTCGCGCGCAGTGGCCCGATGTCTCTCAGCCTGAATCAGGGCGGCGGTTTCTTCAAAACCCGCCCGGACCTTGAGCGGCCTAACATGCAGCTCTATTTCTCGCCACTGAGCTACCTGAAGGGCCCGCCGGGCAAACGCGCTCTGATGCATCCGGACCCCTTCGCCGGCTTCATCATGAGCATTTCGCCCTGCCGTCCGACCAGCCGGGGCTATCTGCGCCTTCGTTCCGCCGACCCGGAGGCCGCACCGGAAATTCAGCCCAACTACCTCGCAACCGAGCATGACTTGGAGGAGAATCTGGAAGGGCTGAAATTCCTCCGCCAGCTCACCAACACACCGACAATGAAGGACATCGTGCTGGAGGAACTCTTTCCCGGCCCCGATGTCGATGGCGACGAGGCCATGCTCGACTACATCCGGACCAAGGGCGGCAGCGTCTTCCATCCGTGCAGCACCTGCATGATGGGCCCCGACGCGCAGACCTGTGTGGTCGATCCGAGCCTGAAAGTGTACGGCCTGGAGAATCTGCGTGTCGCCGACGCGTCAATCTTCCCCACAGTGACGTCGGGGAACATCAACGCCCCCTCTATCATGGTCGGGGAGAAGGCGAGCGACATCATTTTGGAGGCTGCGAAAAGCCCCTGAAACCAAGATCTTCCTCCGGAGCAGGACATGTCCGTCGTGCCTGCCCTGAAAAAAAACAGTTCGGATGAATGCATTCATTGACAGTGGGCAGGCCGCCGCATAGAAGGGGCGCTGCATACGTCGTGCGGCGGGTTTACCCGCTGTGTCACTCCGGCGGAGGGGTGGCCGAGTGGCTGAAGGCGGCGGTTTGCTAAACCGTTATACTGGGAAACCGGTATCGAGAGTTCGAATCTCTTCCCCTCCGCCAGTCTTCCCTTCCCGATAATCTGATATTGCATCGTGACAGGCTCGTTTCCGGAGTAGCCGGAAACGTCTCTAGTCGCCGATTCCGAGCCGTGTCCATTTTGGCGGAGGCTGGTCGGCTTTTACGCCGACGGACAGCCAGACATTCCAGGCTGCATCGATTTTCTCGTAAGTGCCATTGTCGCGTATTTTTTCAAGACCGGTGTCAAGAGCATGCGCCAGCATCATTGACCGCGCTTCAGCCGCCCGGGAAAAGGACACGAAGAGATCGTATTCCACCAGCTTATGAACCGGCACCGGTGACGGCGCAATCCGCGCCCGATTCCAACCCATCTGAAACTGCGCTACTTTTTCATAAACGACCGCAAAATCGGCCCTGCGGCGGGCAACCATGGCCAATGTCTGCAGATCGGACTCAACTGCGATTTTCCGGATAGACGGGTTTCGGTCGAACGCATCCGTATAAGTGTACCCGCGCACAACCGAAAAACTCTGGGTCTCGAAGTCCTCTTCAGTGAAAACCCCAGTCCGGACGGGGTGCGCATAAATCATGATGCGGCCACGGAACAGCGGCCGGTCGTGGAATATGAATTTCTGCTGATTATCCGCTGAGTTCGTCGTGTTGAAACAGCCGATCTGCCGCCCAGCCTGGACCTCGCGGATGCAGCGCGCATAGGGCATTGCCACGAAGTTGACTGTACAGCCAACCGCGCTGAACGCCGCAGAGACAATATCAAGCGAGAAGCCCCGCAGCTTGCCTTCGAACATTCCGGTGTAGGGAAAGAATGCATCCTCGGCAGCGAGCGTGAATGCGGGAGCCTTATCACATGAATGGCCCTCGTCTGCTCGCGCAGCGGCGCCGGATTGAACCACGGCAATAAAGACGCCGAGCATGGTTGCAACAACCATGAACAAGCCCCGCAATTCATGCGGCATCCCCCCCTGTTCACGTCCCGCACACAACATCGCCATTAACCAATTCTCGACTGATTACCCAGTATAGCAATATAGCCGAAGTCTCGGGCCAGCCCCGTAATTCGGCCACAATACCACAATTATATTAAGTTCCCCGCAGGCTAGCCCTGATTGATCCGGTCTTATACCGTAACCTTGTTACTTGCGTTCCAGAGAGAGTCCTTGGTCAGTTCACAGGTTCCTTTTCGTCGCCGGTTGTCAGTCCGGCAAGCTCAGATAGCGGTCTTTATCGCGCTGGCTATCGGGGCTGTGTTCGCCATCATGCAAATTCTGCTCGACGCGCGAAACGAGCGTAAAGACTTGAGCGTCCATGCTGCATCCATTCTGAATTATGCGGGCCAGCCGGCGGCCCGCGCCGCATACCGGCTGGATGATGTCGGTGCCCAGGAACTGGTCGCCAGCCTGCTGAGCGATCCGGCACTTGTACAAGCTCAAATTCTGGATGAGATCGGCCTCACGCTCGCTCGTGCGACCCGAACCACGACGAAATCACCCTCGGTTATAGAGCAACTCTTGCTGGGGTCCGAAGCGGCGCATTTCGAACGTCATTTGCGCATTGAAAAAGCGGACCTTGACGTCGGAACCCTGATTATCGAACTCGACCCGGTAGCGGCTGCGCCAGGGTTCCTGCAACGGACCTGGAATGCTGTGCTTTCCGGCCTGTTGAAAAGTACGCTTCTAGCGTTCCTGCTTACGACGATATTTCAGCTGATCATCACAAAACGTGTCACCCGGCTTGCTGAATCGTTTTCCAGCGCCGCACACAACAAACCGAACACGAACCGGCGCGGCGACGAGCTGGATCTGCTGGAAGAGCGTGTACTTCAATCGACCAACGCTTTAGCCGCAGCCGTTATCGAGGCCCAGGCCGCGAACAAAGCCAAATCTGTTTTTCTTGCCAGCATGAGCCACGAAATGCGGACGCCGCTCAATGCCATCATCGGCTACGCGGAGGCGCTGGAAATGGGCATCGGCGTCGACAATACAGAACGCAGGAACTCGTACCTCAAAAACATCTCCAGTGCCGGCCGGCAACTGAACCGGTTGCTCGGAGACATCCTCGACTTCTCGAAAATCGAGGCTGGCTCAATCGAATTCGAGATCGAGGATGTCAGCCTGGCTGACATCATCCGGCGCGATACCCAGCAATTGGAAGAGATCGCTGCCGAGCGCCAGATCACGCTGAAAACCGATATAAGCACTGAGGAAACAGTGCAGGCAGACCAGTCTCGCCTGCGACAGATTTTGCTGAATTTCGTCACCAACGCGACGAAATACAACACCTCCGGCGGCACTGTCATCGTCGGCGTCACGGCCCGGCCAAATGGCCTGCAACGCCTGTATGTTAAAGACAGCGGAAGCGGAATCCCCCCCGACCAGCTCCGGTCGATATTCGAGCCCTTTGTTCGGGGAGACAACAACCTCCCTGACATTCCCGGAGCCGGCCTTGGACTTGCCATCTGCAAAATGCTCGCGGAAGGCATGGGGGGACATATCGGCTGTGACAGCATTGTTGCCGAAGGATCGACATTCTGGGTCGATCTGAAAGTTTCGCCTGCTGCTGCACCCTCTCACGATGAGGGTGCCCTGCCCCAATTATCTGAGATACGGTGATATTCACGACACAGGATGACCCATCAGTGCCCGCTGCCGCACGCGGCAGTCAGATCATTTTTTTCCATGCACAATCGAGAATGTAGTCCGTGACGCCATCATATGCGGACAGGAAAACGCCACGATCGAGATCGCTGTTTCTGTCCTGGATGGACGCGTCACCCAGACAATAGACAACCGCGGCGAAAGCCTTCGCGCCTCGGGCCTCCAGCCGGTCTTCGAGCCCTTCTATAGAACGCCCGCCGACCACATTCCTCCCCGCAGGACCAAGTATCGGCCTTGCCACAACGCATCACGTGCTGCAGGTGCACGGTGGCTCTGCTGCCTCATCATAACTGGTCGCCAGAACACTAAACGAAAAACGGGCCGATCACTGTGTGACCGGCCCGTAAATTCACAAGTGGCGTGATGTGTTAGAGCGCCCGGACATTCCCCAGGAACTGGTCGATCTCGCCTTTGAGCTTGCGGTTCCGCTCGCTCAACTCGCCGACGACAGTCTGCTGGCTCTCGGCAAGCTGGCCGGTCTCTCCAGCCGCGGAAGACACTGTCTCGACGACCTGGGCAACCGTCTGGGTACCGGAAGCCGCCTGCTCGATGTTTTGTGCGATTTCATTGGTCGCAGCACCCTGCTCCTCAACCGCACTGGCGACCACGGCCGTCAACTCGTCAATCTTGTTGATCGTATTCCCGATACCGAGTACCGCATCGGCGGCTGCACTGGTCTCGCTCTGGATCTCCGCGATTTTCTGACTGATCTCCTCGGTCGCTTTGCTGGTCTGGGTCGCCAAGCTTTTCACTTCGCTGGCAACAACCGCAAACCCTTTTCCGGCCTCGCCGGCCCGGGCAGCCTCAATGGTCGCGTTAAGGGCAAGCAAATTGGTCTGCTCGGCAATCTCGTCGATGATCTGGATGACCTGACCGATGCTTTCAGCCGCTTCGTTCAGAGCCCCGACCCGCGTGTTGGTCGTCTCGACTTCTCCGACCGCGGCACGGGTCACGGTTGAAGCCTGTGCCATTTGCGAGGAGATCTCGTTGATGGAAGAGGACAGTTCGGTCGTTGCAGACGCCACAGTCTGGATATTGGCGTTTGCTTCCTCGATCGCCGCTGCGGCATCTCGCGAGAGGCCTGTCGTATTTTGAGCGTTGGCCGCCATCGTTTCAGACGAAACACGGACACTATTGACCGCCTCTTCCACGATTTTCAGCGCGCTCACCATCTCGGCATCAAATGAACGGGTGTAGCCTTCCATCTTCTGGTGGCGTTCGTTCTCCTGTGCCTGCTGCTCTGCCTCACGCGCCTTCTGTTCACGCTGCTCAAGGCCGTTGCGTTTGAAGATCTCGACGGCCGCAGCCATGCTGCCGATCTCGTCTTTTCGTTCGGTACCGGACACAGTGATATCGAGATTGCCGTTGGCCATCTCCCCCATCAGTGCGGTCATGCTGCCAATCGGGGTCGCAATCGAACGGCTCATCGCGAAGGCCGAGACGACGGCAACGACAATAATCAAGGCGATCGAGACGATCATGGTTACGGTGAAGCTGGCGAGTGCCGCCGTACGCTGTGCAACGGCATGGGCAGAGATACCCGAAAGTTCCTGCTCCAGCTTCATCGCTGCTTCAGTGAAGCGATCGATCGCGATCTGGGGCTCACCGGTCACCTCAATGGCGCGGGCCTGGTTCACCGTCAGATAGTTACTCATGAGCCGGACCTGCTCTGCTGCATAAACGTCCAGCCATTCCTTGTAATCCAGAACGAGCGTATCCACGAGTTTGGCGACAGCCGGAATGTCAGCCGACTGTTTGCGAAGCGAGGCAACAGCGGCAGCGATCTTCGGTGACATCTCGTTGAATTGTTCCAGACCTGTCCGATCCCCCGTCAGGAGGTAGTAAAGCAGGCCCTGACGCTTGAGCGCGAAAGCCCGCTCATACTCGAGATAGATATCGCCGAGCTGATCAGCTTTCTGACTCTCGGCTTCAGCGGATTTGATTTGTTCCATCGCCGCGAAGGCCAGGATGGCTGTCAAAACCGTCATCGCGATGATGATGGAGAAGCTAAGAGCGAGCTTCCGTGAAATCTTGAGGTTCTGGATAAAATTCATTTTATGTTTCCCCGGTAAACCGATGGTCAGGCGGCGTTACATGATCCCCCGGCGACGCGCCAGCTCGCTCAGGTTGTACTCTACGGTAACCGCACCGATCGCTTTTCCATCCTTGGCCAAGGTCAGATTCACCTGGGTTCGCCACGTCTTGCTTTTCTCGTTGAACTCAGGCTCATCGACAAAAACAGCCGTCGGGCTGACAAGGAACGTCTTCTGATACTTCGCCTCGTCTCCCTGCCAGAAATCGGACGTGATAGCGCTCTGCCCCACATTCAAACCGAAGGCATTCATGACGAAGATTTCAGTGAAAATTCCGCCGGATGCCGCCTGAATCTGGGTCAGGTAGGTCGATAGCGGGCTGCTGAGCGTGGCCGCGATCAGCGGCTGGTCTGCACTTTCTTTCTCGGCGCGCCATGCTTTATCGAGCTCATCGATCTGCGCCTGCTCAACACCCTCATACAGTCTGTTATGCGCGGTAACGGACATTTCCACGACCGGATTGGAGAGCCAGTCACGAATTTCAGCGATCGCGTTACCGTCGAGAATGTCCACAGACGGAGGATTATCTTGGGCGTAGCTCTCCGTGATCATGAAGGGACACGCGACGATCAAAAGGGCGGCGAACCGCGAGAAGACCGTATTCATTGCAACCTCACATTCAAACCGTAATGCCGTCAGCCTGACTTTCAGGCGAGTAGCGATCAGTTAAGCTGCAAGAAATTAAGAAACATTTAAACTAAGTCTAATTCTCCATCAGCAAAACACCCTTTGGTTTGTTTTTGCTGGATTTTTGATGTTAATCAATTTTCATCATGAGGTGATTCGATCCACATCAAAGGTGGACATTCATGCTAGAGAAATTCCATATGCATGGTGATCGGTTACGTAAAAACTCAACCGCAACTCGACACAGCGGTCCGCTATGTCGAATGCTTTTCTCTCAACACGCATAACTGGACGGGTTTCGACAATTCCCAAGGCAGAAGCGGTCTCTTGATCTGCCGCAACAGCCCTGATGCTTTCATCCGCGCGTACGATCGCAATCCTGAAAGCTTGCTGGTAAAGGGCGTAGAGCGCGTTGGGCAGCGGTGCACGTTCGGCCAGGCCGGGGAAGAGCACTGCCGGCACCACTGATTTTTCATAAATCAGCCGCGCTCCATCAATGGTCCGCACGCGGACAATTTCATGAACCCTTTCCGGCGCATCGGAAAGCTGTCCCGCTTCAGATGCCGTCGCCTTACGAGATGTCACCGTTTCCTCGGCCAGTCCCGGGATGGCTTGGGTGCCGTCCGGATTACGCAGTCTGAAAAACTGAAACAGGGCATTCTCGGGAGTCCGGACGGCGACAAAACTTCCCACACCTTGTCGGCGCTTGATGATCCCCCTTCGCTCCAGCTCCTCAAGCGCCTTGCGGGCGGTGCCTTGGCTCACGCCGAGTTCCGCGCCGAGGTCATATTCACTCGGCAGCATCGCACCCGGGACCAATTCGCCCGAGACGATGCGGTCGATCACAGTTCCTATTACGGCTTTGTAGAGCGGTTCCGTCATCAGGTTCGCTTGATCCAATCCAGCTTCCATCGCGCTAGCAACGCCATGTACCAGATCGGAGCGCATCAGTCTTGTATAAGAATTCTCCTACATGTAATGAGATGGGTTAACGAAACTCAAAAATGAAACTGAGGGAGCTCACGAAATGACCAACATCCCGCAATTGCTGGTCCATAACCCGGACGACACGGTCGGTGTCGTCGTGGTGGAGGACCTGAAAGCCGGCACCGAGATGCTCTGCGTCGTCACGCACGATAATTCGGACTTCCGGCTGACCGCCAAGGCGGACATTCCCATCGGCCACAAGGTGGCCCTGAAGGATCTCTCCGCCGGTGATACGGTCATCAAATATGGCGAGGATATCGGCAAGATGGTCGGCAATGCCGGCGTCGGCGAGCACGTCCATACCCACAACATGAAAACCAAGAGGTGGTAGAGATGGCCGATCTTGCAAATACGAGCGTGAATGCCTGGCGCCGGGAAAACGGCCGCGTCGGCGTCCGCAACCATGTTCTCGTCCTGCCCGTGGACGATATTTCCAACGCCGCCTGCGAAGCCGTGACCAACAACGTCAAAGGCACCATGGCCATCCCGCATGCCTATGGGCGCCTGCAATTCGGCGAAGATCTGGATCTGCATTTCCGCACCATCATCGGCACCGGCGCGAACCCGAATGTCGCCGCCGTTGTGGTGATCGGCATCGAGCCTGAATGGACCAAGGTGATTGTCGACGGCATCGCCAAGACCGGCAAGCCGGTCACCGGCTTCTCCATCGAGCAGAAAGGTGACTTCGAGACCATCCGGGCCGCCTCCTGGCAGGCCAAGGAATATGTCCACTGGGCGACGGAACTGCAGAAGGAAGCCGTACCGCTGACCGACATCTGGGTTTCGACCAAATGCGGCGAGAGCGACACCACGACTGGCCTCTCCTCCTGCCCGACCGTCGGCAACATGTACGACAAGCTGCTGCCGCACGGCCTTTATGGCTGTTTCGGGGAAACCTCGGAGATCACCGGCGGCGAGCATATCTGCGAGGCCCGCGCGGCAACGCCCGAGATCGGAGCCAAATTCCGCAAGATCTGGCAGGCCTATCAGGATGAGGTGATCTTCGCCCACCAGACGGACGACCTTTCGGACAGCCAGCCGACCAAGGGCAACATTCTCGGCGGTCTCACGACCATTGAGGAGAAGGCGTTGGGCAATCTGGAGAAGATCGGCCGGACATCGACCTATATCGATGCCATCGGCCCCGCCGAGACGCCGGAAAAAGGTCCGGGACTCTACTTCATGGACAGCTCGTCGGCGGCGGCGGAGTGCGTCACCCTGATGGCGGCTGGCGGCTTCGTCATCCACACCTTCCCGACGGGACAGGGCAATGTCGTCGGCAACCCGATCGTGCCGGTGGTCAAGATCTCCGGCAACCCGCGCACCCTGCGCACCATGTCGGAGCATATCGATGTGGACGTGACCGGCGTGCTGACCCGGGAGATGACCATCGACGAGGCCGGAGATTCCCTGATCGACATGATTATCCGGACCGCGAACGGCCGTAACACGGCGGCTGAAGCCCTCGGCCACCGGGAGTTCTCCATGACCAAGCTCTACCGCTCGGCCTGATCGACATCCACATCACAGAGAAAGCCGGCCCATTATGCGGCCGGCTTTTTCGTTCGCCCCCCGCGTCAGATGTTTCCGCCGTCGACCCTGAATTCCTGGCCGGTGCATCCGCGCGATGCGTTCGAGGCCAGGAACAGCACCATCTCGGCAACATCGTCTGCCTGCATTGGCCGCTTCAGGCACTGGCGGGCGATAATGTCGCGTTTGGTCTCTTCGTCGATCCATTCACGAAGCTGGCGCGGGGTCAGGATAGCGCCCGGCACGACTGAGTTGACACGGACACCCGCTTCACCGAAATCGCGCGCGAGGGAACGCGTCAGACCGAAAGCCGCTGCCTTGCAGGAGGAATAGACTGCCAGGTTCTTCACCCCCTGGGTCGGTGCGATCGAGCCGAAATTGATGATCGACCCTCCTCCATTTTCGGACATGATCCCGTAGGCAGCCTGCGCGGCAAAAAACTGATGCTTCAGGTTTATCGCGACGATTGCCTCCCAATCCTCCTCCGTCACTTCTTCCGCGACGAAGCGCTGGTCATGCGCCGCATTGTTGACCAGCGCGCAGAGTGATCCTGTCGCATCCGCGGCCCGGTTGATCGCGCTTTTCAACTCCGTCGTGTCGGTCACATCGCAGCGATGGAAGAAAGGCGCATTTCCCGTTTCCTCAGCCAGGCGCTGCATCAATGCTTCAGCCGCCTCGACGTCGATATCGACAAAATAGGTATGCGCGCCCTGTACGGAAAATGCCTCGACGATAGCCGCGCCGATCCCTGTCGCGCCGCCGCTGACAAAGACCGCCTGTCCTTCCAGATCCGGATACCGTGTCTGATATGCGGTCATCTCAACATCTCCCTCTCAAGCATCCTTGTAACAAGATCATAAGACAGGCCGTACAGCTTGCGGACACGAAAAGAAGCGACCCGGGAAAAGGAAATTATTGACGGTGAAATAGCCTTGCGGCAACATATTTTTGAGCAAAAAAATAAATCAAATGGCGAGTTAATGCCATCTCATAAGGGAGGAAAAAATGAGGGTACGTTTCCCTGGAATTCTTGCCGCCGGGACATTGCTTCTTGGCGGAATGATTGCAACCTCACAGCCAACCAACGCAGCCGATCTTGTTGTCGGCGTCAGCTGGTCGAACTTTCAGGAAGAGCGCTGGAAAACCGACGAAGCGGCAATCAAGGGCGCTCTGGACAAGGCTGGCGCTGAATATATCAGCACGGATGCGCAGAGCTCGACGGCCAAGCAACTCTCCGACGTTGAAAGCCTGATCGCGCGGGGCGCCAATGCCCTTATCATCCTGGCTCAGGATGCATCCGCCGTAACGCCGGCAATCAGAAAAGCGGCAGCCGAAGGCATCCCTGTGGTCGGGTATGATCGTCTGATCGACGACCCGGACGCGTTCTACATCACCTTTGACAATATCGAGGTCGGGCGCATGCAGGCCCGCGCGGTGTACACGTCTCAGCCAAAAGGCAACTTTGTCTTCATCAAGGGGAGCCCGCAGGACCCGAACGCCGACTTCCTTCATGACGGCCAAATCGAGGTCCTGAAAGCCGCGATCGACAAGGGCGATATCAAGGTCGTCGGAAATCAATATACCGACGGCTGGCTGCCGGCGAATGCCCAGCGCAACATGGAGCAGATCCTCACCGCGAACGACAACAAGGTCGATGCTGTGGTTGCGTCCAACGACGGAACAGCAGGCGGCGTTGTCGCCGCGCTGACGGCGCAGGGCCTCGATGGCATTCCCGTTTCCGGCCAGGACGGCGACCATGCGGCACTCAACCGCGTTGCGCTCGGCACGCAGACGGTTTCGGTCTGGAAAGACGCCCGCGAACTCGGCAAACGAGCCGCTGAAATCGCCGTGGAACTCGCCAAGGGGGAGGACGCCTCAAAGGTTTCGGGTGCCGTGCAATGGACCAGCCCGAACGGAAAGGCCCTGAACTCGCTCTTCCTCGCACCTGTGCCGATCACCCAGGACAAGCTGAACATCGTGATCGATGCCGGCTGGGTCTCGAAAGACGTGGTCTGCAAAGGCGTCAAGAACGGCTCGGTCGCCGCCTGCAACTGATCCAACCCTGTCCACTGACCGGCACCACCCGGTGCCGGTCTTTTCTTCTCTGCAAATTGGATGGGCTGGATGAGCGACCGCGTTCAATCACTCTCTGACATCGAACAACCTGAGACGCCGACATCCGCCGAAACCAGGAGCGGCATCACCGGCATGGTGCGCACCATGGAGCTCGATCTACGCCTGCTCGGCATGGTCGGAGCTCTCCTGCTCATCTGGGTTGTGCTGGATCTGCTGACCGGCGGGCGCTTCATTACCCCGCGCAATCTCTTCAACCTCTCCGTCCAGACAGCGTCGGTCGCGGTCATGGCGACCGGCATGGTGTTCGTTATCGTGACACGCCATATCGACCTCTCCGTCGGCTCGGTCCTCGGCGTCATCGCCATGGTCATGGGGGTCGTCCAGGCGGAAATCTTGCCTGATCTCCTTGGCTTCAACCATCCAGCAAACTGGATTATCACGATCCTTGTCGGGCTCTGCCTCGGGATTCTGATCGGCTGCCTTCAAGGCTGGGTGATCGGATACCTTGCCGTGCCCGCGTTCATCGTCACACTCGGCGGCCTCCTGATCTGGCGCGGCGCCGCTTGGTGGGTCACGACCGGGCGCACAGTGGCCCCGCTGGACTCGACCTTCATCCTGTTCGGCGGCGGCGTCGCCGGTACCATGGGCGAGATGGCCAGCTGGATATTCGGGGCCATCATGGCCGCGCTGGTAATCTATGGAATCCTGAGGGGACGTCGCAGGCGTCAACTCTTCGATTTCCCGCTGAAGCCGCTCTGGGCAGACTGGCTGAATATCGGCGTGCTGACTTTGGCCGTCTTCGGGTTCGTCGCCGCAATGAATGCCTATCCGGTGCCTCCCCGCGCCGCCAAGAGGCTGGCTGAAGCCAAGGGTTGGGCTATTCCCGAAGGCGGGCTGGAGCTGATGCACGGGATCGCCATCCCGGTTGTCATCGTTGCCCTGGTCGCCATCGCAATGACAATCGTCGCCCGGCGCACGAAGTTCGGACGCTATGTTTTTGCCATCGGCGGCAACCCGCAGGCGGCAGAACTCTCCGGCATCGATACCCGGCGGATGACCCTCTACATTTTCACATTGATGGGCGGGTTGTGCGCCATCTCGGCAGTCATCGCTTCAGCACGGCTGCAATCGGCAGCCAATGATCTCGGCACCCTCGACGAGCTGCGCGTCATTGCCGCCGCCGTGATCGGCGGAACCTCCCTCGCCGGGGGCATCGGAACGATCTATGGCGCAATCCTCGGTGCGCTCGTCATGCAAAGCCTGCAAAGCGGGATGGCCCTGATCGGCACCAACACGTCGCTGCAATCCATTGTCATCGGCTTTGTGCTTATTCTCGCGGTCTGGGTCGATCAGGTCTACCGCCGCCGGATCGGGGAGTGAACGCCATGCCCACAGATACCGCTCATCCCCTCGTCGCGCTCAGCGATATTCATGTCTCCTTCGGCGGCATCAAGGCCGTCGATGGCGTGTCCTGCGATCTCTATCCGGGCGAGGTCGTCGGCCTCCTTGGGCATAACGGGGCAGGAAAATCGACCCTGATCAAGGTGCTATCCGGTGCCTGCCATTCGGACTCCGGTGACATTCGGATCAACGACCAGAAGGCCGTCATCCGCAACGCACGGGATGCAAGAGCCTACAATATCGAGACAATCTACCAGACGCTCGCCCTCGCCGATAACCTGGATGCCGCCGCCAATCTCTTCCTCGGGCGGGAAATCCTGACGCCTTCCGGGATGCTGGACGACGTCAGGATGGAGGACGAGACCCGCAAGATAATGGGCCGCCTCAACCCGAATTTCCGCAAGTTCGCAGCCCCCGTAAAGGCTTTATCCGGTGGCCAACGCCAATCCGTGGCCATCGCCCGCGCGGTCTATTTCGACGCCAAGGTCCTGATCATGGACGAGCCGACCGCGGCTCTCGGGGTTCAGGAAACAGCCATGGTCTCCGAGTTAATCAAACAGCTAAAGGCCGAGGGTATCGGTATCTTCCTGATCAGCCATGACATTCATGACGTGTTCGATCTTTCCGATCGGCTGACAGTCATGAAGAATGGGCGCCTGGTTGGAACTGTCCGCACCGAAGAAGTTTCAAAGGAAGATGTACTCGGCATGATCATTCTCGGGAAAATGCCGGATCACCTGGAAGATGGCTCCGAAGCGGGCAAGTCCCCCGCGCAATGAACCAGCATTACCGCCGACTTGGACGGCACATATCCGACCCGGTCCGGGCGCAGAACAGAAAAGCAATTGTCGACTGCCTCCGGCGGCACCAGGCCGCGGCGCGGATCGAGATTGCAAAGCATGTCGGCATCAGCCCCGCGACGGTCACGGTTATCACCTCGGAATTGATCGAGGATGGTGTGATCCGCGAGGAAATAAGCTCGACGGACAGAAACGGGTCGTCACGCGGCCGCCCCCGCACACGACTGGAGTTGAACCCGGAAGCCGGCTTCGCCATCGGCATCAAGATATCGATGCACCAGGCCTCCATCTCTCTGACGAACCTCTCGGGAGAAATTCTGGGGGCAAAGATCGTTCCCATGCGCGCAAACCGCGACTCGCCGGAACGCATCGCCGAGGTCTGCATGACCCAGATACAAGAAGTGATCGGCGATGCAGGGATCGATCCGGAGCTGGTTCTTGGTGTCGGAATTGGCGTTCCTGGATATGTGGAATATCCATCCGGAATTGTCAGATGGGCGCCGGTCTTCTCTCGACCAGACGTTCCGTTCCGCGAGATCGTCGAGCAGAAAACCGGATTTCGAACCTTTATCGACAATGACGCCAATATGACGGCCCTCGCCGAGAAATGGTTCGGGGTCGGGCGGCAATTCCCGACCTTCCTCGTCGTCACAGTCGAGCACGGCATCGGCATGGGGCTGGTTGTCGACGAAAAGCTCTATCGCGGTGCCCGCGGCTTCGGGGCTGAGTTCGGACACACGAAGATCGTCGTTGGCGGCGCCCTATGCCGCTGCGGCCAGCGCGGGTGTGTCGAAGCCTATGCCTCAGACTACGCCATAGCACGTGAAGCGAACGTCTTGGGGTCAACAACCGACATCGACGATCCGTTCGCCTTGCAGGACCGGATGGAGCATCTCATCAAGCTGTCCGATGAAGGCTCGCCAGCAGTGACGTCGATCTTCAAACGCGCGGGAACCATGCTCGGCACCGGCATCGCCAATCTCGTCGACGTTCTGGACCCTCCGGTTGTTGTGCTTTCGGGCGCCCGATCCCGGTCCGCAAAGGCGTTTTTCTCGGCACTCACCGGCGCGATGGAGACGAACACCTTGCTCGGAGCCCAGACCAAGGTCGACCTTCGGGTCGATCCCGGCGGTGACGAAGTCTGGGCGCATGGCGCCGCCGCGCTGGTGCTGGAAGAAACCCTTATCTGAGAGCAGCCGCAGATCAGGCGGACGCGAGCGCTTTCAGACGTACGGGGTCGAGCCCGTAGACCATATCGCGCAACTGATCGAGCAATGCCTGCCGGTCGTTCCCGATGGAAAGCTCCGATGACCGGACCGGTGTGCCGATATGGGCCTGCACATTGTCGCCAATCCGGCGGGCCACCTCGTTCATCAAAAGCGCTTCGCGCAAAGCCTCGCTGAACCGGCTGACCAGATGAAACAGGAACCGATTCTGCCCCTCGAAGAAGATAGGAACGACGGTCGCATCCGTCTGGGCGATGAGCTTACCCGCAAAAAGCTTCCAGGGAGCGTCGGTCGCCCTGCCGAATAAATTCTCCGACGTCGACACCCGGCCCGCCGGAAAAATCACCAGCGCGCCGCCGTCATTCAGATGCGTCAGAGCCTTGCGCTTCGATTCGACATTGCTGCGGACAGCACTGGAGGCCCCGTCGAACTCGATCGGAATCAGATAGGGCCGCAACGGCTCTGCCCGCCCAAGGGCTGCATGCGCGAGCAGCTTGAAGTCCTTGCGGACGAGCGACGTGATATGCCCGACAGCAATTCCGTCAAGCACTCCAAACGGGTGGTTCGCAACCACGATCAGAGGACCTTCAGCCGGGATCGCATTAAGGCGGCTCCGCTCGAAATTGACGGATAGCCTCAGATACTCGACGGCAGAGTGCCAGAAATTATCGGTGTCGTGATGTTTCCGGCAATAGTCGTCATACATCCGTTGCAGACGCGGCTGCCCGCTCAGCAACTCGACGAAACGGATGAGCACCTGCCGGGTCAAAGAGTCGTCTGGATTACAGTACGAAACGACCGGCGTCCGTTTTTCGAACTCCTGCCGGATCCAGTTTACCCCAGATTTTCCGACCATTTTTACACCGCGCCTTTTGCTCAAAAGATGGAGGCTAGCGGCCAGGAATGACAACTTGATGACCGATTAATTGCAGTCTTTCAGTCATGTTCTTTCAGGAACCGGATGAGCAGGCATACCGGCAGTTTTATTTATGATTAACTGGCGCCGGCGCCCCTGATTTGGCATTGTTTTCATGATGATCATGCAGAATTCATGATGCCGCTTTATGCGCCGGGTAGCGGGTCAGAAGCACTGTCCTGGATGATTGAACCAGATGATGCACTCTTGGGAAACATGGTCGACGCTCCCTCCCATTTAACGGAACATTCCACGCCAATCGGCAGTGCATCGGCCACTCCGACAGCAGGCCCGCCGTCAGCTCTGATCAAAGTCAGCCTTCTCGGCGGTTTTCTGATCGAGGCACCTAACGGAACAGTCGGTTTGCCCAGCCGAAAGGCACAGGCAATTCTCGCCTATCTCATGCTGCTGCCGTCACAAAAAGCGACCAGAGAGAGCATTGCAGGCCTCCTCTGGAGTGGGGCGACAGAAGACCTTGCGCGTGCATCTCTGAGACAGGCACTGCGGCGACTCAACCAGTATTTCGATGCCGTCGGCATCGTTGGAATTGACGCGACGCGGACCGAGGTCCGTCTCAATAAAAGGATGTTCGAAACCGACCTTTGGGCTGTTCTGGAAATTGACGCCGATGCGCCCATACACCCCATCTTGCTGCAACGCTCCGACATATCGGCCTCGCTGTTGCTCGGCTTCGACGACCTGGATGAGGCTTTTAACTCCTGGGTGCTGACGCAAAGGCAAAACCTGAATGATCGTCTGGTTGCCAACCTGGAGGTCCGCCTGGCCCAACCCTCCGGCAGTGCAGGCCGCGATGCAGCTCACGCGACCAAGAATGCTGCCCTTGCCCTCTCCAACCTCGACCCAACCCATGAAGGCGCATGCCGGGAGCTGATGCTGCAGCATGTCCGCGCTGGAGATATCGGCTCCGCCCTGAAGCGCTATAATCGCCTCTGGTCGCTGCTTGAAAACGACTATGACATGGAGCCGTCCGAAGAGACCAAGGCGCTCGTCGCCCTGATCAAGAGCGGCGCTGACGAGGCTGATGCAAAACCGGATGCCGGATCTTCGAGGCCCGACCCGTCCGGAACTCCCCGTCTGGTTGTCGAATCATTCAGTTACGCGGGCGTGCCAGACCCGCTGAAATTCATGGCCCGCGCTTTCCGTCATCAATTCATGTCCAGCCTGCTCAAATTCAGGGAATGGCTGGTGGTCGATGGCGAACGCGCCGAGCGCCAGCGAATCATGCTTCCGTCTAACCCGGTCTTCAGGATTTCGGGCGATACATACGTTAAAGACACGATCCTCTATGTCGTGGTTTCGGTTCGTGACTCCAGCAATGACACCATCCTCTGGAGCGAAGAGAACCCGGCAAGTCTGGATACCTGGCCGCGAACGCTCCGGCAGCTCGTGCAGAAGCTCGCCATAGCAATCAATACCCATGTCGCGAGCAACCGGCAGTCCGCCAAACGCGAAGAGCCGAGCCAGTCTCCCCCCGTCTACGACAGATGGATGCAAGGCCGCCGACTGCTTCATCTCTGGACCCCGACCGGATGGGCCGAGGCCGAGGAAATCTTCACATCAGTGCGTAAGGACCAGCCCGACTTCGCGCCAGGCCATTCCAGCCTTTCATTCTGCGCCAGCCTCAAGCGGTTCGTATATCCGGGGTTCCGGGACGAACCCGGCCTTTCACTTTCGGCCATCGAGCATGCAAAACGCTCGATAGAGCTCGGTCCAAGGGACACAAAAGGCTACCAAGCCTCCGGCTGGGCTCACATTCTGGTCGGGGAATTCGAACGGGCCGCGCTCTGCTTCGGTATCGCCGAAACCCTGAATGAAAACGACATCGGAGTCGCCGTCTCCTCCGCCCTGGGTCTGGCCTATTGCGGAGAATCCGAAGAGGCTTTGCGGCGGCTGGATCACCTGCAGGAAGCCGACTTCGACTACCAGTCTCTGCACTGGTCCATTGAAGCCGCCTGCCGTTTCATTTGCCGGGATTATCCGGGAACGCTCTGGGCAGCGGCGAAAGCGAACGAAGGCGCATTCTACCCACAGGCCTGGTCAGCGGTGGCCTTTGCCCAACTCGGGAACGACCGCTCAGCTGAGCGCGAAGCCCGGAAGTTCCTCGCCACGGCTCGTGAGAACTGGACCGGCGAGATGCCCCCTCTACCCGGCGATATTTCCCGCTGGTTCCTCTCGGTTCAGCCCTTTCGCAATCCGGCAGACTATTTCCATATGAAACACTCCCTGGAACGCGCCGGCCTCACGACCCGCTGAGAAAACGCTCCAGGAATAACCCCAGGTCTTATTGGCCGACCCGATGCTCCATCCGGCTGAGGATGCGGACCACGGGCCAAAGGAGTACCAGATACATCGCAGCCGCCATAACGAGCGGGGAGGAATTGTAGGTCAGGGACCGTGCCATATCGGCTGAATACAACAACTCCTGAAACGATACGACACTGGCAATCGATGTCAGTTTCACAACCTCGATGCTGTTGCTGAGCAGATCCGGAAGCACGTTACGGGTTGCCTGCGGCAACACCACGTAAGCCATGGTCTGCAGCCGACCCAGCCCGGTTGACCGCGCCGCCTCCGTTTGCCCGGCTCCAATGCTCTCGATACCCGCGCGGAAGATCTCCGCGAAATAGGCTGAGTTATTCAGCAGGAAGGCAATGCACACTGCCGCAAAAGGCGAGATATCCAAGCCGGCGAAGGGTAGCCCCGCATAGACAAAGATCAGCAGCACGAGCGGCGGAACCGCGCGAAACAGATCGATGAACGCGATGACGGCATATCGCAGCACGCGTCTTCGGGTGCGGGCAGCAAGGGCGACGATCAGTCCCCCAAGCAAACCGAGCGGTATCACCGCCGCACAGAGCAAAAGCGTCTGGCCAGCGCCGCGCAGCAACAACGGAAAAGCTTCTGCCATGATCTCGAAATTGAAGAAATTGTAGATCAGCATTTCCATGTCAGGCACGCCTCCACTGGAACCGTGTCTCAATCCAGCGGCCGACAATGACGACCGGAATGAAAAGCAGAATATAGGCAATCGCCCCCATCATCAGCGGGGTCGCGCTGCCGGAGAAGGATTGCGCCGTCGATGCCTCGTTCAGGATCTCGCCGACCCCTATCACGGTGCCGAGCGCCGTATTCTTGGTGATGGCAATCGTCCGATTGGTGAGTGGTGCGACCGTCATGCGAATGGCCTGGGGTACCACCACATAGATCAGGCACTGATTGAACCCGAGCCCGGTCGACCGGGCAGCTTCCCATTGTCCCTTGCGGACAGAGAGGATTCCGGCCCAGAAGATCTCTTCGGCAAAGGCCGCGAGCACCAGCGTGAGCACGAGCCAGAGGACAAAGAAGCCGGAGAGTGTCAGACCGACCGTCGGCAAGCCGAAATAGAGCAGCAGAATGATGACGAGCGGTGGCAGCGACCGCAGCAGGTCGACCAGCCCCACGATGATCAGGGAGAGCGCTCTTATCCGGTATGCCCGTACAATCGCCAGCAACATGCCGAGCGCGAGCCCGCATATCACCACAAGCACCGCTATCTCGCAGGTGACGATCACGCCCTTCCCGATAGCGCCGGCATACTGATCGATCAGGTCAGGCCGGAAAAAGGTTTCAATAAAGTGGGCCCAAGTGCCCGCTTCCGGCGCCGTACTCATTGACCGATCTCTTGCATGAATTCACGGGTTCGGGCGTGTTCAGGGGCACCAAAGATCTTGTCCGGTGTCCCTTCTTCCAGAATTTCCCCATCGGCCATGAAGATCACACGGTCGGCGGCCGCGCGGGCAAAACGCATCTCGTGACTGACGACGACCATCGTCATACCCGCTTCACGAAGCTGTTGCATGACCTGCAACACACTGCCGACCAATTCGGGGTCGAGCGCACTCGTGGGCTCGTCGAACAACATGACGGAGGGCTCAAGCGCCAAAGCACGGGCGATGGCCACCCGTTGTTGCTGACCACCTGACAGCGCGCCCGGATGAGAGTCGGCCTTGTCGCCCAGACCGACCCTGTCCAGCATGGCCTCGGCGATTTCGTTCGCTTCGGCCCGGGACTTGCCGAGCACCTTGCGCAGCGCCAGCGTGACATTGTCCCGCGCCGTCAGATGCGGATAGAGATTGAACTGCTGAAACACCATGCCGAGGCGCCGCCGCATCAGGTTGATGTCGACGGAACGGTTCATCAGATCCACGCCTTCGAACATGACGGAACCGTCTGTCGGCTCCTCAAGCCGGTTGAAGCATCTGAGCATGGTGCTCTTGCCGGACCCGGACGGTCCGATAACGAAAACGAGCTCTCCGGCATTCAGGGTGAAATCAACGCCTTTCAAAGCGTCGAAATCGCCAAATGACTTCCAGAGGCCGCGGGCCTCAAGGATGGCTGCCATGGCTTGGGGCTTTCTTTAACGCTGCAGGGAGGAATGGCGGCGAGTCATGAAACGCCGCCGCCATTCGAGAGGTAGGTCGATTAGCTACAGGCCAATCAGCTACAGGACGGGGTATGTTCCGTCGGATCGTAGCCTTCGAAACCAGGCTCACCATATCCCGGCTGAACGGTGATCGCCGCGGAACCCGCCGCCGGTGTCACACCGAACCATTTCTCGCTCAGCTTCGTCATGGTGCCGTCGAGCTTCATGCATTCGATGGCGGCATCAACCATGTTCCGAAGCTCTCCACTGGCTTTCGGGAACGGTACGGAGAACACCTTGCCGGTGGAGTGCAGATAAGACAAAGCGATCATCGGGTTCTTCTTCACCGCCCAGGCCGACGCCGTGTTGCCGGCGACATTTGCAAAGGCACGGCCGGAAATCACCGCCTGGATCGCGTCCGTGTTGGTACCGTAGGATTCGACTTTCCAGCCAACTTCGCTCTCAAGCTCCCGCGCCCAGCGGTCGTAGACCGCGCCTTTGTTGACTGCGATGACCTTGCCTTTGAACTGCTTGAGATCGGTGATCTCTTCCGCGCCCTTCTTCACGACGAACTGGAAGTCCGTGTTCAGATATCCTTCGCTGAACAGCATGCTCTTGGAGCGCTCTTCGGTCAGCGTGGTCGGCGCCACCAGAAAATCATAGGTGCCGGCCTGCATGCCCGGCAACAGTCCGGACCATTGCGCCGCGGTGATGTCCATCTCGGCACCCAAGCGCTTCCCCAGTTCATTGGCGAAATCGACATTGAAGCCTTCTACGCCGCCAGAGAGTTTCGGCATGGCGTGCGGGGCGAAAGTTCCGTCCAGCCCGACCTTGTAGGTCTTCGCTTCCACGGCTCCGGTAAATGCCATAGCGGCAACCGCACCGATGGTAGCAATTTTCATGAAATTCATAATCAGCCTCCTTGTTTTTGAGTCGCCTGCCCGCCGCTTTGTTTTCAATAGCGCCCATCCCCGCAGGCGCTATTTCGGCTGAGCTCCACGAACAGACCCGCAGGACGCGAACCCATCTCGCAGTAGCGAAGTGTTCAGAGAACAGAAGCTCCAAACGATTGATCAGGAAGTCTAGACCGAGATTTTGCAGTGCAACAATATGATTCTTTGAACGAAAGCCACACCGGTGAATCCATAATGGTTCAATTGGTCTGGTGCCGTTTCCGCATGTTGCACCGAACAATTTCATGGGCTAATGGGAACCATGCCTTGTTCCGGCGAGGCTCCTTGTACCGGCCCTGCCCTCTACCCAAATGCGGCTATTGAGCCGTCCTGTCCTGAGACGGGCCAACATTCACTGAGCGAGCGCGCGGCTCGACGACACGCCGCGGGAGGATCAAATGGAACGCAAGACCGATTTCTTTATCGACGGAAAATGGGTAGCGCCGGCCAGCGCCAATGACTTCGAGGTCATCAACCCGGCCAACGAAACCCCTTTCGCGACGATTTCCCTCGGCAGCGAAGCCGATGTGAATAAGGCCGTCGCAGCAGCCAAGAGCGCCTTCACGACATGGAGCACCACGCCCCACGACGTGCGCGTCGGCTATGTCGAGAAGCTGGCCGAGATCTATCAGGAGCGCATCGAGGAGATGGCCGCCGCAATCTCCAGCGAAATGGGCGCGCCGAAGAACATTGCCAGCAGCCAGCAGGCTGCAGCCGGTCTCGGCCATATCAAGGCCTTCATCCGGGCATTGAAGGCCTTCACCTTCGAGCATCCGCTGAACGAGAAGTTCCAGACCGAATACATCATGCACGAGCCGATCGGCGTCTGCGGTCTGATCACGCCGTGGAACTGGCCGATGAACCAGGTGACGCTGAAGGTCATCCCGGCCGTCGGCGTTGGCTGCACCGTGGTGCTGAAGCCCTCCGAAATTGCGCCGATGTCTTCCTTGCTCTTCGCCGAGTTCATGGAGCAGGCAGGCTTCCCCGCCGGTGTGTTCAATCTCGTCAACGGCGACGGCCCAACCGTCGGTGAAGCGATGAGCAAGCATCCCGACATCGACATGATGAGCTTCACCGGCTCGACCCGCGCCGGCATTGCCGTGACCAAGTCTTCGGCCGATACGGTCAAGCGCGTGTCGCTTGAACTCGGCGGCAAGGGCCCGAATCTGGTGTTCGCCGATACGGACGTTGCTAAAGCCGTCAAACGCGGTGTGCTGCACATGTTCAACAACAGCGGCCAGAGCTGCAACGCGCCGAGCCGGATGATTGTCGAAAAATCCGTATATGGCGAAGCGGTCGAAGTCGCCAAGTCCGTGGCCGAGGCGCAGGAAGTCGGCGATCCGACCCAGGAAGGCCGTCAGATCGGCCCGGTGGTCTCGCAGGCCCAGTACGACAAGATCCAGGGCCTGATCGAATCCGGCATCAAAGAAGGCGCGACCCTCCTTGCCGGCGGTCTCGGCCGTCCCGATGGCCTCAACCGCGGCTACTATGTGAAGCCGACCGTGTTTGCGGACGTAAAAGAAGACATGACCATTGCCCGGGAAGAAATCTTCGGCCCGGTGCTCTCGATCATGTCCTTCGAGGACGAGGCCGACGCGGTCCGGATTGCCAACGACACGCCATACGGCCTGACCTCCTACGTACAGACCGGTGACCCGGAACGGGCCAAGCGCCTCGCCCGTCAGCTCCGTGCCGGCATGGTCCAGATGAACGGTGCCGGCCGCGCGCCGGGTAGCCCGTTCGGCGGCTACAAGCAGTCCGGCAACGGCCGCGAAGGCGGCGAGTACGGTCTTATTGAATTTTTGGAAGTGAAAGCTGTTTCGGGTTGGCCCGCAGAAGCTGCCGAGTAGATTTCCAAACATCCAAAAAGAGCGGCCGCATCGGGATGATGCGGCCGGTTTTTTATCTGTATAGAACCGGTCGATCGTTCGCTAAGGCAGATACCCGAACCGCTTCATCACCGGACCATGATCTCTAACGAGACGTGCAAGTTGTCCTTCGCTAAGTGCCTGTTGGCCTTCTCCGCTGCCGCCTGAGCGGAAAAAGCGCTGCATATGCGGCGGGCGTTCGGAGAAACCTTTCTCCTTTTCCTGCCGGCTGAGCTCTTCAAAAGATGAGTGCCGGATTGATCGCGCCAGCCGTTCCCGGTCAAACGGTAACCCAAGGACCTTCAGGACTTGTCCGAAAGCCTTTTCCGGGTCGGCGTAGAGGTCTTCGTATCTCACCACGCAGACCGGTAGAGAATGGCTTCCGTCGATCCAGCTTTCGGCATGATCTCCCCAGCGGCCGATCGGAGTCAGGATCTGGACATCGGCCTCGACGGTCGCATGATCGCGATCAGCCATGATTTCGATAGCCGCGTCGGTCGCCACGCCCATATGGCTGGCATAGGACGGCACGATGTCCGCCGGATTCCTTATGATGTAAACGGCACCGGCCGAAACAGAACGATCGATGAGATGCGTCCCGTTCAGCATGCCGAAACGTGAGTGTGTCTTGACGAAATGATCGTGCCCACGCGCCGCGGCAAGCCGCTGCTGTGCTTGTGGGCGCACTGTTACGCTCTCCTCTGCCGTCATCTCTTGCACGGGCTTGGTGAGCACTTCCGCGTAGAAGCGCGGCCGCACATCGCTCAGGGAAAACGCACGCAAATCCTCGATAGCGAACGGCTCTTCCTGTCCAATAAGGTAGTTTGCCAGAAGCGCACGCATCCACGTGTTCCCAGATTTGGGATAGGATGCAAGCCATATAATCCGGGACATGTCATAATCCGATAGGACAAAACTACTCGGTGTAGTTTTGTCCTTAATATGGCAATTTCAAGGTCCATGCGATCACATATTTGCGAAACTGGACAATTGGACGGAAATTCATCAATCGTATTAAATTAAAGGGCGTCCGCAGATCATACAGCGGTGCTCAAACGGCCCGGTTTAGTACAAGTCAGAAACCTCTCCTGACCGTCACCGCCTCTTCTTAATTTCGAATCTGGCACAACTGATTTGCGCCT
Source organism: Nisaea nitritireducens (assembly GCF_014904795.1). Taxonomy (GTDB): domain Bacteria; phylum Pseudomonadota; class Alphaproteobacteria; order Thalassobaculales; family Thalassobaculaceae; genus Nisaea; species Nisaea nitritireducens. Next base: position 117,365 of record NZ_JACZFS010000014.1, read on the forward strand.
TCGAAGGACTGCAATCCCCGTCAATTCCGAATAAGCGGACGCTCAACGAAGCGACTCAATCCTCTTGTTCGAGCCAATCGGCCAACAACCGAACCGTCTCTTCCGGCGCCTCGAGCGGCAACATGTGACCGCACTCCTCGACGATCTCGAGCCGTGCGCCGGGAATGCCGTCCACAAGCTCCTGCGCCTCATCCAGACTTCGCAGTACATCCTGGCGGGACCAGACGACCAACGTCGGGCAGGAAACCCGGGCGAGCAGGTCATGCCCGTCCCGACGCACCACGCCGATCTGGTTCACGAATCCATCCTTGCCGATCCGGTCGGCCATTTCGCGGATCTTTGCCACAAGTCCCTCGTCTTCCTGCCGTTCCGGGTGAAGGGAGGACAGGATGGAATGACGCGAAAGACCTCGAAATCCCCGACCTTCCGCCGCTATGGCAAGGCCCGCCTTGCGGGTTGCCTGTTCTGGACTGTCACCCCGCGCGCTTGTGTTGAGCAATGCCAGACGCTCAACCCGCTCCGGCGCCATCAGGGCAATCTCGCGGGCAACAAATCCCCCCATGGAAAAGCCGACCAGGGAAAACCGATCCGGTGCACCGGCCAATACCCGTTCGGCCATTGCCTCAAAGGTCCGATCACGGGTGAGATCCCCGAAATGCAGGGTCCCGAGCTGCTCCAGGCCGCTTTTCGCATCGTCCCAGAGATGCCGGTCGCACATGAAGCCGGGAAGAAACAGGATATCGGTCATGAAAAGCCTTGAGGATGAACGGAAGAGAACGGGCTAGGCCGAGATTACTCCGCCGCGAGACGAAACATCCAGTCGAGCCCTTCTCCAACCCACTCGGCCGGAATGCTGTGTCCGCCGTCGTGCAGGCACAATTGAACCTCCCTGCCGGAAGCACATCCGCTCCACACCCTGCATTTATAGCGCTTCCCGATCTCTTCTCCGGACGGAGTCTGCGCACAGCGATTGAGGGAGACCACGCCGTCGATCCCGGCGGTTACCGGCATCGAGTTGTAGGTGCCGATCGCGTCATAGGCGACGACTCGGTCCGCCGTTCCATGAATGTGGCGAAGGTTGACCGGGCCGCCCGGGCAGACCTCGGGATTTGAATTCCAGAACCCACCCGCAATCGGCACATACGCGCGGAACATACCCTTGGCATAGCAGGCGACGTTCCAGACCATTGAGGCACCGCGCGAGAAACCGGATGCCATGGTCCGCGTCCCGTCGATAGGCCAACGACGCCGAATATCGGCCATGACCCGCTCCGTATAGGCGAGCTCGTCACGGCCATTCTCCGCACGCCCTTCCCCGATCTGCCGCCAATAGCCGTGCGGTGCATACGGTGCCACGAACAGGGCTCCGCGCCGGTTCACACCGCGTACCATTGCCTTGTTCCGGAAGGTCGCTTCCGGTGAGCTGTTCCAACCGTGGAAATACACCACGAGCGGCAAGGGCGAAAAACCGTCCCAATCTGCCGGAGGCGACGAGAGGTAATAGCCTTCGGCCACGTCACAGCGCTCCCCGTCCCCACAGGAGGCAAACACACCCTGCGATCCAGAACCGGCAATCAGGGCAAATGCAAGAAGGAGAGCTGAAATGAGCCGGATCATGCGGCACTCCGGAGCCGGGAGACATTGTGTTCCCCCGAGACATATACCGCCCGATGACCTCATGGCGGACAAACCCGGTCACAGGCGCGCGACCGGATGGTCCGGCTTCCCGTGTTTCAGCGCGGCGCGGTGAAGAGATCCGTATAGACCAGTGTCTGGTTCGCATGCTCCCGCATCATCGCTTCGGCACGCTGCGGATCACGGGTCCGGATCGCATTGAGAATCAGCTTGTGCTGCATGTTGCCGAGACGCAGACGCATCAGGTCCTCCTCGGCATTATCCTGGCTGAAAACGACGGTGCCCAATTTGATCATCGGCAGCGTCTCCATCCGGCTGAACGTGAACGCGACATAAGGATTGCCGCAGTCCTTCATGATGGTTTCGTGAAAGGCGACATTGCCGTCCTGGTAGTCCAGCGCCTTGCTCGCCGGATCCATATCCGCATCAAGAGCAGCTGCCATCGCATCGACGGCTTCCTGCAGCCTGGCATCGGCCGTCTCGGATATCCCGGTTTTCGCCATCGTTCCCGCGGACAGTCCTTCGAGGACACCGCGTACCTCGTAGGCCTTCTTGATATCGCCGAGATTGAACTCCTGGACGGTGAACCCTCGCCCCTCCCGTTTGCGAATAAGGCCTTCGACCTCCAGTGCCCGGAGCGCAAGCCGTGCCGGTGTTCGGGAAACGCCGAACATCTCGGCCGCGATCACTTCTGAAATCTTGGTGCCTTCCGGCAACGTTCCGTCGATGACCATGCGGCGCAACGCAGACAGAACGCGCTTGTCCGCTGAGCCTTCATCGGCTGAAGGGCGCATCAAATGGTTCACCCGGACCTCCTCCCGCCACTTCCGGTTACGGCGCGGCAACACTTCATCACACCAACAATGGATACATAATTTTGGATTTATTTCCAATTCGAACTTGGAATCAGCATTTCCTTGCCTTGAACGCCGCATTATGGATTCATTTTGGAGCAGCCGCGAAAAAGAGCTGCAACCAAGGGAGGACAATCATGAATCGACGCAATTTCGCGATCGCATCGGCTGCGGTCGCGTTGAGTCTCGCGTTTGCTGAGGCCCCACAGGCCCAGGAACCGATCAAATTCGGAATGGTCGCGCATCTCTCAGGCCCGCTGGCGGGTGGCGAGGCGGTTACCCATCTTCCGAACGTGCAGCTCTGGGTCGAAGAGGTGAACGGACGCGGCGGCTTGATGGTGGACGGCAAGCGCCGCCCGGTCGAGATCGTTCAATATGACGACAAGACCAATCCGGCCGAGCATATCAAGGCAGTCCAGCGCCTCGCCTCCCAGGACGAAGTCGATTTCATGATCGCGCCCTACGGAACCGGCTTCAACATTGCCGCCGCGCCTATCTATGCGCGCTACAAGTATCCACTGGTCGCCGTCACGGCGATCACCGACGAAATCCATGAGCTGACCGCTAAATTCCCGAACATGTTCTTCACGCTCGGGTCCACGAGCGGGTTTGTCGAAGGGGTCACGAACACGCTGAAGACCCTGCAAAGCAAGGGTGTGATCGGCGACAAGATCGCCATGGTCAACGTGGCCGACGCCTTCGGCATCGAACTCGCAGGCGTGGCCCGGGAGAAGTTCAAGGAAGCGGGCTTCAATATTGTCTATGACAAGTCCTATCCGCTCGGCACACCGGACCTTTCACCGGTGATGAAAGGCGCGAAAGCGGCTGCCCCGGATGCCTTCGTTGCCTGGTCCTATCCGCCTGACAGCTTCGCGCTGACCGAGCAGGCGATCATCGAGGATCTCGACGTGAAGGCGTTCTACACAGCCGTTGCCACGGCGTTCCCGGCATATGGCGGAAAGTTCGGAAACGCCATCGAAGGCAATCTCGGCGCCGGCGGTGTGAATCCGAACACCGACGCCATGAAGGCCTACCGCAAACGGCATCAGGACGTGACGGGCAAGGCTCCGGACTACTGGGCATCCGCCACCTACTACTCCGCCCTGCAAGTGCTGGAGCAGGCCATTGAAGGCGTCGGCAAGGTCGACCGTGCGGCTGTGACAGAGCATATCAAGAACAATGCGTTCGAGACCGTGATCGGCACCATCAGGTTCGACAAGCACAATAACTCCGAACGGTACTGGTCGGTTGGCCAGTGGCGGGGCGGACAGTTTGTCGCCGTCGCCGATACCGGCATGGGCGACAGCGTCGCACCGGTCGCGAAAAAAGGCTGGAAGTAACCTGCCCTGGGCCGGCTTTCGATGCCTCGGGCCGGCCCATTTTTTCCAGGCCCTTATTCCAGGAATGAAATCCAGATGGACGTTGTGATCTCCGGATTGCTGCTCGGCGGGGCCTATGCGCTGGTCGCCATGGGGCTGAACCTGCAATACGGGGTCGCGCGGATCATGAACCTCGCAAATGGCGAGATCCTGATCCTCGGTGGCCTCGCAGCTTTCTGGGCCTTTGTCAGCTTCGGCCTCAGCCCTCTCCTGACACTGGTCATTGTCGCCCCGCTGGCCTTCATCGGCAGCTGGGCAATGTACAGGCTGCTGCTGCGTCCCCTGGTCAGACGGGCAAAAACCCGCGGCCAGCTTGAAGTAGATTCGATCCTCGCGACCTTCGGCATCAGCTTCTTCCTTGTGGGCGTCATGGTGAGCCTGCGTGCCGAATACTTCACCTATTCCTTCCTTGCCACGCCCGTCCACCTGCTTGGAACGACCGTCGCCGCCAACCGGCTGGTGGCGGCGCTCATTGCCGCTGCCATCGGAGGCGCGCTCTATTTCTGGCTGAACAGATCCCGCCCCGGCATGGCCGTGCGCGCCGTCGCCGTCTCGCCGGAAGCCGCAGGGCTTGTCGGGATCAATGTCGACCGGGTCTCGGCCTTCGCCTTTGCCCTCGGCGGCGCGGTCACCGCGCTCGGCGGCTGCCTGATCTCGACCTTCGTGACCCTCGATGCATCGTCCGGTGTCATCTTCACCATGAAAGCGCTGATCATCGTCATCATGGGTGGCGTGGGCGACATCAGGGGCGCGATCATCGCGGCGCTCATCCTCGGGCTCGTCGAAACCGCTGTCGCCTCGATCATCGATCCGGGCCTCACTCTGGTTGCCGCCTATGCGATATTCCTCGCCGTCCTGCTCTTCCGGCCGCAGGGCCTCTTCGGACAGGGGAGCGCCTGATGCCGGATATCCTCCGCGGCGGAGCGGTCCTGCTCGCTGTCCTCGCAGTAGCCGCCCTGCCCCTTCTGACCGACGGTTACTGGCTCTCCATCGCCGTCACCATCATGATGTACACGGCGCTCTCCACCAGTTGGGCCCTGTTCTCCGGGCCTACACATTACATCGCGCTATCAACAGGTGCCTTCTACGGCATCGGCGGATATCTGGTCGCGACGGGGATGAGCGATTTCGGCACCTCTTTCTGGAGCATGATGGCGATTGCCCCCTTCGTTGCCGCTCTGCTGGCCGGCGCGATCGGCATCGCCACCCTGCGCCTTTCCGGCGTCTATTTCGTGATTTTCACGCTCGGGCTGGCGGAGATGATCCGCAATCTCGTGAGCTGGGTGCAGAACAATTTCCTCGGCTCCAAAGGGCTCTATGTCCTGACCGAGCTGGAGGAGCGCCACATCTACTGGATGCTCCTCGTGGTCACCCTCGCGGTCTTTCTGTTCGGCTGGCGTCTCGGCCGCTCACGCATGGGCTTCGCGCTCCGCATTCTCGGCAATGACGAGGAGGTCGCGCGGCATGTCGGGATCGACACGGCGCGCACGAAGGTCCTGCTTTTCATGACGACAGGGTTCTTCGCCGCGCTCGTCGGCGCCATTGTCGCGCCGCGCTATTACTATATCGAGCCGAATGTTGTGTTTTCCCCGGAGCTGAGTTTCCTCGTCGTCATCATGGCGCTGCTGGGCGGTACCCGTCGCCTCTATGGCCCGCTCCTGGGGGTCATCCCCTTCACCCTGCTCTGGGAAGTGGTCTCCGCATCCTTCCCGAGCGCAACGACCATGGTACTCGGCCTCGCCTTCCTGCTCATCGTCTATCTGATCCCCGACGGTGTCACCGGCCTGATCGGAAAACTCAGAAAGCGGAGCGTTCCATGACACCGGGCGAGACCATTCTCGAAGTGCGCGGACTGACGAAACGCTTCGGCGGCCTGATTGCCGTCAACGATCTCTCGTTCGATGTTCGCGAGCATGAGGTCATGGGGGTGATCGGGCCCAACGGTTCCGGCAAATCCACCACGATCAACCTGATTTCCGGCGCCCTCCGGGCAACATCCGGATCGGTTTTACTCGAAGGCCATGATCTGACGGCGGCTCGTCCGCACGAGACAGCTCGGTTCGGGATTTCCCGCACCTTCCAGCTGGTCCGCATTCTTCCGGCTCTTTCTGTTCTTGAAAACGCGGTCGCCGGGGCGGTTTTAGGCCACAGGCAACGCTGGGGACAGGAGGCGGACGCTTTCGCGAAGGATCTGCTTGAACGGGTCGGTCTGGCGGACAAGATCTCCGTTCCGGTATCCGCTCTCACCTATATCGACCAGAAGCGCCTGGAACTTGCCCGCGCGCTTGCCGGCGAGCCGGAAGTGCTGCTGCTGGACGAATGGCTGGCGGGGCTCAACCCCTCGGAACTCCAGGTCGGGATCGATCTGATCTCCTCTCTCCGGGCTGAAGGACGGACGATCATTCTCGTTGAACATGTGATGGACGCGATCCGGTCCCTGTGCGACCGCTGCGTCGTGATGAATTCAGGGCAAAAGATCGCCGAAGGGACACCAGCGGAAGTTCTCTCTGATCCGCATGTCATCGCAGCCTATCTGGGAGACTCCTGATGCTGGAAGTGCGGGACATCAGCGTTTCCTACGGGCTGCACGAGGCACTGCACGGTGTTTCAATCACTGTCGAGCCGGGCGAGATCGTCGTCATTCTCGGGGCGAACGGCGCGGGGAAATCCTCGTTGCTGCGCGCCATCGCGGGGGTCTCGGACGGCAAGGTCAGCGGTGTCGCCTCTCTCAATGCAAAGGCTCTCATCGGTCAGAAACCGGACAGGGTGGTCGAGACGGGCCTGGCACTGGTGCCCGAAGGGCGCGGTATATTCGGTGCGCTCAGCGTCGGTGAAAACCTCACGCTCGGTGCCTATCCGGCACGGGCGCGCGCTGCGGAGAAAGACAACCTTGCGAAAGTCCTGGAGCTGTTCCCGAAACTCAAGGACCGCAGGGCGCAGATCGTCCGCACCATGTCCGGCGGCGAGCAGCAGATGGTCGCCATCGGACGGGCCATCATGTCCAACCCAGATATCCTGCTGCTGGACGAACCCTCGCTCGGATTGTCGCCAATACTCTGTCAGGAACTGTTCCGCAATCTCGCGAAGATCCGCGATACCGGCATGGGCATCCTGCTGGTCGAACAGAATGCCCGTCAGAGCCTGGCAATCGCCAACCGTGGCTATCTGATCGAGAATGGGCAAATAACCGGCGCCGGCAGCGCTGCGGAGCTGGCAAACGACCCGGCGGTCCAGAAAGCCTATCTCGGCGCCACCAGCATTTGAGCGCATGAAAAAGGCGGCCCTTAAGCCGCCTTTTCCGGATCGGTTTTAAAGCGCAGCTTACTTCAGCGCCTTGTTCGTGATCATGTGGGTCCAGGCATCTTCCGGCCGCTTGGTGATGACCGGGCTGGAGCCGCCTTTCAGCAGGGTATTCACGGTCCGCTCGTAGTCGGCCGGGTCGAGCGTGCCGTTGGAGCCTGCCGTCAGCTTGGAGATTTCCCGCATCATGCGGCGCTGGTGCATTTCGGTCTGGGCGCCGGAAGCATCGTTCTCAAGCACGATGTCGGCGGCTTCGTCCGGATGCTCGGCCGCATATTTCCAACCCTTCATCGAGGCTTTCACGAAGCGCGCCATCTTGGAGACGAATGCCGGATCCTTGAGGTTTTTCTCAAGCACATAGAGGCCGTCCTCAAGCGTAGCAACGCCCTGGTCCTGATACTTGAACACCACCAACTCGTCCGCCGGAATGCCGGCATCGATAACCTGCCAATATTCGTTGTAGGTCATGGTGGAAACGCAGTCGGCCTGCTTCTGCAGCAGCGGGTCAACGTTGAAGCCCTGCTTCAGCACAGTGACGCCGCCGGCGCTGCCGTCGGTCTTGATGCCGAGCTGAGCCATCCAGGACAGGAACGGATATTCGTTGCCGAAGAACCAGACGCCGAGGGTCTTGTCCTTGAAGTCAGCCGGGGACTTGATGCCGGTTTCCTTGCGGCAGGTCAGCATCATGCCGGAGCTCTTGAACGGCTGGGCGATATTGACCAGCGGCACACCCTTCTCGCGGGAGGCGAGAGCGGAAGGCATCCAGTCGATGATCACATCGGCTCCGCCCCCGGCGATCACCTGCGGCGGCGCGATGTCCGGACCGCCCGGTTTGATATCTACAACGAGCTCTTCTTCCTCGTAGAAACCTTTGTCCGCGGCGACGTAATAGCCTGCGAACTGGGCCTGGGTCACCCATTTGAGCTGAAGCGTGACATGGTCATCGCCTTCAGCCATCGCCGTGGCGGCGGCCAGACTGAATGCCCCCGCGAGCAATCCTGTCAGCATCTTTTGCATGGTTACTCTCCTCATTCGATGAAGCCTGCCTGACCCCGGACTTATCTGTTTGACGGGTGCCAGAATGTAAGGGTGCGCTCGATTAGAACGAGCGACCCGTAGAAAGCGGAACCGGCAAGCGCCGCGACCGCAATTTCCGCCCAGACCATGTCGACATTCATACGGCCGACCTCGGTTGATATGCGGAATCCCATACCCACGATCGGCGTTCCGAAGAACTCCGACACGATGGCGCCGATCAGCGCCAGAGTCGAATTGATCTTGAGGGCGTTAAAGATGAAAGGCAGAGCCTCGACGAGACGCAGTTTAAGCAGTGTCTGGCTGTAACTGGCGGCGTAGGTGCGCATCAGGTCCCGTTGCATCGCGCTTGAGGCAGAGAGGCCTTCCAGCGTGTTCACCAGCATCGGGAAGAACGTCATAATGACGACGACCGCTGCTTTCGACTGCCAGTCGAAGCCAAACCACATCACCATGATCGGCGCCACGCCGATGATCGGCAGCGCACTCACCATATTGCCGACAGGCATCAGCCCGCGCTTCAGGAAAGGCGAACGGTCGACCAGGATGGCGGTGCCGAAACCGATTCCGCATCCGAGGACGTAGCCCGCGATCACGGCCTTCATGAAGGTTTGGACGAAATCCGCCCAGAGTATCGGCAAGGACGCAATGAGCTTAGCCCAGACCGCGCTCGGTGCCGGCAAGAGTACCTGCGGTATCCCGGCGCCTCGTGTAACGGCCTCCCAGATCAGAATCAGCCAGACCCCGAAAACAAACGGGATCAGCAGGTTAATCGCCTGTCTGGCCGATGGCGGTACTGACCTGGCGGCGGCCGTCAGCCGCGTGACGCTGGTCCAGGCAGCCAGCCAGCCGGAAATCAGCAGGGCCCAGTAGGCCGGCCCCATTTCTCCTTCGCCGTGACCGATATGTCCGATCAGCGGAATAGCCGCGAGATGCACAATAGCGAGCAAAAGAAATGCCGCTGCCGCTCCGTGCCGCCAAACTATCGCCAGGAGGTAGGAGCTAGCCAGCAACGCCGCAGCGAGGCCGTAGGACGGCGACCACACCGCATCGGCGGAGATGATCTGGATCGCAAGCCCGGCCAGAAGGGCGATACCGCCCGCCAGCACGGTCAATGGCACGGAGCGGCTCATTGCATGATCCCCATCCGGCGCCGCACAGCCTTATCGGCAAAACCGACGATGGTGACCAGCATCGCAGCAAGGAAAGCCGCACTCAGCAAGGCGGACCAGATCTGCACCGTCTGCCCATAGTAGGAACCGGCCAGCAGCCGCGCGCCCAGTCCGGCAACTGCTCCGGTCGGCAACTCACCGACAATGGCGCCAACAAGACTGGCGGCAATCGCGATTTTCATCGAGGTGAAGAGGAACGGGATCGAGGACGGCCAACGCAGTTTCCAGAAGGTCTGGAAGGAGGATGCGCTATAGGTCCGCATCAGGTCGAGCTGCATCGGGTCGGGAGAGCGCAGGCCCTTCACCACACCAACCGTGACCGGGAAAAAGGACAGATAAGTCGAGATCAATGCCTTCGGGATCAACCCGGAGATGCCTACCGCGTTCAGCACCACGATGACCATCGGCGCAATCGCCAGGATCGGGATGGTCTGGGAGGTGATGATCCAGGGCATCAGGCTGCGCTCAAGGCTCTCCACATGGATGATTGCCGCTGCCAAAGTCACGCCGAGAACGGTGCCCATGACAAAGCCGAGCATGGTCGAGGAAAGCGTTATACCGCCGTGATAAACAAGGCTTCTTTTGGACGTAATGCGTTTCTCGACAGTGGTGTTCCAGATCTCAACAGCGACCTGATGCGGCGCCGGCAGGACCGGCCGTTTCTGGTTCAGTGTCGCTTCGATGAATTGTCCTGTCGTCGGGCTCAGCTTTGCCCGCTCGTCCAGCTCGCGCTGGAACGGTGCATTCAGCATGACCGCGCTGAAATACCAGATCGCGATCAGCACCAGCACGACCGTTCCGACCGCAAAGGTCTTTGATTTCAGCACATCATTCATCGTCATAAGCGTGCCCTGCCCTGAGCCCGTCCCGGACCCTGTGGGCGATTTCCAGAAACTCCGGCGTCTCCCGGATGTCCAGAGTGCGCTCGCGCGGCAGATTACAGTCGATCACGTCATGCACCCGGCCGGGACGCGGCGACATGACGACGATCTTGGTCGACAGGAACACCGCCTCGGGGATCGAGTGCGTCACGAAAATGACTGTCTTGTTGGTCCGGTCCCAAAGCTGGTTGAGCTGCTCGTTCAGATGATCGCGGACAATCTCGTCCAGCGCCCCGAACGGCTCATCCATCAGCAGCAGGTCAGGCTCTACGGCAAGCGCGCGGGCGATGGAGGCCCGCTGCTGCATGCCGCCAGAGAGCTGCCACGGGAATTTCCGCTCGAAGCCAGACAGGTTCACGAGCTCCAGATTCCGGGCGATCCGCTCTGCCCGCTCCGCCTTGTCCAGCCCCATGATCTCCAGCGGCAACGCGACATTGCCGGCAATCGTCCGCCAAGGATAAAGCGCGGCTGCCTGAAAGACGTAGCCATAGGCACGCTTCCGCCGCGCCTCTTCCGGTGACATTCCGTTGACGGAGATCGTGCCGGCGGTCGCCTTCTCAAGGTCGGCAATGACCCGAAGCAAAGTCGTCTTGCCGCAGCCGGACGGACCGATGAAGGAGACGAACTCCCCCCGGTCGACCGTCAGGTCCACATTCGACAGCGCGTGTACCGGGCCATCATTGGTCTCGAATGTCAGGCAGAGCTCCCGCGCCTCGATAACCCGGAAAGCATCGTCTTCAGCCGTGCCGCCCGCCCCTGAAGCGGCATCGGTTGCCTGGATGTCTGTCACCATATTCTCCAAATCGGCGGACCGTCCGATCCCAGTCGGCGGTCCGCTTCTGCTTTATCCGGTATCTTCTGGTCCGGTCTAGACGCCGGCCGGCATGTTTGCCGCGGACCGCACGACCTTGCGCGGCGCCGTCAGTTCCTTCCACTTGGAAAGCGCCTTGTTGGTCGCCGGGTACGGATCGCGGCCGACGAACTTGCCACGCCCTTCGGGGGCATCGACCTTGCCTTCGATTGCCACCACATCGCCCCGGCTCAGCGTGAAGCGCGGCAGCCCCATAACATCGATGCCTTCAAAGACATTGTAGTCGATGGCGGAGGTCTGCTTCGCCGCGGAAATGGTCTTCGTCGCCTTCGGGTCCCAGACCACCAGGTCGGCATCCGCGCCAACCATCACAGCACCTTTTTTCGGGAACAAATTCAGAATCTTGGCGATGTTTGTTGATGTCACCGCGACGAACTCGTTCGGGGTCAGACGGCCGGTATTCACACCCCGCGTCCAGAGCACGGGCAGCCGGTCTTCAAGCCCGCCGGTGCCGTTCGGGATCTTGGTGAAATCGCCCAGCCCCATACGCTTCTGGTCCGTGGTGAAGGCACAATGGTCGGTCGCCACACATTGCAGCGAGCCGGCAGCCAGACCAGCCCAGAGGCCGTCCTGGTGCATCTTGTCGCGGAACGGCGGGGACATAACGCGGCGGGCGGCATGGTCCCAGTCGGCATTGGCATATTCGCTCTCGTCCAGCACCAGATGCTGGATCAGCGGCTCGCCGAACACGCGCTTGCCGTTCTGCCGGGCCCGGCGGATTGCCTCATGCGCCTGCTCGCAGGAAACATGCACGATGTAGAGCGGGACGTTCGCCATGTCGGCGATCATGATGGCCCGGTTGGCGGCCTCGCCCTCGACTTCCGGCGGACGGGAATAGGCATGCGCCTCCGGCCCGTTATTACCTTCGGCCAGCAACTTCTCCTGTAGGTGAGCAACCACGTCGCCGTTCTCGGCATGGACCAGCGGCATGCCGCCGATATCCGCGCAGCGCCGGAAGGAGGCGAACATCTCGTCGTCCTCGATCATCAGGGCGCCCTTGTAGGCCATGAAATGCTTGAAGGTGTTGATACCGCGGTTCACCACCTGCTGCATCTCGTCGAAGACCTGCTCCGACCACCAGGTGATGGCCATGTGGAAGGAATAGTCGGTCACCGCCTTGGAGCTTTTCTGATCCCAGCTCTGCAATGCCTGCATCAGGGACTGATCCGGCACCGGCAGACAGAAATCTACCACCATGGTGGTGCCGCCGGCGACGGCCGCCGAGGTCCCGCTGTGGAAATCATCCGCCGAATAGGTCCCCATGAAGGGCATTTCCATATGCGTGTGCGGATCGATTCCGCCCGGCATGATGTAGCAGCCGGTCGCATCGATGGTTTCGTCGGCCTTCAGGTTCTTGCCGATGGCAGCGATCACGCCGCCTTCGATCAGAACGTCCGCTTCAAAACTGTGATCGGCGGTGACGACTGTCCCGCCTTTGATGACTTTGGACATGAATTCGCTCCTCTCCGGTTTTATTCGACGATCTGCGCGGTCTCGACCACGGCATGGAACAGCACATCCGCACCTGCGGTCGCCCATTCCTTGCTGATCTCTTCATCCTCGTTATGGCTGAGGCCGTCGACACAGGGGCACATGATCATGGATGTCGGTGCGACCCGGTTGATCCAGCAGGCATCGTGCCCGGCGCCGGAAACGATGTTCCGGTGCGTATAGCCAAGGCTCTCCGCCGCGTTGCGCACGGCAGTGACGCAATTCTCGTCGAAGGTGACCGGGTCGAATCCGCCGGTCTGCTCGATCTCGATGCCGAGGCCGATTTCCGCCGCGATCTTCTCCGCGCCAGCCCGCAGCTTGGCGTCCATCTGTTCGAGAGACGCCTTGTCCGGGTGCCGGAAATCGACGGTGAAAACGGTACGCCCCGGGATGATGTTCCGGGAATTCGGGTAGAGCTCGAGATGGCCGATGGCGCCAACGCCGTTCGGGCCGTGCTCAAGAGCGATCTCGTTCACAAGTTCGGTGACGCGCGCCATGCCAAGCCCGGCATTGATGCGCTTCGGCATCGGCGTGGAGCCGGTGTGGCTCTCCTTGCCGGTCAGGGTGATCTGGATCCATTTCAGGCCCTGGCCGTGGGTTACCACGCCGATATCGATATTCTCGTCCTCAAGGATCGGGCCCTGTTCGATATGCAGCTCGAAGAAAGCATGCATCTTGCGCTGGCCTACCGGCTCATCGCCCTTGTAGCCGATGCGCTCCAGCTCGTCGCCAAGCCTCAGCCCGTCCGCGTCGGTCCGGTCATAGGCCCAATCCTGAGTATGAATGCCGGCGAAAACGCCGGAGGCCACCATCGCGGGCGCGAAACGCGTGCCCTCCTCGTTGGTCCAGTTCACGATCTCGATCGGATGCTTCGTCTTGATGCCGAGATCGTTCAGCGTGCGGATCACCTCCAGCGCTCCGAGAACGCCGAGAACACCGTCATACTTGCCACCGGTCGGCTGGGTATCCAGATGGCTGCCGAGCATCACCGGAAGCGCGTCCGGGTCCGTGCCCTCGCGCCGGGCGAACATGTTGCCCATGCTGTCGACGCCCATGGTCAGGCCCTGATGCTCACACCACTTGGTGAACAGGTCACGGCCCTGCTTGTCGGAATCGGTCAGCGTCTGGCGGTTATTGCCGCCACGCAGGCCGGGCCCGATCTTCGCCATGTCCATAAGGCTGTCCCACAGCCGCTGCCCGTTGATCCGGATATTGCTGGCCGGTTCAGTCATCCCAAACTCTCCTGTTCGCTCCGTCCCTCGGCGGGGACGATTTGATCGGCATCGGCAAGTTCACATGTGAAGGACAAGAACTTGGCGATTGCCGACTTTTGAGGGCATTTGTGCTCACGCCCTTCTGGGGTATAAGCAAAGACAAAGTTGACCATTTGATCAAGATTAAAGTGTAGGCAATCAGGTGAGCCGCTTGCCCAGCAAACACGCAGACATTCCAGTGCCGCTCCCCGTGCCCGCAGCTTTGATGTTTCCTTTCGACCGTCCCTGAAAATCACACTTAACATGCCGGATTGAACCAATGGCTGTGACATCGGAAAATGGCCGCCGCACAAGAATTCAGCAGGAAAACCGCGAGCGCATCCTGAAGGCCGCGCTCGATATGTTCTCCCGCTCAGGCTATCGCGGCACCACACTGGACCAGATCGCCGCAGCAGCGGGCATGTCCAAACCCAACATGCTGTACTATTTCCGCACCAAGCAGGAACTGTATCAGACAGTCCTGCAGGAAACCCTGGATGACTGGCTGACCCCCTTCGCCAAACTCGATCCGCAAGGCGACCCGGCCTCCGAACTCGGCGCCTATATCTCCGCCAAACTGGCCCATGCCCGGATCAACCCGAAAGCCTCCCGCCTTTTCGCCAACGAGATCCTGCAGGGTGCCCCCCTGCTAGAGGACACCCTCAAAGGCCCCCTCAAGGATCTTGTCGAAACCAAGTCGAAGGCCATCCGGACTTGGATCGCCGACGGTAAGATGGCACCGGTCGACCCACTGCACCTGATCTACATGATCTGGGCCTCGACCCAGCATTACGCCGATTTCGAAACCCAGATGGACGCCCTCGAAGGCACCGAGCCGGGCACCCGCGACAAGCGGTTCGAAGGCGCCGAGAGAACGCTGTTCACCGTGCTATTCAACGGCTTGAAGCCGCGTTAACAACACCCCCTATCATCATGTAATCTTTAATAATAACCGTCATCCCCGCGCACGCGAGGACCCAGAGATCGTAGAGTTTCGCCTGTCTTCCCTAGGTCCCCACTTTCGTGGGGATGACGGTGAAAAAATCGGTGCGAACACGGCCCCAGCCTACTCCGCCGCGACCCGCATCGGGTTGTTCGGGTGGGTTGTCCAATTGCCGTATTCCGGATTGATCGGCTGGCCGGTGCGGGCATCCACGCCATCCGTCTGCTGCTCCATGGTGATGCAGTTCTCAACCGGGCAGACGCTGACGCAGAGATTGCAGCCGACGCATTCCGTGTCGTTGACTTCAAAATGCCGCTGCCCGTCCTTTTCCGCCCAGATCGCCTGGTGGGACGTGTCCTCGCAGACGATATGGCAACGCCCGCACTTGATGCAGGACTCCTGATCGATCTTCGCCTTCACTACGTAATTGAGGTTCAGATACTGCCAGTCGGTGACGTTCGGAACCGCCATGCCGACGAACTGATCGACGGACGTGTAACCCTTCTCGTCCATCCAGTCCGACAGCCCCAGTTTCATCTCCTCGACGATCTTGAAGCCGTAGGTCATGGCAGCGGTGCAGACCTGTACCGTACCGGCGCCGAGCGCCATGAATTCCGCCGCGTCCCGCCAGGTGGTGATGCCGCCGATAGCAGAGATCGGCAGGCCCTGTGTCTCCGGATCGCGAGCGATCTCGGAGACCATGCTCATGGCAATCGGCTTTACGGCTGGGCCGCAATAGCCGCCATGTGTGCCCTTGCCGTCAATATGCGGGCTCGGCGCCATGATATCGAGATCGACGCCCATCACTGAATTGATCGTATTGATCAGCGATACCGCATCCGCTCCGCCGTTTTTGGCGGCCCGGGCAGGCTGACGAACATCGGTGATGTTTGGTGTCAGTTTCACGATCACCGGCATGCGCGTGTTCTGCTTGCACCAGCGCGCGACCATCTCGACATATTCCGGCACCTGACCGACGGCCGCGCCCATGCCACGCTCGGACATGCCGTGCGGGCAGCCGAAATTAAGCTCGATCCCGTCGGCGCCGGTATCTTCGACCAGCGGCAGGATCTTCTTCCAAGCCTCCTCCTCGCACGGCACCATCAGCGAGACGACAATGGCCCGATCTGGCCACGCCTTTTTCACCGCCTTGATCTCGCGGAGATTGACCTCCAGCGGCCGATCCGTGATCAGCTCGATATTGTTGAGGCCGATCAGACGGCGGTCGTTGGAATGGATCGCTCCGTAGCGAGGCCCGTTCACATTGACGACATGCGGATCCTCTCCGAGCGTCTTCCAGACCACACCGCCCCAGCCCGCCTTGAAGGCGCGTGTGACGTTTACTTCCCGGTCGGTCGGCGGTGCCGAGGCGAGCCAGAAGGGGTTTGGGGATTTGATACCGAGGAAATTCGTCTGCAGATTTGCCATGATCTCTCTCCCGATCCGGCTTACGCGCCTGTCAGCGCGTTATGGATGGAAAGCGCGGCTTGCTTGCCGTCTTCAACGGCCGCAACGGTGAGATCCTCACCGCCGGCAACCGCATCGCCCCCCGCCCAGATTTTCGGATGACTGGTGCGCCGGTCGTCCCCGGCCTTGATCCGTCCAGCCTCCAGCGCAACCTCGACCGCACTGCCCTGAAGCGGCACCGGTACAAAGGTCTGGCCGATGGCTTTCAGCACCATGTCCGCCTCGAGCGTGAACTGCGCGCCAGTGTCGGCGAGTTTTCCGCCCTCGTCTTTCGTCCGGGCAAAACTGATCGAGCCAACCTTGCCATCCGGCCCCGCTTCGATCTTTTCCGGCCGCGCCCAGTGCCGCAGCACAACGCCCTTCTCCTTGGCGAGCGACTGCTCGTATGGGCTGGCATTCATCCGATCTGCACCGCGACGATAAACCAGCGTCACCTCGTCCGCGCCCAGCAGCTTGGACTGAACGGCCGCATCAATCGCCGTCATGCCGCCGCCGATGACGACAACATTGCTACCGACAGCGACTTTCTCCATCGCCGGTGCCTGCCGCAGATCCTCGATGAAATCGACCGCATCGGCAACGCCGTCGAGCGCCTCGCCGTCAACGCCGAGCCCATTGGTAGCCCCGAGGCCAAGGCCCAGGAAGACAGCATCGAAATCGGCGACCAGACTGTCGAGCGTTACGTCCCGCCCAAGCGCCATGCCGTTTTTCAATTCAACTCCGCCGATGGACAGCACGAAATCGAGCTCTTTCTGGGCGAACTCATCGACCGCCTTGTAGGCCGCAATACCGTACTCGTTGAGCCCGCCACCCTTTTCCTTCGCCTCGAAGATCGTGACCTCATGCCCCAGCATGGCAAGCCGATGGGCACAGGAAAGCCCTGCAGGGCCGGCACCGACAACGGCAATCGTCTTGCCGGTCAGGGCTGCGCGTTCAAAAGGCTGAGCGCCCTTTTCCATCAGGTGATCGGTGGCATAACGCTGCAGCTCTCCGATCCGCACCGGTTTGTGTTCTATCTCCCGCACGCAGGCCTGCTCGCACAGGGTCTCCGTCGGGCAAACCCGGGCACACATGCCGCCGAGAATGTTCTCGCTCAGGATCGTCTTGGCCGACCCGGACGGATTGTCGGTCAGGATCTGGCGGATAAAGAGCGGTATATCGATGCCTGTCGGGCATGCCGTGACGCAGGGCGCGTCATGGCAGAAATAACAGCGGTCAGCCTCGACAACAGCTTCGTGTTTGCTGAGCAACGGATGGAGATCGGCGAAATTCGACTCGACCTCCGCCGGGGACAATCTGTCCCCACGGATATCAGACGGCATAGTCTCTCCAGTTCAGAAGCCACGGTGCATTTGCACTCGTTTTTTACTATCTGATCAAAAATTTGAGACGCCGTCAAACTGAAGACGCGGTTGCCAGGCATAAAAAATCGCCGGGAAGGTCACCCTCCCCGGCGATTTTTTGACTTGCTCATAAAACCGGACAATCAGACGGTCAGTAAGCCCAGCTTGCCAGCACGGCGGGCTCGACACGGCCGTATGCGCCGCCGTGACCGGACGGGGCAGTCTCGGCCTTGTCCTGGCAGGTGCCTTCGACGACATCGAGCGCCGGCTGATAGTAGCCCTTGAAACGGCGGTTCGCCCGCATCCAGGCCTCCAGCAGTTTTTCATCAGCGACCTCGACCGCATCGACGCCGCAGCGCTGAAGGAACAGGAACTGGTCCTGAATGACATGACCGGTCGCCCGGATTTCACCCTTGAAGCCAAAACGATCCCGCAGCAAACGCGCTTGGGAGAAGGCCCGGCCATCATTGAATTTCGGGAAGAACAGGATCACCGTGTCGATATCTGCCAGATCCTCGCGGATATCCTCAACGTCATCGGCGTTTTCCAGCCGGACGGCGCGCCGGTCGAAATTTGCGATTAGTGTTTCGCGGCCCGCCTTCCATTCCTCGAGACTGACCTGCACCGGCGTGTCCCGGCCAAGCGTTTCAGCGTCCCGATCCGTAAGCGAAACCCAGATATCTTCCTGGATACGGCCACTCTTAATGATTGGCATAGAGAGTCTCCTTGAAGGGGTTAATGCCGACACGGGACACCGTGTCGATGAAGGTCTCGCCTTCGGTGCGGATTTTGCGGAACGTCCCGATCAGGGTGTCGATGGCGTCCACAACGCCTTCGGCCGGGAAGGACGGGCCGAGAATCTTGCCCACAGCGGCATTCTCGTCCGCGATACCGCCAATGGTGATCTGGTAATGCTCGACGCCCTTCTTATCGACACCGAGGATGCCGATATTGCCGACATGATGATGCCCGCAGGCATTAATGCAGCCGGAGATGTTCAGCGTGATCGGGCCGATCTCGGATTGCAGCGCCGGATCGGAGAAGTGCCGGCTAAGGCGCTGTGCGATCGGAATCGCCCGGGCATTTGCCAGGTTGCAGTAATCCAGCCCGGGACAGGAAATGATGTCCGTGATCAGGCCTATATTGGCATCCGCCAGACCATGCTCGCCAAGGGCCTGCCAGAGCGTGTGCAGATCCTGCTTGCGGACATAGGGCAGCACCACGTTCTGCTCGTGCGCGATGCGCAGCTCGCCGAGCGAGTATTTCTCCGCCAGATCGGCCAGCACTTCCATCTGCTCCGCCGTGGCATCGCCCGGCACCCCGCCCGCAGGCTTCAGGGACACCGTAACAATGGTGTAGCCCGGCTGCTTGTGCGGGAAGAGATTGGTCCGGGTCCAGGCCGCGAAGGCCGGATCGGTAAAGCGTGCGGCATCGTACGGCGCGACCGGCTCCGCGATGGTCTCATAGGTCGGCGGCGCGAAATGCTGTTCGATCTCCGCGATCTTCCCGGCGTCCAGCGTCAGCGCGCTGTCCTTGATCTCCAGCCACTCCTCCTCGACCATCTCGGCGAATTTCTCGATGCCGACGGCGGCGACCAGGATCTTGATCCGGGCCTTGTAGAGATTGTCCCGGCGGCCGAGCAGGTTATAGGTCCGCAGGATCGCCTCCAGATACGACAGCAGGTGCTGCTTCGGCAGGAACTCGCGGATCGTCTCGCCGACGATGGGCGTGCGGCCCTGCCCCCCCCCGACGATCACCTCGAAGCCGACTTCACCGGCATCGTTTCGGCGCATGCGCAGGCCGATATCGTGCAGCTTCACAGCCGCCCGGTCATGCTCGGAGCCGGTGATGGCGATCTTGAACTTGCGCGGCAGGAAGGTGAATTCCGGATGCAGCGTGGACCATTGCCGCATGATCTCGGCCCAGACACGGGAATCCTCGATCTCGTCGGCGGCAACGCCGGCGAACTGGTCGGCCGTGACGTTACGGATGCAGTTGCCGCTGGTCTGGATCGCATGCATCTCGACATCGGCGAGTGCGTCCAGAATATTCGGCACATCGTCCAGCTTGGTCCAGTTGTACTGGATGTTCTGCCGGGTGGTGAAATGCCCCCAGTTGCGGTCCCAGCGCCGGGCGATATAGCCGAGCTGGCGCATCTGCGCGGCGGATAGCGTGCCATAGGGGATCGCGACCCGCAGCATATAGGCATGAAGCTGCAGATAGAGGCCGTTCATCAGGCGCAGCGGCTTGAACTCGTCCTCGGTCAGCTCGCCGGCGATCCGGCGCGCAACCTGATCCCGGAATTCCGCGGTGCGGTCCCGGACGAAGGCGTGATCGAATTCGTTATAGGTATACATCGCGTCAAACCAATGGAGTGGTTGCGGGAAGGTCGGTGCCGACGGTCGGCCCGGCCGCGCGGATGATTTCGCGCTGGCTGACCGGTGCAATGCCGGTTTCGGAAACGGATACGGCGAACAGATAGGTGCTCACGACCTCCTGCCGGGCGGCTGACGCAGCGGCACGCGCCTCAAGGACGGCTGCTGCCTCGTCACCGTCGGCAACTTCCGCATCGTGGAGCGCCAGAACCCAATCATTGTCTTCGGCGAGATAAACAACGGCGCCGTCACCCAGACGGTTGGCGGTCATGACCTTGGTCGTCACTTTCATTCTCTTCTGTTCCTATACGGCGAGGCGCCGGCCCTCGGGGGCCACGGCCTCAAAAATTTCACCTTCGGCAAGCGCGGCCACATCACCGAGAACGATCAGCGCGGGAGCGGAAATCTGCCGCGCATCGACCATCCCGGCGAGATCGGCCAGGGTCGTTTTCAGAATGCGTTGGTCCGGCAGGGTCGCCTTTTCGATCACGGCAACCGGCGTATCCGGCGTTCGGCCGGCAGCAAGCGCCGCCTCCATGATCCGAGGCGCCGCGCCGAGGCCCATATAGATGACGACGGTGCCCTTGGTGTCGGCCAGCACATGGCTGTCGAACTCGGTCACACCGTTCCGGTCATGCCCGGTCAGAATGGTCAGGCGATTGGCATGATCGCGATGGGTCAGCGGCAGTCCTGCAGCGGATGCCGCGCCAAGAGCCGCAGTCACACCGGGCACGATCTCGACGGAAAGGCCGCGCTCTTTCAGATAAGCCAGCTCCTCGCCGCCCCGGCCGAAGATGAACGGATCCCCGCCCTTCAGCCGCACAACGCGACTGCCGGCTTCGGCATGCTCGGCCAGCAGAGCGTTGATATCGTCCTGACTATAGGAATGCTGCCCTGCCCGCTTGCCGACATCGATCCGGATAGAATCCCGCCGGACATAATCCAGCATGGTTGGGCCGATCAGCGCGTCATGCACGATCACATCCGCATCCTGCATCAGGCGCAGCGCCTTCAGGGTCAGAAGATCCGGGTCGCCGGGACCGGCGCCGACAAGGGCAACACTGCCCGATGCGCCGCCGCGCTGACTCCGAGAACCATTGACCAGTCGCAACATGGCTTCCCGCCCGGCAGCTTCCCTGCCGGCGAGCACGTCATTGGCAACGGTGCCGTCGAACACAGTCTCCCAGAACAGGCGGCGCTCGCCGCCATCCGAAATGGCGGACATGACGGCACCGCGAAAACTCTGGGCAAACCGTGCCAACGCGCCGAGCCGAACCGGCAAGGACCGCTCGATCCGCTCACGGATGCGACGCACCATAACCGGTGCCGAGCCTTCGCTGCCTATGGCGACCACAATCGGGTCGCGGTCCACGATGCCAGGGATAATGAAAGTGGAGAGATCCGGACGGTCTACGACATTCGTCGGGATGCCAGTATTACGGATCTCACGCGCCAGACCATCGACGGCAAAGTCCTCGGCATCGCCGACAATAGCCAGACGGACATTGTCCAGATCGTGCGGCTCGAATCCGCGCCGGTGCAGCTCAATGCGCCCGGCAGCGGCCTCCGCCTCAATCTCGACATTAGGCTTCGTCGACACCACACGAATGACCGCTTCTGTCTTCAGCAGCAGACGCAACTTGCGCGCCGTGTCTTCATTGCCGCCGACCAGGAGCACATGCTGATCGGCAAGATCGGCGAATATCGGAAAATACTTCATCGGTGGCTGTCCGCCTGGAGAAACCTGATCAGGAAATCGACCGCGTTCCCGTTGCCGGGCTCGGAGAGCTATTGAACTCTCAACGCTCCTGAAATATCATTATTTTTCCCAAATCGACAATATGACCCCACTAAAAAGAAAATATTGTTCCCATACGCAGCACGCAGAGAACACGGCTGTCACAAAACAGGAAATTTGAGAATGGATGACATGGACCGGAAGATCCTGCGGCTCCTGCAGGAAGACAGCAGCATCTCCGTCTCGGATATTGCCCGCACTGTCGGGCTTTCCGCATCGCCGTGCTGGAAGCGCATCAACCGCATGCAGGCAGAAGGATTGATCAAGCGCCAGGTGGCCGTGCTGGATGCGGACAAGCTTGGATACGGCCTCACCGTATTCGTGAGCATCAAGACGGGAGAACATTCGGGAGACTGGCTGAAATCCTTCGCCGAGACCGTCCAGGGCATGCCGGAAGTCCTCGAATTTCACCGTATGGCCGGTGAAGTGGATTACATGCTGAAAGTTGTCGTTCCCGACATGAAGAGTTTCGATTTATTCTACAAGAAGCTTGTGGAACTGACGGCGCTTAGTGAGGTCACCTCACGCTTCTCCATGGAGACCATCAAGGAAACGACCGCGTTGCCCGTTTGAGGCCCGCCCTGATTCGACCATATTTCGAGTTATAAAATCTCGAAATTGATATTTTCTAACTCTGGGGAGGGGCACTTGAGCAAATTTATACCGCATTGCGGCAATCGTGGTGAAGAATGGTTGCCAAATTGAAATTTCGAACGCACTAATTTCCGCGAGCTGCGAATAGGCACTTGTATAGTGGTCCGTCAGTGGCTTCACTCTGCGATCCAATTCGCACCGTTGAACGAAACAAAATATCTAGGGAGCTTCAACAATGAAACGTCGCGATTTTATCACTAAGGCTGGGCTTGCTGGCGTTGGCGGTGCTGCTACCGTTGCCGCAGCATCGTCCTTCCCGAAACCGGCCCTTGCACAAGAGCGCATCGAGATGGTGATCGTCTCGACCTGGGGTCGCGATTTCCCGGGTCTCGGCACCAACGCCCAGCTGATGGCCAAGCGCCTCGGAGATGTTTCCGACGGCCGCATTCAGGTTCAGTATTTCGCCGCTGGCGAGCGTGTCGGTGCATTCGACTCGTTCGACGAAGTCGCTTCCGGTAACGCGCAGGCCTATCACGCCGCCGATTACTACTGGAAAGGCAAGCATCCGGCCTGGGCGTACTTCACGTCCGTTCCGTTCGGCCTCACCGCCAGTGAAATGGGCGCCTGGATCCATCACATGGGTGGTCAGGAACTGTGGGACGAGTTGGCCGGCGAATATGGCCTCAAGTGCCTTCCGGCTGGTAACACCGGCGTGCAGATGGGCGGCTGGTTCAACAAGGAAATCAACAGCGCCGACGACCTCAAGGGCCTGAAGATGCGTATCCCGGGCCTCGGCGGCGACGTCATGGCCAAGCTGGGCGCCTCTCCGGTTTCCCTGCCGGGCGGCCAGATCTATGAAAACCTTGTTTCCGGCGCCATCGAGGCAACGGAATGGGTTGGCCCGTGGAACGATTATGCGATGAAGTTCTACGAAGCCACCAAGTACTACTACTTCCCGGGCATGCATGAGCCGGGCGGGTACGATTCCCTCGGCATGAACGCCTCCTGGTGGGGTACCCTGAGCAAAGCCGATCAGGCTCTCATCACCGCCGTTGCTCACCAGACCAACGACTGGATGATGGCCGAATATAACGCCAAGAACGGTGAATACCTCCGCAAGCTCGTTGACGAGCAGGGTGTTGTCGTCAAGGAATTCAACGACGACGTCTATGACGCGTTCGGTGGAGCTGCCCAGGAAGTGTTCGAGGAAACGAAGGCGCACAGCGATCTCGCGCTCCGCGTTCACGAGAGCTTCGAGAAGGCCCGCAGCGCAGCTGGTGGCTGGCTGAAGCTTGCCGACATCGGCTACTCCCAGAAGCGCAACCGGGTGCTTGGCCTCTAAACTCAGCGTTTTCCTAACGCGTGCCGAGGCGGGGTTCCTGAATCCCGCCTCGGTCTTATAAGAGATTTCAAGAAATGTCCGAATCAACCAACGTCACCGGGTTTCCCCCTGTCGGCGCGAGCTATCAGACGCCTGTATCCGCATTGACCCGCACATTTTGCTGGGCAAGCGTTGCTCTGACCCTGATGTTCATCGTCAACAATTACCTGATCTTCTGGCTGGATTGGCCCGGCTTTCTGACGCTCGTCGACCATCTGGCGATCTTCGGTCCGAGCAGTCTGAAGAAGCCGCTGGACAGCAGCGCGCAGCTCCTTGGCTGGCTCCAGGCCGCGAGCTACCTCGCCTGCATCGTCGGCGCTGCGCTCTATACCAAGCGCACCCCAGACAGGCCCCTGCGCCTAGACTCAAAGGTCATGGTGGACATTGCCGCCTATATCGTACGCGCGGCCTTCTGGGCCGTGATCTTTGTCGGCCTTGCAGACATGATCATTTCCTTCCTCCGCGTTGAGGGACTCCTGCCGACGATACTCGGCGACGAAATGGCAACCGCTCTTGGCCGCTCCCAGTTTCGCGGCTCCTATGTCCACATCCCGCTGGTGCTGGTTGGTGCGCTGGTGGCCTGCTTCACCCGCTCGCTCGGCTTCACCTGGCTCGCGCTCCTTGTGGTGGCCGCGGAGCTGGGGATCGTGCTCAGCCGGTTCATCTTCTCCTACGAGCAGGCGTTCCAGGGTGACCTCGTCCGTTTCTGGTATGGCGCCCTCTTCCTCTTTGCCAGCGCCTACACGCTGTACGAAGACGGCCACGTCCGGGTGGATGTGTTCTACGCGGCGCTCACGAGCCGTATCAGGGGACTGATCAATATTTGGGGATCGCTACTGCTCGGCATGTCGCTTTGCGTCACCGTCATGACCATTGGCATGTGGAGCAAGTCGGCAATCATCAACAGCCCGCTGCTGAGCTTCGAAGTGTCCCAGTCCGGCTTCGGCATGTATGTCAAATACCTGATGGCCAGTTTCCTCGGAATCTTCGCCGTCACCATGATGATCCAGTTTGCCAGCTACATTCTGGAAAGCCTCGCCGATTATCGAGACGAGCCCGGCCGACGCGAAATCGGCGGGTCCTCCGCACATTAAGACCTGAAAAGCGAACCTGACCGATGGAACTCGTATTCCTCCTCCTGCTTGTCGTGCTCATGGCCGGCGCTCTTGCATCCGGTTTTCCGGTTGCATTCGCGCTTCCGGGCTCCGCAATCATCACCATTGGCCTGGCGGCCCTTTCCGGCGAGATATTCGCCGGTGATGCCGCTGCCTATTTTGCACAGGGCGGGCCCGTCAACTGGCTGACAGCTGGCGTGACAAACTTCCGGGGCGTTTACTGGGAAGTCGAACGGGACACACTCATAGCGATCCCGCTTTTTGTCTTCATGGGCATCATGCTTCAGCGCTCGAAAATCGCGGAAGACCTTCTGGTCGCCATGGCGCAGCTGTTCGGCCCGATCCGGGGCGGTCTTGGTATCTCCGTCGTGTTCGTGGGCGCACTGCTCGCGGCAACGACCGGTATCGTTGGCGCAACCGTGGTTGCGATGGGACTGATTTCCCTGCCGGCGATGCTGCGAAACAACTACTCACATTCGCTCGCGACCGGCACGATCGCCGCGTCCGGGACGCTCGGGCAGATCATCCCGCCCTCCATCGTCCTGATCATTCTCGCCGATCAGCTATCGAGCGCGGTCGACCAGGCAGGCATGGCCCGGAAAGCCTACTTCAAGGAAACAACCGGCGAATTCTCCATGCCGAGCTCCTTCGGTGTCGGCTCGACCAGCGCCGGTGACATGTTCATGGGCGCCCTGTTGCCGGGTCTCGTCCTTGTCGGCCTCTATATGGCCTACATCCTGATCGTCGCGTTCTTTAAGCCGAAGATCGCGCCGTCCGTTCCGTTCGAAGGCAAATACGACCGCAAGTTCGTGGCAAACGTCCTGCTTGCGCTGATTCCGCCGCTGACACTGATTTTTGTCGTCCTCGGATCCATCATCACCGGCATCGCGACCGTCAACCAGGCTGGCGCAATCGGCGCTGTCGGTGCCATGGTCATGGCCGGTTACAGGCTCTATGACGGACGTAGGGGCGCCTTCTATCCTGCCATTCTGGCGATGACATCACTCATCGTCATCCTGGTGCTGAACAGCATTCATCCGATCAATATCAGGAATGTGCAGACGTCGGCCGATACACTGGCGGTCGTGATCGCCGTTATCGCCGTCGCCATGTTCCTCGCCGGCATCATCTGGAGCGGCATCCGCACCTACCACATTGACGACACCCTGCGCGGTGTGATGGTGGAGACGGCCAAAACCTCGGCTCTGGTCTTCATCATTCTGCTCGGCGCTGCGATGCTGACGGCGGCCTTCCGGGCCTTCGGCGGCGAAGAACTGGTGCGTGAATTCCTCACCGGCCTGCCTGGCGGGTTCTGGGCCCAGTTCATCATCGTCATGGCCGTGATCTTCGTCCTCGGTTTCTTCCTCGACTTCATCGAGATCGCCGTGGTCGTGGTTCCGATCGTCGCCCCGATCCTACTTGCAGATCCCTCCGCCAACATCACGGCGGTATGGCTCGGCGTCATGATCGGCATGAACATCCAGACCTCGTTCCTGACACCGCCTTTCGGCTTCGCGCTTTTCTATCTGCGCGGTGTCGCACCGGCTGCGGTCAAGACGCTGTCGATGTACAAAGGCGTGATCCCGTTCATCTGCTTGCAGCTTTTCGCCCTCTTCATTGTCGGGATCGCACCGCAACTGGTGAACTACCTGCCGAACAGGATGTCCCTCACCTCGGAAAGCGCGCCGCCGCCGAAGAATCCCCGGCTGCAGGCCTGTGTCGAAGATTATGTCTTCGCGACATTCTCCGAGACGGGTGGCGATATCCGGGCCGCTATTACCGATGCGAAAACCTGGGATATTACGAATCTGCCGAAATCTGTGCAGAAAGATCTCGAGAAGAGCTTTGCTTCGGCGGAAAAGTCTTTCTCCGCACTGGATGAGGCCTTCGCTGCAACTGCCGCTATCGAGGCTGCCGCAGTGGATTACAGACCGCTGCACGTCTCCGTCCGCACCATCCAGCGGGATATCGGCAAGCATGCTGATGAAATCGAAGCTCTTGAGCAGGAAGTCAGCAGCCTGAAGCGGCAGAAAGATGCGAAGCCGGGCCAGATCGAGAAAGCCATGGCCAAGATCGAACGCCTCGCTGCCGAAAAGGCCGAACTGGAGAGTGAAATCCCCGCAAACTGGGAGGCGGACCACAAAGCCTTCACCAAGGTTCTTGCCTCGGAGAAGAAGGCACGCCTGAGCTATCGGAGAACTGTGGACTCAGCTTACGAGCCGATCCAGGTGCTCCGGGCAACGATCCAGGACGCCGATGCGCTGGCTGCGCTTTCCGCCGATATCGATGCACTTGCACAAGCGGTGACCGATCTCGAGCCCAAGCAGGCCGAAGAGGCAATCAAGGAGGTCGAAGCAAAGATCGGCCGCATCGTCGAAGCGGGCTCCATCCGCTCCGCGGTCAGCAAGGTACGCCGAGCCATCAAAGGCAAGTCGCCCGACCCTGAAAAGGCATTGGGTGAGCTCCAGAAAGCCAAGGCGCTGTACGATGAGGAAGTGACCTGGCGTCAGACGGCGAAGCAGTCGATCGGCGCCAAGCTGGGCGAGTATGACGCCGCCATCCGCAATACGATTGGCCTGCGTCTGCAAGACCGCCTGCCGCGCGACGCGGCACTGGATGTCGCCGCGTGCCAGTCCGATCACGTGGACATCTCGCTTCACTTCTAGAACGCTCCCGCAAGGGTTCGAACGAAAGCCGGGGAACCTAGTGTTCCCCGGCTTTTTCTTTTCCAGAGACCGTGTCGGTTAGCCGCAACACGTTCGAACGCACACAGACCGTTATCGAACCGTCATAAAACGAACAGTATTTCCGCAACAGATCGCCTCTAGCTTTCGCCTCGCATTCATTTGAACACCTCATGCGAAGGCAAGTCAGTGGCTCCCAACATTTCTTCGAACGCTTCCAAGCGCCGGGCCGAAATCACCGAACTGGTGCGGGCCGCCGGTTATCAGTCCATCATCGATCTCGCGGACCGGTTTGCCGTTACCGAACAGACCATCCGGCGGGATGTGAACCAGCTTTGTGACAGCGGTTTGCTGCGCCGCCGGCATGGCGGGGTGGAACTGCCCTCTCCGAACACGAACATCGATTTCGACCAGCGCATGATCCTGAACGCAGGGGCCAAGGCTCGGATCGCCAGTGCCGTGGCAGCCCGCATCCCCGATGGCGCCTCGATTGCCGTCAGCATCGGTACAACTCCGGAGATGGTCGTACGCGCCCTGCGCTCCCACACCGGATTGCGGATCGTCACCAACAATATCGCCGCAGCACTGACAGCGAGCGCCAACCCGACCTTCGAAGTCACCATCGCTGGCGGGCGTATCCGGTCCGAGGGACGCGATGTGCTTGGCCAGCAGGTCGAACAGTTCTTCTCCGCCTACAAGGTCGACTTCGGCCTTTTCGGTGTCGGCGGTGTGGATGCGGACGGCAGCCTGCTGGACTTCACCGAAGATGAAATCCGGGCGCGCGAGACCATCAGTCAGAACTGCCGGACCAAGATCGTGGTTCTCGATCACACAAAATTCGGACGCGCGGCCTATGTGCGCGGCGGCCATATCTCCGATCCCGAACTGGTTTTCTGTGATGGCGAGCCACCCGAGGAAATCAGCGCCATGATCCGCGATGCCGGACATGAGTTGATTACCGACGGTAACGACGCAGCCGCACTCGCCCTTCTGCCCGATCTCGCGGAAGCCGGGGAATGACCGGAATTTCCGTTAAGGGACTGACAAAACGCTGGGATACGGCGACAGCTGTCGACGACGTCTCTTTTGACGTTGAACCCGGCTCGTTTGCGGTCCTCCTTGGTCCGTCGGGATGCGGGAAATCCACCATCCTGAGATTGATCTCGGGTCTGGAGAGCGCCAGCGCCGGAACCATCACCATTGGCGGCAAGGATGTTACCGCGCTGCCTCCGGCAGAGCGGGATCTGTCGATGGTTTTCCAGTCCTATGCGCTGTTTCCGCACCTGACCGTCGCCGAGAACATCCTGTTCGGTCTCAAGGTCCGCAAAATAAGCACGCGCGACCAGCAACATCGGCTCGAACGTGTGGCCGAATTGATCGGGCTCTCCGCCCTACTCGATCGGCGTCCCAACCAGCTTTCCGGCGGCCAGCAGCAGAGGGTTGCGCTCGGGCGGGCGATCATCGCCGAGAAACCCGTCTGCCTGATGGACGAACCTCTCTCGAACCTGGACGCCAAGCTGCGGCACGAGATGCGGGTGGAGATCCGCGCCCTGCAGCGCAAACTCGGCATGACCATGGTTTACGTCACACATGATCAGGCCGAGGCCATGGGTATGGCGGACCGCATCATCCTGCTGAAAGACGGCCGGATCGAGCAGAACGCCACACCGGCGGAAACCTACCGTAAGCCTGCCACAAGCTTCGCAGGGCGCTTTATCGGCACACCGCCGATGAACGTGCTCGCGCTTGACTGGAACGGCAACGATGCCCGTTTCCATGGGCAGAATGCAGGAACCACGGCTCCCATATTTTCCGGCAAGCCCCAGACGCCCGTGTCTATCGGCATTCGGCCGGAGGAAATCAGTTTCAGCGCGAGCAGTCCGTGCCGGGCGACGGTTGAGACTGTCGAATATCTCGGCGCCGATACGCTGGTCGATTGCCGCATCGGCAGCGAGCGTCTGACCGTGCGCGCCCGGAATGCCGACAATCTCAAGACAGGCGCCGATGTCGGCCTCTCCTGGCCGCGCGACGCCGTTCACCTTTTCGAAGCCGCCTCTGGCAGGCGGCGGGACGATCTCCTGATCGGTGCGGACGCATAGCGCGAGCACCGGCCAGGAATTGGAGCCCACCCCGTAGGGCCCCGGAGCATGCCGGACGGGATCCGTTCGGCAATCAGTTCAGACGAGAGGACTTGAAAGCGATGCACTTCACGAAAAAACTTGGGATCGGCGCCGTCGCGGCCGCGATGTCGCTCTCCCTCGCCGGCACGGCCCAGGCCGTTGACCTGCAGTTCTTCTTCCCGGTCGCCGTCGGCGGCAAGGCAGCGGACACGATTGAAGCCCTGACCAGTGAATATGCCGCGGCCAACCCGGACGTAAAGATCGACGCCGTCTACGCCGGCAGCTACCAGAACACCGTCACCAAGGCACTGACGGCAGCGCGCGGCGGTCAACCGCCGCAGCTGTCTGTGATCCTGTCGGTCGACATGTTCACCCTGATCGAGGAAGAAGCCATTGTCGCATTCGACGATCTGATCAAGACCGACGAAGACAAGGCCTGGCTGAAAGCCTTCTATCCCGCCTTCATGGAAAACAGCCAGACTGGC
Organism: Nisaea nitritireducens; assembly: GCF_014904795.1. Lineage (GTDB taxonomy): Bacteria > Pseudomonadota > Alphaproteobacteria > Thalassobaculales > Thalassobaculaceae > Nisaea > Nisaea nitritireducens. The sequence goes on from NZ_JACZFS010000014.1 coordinate 147,541, forward strand.
GGCAAGACCTACGGCATTCCGTTCCAGCGCTCCACTCCGGTGATGTACTGGAACAAGGAAGCCTTCAAGAAAGCCGGTCTCGACCCAAACACCCCTCCGGCGACCTGGAAGGAACTGGTCGAGTTCGGCAAGAAGCTGACCGTCAAGGACGCCTCCGGCAACGTGACCCAGTGGGGCGTGCGCATCCCGAGCTCCGGCTTCCCCTACTGGCTGTTCCAGGGTCTGACGACCCAGAACGACGTCATCCTGGCCAACAGCGACGGCAACAAGACCAACTTCGCCGATCCGAAAGTGATCGAAGCCCTGCAGTATCTCGTCGACCTCAGCACCAAGCATGAAGTCATGGCACCGGGCATCATCGAGTGGGGCGCCACCCCGAAGGCCTTTTTCGAGGGCGAGTCCGCCATCATGTGGACCTCCACCGGCAACCTGACGAACGTCCGGACCAACGCGCCGTTCGATTTCGGTGTGGCCATGCTTCCGGCCAACAAGCGCCGCGGCGCGCCGACCGGTGGCGGGAACTTCTACATCTTCAAAGACTCCACAGACGCGCAGAAAGCGGCCTCGCTTGACTTCATCAAGTGGATCACCGCTCCGAAGCAGGCCGCCAAATGGTCCATCGCGACCGGTTATGTCGCGCCGCGCGCCGACGCCTGGGAAACCGCCGAGATGAAGGCCTATGTCGCCGACTTCCCGCCGGCACTGGTCGCCCGCAACCAGCTCGAATATGCGGTTGCCGAGCTCTCCACCTACCAGAACCAGCGTATCACGAGCATCTTCAATGACGGTCTCGAAGCCGCCATTACCGGCAAATCCTCGCCGGAAGAAGCAATGAACGATGCGCAGCAGAAGGCGGACAAGATCCTCAAGGACTACCGCTAAAACTTCGGGACCCGGCGGGGGGGGTTGGGCCCCCCCCCGGTCTTTTTTTCGACCACCGAAAGCACCGCGCGCCATGGGCCCCACAGCAAAAAGAACCTGGATTCATGCCTGGCTGTTCCTGAGCCCGGCCATGATCCTGCTGATTGCCTTCACCCACTATCCCGCTGCTGTCACCCTCTTCCACAGTTTCTTCTCCACTCCGCGCGGCAAACGTTCGGCGAAGTTCGTCGGCCTTGAGAATTACGAAACGCTGATCGCGGACGACACGTTCTGGACCGTGCTGGTCAACAATCTCTGGTACGCGCTTGCCACCATCCCGCTTTCGATCGGGATTGCCATCGCCATGGCGCTCTGGGTCGATAGCAAGCTGAAGGGCCGGTCCTTCGTTCGGATGGCCTATTTCACCCCGACCGTGCTGCCGCTGATCGCTGTCGCCAATATCTGGATGTTTTTCTACACGCCCGGCTTCGGCCTGATCGACCAGATCCGCGGCGCCTTCGGTTTCGCGCAGCAGAACTGGCTCGGCGATCCGGAAAGCGCGCTGAATGCCGTCATCGTGGTGGCGATCTGGAAGGAAGCCGGTTTCTTCATGATCTTCTATCTGGCCGCGCTTCAGACCATCCCCACCTCCCTCAGGGAAGCCGCTGCGATCGAGGGGGCCGGTCGCTGGTACTTCTTCCGCCGCGTCACCTTCCCGCTGCTTATGCCGACCACCCTGTTCGTTTCTGTGAACGCGATCATCAACTCGTTCCGGCTGGTCGACCATATCTTCATCATGACGGAAGGCGGCCCGGACAATGCCAGCTCGCTGCTGTTGTTCTATATCTACGAGACCGCATTCCGGTTCTGGGACACGGCCTATGCCTCGACCCTGACGGTCGTTCTGCTGCTGATCCTGTTCACCGTGGCCATCGGCCAGTTCCTGCTTCTCGACAAACGGGTGCATTACCGATGAGTGCCGCCAGAGCCTTCCGCTTCGACTATGACCGGGCGCTGAACACAACAGCCGCATGGGCACTCGCCCTCGTCTGGTTCGCCCCGCTGATCTACGCCGTCTGGACAGCGTTTCACCCGACCGAATTCTCCACCCGGTTCGTGCTGACAGCACCACTGACGCTGGAGAATTTCGTCGCCGCCTGGAACGCCGCCCCCTTCGCCCGCTATTTCCTCAATACAGTGTTGCTGGTGACGTCGATCCTGATCGGCCAGTTCGTGCTCTGCACCCTTGCCGCCTTCGCCTTTGCCCGGTTCGAATTCCGCGGGCGGGACACCGTCTTCGTGCTGGTGCTGCTGCAGCTTCTGGTGATGCCGGATATTCTGATCGTCGAGAATTACCGGACCATGCGGTTTCTCGGTCTGGTCGACACCATCCTCGCCATCGGCCTGCCCTACATGGCGTCCGGCTTCGGCATCTTCCTGCTGCGGCAGACCTTCAAGACCATCCCGAAAGAGCTGGACGATGCCGCCCGGGTCGAGGGTGCCGGGTTCTTCACCATTCTGATGAAAGTCTATGTGCCGCTGGCCAAGCCGACCTACCTCGCCTACGGGCTGGTCTCGGTCAGCCACCACTGGAACAACTTCCTGTGGCCCTTGATCATCACAAATTCGGTCGAGACACGGCCCGTGACGGTCGGCCTCAGCGTCTTCGCCTCGACCGACCAAGGCATCGACTGGGCCGTCATCACCGCCGCAACGCTAATGACCTCCGGCCCACTACTGATCGCCTTCCTGCTCTTCCAACGGCAGTTCGTTCAGAGTTTCATGCGGGCCGGGATCAAGTGAAGGCGGACAGCCGCGCAAACCGAGGGCAAGCTAAAATGTCGCGTGTCAGCGCACGAGGTGCCGTAGAATTATTCGGGTATGGTTAGCGTGTAAACTTTTCCTCGGACAGTCGTCCGGAAACAGGAGAACCGATCATGGCCACTATGAAAGCTGCTGTCGTCACCCAGTTCGGAAAACCACTGGACATCCGGGCGGTGGAAAAGCCGGAAGTGTCCCGCGGCAAAATCGTCGTGAAAATCGAGGCGTCGGGCGTTTGTCATACAGACCTGCACGCGGCGAAAGGCGACTGGCCCGTAAGACCCAATCCGCCTTTCATTCCGGGACATGAGGGCGTCGGTATCGTTGCCGAAGTCGGACAGGACGTTACCGGCATCAAGGAAGGCGACCGTGTGGGCGTGCCGTGGCTGCACACCGCCTGTGGTCATTGCCGCCATTGCTGCGGCGGCTGGGAGACATTGTGCATCGATCAGCAGAACACGGGCTATTCAGTCAATGGCGGCTTTGCAGAATACGTCCTGGCCGATCCGAATTATGTCGGCCGCTTGCCGAACGCCCTCTCCTTCGCGCCCGCAGCACCGCTGCTGTGCGCCGGCGTCACCGTCTACAAGGGCCTCAAGGAAACCGAAGCTAAACCGGGCAGCACGGTCGCAATTCTGGGCATCGGCGGGTTGGGGCACATGGCCGTGCAATATGCGAAGGCCATGGGCCTGCATGTCATCGCGGTCGATATCGCCGATGAAAAGCTCGCACTGGCCAAGAAGCTCGGTGCGGATCAGGTGATCAATGCAGCAACGACAGATCCGGTTGCCGAAGCACAGAGCGGCGGCGGCGTCGAAGGTGTGCTTGTAACTGCCGTCTCCACCTCTTCCTTCTCCCAGGGGCTCGGCATGCTGGCGCGGGGCGGCACCATGAGTCTTGTCGGGTTGCCGCCGGGCGGATTCGAGCTGCCGATCTTCGACGTGGTTCTGACCCGCAAGACCATTCGCGGCTCAATCGTCGGCACCCGGAACGACCTCGCTGAGGCGCTCGATTTCGCCGCGGAAGACAAGGTCGCGGCGCATTTCACCACCGAAACGCTCGACGACATCAACTCGATCTTCTCGCGCATGGAAAAAGGCAAGATCGATGGCCGGATCGTGATGGAAATCTAAGTCACGGGAGCAAGCGCGACCGGACCTGAAGGGGTCAGGGCACAACCTTGCCCGGATTCATGATCCCCTTCGGGTCGATCGCCTTCTTGACCGCCTGCATGAGGGCGATTTTCGAGGGCGAGCCGTATTTGACCAGATACGGAAGCTTTTCCGAGCCTATCCCGTGCTCGGCGGAGATACTGCCGCCAAGCGCGACCGTGCTTTCGTACATGCGCTCGGAGAGACCGGGCTGCTTAACCTCCCATTCCTCGTCGCTCATGCTTGCCGGCTTCCGGGCCGTGTAATGGATATTCCCGTCGCCCATATGGCCGAAGCAGTTGAAAGTCAGCCCCGGCACATACGCGCTTAAAGCGGCCTGCGACTGATCGATGAAGGTCGCCACCTTGGAAACAGGGACCGAGATATCGCCGGCCATACGCGGGCGACCGTCACGGCGTCCGGCTTCTGCCTGCTCTTCCCGAATCCGCCACAGATCCCGGCGCTGCCCTTCGCTCTCGGCGATTACACCGTCGGTCACCCAGCCGTTCTCCATCGCCTCTTCAAAGATTGCTTCCAGCTTGGCGCGGAGATCGTCCAGCGGGGACGGTGTCGCCATCTCCAGCAGCACATACCAGGGAGACGAAGCGGACAGCGGATCGGTGATCCCCTCGATGTGCTTCAGCACCAAGTCGAAAGCTGCACGTGGCATGATCTCGAAGGCGAGGATCGTGTCGCCGGATAGCTCGCGCGCGCTCGCCAGCAGATGCTGTGCCTCATGCGGAGATGGTACTGCCAGCATCGCGGTCTCACGCACGCGCGGCAGCGGCATCAAACGGAAAGCCGCAGCAGTGACGATCCCCAATGTGCCTTCGGCGCCAATGAACATCTGCTTCATGTCATAGCCGGTATTGTTCTTGCGCAGCGTTTCCAGCCCGTCGAACACGGAGCCGTCCGGCAGCACCGCCTCGATACCGAGGATCTGCTCCCGGGTGTTGCCGTATTTTATCGTGTTATTGCCCCCGGCATTGGTGGAGAGCGTGCCGCCAATCGTGCTGGAGCCTTCCGACGAGAGCGAGAGCGGGAACAGCCGCCCCGCGTCCGCTGCAACCGCCTGCATGTTCTGGATAACGCAGCCTGCTTCCGCGATCATCGCGTAATTCTCTGGGTCAAGAGAGCGCACGGCCGTCAGACGGTCGGT
>NZ_JACZFS010000015.1 GCF_014904795.1 Nisaea nitritireducens
GCCAGCCCTTCGATCCCAGAATGGACCGGATTTCCGTAAGCGCTGCATCGATGGACTGGGGCGTCTGATCGTTCACCCACTCTCTCCCGTTGAGATGATTTCAGGCGGGAGGCTATCAGCGATCAAGGGAGGCGCCAATCAGACGGGCAATCTGTTTATGGAAATTCTCTCGGTCAGTTCCAGACGCTGTGCGGCACCGAACAGCGCTCCGATGCGCCGCGCCGCCTCCTGCATGCCGCCGTCGAAATCCTCTTTCGAGGTCTCGGCCCGCACCATGGAAAGGGATTGCGAGAGGGTTTTGTCGTCCTCGGCAACGCTCAGCAGCGTCAGGATCAGGGTTGCCAGCTCGCGATCCGGCTCTTTTTCCGAATCGTCGGTGAGAGTTTGGACAAATAGTCGGGACATCTAAACCTCCTCCGGTGCACCCCGCCCGGGTTAAAAATGGACACAGCGTTGGCAGGTTTCCTGACTCCCGGCTCTTCGATCCGCGCCGCCTTCCCAGCCCATTAGGACCAGTGGCATACCGGTCGGATCTTGCCGGTTACAGTTGCGGGGGCAGTCCCGGACTTGCGGCGATAAAGCCGCGCACCGGATTCCCTTTTGTCCCGAAGGACACCAACGCTGAAAGGCTCGTCTTTGCGGCCTGCTGTGTCAAGGCAGCAGGCGGGTAATCACTCGCGGATCAGCCGTTCCAGCTCGCGAATGAAGGTTTCCCGGTCTCTTTTGGAGAAAGCGGGACCACCGCCCGAAACTTCTCCCATGGCACGGAGGTCGGACATCAGGTCCCGCATCGCCATGGCCATGCCGATTCCCGCCTCGGTGAACTCCTTGCCGGAATGACCGATCGCCTTCGCGCCACTCTCGATCACCCGATGCGCCAGGGGGATATCGCCAGTGATGACGATATCCCCCGCCGCCACCTTGCCCACAATCCAGTCATCCGCCGCATCGAACTTGTCGGAGACCAGGATATTCTGAACATTCGCCCGGTCACCGGTCCGGAAACCGCGATTGCTTACGATATAGACCTTGATGTCATGCCGGTCCGCGATTGACAGGATCTCGTTTTTAACCGGACAGGCATCGGCGTCGACATAGACAGACTTCATTGCGTGCTTTGCCCCTTTTACAGACAACCAACCATGCTAGGTTCCGAGCCCAACCTGATCCCATTCAACACTAAGCTGGCCAAGAAACACGGATGTACACGGTCCTTCAAGATTTGACAGTCGTCGAGGGCGCATCTTTCATCGCCGCGCCGTCCTGTACCCTGAACATGCTGCAGATGGGCGCGACGGTGATCCGCTTCGACGCTATCGGCGGCGGGCTCGATTACCGGCGCTGGCCAAAGGCTCCGAACGGCGCCAGCCTCTATTGGGAAGGCCTGAACAAGGGCAAGAAGTCCGTGGCGCTGGATCTGCGCAATCCGGAAGGCCGGGAGCTGGCCCTGCAGCTCGCAACCGCCCCCGGTGAAGGGCGCGGCCTGTTCGTCACCAATTACCCGGTCTCCGGCTTCCTCTCGCATGAGGCCTTGAAGGCGCGGCGCGCGGATATCATCACTGTCCGCGTCATGGGCTGGGCGGATGGCACCCAAGGCGTCGACTACACGGCCAATGCCGGTGTCGGCTTCCCGCTGATGACCGGCGAGCCGGGTCCCGTCGGCGAGAAGCGCCCGGTGAACCATGTGCTGCCCGCCTGGGACCTGATCGCCGGTGCGAACGCGGCCTTCGCCATGCTGGCGGCCGAACGGGAGCGCCAGAAGACCGGCCAGGGCGCCGAAATCCGCCTGCCGCTTGGCGATGTCGCGCTCACCACCCTCGGGACCCTCGGCCAGGTTGCCGAAGTGATGACGGAGGAAGAAGACCGGCCAAGCTACGGCAATGACGTGTTCGGAGCCTTCGGGCGGGACTTTCGGACCCGCGACGGGCATTACATCATGCTCATCGCCCTTTCGCCCCGGCAATGGACCGGCTTGCTGACATCCCTTGGCATTGAAGCGGAAATCGCCGCCATCGAGGCGGAGACCGGCGTGAGTTTCGCCAAGGATGAAGGGCTGCGCTTCGACTACCGGGAGAAGATCAATCCTGTCGTCGAGCGCGTTGTCGCGGCGGAGACGCTGGATGCCCTTGCACCGCGCTTCAAGGAGAACGGCGTCTGCTGGGAGCCGTACCGCACAGTGCGCGAAGCAGTCGCGAGCGAACGCTTCAAGACCATGGGCAAGCCTTACAGCGACGTCACCCACGGCAGCGGACTGACTTATCCGACTTCCGACACGCCGATTGATTTTTATGGACAGGCCTCCGAGGTTCCAACACCGGCACCGCAGTTGGGACAGCACACTGATGAGGTTCTGGCGGATTTTCTCGGTCTCGACAGTGGCGCCATCGGGCGGCTGCACGATGAAGGCATCGTCGCCGGTCCCGGGCATGCCGACTGAGCCGCACCATGACACACTCGAAAATGACACGGGAAGAGTTCGCGGCCTTCGATGCTGCCGATCCCCTCGCCTCGTTCCGCTCAGAATTCGAGCTGCCGGAGGATGTGATCTACCTCGACGGCAATTCCCTCGGACCGCTGCCCCGCATCGCGCGGGAACGTGTTGCCGCCTGCGTCACGCACGAATGGGGTAACGGCCTGATCCGAAGCTGGAACGATGCGGGATGGATTGATCTTCCCACGCGCGTCGGCGGCAAGATCGGCGCGCTGATTGGCGCCGAGGCGGATAGCGTCGTCGCGGCAGATTCGACCTCGGTCAATCTCTTCAAATGCCTCTCCGCCGCGCTGGCGCTTCGGCCGGACCGTTGCGTCATCGTCTCGGAGGAATCTAACTTCCCGACCGATCTCTATATGGCGGAAGGTCTGTCTGCATTGCTTGGCGGCCGGCACGAACTCCGGCTGATCGAGGATCCGAACGAGCTGCCGGACGCTCTTAAAGACGATGTCGCGGTGCTGATGCTGACCCATGTGAACTACCGCACCGGATACATGCACGACATGAAGGCGGTGACTGACGCCGCCCGCGCCGCAGGTGCGCTGACGCTTTGGGATCTTGCTCATTCCGCCGGTGCGGTTCCGGTCGACCTTGCAACGGCCAAGGCGGATTTCGCGGTCGGTTGCGGCTACAAATACCTGAATGGCGGCCCCGGTGCCCCCGCATTCCTCTATGTCGCGCCGCGCCATCAGGAAGCAGCCTCCCAGCCCCTCACCGGCTGGTTCGCCCACAAAGCACCGTTCGCTTTCGATCACCGGTTCGCGCCGACGGACGGGATCGGGAAATTCCTTTGTGGCACGCCGCCGGTGCTGGCCATGACAGCGCTCGATGCGGCGATGGACATCTGGGCCCGTGCCGACATGGATGCGGTCCGGGCGATATCAGTGGCGCTGACCGAGAGCTTCATCACCCTGGTCGAAGAGCGTTGCGCCGGGCTCGGCCTGACGCTGGCAAGCCCACGAAATGCGGAGCACCGCGGCAGCCAGGTCTCCTTCGCGCATGAAAACGGCTATCCGGTGATGCAGGCCCTGATTGCCCGTGGCGTAATCGGAGATTTCCGGGCACCGGACCTTCTGAGGTTCGGCTTTACGCCGCTCTATACCCGGTTCACGGACATCTGGGATGCGGTCGAGCATTTGCGCGACATCCTTGAGACCAGCAGCTGGGACCAGCCCGAATTCCATGCACGGGCGGCAGTCACCTAAGCTTCCGGAAAACACTCCCGGAAACGGCGTTCACCCTCACTGGTGAAGGAAACCACGCGGGAGCCTTCGATCCGGTGCGCCCAACCAAGATCGTAGAACCGGTCCAGTAGCCCGGTGCCGAGCGCGCCCGCCAGATGGGTCCGCCTCTCGCTCCAGTCGAGGCAGGAACGGCACAATGGACGGCGGGATTTTTCCAGATCCGGCAGAGCGATACCAAGTTCGCCGACGAAGCCTTCTCCCTCTTCCGTAAGGAAAATCTCTTCTCCTTCTTCCGCCAGAAAATCACGCGCCACCATACTGTCGAACATGCGGACACCATAGTCCCCGGCCAGATGGTTATAGCAAACCCGCGCCTTGCGCAGCGCCGGATCGCGCGGGCCGGTTCGGGCCCGCATATGGCCACGCTTCGCCGCCAGCCCCATCATCGCTTCCAGCAGATTACCCACCTCGTCATCCGCCAGTGCGAAATAGCGGTGCCGGCCCTGCTTGCGCTGGGTCAACAACCCTGCCACCTCCAGCTTGGAGAGATGTGAGCTTGCCGTCTGTGCCGTAATACCAGCCTCGGCGGCAAGCTCGCTCGCCGTCAGGGCCTTGCCGGTCATCAGCGTGGTCAACATGTTCGCCCGTGCCGGGTCCCCAATCAGGGAGCCGATAAGAGCAATGTCAGGTCCTTCTTTCATACTTCGATCATAACCGAAGCATGAAACCACACCAAGATGAGAATGTCCGCCCGTCACACATGGAGGACAGAATGCTTACCTGCTTTATCCGCTATCACATCGACCCGACCAAGAAAGCTCACTTCAATCAATATGCTCGGAACTGGGGCGAGGCCATCCCCCGCTGCGGCGCCGATCTGATAGGCTATTTCGCCCCGCATGAGGGTTCCACCACACTGGCCTACGGTGTCTACAATATCGAAAGCCTGGCCGCTTATGAGGCCTATCGCGCGCGACTTTCGGCTGACCCGCTCGGCAAAGAGAATTATGAATTCGCGCAGAAGGAAAAGTTCCTGCTGCGTGAGGACCGGACTTTTCTGATCAATGCGTCAAATCCGGCGCCAAAGAGAAACCCATAGGGAGAGACGCGCCATGATCGCCGTCATTTTCGAAGTTGAACCGCATCCGGACCACAAGGACGGGTATCTGGAAATCGCCGCCAGCATGCGCGCGCTCGTCGACCAGGTTGACGGTTTCATCTCGGTGGAACGCTTTCAGAGCCTGACCAACGAGGGGAAACTTCTATCCCTCTCCTATTTCCGTGACGAGAAAGCGGTCGAGGACTGGCGGAACCTCGTCGCCCACCGCCAGGCTCAGGCGCAGGGCCGCGATAAGTACTTCAAGGACTACCGGCTGCGCATCGCCTCCGTGTTGCGGGATTACGGGATGAATGACCGGGAACAGGCGCCCGCCGACAGCAAGGAAGTGCACAAGGCGGGCGCTGCCTGACCCCTTTAGCGCCCCTCGAAGCACGGGGGGCGTTTCTCAAGAAACGCGGCAATGCCTTCCGTCAGGTCATGGGTCGGGACCATGCGGGCAAAGTAACCCGCTTCAATCGCCAGCCCCTCATCAATCGGCACGTTGATCCCGCGTGTCACACTGCCAAGACAGGCGGCGACGGCGAGCGGGGAGAATTCCGCTATCTTGCCGCTCAAGGCGAAAGCTTCATCAAGAAGCTTTCCCTTCGGCACAACGTCGTTGATAAGCCCAAAATCGCATGCCTGCCGGGCAGTGATCGGATCGGCTGTCAGCAGCATCCGCAATGCCCGCTTGCGGCCGATGAGACGGGGGAGCCTTTGGGATCCACCGAAGGGAGGGGCGAAGCCGAGCCGGATTTCAGCCTTGCTAAACATCGCCTCTTCACATGCAAGAGCCAGAGGGGCGGCTTCCGTGATTTCGCAGCCACCGCCATAGGCAAGACCGTTCACGGCGACGATGACGGGTTTCGGATAGGTTTCGATGCGCGCGGTCATCGCCTGCCCCCGCCGGACAAACTCGCGCATGGCTGTCTCCTGCCCCGCGCGGAGGCTCGGGGCAAAGCCTTCGATGTCCGCGCCTGCGGAAAAGGCGCGATCCCCTCCACCTGTGAGAATTACCGCCCGGATATCCTCACGCGCCTCGCATTCGTCGAGACAGCGCACCAAATGATCAATCAAGTCGTAGTTCAGCGCATTCAGCTTGCTGGGACGGTTCAGGGTCAAGAGCGCCGTCTTGCCGTGCTGTTCGAAGAGAACCGGGTCCGACATTTTTATACCTTTCAAGGGGTTGCATGTCGGACGGACTGTCAACGAGGTGCGAATGACTGTACATTCACTAGACGGTATACATGACGCGGATACGATCAGCCCGACGCGAACACTGATCATTGAGGCCGCCGCGAAGCTCTTCTACGAGGAGGGCATCAGAAGCACGAGCGTGGAGGCCATCGCCAGCCGGGCCGGTGTGACAAAGCGCACGCTATACTACCATTTCACCAGCAAGGATGAACTTGTCGCCGCCTATCTCGAAGCGCGCGACCAGCCGACACTTGCCCTCTACAAACGCTGGTTCGACGAAACGCCCGGTCCGGTTAGCAGCAAGATCGAGGGCATTTTCACGGCCTTCGCCAAGGCGTCCAACAAACCCTCATGGAAAGGCTGCGGGTTTATGCGAACTGCCGCCGAACTCGCCGCCCTGCCCGGCCACCCCGCTATCGCCGCCGGAGCCCGTCACAAGAAGACGTTTGAAGACTGGCTTCGCGGAAAACTGATAAACGCAGGCGCTTCCAATGCTGGCGATACAGCCCGCCAGATCCTGCTGCTCCTGGATGGCGCCGCATCGGTCATGCTTATCCATCGCGATCCGTCTTATGTGGAAACAGCCGGAAAACTGGCTGCATCCCTTGCAACGCCAACGCCTGCTAGCCAGCCGAACGCTTGTCGATAATCCGGCGTGCCTTGCCCTGGGAGCGTTCGACGCTCCCGGGCTCGCCCACCCGCACCGCGGCGGTGACACCGATCACACTCTTGATGTGATGTGCCAGCTCCGCGCTGCTGGCCTCCCGCGCCTCTTTGCTTGCGGCACCCGACACCGCCTCAGTGAGCACGGTCATATTGTCCATCCGGCCGTATCGGGTCAGCTCGATCTGATAGTGCGGCGCCAGTCCCTCGCATTTCAGGATCTGCTCCTCGATCTGTGTCGGGAACACATTCACGCCGCGTACGATCATCATGTCGTCCGAACGCCCGGTGACTTTCTCCATCCGCCGCATCGTCCGGGCGGTTCCCGGCAGCAACCGTGTCAGATCCCCGGTCCGGTAACGGATCACCGGGAAGGCCTCTTTCGTCAGCGAGGTCAGGACCAGCTCACCACGCTCACCGTCCGGCAGTACCGCGCCGGAGGCGGGGTCGATCACCTCCGGGAAGAAATGGTCTTCCCAGATATACAGCCCGTCCTTGGTCTCCACGCATTCGTTCGCCACGCCCGGCCCGATGATCTCCGACAGCCCATAGATATCGACCGCGTGAATGCCAAAGGCCTCTTCGATCTCCGTCCGCATGGAGCCTGTCCAGGGCTCCGCACCGAAAATCCCGACCTTGAGCTGCGTATCTTTCGGATCAAGTCCCTGCTCCCGGAACTCGTCAAGAATCGAAAGCATGTAGGACGGTGTAACCATGATCACCTGAGCACCGAAATCGCGGATCAGCGTGACCTGCCGCTCGGTCATCCCGCCCGATGCAGGAACCACGGTGCAGCCCAGCCGCTCCGCGCCGTAATGTGCCCCTAGTCCACCTGTGAACAGTCCGTAACCATAGGCTACATGCACCACGTCACCCGCCCGGCCGCCGGACGCGCGGATGCTGCGGGCCATGACCTCGGCCCAGACGTCGATATCGTTCTTTGTATAACCAACAACCGTCGGCTTTCCCGTCGTCCCGGAGGAGGCATGCACACGGGCCAGCTTTTCCCGCGGCACGGCGAACATGCCGAACGGGTAATTCTCGCGCAGTTCGGCCTTCCGGGTGAACGGCAACCGCGCCAGATCTGCAAGCGAGGAGACATCGTCGGGATGCACTGCCGCATCCTCGAACTTCTTCCTGTAGACCGGTGAATTCTCGAAGGCGTGCCCGAGACTCCATTTCAGCCACTTCAGTTGCAGCGCTTCAAGCTCGTCCCTGCTGGCCCGCTCAATCGGGTCCAGATCTTCACGTTTCGGCGCAATATCCTGCACGCCTTCCTCCCTTGTAGCGTGCCGCCTCATAGCGGGCGGCTTCGTTCTTAAGCGCAACGTTAGTGTGGAGATGACGCGACTGCAATCGCGTGCAGGAGGTTGACCGGAAGCGGCGGGCCGACGTCTAATCCCCTGCCTTTCAATTCCTCCATTTTCTGCACGGACACATCACATGACCGACTTCCGGACCGCCAAACCATCCGCACTCGGTTTCAGCGGCAAGCGCCTGGACCGGATCAAAGACTGGATGGGACGCTATGTCGACGGCGGCAAGTTGCCTTTTGCCGAAACGCTGATTGCCCGTCGGGGAGAGATCGTCTTCCACGAGACCATCGGGCATCGCGATGTCGAGAACGACCTGAAGGCAGAGCCGAACGGCATTCACCGAATCTACTCCATGACCAAGCCGATCGTCAGCACGGCGATCATGCAGCTGCTGGAAGACGGCAAGCTTCAGCTCGACGACCCGCTGGCCTGGCACATCCCTGAGCTGGCGAACCTCAAGGTGCTTGGCGAGGACGGCGAAAGCACCAGCGTTGCCAAGACCCAGCCAACCCTGCACCACCTGCTGACCCACACATCCGGCCTGACTTACGGCATTTTCGATCCGGGCCCGGTCGGCAAGGCGCTGCGCAAGGCGAAGATCGATTTCTCCGAGAAGAACGGCCGGCTGGACGAGACCGTCGCGAAGCTTGCGGACATTCCGCTGGTCTTCGAGCCCGGCACACGCTGGAACTACGGGGTCTCGACGGACGTGCTCGGGCGTGTGGTGGAAACTGCCTCCGGCATGTCGCTGCCCGAATTCCTGCATGACCGGATTTTCGAACCGCTCGGCATGGAAGATACCTTCTTCGCCGTACCGTCCGACAAGCTCGACAGGTTCAGCGCCTGCTATGCCAAAACAGAGGATGAAGGCATCCGCCGGATCGACGAGATCGAGGACAGCCGCTATGCGAATTCGGTCACCATGTTCTCCGGCGGCGGCGGGCTCTGCTCCACAACGAAGGACTATCTCCGTTTCATGGAAATGATCCGCACCCATGGCGGCACGGGAAGCGACCCGATCCTCGGACGAAAATCCGTTGAGCTGATGCTTATGAACCATCTGCCCGGTGACATGGCCTCGATAGGCCAGCCTGTGTTCAGCGAAATGCCGATGAAGGGTATCGGCTTCGGCCTCGGCGGTTCGGTCGTGATCGATCCGGCGAGGACACAGGTGCTTGGTACAGTGGGCGAGTGGGCATGGGGCGGCGTCGCCTCAACCGGGTTCTGGATCGACCCGGTCGAAGAGCTGAGTGTGGTGCACATGACCCAGCTCATGCCCTCCTCCTCCTACCCGTTGCGCCGTGAGTTGCGCACATTGGTCTACCAGGCCATGACGAACTGATAACGATCCCGGCGGCGCTTGCCTGCCGCCGGACAGACTGCAAAACTTAAAAAAAACGACTTCAGGGATGGAACGACGTGACCAGGGACCTCGGGACCTACGACTACATCATTATCGGCGCCGGCAGCGCCGGTTGCGTGCTGGCGAACCGGCTGTCCGCCGACCCGGCGAACAAGGTCCTGCTGCTGGAGGCCGGGGGTAACGACAATTACCACTGGATCCATATCCCGGTCGGCTATCTCTACTGCATCGGCAATCCGCGTACGGACTGGCTGTTCAAGACAGAGTCCGAGCCCGGTCTCGGCGGCCGCGCCCTCAACTATCCGCGCGGCAAGGTGATCGGCGGCTGTTCCTCGATCAATGGCATGATCTATATGCGCGGTCAGGCGCGGGATTATGATCAATGGCGCCAGCTCGGCAATCCCGGTTGGGGCTGGGACGACGTGCTGCCTTACTTCACCCGCTCCGAAGGCTTTCACGTCCGGGAGGAAGCAGGCCGCAATCAGGATGGCGAGCTTAGGGTCGAGGGCCAGCGACTCTCATGGGAGATCCTCGACGCCTTCAAGCAGGCCGCAGTCGAGGCAGGCATTCCGGAGACGGACGATTTCAACCGGGGCAATAACGAAGGCGTCGGCTATTTCCACGTCAACCAGCGCAAGGGTATCCGCTGGAGTGCGGCCACGGCCTTCCTGAAGCCGATCAAGCATCGCTCCAACCTGCATATCGTCACCCACGCCCACGCCAAGGCGCTGGAGTTCGACGGCACGCGCTGTACCGGCATCTCGCTCTCGGTGAAAGGCGAGGATGCCCGCGCCACCTGCAGCGGTGAGTTGGTGCTTTCCGCTGGCGCCATAGGCTCCCCGCAGATCCTGCAACTCTCCGGTATCGGCGATCCCGCCTTGCTGAAAGAGCACGGCATCGATGTGCGGCACGCAAATGCAGAGGTCGGCGGCAATTTGCAGGACCATCTGCAGATCCGCTGCGCCTACAAGGTGTCGGGCGTGGAAACCTTGAACCGGCGCGCCAACTCGTTCTTCGGCAAGATCGGCATCGGCTTGGAATATGCCCTGTTCCGGCGTGGCCCGATGACCATGGCGCCGTCCCAGCTTGGCCTGTTCGCCAAGTCCGATCCGTCCAAGGACACACCGGATCTGGAATATCACGTCCAGCCGCTGTCCCTCGACGCCTTCGGCGAGCCGCTGCATTCCTTCGGGGCATTTACAGCCAGCGTCTGCAACCTGCGCCCGGAAAGCCGCGGCACGGTCTCGATCAAGAGCGCGGACCCGATGGCAGCCCCGGCGATCCGGCCGAACTATCTTGCCTCCGAAGCGGACAAGAAAGTCGCCGCCGATGCAATCAGGCTGACCCGGCGCATTGCCGCGCAGCCCGCATTGTCACGCTATGAACCAGACGAGTTCAAACCGGGGCCGGAATATTCGGATGCGGACGAGTCGCTCGCAGAAGCCGCCGGTCAGGTCGGCACGACGATCTTCCATCCGGTCGGCACCTGCCGAATGGGCGAGGATGCAACGGCGGTAGTCGATCCGGAGCTGAAGCTGAAGGGCTTTCAGAATCTACGCGTGGTCGATGCC
This sequence comes from Nisaea nitritireducens, assembly GCF_014904795.1. GTDB lineage: Bacteria > Pseudomonadota > Alphaproteobacteria > Thalassobaculales > Thalassobaculaceae > Nisaea > Nisaea nitritireducens. Next base: position 10,885 of record NZ_JACZFS010000015.1, read on the forward strand.
TCCGTGATGCCAACTATTACATCCGGCAACACCAACGCGCCGGTCATCATGATCGCAGAAAAAGCCAGCGACATGATCCTTGCGGCCGCACGCACGGGGTGACGTCGACGGTCAGAGCCTGCGGCAAAGCGTGAAGAAGGCCACCAGCGCGATCAGACCGCAGGCGCCCATCACGGCGCACATGGAAAAGGCTGTGCCGTCATGCAGGGCCCCGACAACAAGCGCCGCCAGAGCACCGGTGCCGAACTGGGCCGCCCCGAGAGTGGCCGCTGCGGCGCCGGCATTCTTCGGATAGCGCGCCATCAGGAGCGCCATGCCGTTGGCGCCGAGGATCGGCACCATGGCGACGAACACCATGAGCCCCGCCATGATCGTCACCGGCCCTGCAAGCCCTGCCTCTTCGATCACGACCAGATAGAGCCCCGCCAGGAATGAAATTACGACGCCGGCAGAGAGCAGACTTTTCAACTCGAAATGCCGGGTCAGCCGGCTGTTGGCGAAAGCGGCTGCCATGATCGCCGCCGCATTTATCGCGAACAGCATGGCGTAGAAGCTCGGCGCGATGCCGAAATGCTCGATGAACACGAAGGACGAGCCCGAGATATAGGCGAACAGCCCGGCGAAAACGGCGGCGCTGGCAACAGTCAGACCAAAAGCCGCGCCATCCGACAGGATATGTCCGTAGGCACCAAGGGCCTGCAACATGGTCATCCCGCCCCGTGCATCCTTGGTGTGGGTTTCAGGCAGCAGCAAAACGACGACAAGTACGGATAGCGTTCCGAATCCGAACAACACCCCGAAGATTGCCCGCCAGCCAGAGAACTCCAGCAGAGCCGCACCGGCCAGCGGTGCGAGAATCGGTGCGAGGGTGGTCAAGACCATCATAAGGGAGAGAACGCGCGCCGCCTCCTGTGCGGTGAACAGATCCCTAACGACGGTACGGGCCAGGATGGAGGCCGCCCCGCCCCCGATTGCCTGAAACAGCCGGGCGACAATGAGTTGATCGATCCGCTCCACATACACACAGGCCAGCGAGGCGACGATAAAAATCAGAATACCCGCCAACATGACCGGACGGCGGCCGAAACGGTCCGATATCGGCCCGTACAGCAGCATTCCGGCGGAAAAACCCGCCATGAAGACCGCCAGCGTGGCCTGGACCTCACTTGCCGGAACGCCGAGGTCCCTGGCGATGGCAGGCAGCGCCGGCAGATACATGTCGATCGACATGGGTGCGAAGGCGGCGAGTGCCGCCAGCAGGACCACCAGTCCAGATCTAGGCAACGTAAAATGCGCGTTCGCGAGCATTGATGAATGTCTCCAGGTGAGCGCCGGACAGGCAAAAAGCAAAATTTCCCGTCCGGCTCGGCGGAGCGCCAGAAGCGATTTTCATCGAGATACCACATCATACCGCAATGCAGCGTGTTAAATGGAAAAGTCCTTGCCCATCGCGCCTCGGCCATTACGATATTTGCATACAATCCGTCGCGTCCGCGAACGGCCTTACAGGGAAAGAACCATGGATTCAGTCGTCGAAGACAATCAGCTCGGCATGATGAAGTACGGAATCGGCCAGCCGGTAACCCGCTCCGAGGACCCGAAACTGCTGCGCGGCGAGGGCAATTATACCGACGACGTGAATCTAGACGGCCAGGCCTATGGCGTGATGGTCCGCAGCCCCTATGCGCACGGTACCCTGAACGGAATTGACACCGCGGAGGCGAGCACAGCGCCCGGCGTTATCGCAATCCTGACCGGCGCGGATCTTGATGCCGCCGGTCTCGGTACGATGAAATGCGGCCTGCCCCTGAAAGGCCGCGACGGCAGCCCGATCAACTACGTGCCACGCCCGGCACTGGCGACGGACAAGGTGCGTTATGTCGGCGACCCGGTCGCCATCGTGATCGCTGAGACCGCCACACAGGCCCGTGACGCGGCCGAGCTGGTGGAACTGGACATCGATCCCCTGCCCGCCGTCACTGACGCCCGCGCGGCCGCTGAGGCTGGCGCACCACAGCTCTATGACAGCGTCTCCGGCAACACGGCCATCGACTTTCAGTATGGCGACACGGCAAAGGTCGATACGGCCTTCAAGGAAGCATCGCATCAGACCCGGTTGAACATCCGCAACAACCGAATTGTTGTCAGCGCGATGGAGCCGCGCTCGGCAGTCGGCTCATTCGATGCGGCCAGCGAAGGCTACACTCTGAATGTCGGCTGCCAGGGTGTCTTCGGCATGATGAACACTCTGGCCAAGCAGGTGTTCAATATCGAGCCGGAAAAGATGCATGTCGTCACCGGTAATGTCGGCGGCTCGTTCGGTATGAAGGCCGGCGCCTATCCCGAATATATCTGCGTGCTGCATGCGGCGAAGGTGCTGGGACGGCCGGTGAAATGGACAGACGACCGGTCCGGCAGCTTCCTTTCCGACTGTCATGGACGTGACCATGACATGACGGCGGAACTGGCGCTGGATGCGGACGGAAAGTTCACCGCACTCAGAATCACCGGATACGGCAATGTCGGCGCCTTTCTGACCGCGGTCTCCCCGATGATGCCGACCATGAACACGCTGAAGAATGCCAACAGTGTCTATCGGCTGCCGCTGATCGAAGTCGCCTCCAAGGCGGTCTTCACGAACACCACGCCGGTCACCGCCTATCGCGGCGCCGGGCGGCCGGAAGCGAACTATTACATGGAGCGGCTGATCGAGACGGCCGCGCGGGAAATGGGCATCGACGCCATCGAGTTGCGCCGCCGCAACCAGATCCTGCCGAGCGAGATCCCCTATGCCGCTGCAAACGGCATGAATTACGACAGCGGCGATTTCCCGACCATCATGCAGAAAGCCGTCGAAGCGTCTGACTGGGACGGTTTCGCTGCCCGCAAGGCGGAGAGCGAGAAACGCGGCAAGCTGCGCGGACGCGGTGTCGGCTGCTATCTCGAAGTCACCGCGCCGGTGCAGGAAGAGATGGGCGGCATCCGGTTCGAAGAGAACGGCGACGTCACGATCATCACCGGCACGCTGGATTACGGTCAGGGCCACTGGACGCCTTTCGCCCAGGTTCTGCATCAGAAACTTGGTGTGCCGTTCGAGCGTATCCGGCTTATCCAGGGCGACAGCGCGGAGCTGATCGCAGGTGGCGGAACCGGCGGCTCGAAATCCATCATGGCCAGTGGTGCCGCCATCCTTGAAGCCAGCGACATCGTCATCGACAAGGGCAAGAAGATCGCCGCCCATGTGTTCGAGACGGCGGTCGAGGATATCGTTTTCGAGGGCGGTGCTTTCCAGGTCGCCGGAACGGACCGGACGGTCACCGTCACCGAACTGGCGGAGCAGCTCCGTGGCGGATTGGACCTGCCGGAAGATCTGCCCCGCGATCTCAGCGTGAAGCACATCTTCGACGCCGCCCCGTCGGCCTTCCCGAACGGCTGTCATGTCTGCGAGCTGGAAGTCGATCCGGATACCGGCGTGGTCGAGATCGACCGCTACAACATGGTCAACGATTTCGGCACCGTGGTGAATCCGCTGCTGGTCGAAGGCCAGGCCCATGGCGGTATCGTGCAGGGCCTCGGCCAGGCGCTTATGGAAAATGCCGTCTATGATTCGGAAGGCCAGCTACAAACCGGCAGCTATATGGATTACGCCGTGCCCCGCGCCAGCGACGTTCCGAGCTTCACCTTCGCCACCCACGCGGTTCCGGCGACGACGAACCCGCTCGGTGCCAAGGGCTGTGGCGAGGCCGGCTGTGCCGGCTCGCTGCCCTCGATCATGAACGCCCTTGTCGATGCACTGGCGCCGCTGGGCGTGAAGCATATCGACATGCCGGCAACGCCGGAGAAAGTCTGGGCAGCAATCCAAAGCGCAAAGGCCGCCTGAAAAGGCGGCCTTTGCCGGAAATAAAACCGGAGAGTCAGGCGCCTTTTAGATCGATGCGAGCGCCTGCTCAAGGTCCTGAATGAGGTCCCCGACATCCTCGATCCCGATCG
>NZ_JACZFS010000016.1 GCF_014904795.1 Nisaea nitritireducens
CTGCTCAAGGTCCTGAATGAGGTCCCCGACATCCTCGATCCCGATCGAGAAGCGCAGCAGGTCGGCCGGAACCGGCGTGCCCTTGCCTTCGATCGAAGCACGGTGCTCAACCAGACTCTCGACGCCGCCGAGCGAGGTTGCCCGGTGGATCAGCTCGAGATTGGCCGCCGCCTTGATCGCGGCCTTCTCGCCGCCCTCGATCCTGAGCGACAGCATGCCGCCGAAGCCGTCTTCCATCTGTTTCGCCGCCACATCGTGAGTGGCGTGGGTCGGGAGCCCCGGATAGAGCACGGAGGCCACTTTCGGATGATTGTGGAAATGCTCCGCAATCGCCATGGCATTGTCCGACGCCTTGCGCACCCGGAGATGCAGCGTGCGCATACCGCGCAGCAGCAGCCAGGCCTCGAACGGTCCCATGACCATGCCGTGATCGGTCCGTACCCGGCGGATATCGTCCCACCACTGATCCGCCTTGGCCGCGATCAGGGCGCCGCCAAGCACGTCACTGTGCCCGTTCAGATATTTCGTCGCCGAATGCATGACCAGATCCGCGCCATGCTCGATCGGGCGGGACAGCACCGGGCTTGCCGCCGTCGAATCAACGCAGAGCTTTGCGCCGGCGCCGTGGGCGAGCTGTGCAAACCAGGCAATGTCGAGGCAGTCCCATAGAGGGTTGGCCGGAGTTTCGATCCAGACCAGCTTGGTCTTGCCCGGCTGCACCAGACCCGCGGCGCTTTCCGGGTTGTTCACATCGAAGAAGTCGATTTCGATCTGCCACTGCGCGCAGAAGTCCAGCAACCAGTTGCGCAGAGCCCAGTACATCACAGTCGGCGCCAGCACATGATCGCCCGGACGCAGGGTCATGAAAGGCGCGACCGCCGCAGACATGCCGGCCGAGAAAATCAGCGCGCCCGCGCCGTTTTCCAGCCGTGCCAGCAGGTCTTCGGCGACGTCGTAAGTCGGGTTCCCGCCGCGGGTATAGACGAACCCCTTGGGATAGCTGTTATCCGCGTCCCGTTCGAAGGTTGTCGAGAGATGGATCGGCGGTGTTACCGCGCCCGTTGTCTCATCGACATGTCCCAGGGCCTGTGCCGAGAGGGTTTCGGGCTTCAGGTCGTTATTGCGCATTGCCGGCTCCGGCGTAGAGTTAGATCGTTGAACCCGACAACTGCCGAGTCGCACATGCCTCTATCACGAGGCGGGAAGAGTGGGAATTGCCCGGATTGTCGCGAGACAAATAAGGCTGCAGTGATTTCCATTGTCCGGAAATCTCTGCAGCCTCATAAAAAGCCGGTCAGACTGTCCGGGTGTCCATTAGAGTCAGGAAGGACACCAGTTATCGGGTGGGTCTCCGATACGCGGCGATGAGGGGCACTGCCACGGTTCGTACTGTCTGCCCGGCGGGGCAACTGAACAGGTCGATAGACGAGCACTGTCATTCTCAATGTACGTTCCCGGCAGTCAAAGTGATAATTCTCTTTTAAAGCACCGTATTAATTCCTATAACGAATGAATAATTCTGTACCGTTCAGGAGAACGCGCTGAAATGGATACTTTAACGGCGATGAAGGTTTTTTGCTCCGTGGTTGAGAATGATAGTCTCGCCGGAGCATCCCGAACCCTCAATGTCTCACCGTCCGTCGTGAGCAAGCAGCTCTCCGGACTTGAAGACAGGCTCGGCGTGCGGCTATTGAACCGCACGACGCGGCGGGTCAGCCTCACCGAGGTCGGTTCCGCCTATTACGAGCGCTGCAAGCGCATCCTGGCCGATGTGGACGAGGCGGAGATCGCGGTCTCGCAAGCACACTCCGCACCGCGCGGGCTGCTGAAGGTCACGGCACCGACGACCTTCGCACACAGGCATGTCGCCCCTCACCTGCCGGAATTTCTCGATCGCTATCCGGAAGTAGAGGTGCAGTTGCTGGTGAACGATCGCGTGGTGGATCTCGTCGATGAGGGGATCGATCTCGCCATCCGGATCGCGCAGCTGAAAGACTCCAGCCTGATTGCCCGCAAGCTGGCGGTGAACCACCGCATGCTGGTGGCCAGCCCGGACTATCTGAAGAAATGGGGTCAGCCGGAAACGCCGGACCAGTTGAGCGATCACTCGCTGATCACCTACGCACCCGGCAATCCGATCAATGACTGGCATTTCATGGTCGACAACCAGCAGAAGATCCTGCGCGCCAAGGGCACCCTTGCCATGAATAATGGCGACTCGGTTCTTCAGACCGTGCTGTCCGGCGGCGGCCTCGCCATGCTGGCGGCCTTCATGGCCGGTGAGCATGTCAAAAGCGGCAAGCTGGTAACATTGCTGGAAGATTATGTCCGCGAGGACGTGCCGATCTACGCCGTCTATCCGAGCGGCCGGCACCTTTCACCGAAAGTGCGCGCCTTCGTCGACTTCCTCGTCGACCTCTACAACCCGACACCATACTGGCTGTAAAGGCGTGACGGTAAAGGCCGTCATCCCGGATCGTGGTCCGGGATGACGGATGTTTAGGTAACGCTAAAAGCCTTAGCGCCAGGTCTCATCCAATTCGGCCGGCTCACTCGTGTAGCCTGCTTTCTGGATACCCTTGCAGGCGCAGAACTCGTCTTTTTCGGAGAGATCGCCGCTGACGCCGACAGCGCCGATCACAGCACCGTTTTCAAGGATGAGCGCACCACCCGGGACAGCCGCGAACTGACCGTCGAAGGCAGACGCTGCCGCAACCTGAAAACCGAGGCGCTCTTTCAGACGGCCACCGAGATTGCGGGAAGACTCACCGAAACCGAGGCCGCCCCAAGCTTTCGCCGTGGCAATCTCGACCCGGCCGATACCGGAGCCGTCCTGCCGCTTCAGGCACACGACCTGACCGCCGGCATCGAGCACGACAACAGTCATCGGCATCATTTTTTCCGCGGTTGCGACGCTCAGAGCTTCGTCGGCGATAATTTCCGCCTTGGCGAGCGGCAATGCGACGTGCAGCGGGAAATTCCCAGCCATAGTTAGTCCCCCTAGATCAATGTCATCGGTGTAAATGCTGCACCGCTTATAACACCGCCTCGCACCCCCACGATACGAAGCGGGCATCCGCATCGCGGAAACAGAAAAGGCGGCTCGGGATAGCCCCCGGCCGCCTTTTCAAATTGTTTGATTTTCGGTGTCAGCCGGCGAGTTTCTTCTTCAGCAACTCGTTGACCATGGCCGGGTTGGCCTTGCCCTGGCTCTGCTTCATCACCTGACCGACGAAGAAGCCGAACAGCTTGTCCTTGCCGGAGCGGTATTCCGCGACCTTCTCGGCCTGGGACGCCATAACGCTGTCGATCAACTCTTCGATCGCGCCGGTATCCGTGACCTGACGCAGGCCTTTTTCCTCGACGATTGTCGGCGCGTCCTTGCCACTTTCGAACATCTCTGCGAAGACGTCCTTGGCGATCCGGCCGGAGATCGTGTTGTCGGTGATCAGGTCGATCAGCCCGCCCAGCTTCTCCTCGTCGACTGGCGAGTCCGAGAGATCCTTGCCCGCCTTGTTGAGGTTGCCGAACAGCTCGGTGATCATCCAGTTTGCGGCCAGCTTCGGGTCGCGTCCGTCCGCCACCTTCTCATAGAAGGCCGCCGTCTCCTGCTCTTCCACCAGGATAGCGGCGTCATACGGGCTGAGCCCGAAGTCCGCGATGAAGCGCGCCTTCTTGGCGTCCGGCAATTCCGGTAGCTTGGCTTTCTCCGCCTCGACAAACTCCTCGCTGAAAATCAGCGGCAGCAGATCGGGATCCGGGAAGTAGCGGTAATCGTGCGCCTCTTCCTTCGACCGCATGGAGCGGGTCTCGCCTTTGTTAGCGTCAAACAGGCGGGTTTCCTGATCGATGGTACCGCCGTCCTCGATGATCTCGATCTGACGACGTGCTTCGTACTCGATGGCCTGCTGCATGAAGCGGATCGAGTTCATGTTCTTGATCTCGCAGCGGGTGCCGAGCTCATCACCCGGCTTTCGGACGGAGACGTTCACGTCGGCGCGCATCGAGCCTTCCTGCATGTTGCCGTCGCAGGTGCCGAGATAGCGCAGAATGGAGCGCAGCTTCTTCACATAGGCCGCTGCCTCTTCTGCTGAACGCATGTCCGGACGGGAGACAATTTCCATCAACGCCACGCCGGAGCGGTTCAGGTCGATGAAGCTCTTGGTCGGGCTCTGGTCGTGGATCGACTTGCCGGCATCCTGTTCCAGGTGCAGCCGTTCGATTCCGATGGACTTGGACCGCCCGCCCGGCAGATCGACGGTGATTACGCCCTCTCCCACGATCGGCTGCTTGAACTGGCTGATCTGGTAGCCCTGCGGCAGATCAGCGTAGAAATAGTTCTTCCGGTCGAACACGCTGAAGCGGTTGATCGCGGCATTCAGCCCGAGGCCGGTGCGCACAGCCTGGCGGACGCATTCCTCGTTGATCACGGGCAGCATGCCCGGCATGGCGCTGTCGACCAGTGACACCTGGCTGTTCGGCTCGGAGCCGAAGGTGGTCGCCGCGCCGGAGAACAGCTTGGAGTTGGATGTGACCTGGGCATGCACCTCGAGACCGAGGACGATCTCCCAGTCTCCGGTGTTACCCGTGACGAGGTTGGATTTTTCCGCAGTCATCTCACTTCCCTCCCGCAAGGAAGCCCGGCAGGGCATCGAAGCCCGCCGCCTGTTCCAGAACGCCACCGACCTTGAGGACGGTTTCCTCGTCGAACGCCTTGCCCAGCACCTGCAGACCGAGCGGCAGACCCTCGCCTGAGAGCCCGACCGGCACTGAAATGCCCGGCAGACCGGCAAGGCTGGCCGGCACGGTGAAGACGTCGTTCAGATACATCTTGATCGGATCGTCCTCATTCTCGCCGATGGCAAAGGCCGCGGACGGCGCGGTCGGCGTCAGGATCGCATCGACGGACTGGTAGGCGTCGTTGAAATCCTTCTGGATCAGCGCCCGGACCTTCTGCGCCTTCAGGTAATAAGCATCGTAATAACCCGCCGAAAGCACGTAGGTGCCGATCAGGATGCGGCGCTTCACTTCGTCGCCGAAGCCTTCGGCGCGGGTGTTCTCGTACATCTCGTTCAGGCTGTCGCCATCGACCCGGAGGCCGTAGCGCACGCCGTCATAGCGGGCCAGGTTGGACGAGGCTTCCGCCGGCGCGATGATGTAGTAGGTCGGCAGCGCGTATTTCGTGTGCGGCAGGGAGATATCGACGATCTCCGCCCCCGCGTCCTTCAGCATTGCCGCGCCCTTCTGCCAGAGCGCATCGATTTCGTCCGGCATGCCGTCGACCCGGTATTCCTTCGGAATGCCGATCTTCATGCCGCGAACGTCACCGGTCAGTGCCGCCTCGAAATCCGGAACGGCAAGGTCAGCAGAAGTCGAATCCTTCGGATCGTGCCCGGCCATGGCGCCCAGCATCAGGGCTGCGTCGGAAACGGTCCGGGTCAGCGGGCCGGCCTGGTCGAGCGAGGAGGCAAAGGCCACAACGCCCCAGCGCGAGCAACGGCCGTAGGTCGGTTTGATGCCGACGATGCCGCACAGGCTGGCTGGCTGACGGATCGAGCCGCCGGTATCGGTCCCGGTCGCGGCAATGGCGAGACGACCGGAGACGGCAGCGGCGGAGCCGCCGGAGGAGCCGCCCGGAACCAGCTTCGCGTTATCGCCACCTGAACGGCGCCACGGGTTCTCGACCGCGCCGTAGTGGCTGGTCTCGTTCGAGGAGCCCATGGCGAATTCATCGAGATTGAGCTTGCCGAGCATCACCGCGCCAGCGTTCCAGAGATTCTGGCTCACCGTCGATTCGTATTCCGGCTTGAAGCCGTCGAGGATGTGGGAGGCCGCCGTGGTCAGCACGCCCTGGGTACAGAACAGATCCTTGATGCCGATCGGCAGGCCTTCCATGGCCCCGCCGTCACCCTTGGCGAGCTTTTCGTCGGACGCCTTGGCCATCGCCCGCGCCTTGTCCGGCGTCTCGGTGATAAAGGCATTCAGGCTCTTGCCCGCTTCCATGGCGCCGATATAGGCGTCCGTCAGCTCGGCCGAGGATGTCTTTTTCGCCTTCAGCGCGTCGCGCGCGCCGGTCAGGCTGAGAGAGAGAAGATCGCTCATTATTCGACCACCTTCGGAACAGCGTAATAGCCATGCGCCCGGTCCGGCGCGTTGGCCAGCACTCGCTCCGGATAGGCGCCGTCGGTCACCACGTCGGCGCGCAGCGGCAGGCCGTGCCCTGTGACGCTCGCCAGCGGCTCGACATTGTCCGTATTCACTTCGCTCAATTGCTCTACGAAGCCGAGAATAGTGTTCAGATCAGCGACCATGGCATCCAGCTGTGCGTCGTCGGTCTTGATACGCGCGAGATGCGCGATTTTCGCGACAGTGGCTTTGTCAAGCGACATCGGATAAGGCTCTCCGTAATATTCGGAAATTCGCGGCAGCCCCATACACCAAGCACAGAGCCGCAAAACGGTGGCGAAGGTATCACCCAGACATGACATTCTGCAACCCCGCCGACCTGCCAGGAATGATGGCCAAGTTCACCCGTATTCTGGGGCTGGACCTCGGATCCAAGACCATAGGCATCGCCATCTCCGACCCGTTCCTCCGCGTCGCCTCCCCGATCACAACCATCCAGCGCCGGAAATTCACCAAGGATGCGGAAGAGCTGGCCCGGATCGTCGAGGAAAAGAATGTCGGCGCCTTCCTGATCGGTCTGCCGCTGAATATGGACGGCACCGAGGGTCCGCGCTGCCAGTCGACCCGGGACTTCGCCCGCGAGCTGATCCTGCGCATCGACCTGCCGGTCGCCTTCTTCGACGAGCGGATGAGCACCATGGCCGTCGAGCGGGCAATGATCGACGCGGACATGACACGGAAGAAACGCGCGGCCCGGGTTGACCAGCTCGCCGCCGCCTACATCCTGCAGGCCGCGCTGGATACGATGCCGGACTGAACCGGCCTGCCCCCGAATACCGCGACAAGACAAAACCAGAGAGACCCGATGTCGATATTGTTCATTACCTCCACTCGGATCGGCGACGCGATTCTCTCGACCGGGATTCTCGCCTGGCTGCATGAACAGTATCCCGAGGACGGCATCACCATTGCCTGCGGCGGGCCGGCGTCGAAGGTGTTCGGCGAAGTGCCGAACCTGGAGGCACTGCACATAATCAAAAAGCAGCCCAATCACGGCCACTGGTGGAAGCTCTGGCGGGCCATGGCGCCCCGGAAGTGGCGCGTCGTTGTCGATCTGCGCCGCTCCGCCATGCCTTGGCTGCTGCTGGCCGGAAAGCGCTACAGCGTCCCGAAAGACCGGACCGGGCGTCACCGGGTTGAGCTGAACGCCTCGATGTTCGGCTTGCCGTCACTGGCCCCGAAGATCTGGACCGCGCCGCAGCACCGGGAGACGGCGGAGAAGTTGCTTGCGGGAGCGAAGAACCCGATCGCCCTCGCCGTCGGCGCCAACTGGGCCGGCAAGACATGGCCGGCCAACCGGTTCGCGGCGCTGGCGGATCGCATCCGGCAGATGCAAGCCTTCGGTCCGGAAACCGAGATCGTGCTCGTCGGCGGCGCGGACGAGCGGGAAGCCGGGGCTACGCTGCTGGAAAATCAGGGCGCAGGCCCAGATCGCGGACGGGTGATCGACGCCTTCGGGCTGGATATCCTGTCGACCTGCGAGGTCCTGAAGAAGTGCCGTCTGATGGTCGCCAACGACTCCGCCATGATGCATCTCGCGGCCGCCTCCGGCATCCCGACCATCGGCCTGTTCGGCCCGACCAAGGACCAGCATTACCGGCCCTGGGGCGAAAACGGCTTCGTCGTCCGCACCCCGGACAGCGCCGATACCCTGATGGCCCGGCTGCGCAGCGATCCTGCATCGGTGACTCACCTGATGGACGGGATTTCGGTCGAGGATGTAGCGGCGCAAGTGGAGGAACTGGAAGCGCGCGGCCTGCTGGCGGCACGGTAAGGCACCAGCCCGGCCGGAGCCCCCATCAATGCCTGCGCAAACCTGGCAGCATGACTAGACTGTCATGTCCCTCTATTTCTCAAGGGTGGAGTCCTTGTGCGCCCGCCACCCCTCTCAAAAACTTATGGACTTCTCCGGGTATAGCCCTGAATTTTCTGGGGCGCTCTGCGTGCATATCTTCCCGATTTCGATCAGGATTAATTGTGTGCCGCAAATGCTGCCTAAACAGGCCAGGAAGACCTGAGGGTAAAAAGGAGGGATGTCCATGTCGAAAGAGCGTGAGAACACGGTGAGCGAACCCTGGAACGGCCCCCGCTGGGCCACCAGCCGGCATAATTTCGATCCCGCGATCGCCGTACCGCCCCGCCCGGTCGAACTGCACGACCTGACACTCCGCGATGGCGAGGAATCCGCCGATCTCGCCTTCACGACGGCGGACAAGGTGAAGATCGCCGAGGCATTGGCCCGCCTCGGCATCAAGCGCACCGAGATTTTCCTGACGGTTCCGGGCTGGCAGGAAGTCATTCGCGAAATCATGCGCCGGGATCTCGGCATGGATTTCTGGGTTACCTGGCAGCCGGGACGGGTCGAGAAGGCGCTCGAGCTCGGCGTGCGGCATGTCATGGTCTGGTACCATATCGGTGACGAGATGCAGCGCCACGTCTTCAAGACCGACCGCGAGGGGCAGTTCGCAAAGATGATCGAGGAGGTTCGGGCGGCCCGCGCGGCGGGTTGTGTCGTGAACCTGTTCATGCCGGAAACCACCCGTGCCGACCTCGACCACATCACGCGCGCCGCCAAGGCCGCGGAGGCGGAAGGCGCCAGTTACGTGACCGTTGTCGACAGCCAGGGCATCGCCCGGCCCGCCGCGATCCGCTTCCTGGTCAGCCATCTGAAGGAGCACACGGGCCTGAAAGTCGAAGTCCATTGCCATAACGACTTCGGCCTGGCCGTCGCGAATGTGCTTGGCGGCTACGAGGGCGGCGCCGATGTGCTTCAGGTCTCGATCAACGGGATCGGCTATCGCGCCGGAAACGCCGCCATGGAGTCCGTCGCGTCGGCGCTCAAAATGATCTACGGCGCCGAGACGGGCCTGCAGCTGGACCGGCTGCCGGAGGTATGCCAGCTCGTCGAGAGCATCAGCGGTCTGCCGATCGACTATTACAAACCGATCGTCGGCAAAGGCGCGTTCCGATACGAGCAATGGCGCGCCATCACCGAATTCACCGCGGCGGACGAACGTCGCTTCGCCTTCCCGTTCGAGCCCGAAGTCGTCGGCCGGACAGCGGAGCTCGTCATCGGCAAGTGGAGCGATTCCGGCGCCGTCGTCCAGAAACTGGCGGAATACGGCCTGAAGGCGACACCCGAGCAGGTCGGCCGCATCCTCACCCGCAGCCAGCGCGCCGGCACCTCCCGCCACCGCCCGCTCGACGACAGCGAGTTCCTGGTCATCGCGGAGCAGGAAGGTGCGACCGACGCGGAGAGCTGAGCTGCACGAGACTTGCCGCACCCAACATCGTCATCCCGCCCCCACGCCGTCATCCCGCACGTGATGCGGGACCCAGGGAGCATAGGACACCGCTCGACGACCACCTGGGTCCCGGCTCTCCGGCCGGAATGACGGTTTTGGGGAAAGATCGCTGAAGGTACGCGAACACCCAGCGCATTGACGCGCATCTTCATGCGTATCTATCATGCGCACAGCATTCACATCCCGGAAGAGACTCCGTATGGGATCGCACTCCGCTACCAGGAAACCAACCAATCTGACGCTGGACCCATCGCTTCTGGCCGAGGCACGTACATTTGGCGTCAACCTGTCTCAGGCTGCGGAATCGGGTCTGCGCCGCGCCGTGAGCGAGGCGAAGGCCGCCGCATGGAAGCAAGAGAACGCCGAAGCGCTCAAGGCTTCCAATAGCTGGATCGAGGAACACGGGCTGCCACTGGCGAAGCACCGCCCGTTCTGATGGCCCGCTTCGATGTCTACGCAAATCCGGATGGCCCCGGATATCTTCTGGATGTGCAGGCCGACTTGCTGGGCGCGCTGAACACCCGCATCGTAGTGCCGCTGATACCGCTCGCCCTCGCGCCGATTCCGGCCAAGGGACTCAACCCGGTGTTCGAGATCCAATCCGGCCAACACGTCATGGCGACACAATTCCTATCGGCCGTCCCGCGCTCCCTGCTCGACAAGCCGGTCACGAGCGTTCTCCACAACGATACCGAAATCATGAACGCTCTCGATATGCTGCTGACTGGGATATGACGGTGGGGCGCCGGATGCCGTTGAGGAGAGATCGCATGGCGTGATTTAGGAACCGCAGCACGAATTAAATGTCATGTCCCCTTAATTGCGAGGCTGACTCAGCTGCCCGAGGAGGTGGCGCGCAAGATCGCGTACCGGGATACGAAGCGTCTGTTCGGGCGGAATGTGTCGATTGAGTTGGCTGGGAGGATGAGACGTTGGGGACAATTAAGTCGCGTGTCCCCTTATCTCAATGATAAACGGTCTAATTCTGTATCAGCTCGTTTAGCCAAAACCATAACCTGAAAGTTTTCCGTGGTGGATAGCTGTTGCTCCGGTTCGGTAAAAAACAACCGAGAAGACGATTCCCTGTACCGATCTCAGGATCATTTTGGGTCATTCGATACGCGGGCTCACACTTCTGTAGTGCATTTAAATCTTGGTTCGATAAACCCTTTGGAGGATTATCAGAAAAGTAAAAAGCGTCAGATAGCTTTTCAGCGTCTAACTTTGTTTGGCATCCCATGGGATCGCCGAAATTCACGCCACTAAAATTTGCGCCCTGTATATCGGCAAACCTCAAGTCCGCACATGCTAGGTCTGCATTTTCCAAATTTGCATTGTAGAGCCGTGCGTCCTGAAAATTTGCCCAAGTCAGCTGAGCTCTAACAAACCACGCTCCATAAAGGTCTGTGCCTTCGAAATTAGCAAAACTTAGATCATTACCGCTTAGGTCGCTGTCCGAAAAATTTTGCCAGCTAAAATCTACTGTGGCCATATACAATGGGGAATTTTCTGAAGCTGCTGGCATATCAAGTGGGCCTAACGAATATCCTGCGTTGACCAAATAATTCAATGCTTCTGGAAGGCGACGATCGCTGGAATCCGCCGATAGATAAATCTCAACCGCGCGGTCCAATCTAGAATCCCCCACCGTGCGCATCCCGCTCCAAATATTGTATGTAGCGAAAACCACACCAATAAATGTCATTGCAACTCCGACAGGTGAAATTGCCTTCAAAAGTCGTACAAATTTTGATTTTTCAATCTGCTCTATCCAATCTCGTTCTGACATAAATCCTTTACTCCATTGGTATTTCCCTCTGAAAATTGTCCAGTGCGAGCACTCAATCTGTGGCAAGCATCTCCCTTAGTGCTACCCACGAATTCTCCTAACTAGAGGATCGATGATTTGGGAACCATCCAGATTATTTTCTCGACTCCCACAATGAAATCAACGGTTACGCCACCTAATATTAAAGCGCTCCGGCATATCATATGTATTCGGTACATCTGGCACATAATCGAATTAACGGGGCAGGGGAAATAAGGGGACACACGACCTAACCCATGGCCCCAAAATACCAAGCCTCATATCCCCTCACCCTGCTCCCTCCCGCGCCTCAACCAGAGCCTTCATCTTCCGCACCGCCGCTTCAGGAGCGGTCAGAATCGGTCGGTCGGTCACCGCCCGGCAGGCCGGTGCGGCTGGCGCCATGGAGAAATGGGCCAGCAGGAAGACGTCCTCGTCCGCCGTGCGGGCGACCGCCTCGGCGATGAGGCGGTTGTGGGTATCGGCGTCACCACCATTCAGCGCCTCCCGCGCGCCCTCCGCGAAGACCGTCGTCAGACGTGCTCCGGAATCGCGCCGCGCGGCCTCTTCGCGGAACTCATCTGCCATGCCGTCGGCTGCCGCCGGGAAGGTGTAGATCATCGCAACACGAGGGCCGTGGCCGAAGGCCTCCTCGAACATGGCTTCGTTCGGCTTCAGGACCGGCAGCGGCGATGTGCGCGCGGCCTCTTCGATTGCTTCGCCAAAGGCCGAACAGGTGTAGAGGATGCCCGCCGGCCCCGTTCCCTCGGCATAGCGCGCGAGCGTAATGATTCGCGCCGCCAGCTCCGGCGTCAGCGCGGCATCTTTCGCGCGGTCGACCGACAGGCCCTCGTCCAGCAGGGAGAGAATTTCAGCCTCCGGCCATGCCTCCCGGAAAGCCGCCTCGACAGGATCAATGGCAAGCCGTGTCGCATGGATCAGGGAAAGGCGGACTGGATCGGGCATTTCTGAGTTCCTGAAATTTTGCGCTTACGGGGACACAAGACCGGGTTCAGCAGGTTTCACTCCCCCTCGTACCGATACCGAAAATCACAATGGCTCGCCCCGCCCATGATGGTCTGGCCGCGTTCCATTGTGATCTTGTCGGAATAGCCCTCGCAGAAGCTGCCGTCCCGGTTGCAGGACAAGAGGTGGCCGATTTCGCCGAGGCCCATTTCCCGGTACATCTCGGCATAGCGGCAGCGGGTGACGTTGAAGTGGAAGGTGTCTTCCGTCCGCTCCAGCTCCTCCGTCTCCAGCGCCCCGCCGTGGGTCCAGAGGCTGTAGAGGTCCTGGAAACTGCGCATGTCGCGGTCCGGGCCGTCCCGTTCGGCGAAGGTGCGGGCCTGGGCGATGGCGGCCTTGCGGATGGCGTTGCCGACGATCTTCTGCGCCGCCGCCGCGCCGACCTCCGCCACCATCTCCTCGTAGAGCGGCTTGATCACGTTCGCCTCGATGCGGCGAAGCTCGATGATGGGAAGGTCGGTCATGGCGTGTCTCCGGTGTGTTAGCGGCCCGGCTCTTTAGCGGCCCAATTCTTCATCGACCAAGCGTGCCGCCCTTCAGCGAGCGCGGGTCGCGCAGGCCCCAGCGGCCGGCCTCGACCTCGTGGAAGAAGTCGAGAATGGTGCGGTTGAACAAAGCCGGCTCCTCGATATTGAGGGTGTGGCCAGTGTTCGGGAACATGGCGTGCCCGGCGGACGGGATGGTGCGCTTCATCAGCAGGCCCGGCTCAAGGCAGCTTTCATCCTCGTCCCCGTTCACGATCAGGGTCGGGACGGTCAGCTCTGCCATCTGCTCCCGCAGCTCCCAGAGCGACGGCCGGTTGGCCTGCACGCCGCGCAGGGTGTTGGCGGAGCCTTTCGAGGAATGCTCGCCAAGCTGGGCCGCGAATTCCGCCCAGCCGCGCGGGTCCTTGTTCTGGAGCTGAACGCGGGCCGGCTCCAGCGCGTAGACGGGCGCGACCTTGTCCATGCCCTCGCCCTCGATCTTGTCCGCGAGCAGGTTCGACTGTTTCTTGAAATCGTCCCGCCGGTCGGGGTCGGCACCATAGCCGCAGCCCGCGACGACCAGCGACAGGGCCCGCTCCGGATAGGCCAGGCCGAAATGCAGGGTGGCGAAACCGCCCATGGAGAGGCCGACGATATGCGCCGCCTCGATATCCATGGCATCCAGCACCGCCCTGATATCGTCCCGCGCCCGGGCTTGCGAATAGTGCGCCGGGTCTTCCGGCACGTCCGACGGCGGATAGCCGCGGGCGCCGTAGGTGATGCAGGTGTAGTAGCGGGACAGCGCCCGGACCTGCGGCTCCCAGCTCCGGTGATCGCCGGCGAATTCATGCACGAAGACGACAGGCGTCCCCTCACCGGTCGTCTCGCAATAGAGCGACACGCCGTCATCCGTTTTCACATAGCCCATTCCAGCCTCCCCGTTCCTTATTGGTTGGCTGTGACTATGCAGGATCAAAAGGCGGCGCCCAAGGGGCCGGATTGCGAATGAACTGTTCCTGCAGCGGCGCGGGTCGCGGTGTCAGAGGAAGTGATGGAACGGCGCGATCTCTATCCCCGCCGCCTCCAGAGAAGTCCGGAGTGCCCGTGCCATCTGCACGCCCGCCGGATTGTCGCCATGCACGCAGATCGTGTCGACCCGGCCCTTGATGCGCTTGCCGCTCCTGGTGATGACCGCGCTTTCCTCCAGCATGGCCAGGACGGATGCGGCGGCCGCTTCGGCGTCGTGGATCACGGCCCCCGGCTCGCTGCGCGGCACCAGATTGCCGTTATCCTGATAGGCCCGGTCAGCGAAGATCTCGCGCGCCAGGCGCAGACCGGCGGCCTCGCCCGCCCGTTCCGTCGCCATGCCCGGCATGACCACCAGGATCAGGTCCGGGTCGACGGACTTCGTCGCCCGGGCAATGGCACCGGCAACGCTTTCATCTTCCGCCACCAGATTGCCAAGCGCGCCATGGGTCTTCACATGGGTCACCTTCACCCCTTCCAGAGCGGCAAGCCCCATCAGGGCACCGATCTGGTAGGCGGTCTGTTTCTCCAGGTCGGCCAGGCTGTCGCCGGCGATCTTGCGGCGTCCGAAACCCCAGAGATCGAGATAGCCCGGATGCGCCCCGATGCCGACACCACCGTCCCGCGCCCGGATCACGGTCTCCCGCATCACGTTCGGATCGCCCGCATGAAAGCCGCAGGCGACGTTCGCGCTGGAGACGATCGAGAGCATGTCGGCATCGGCGCCCAGCTCGTAGGCTCCCCAGCTTTCCCCGAGATCGGAATTGAGATCGACGCGCATGTTTCGAACCTGCCTGTTTAACCGGTGAGCAAATGAGATGGAGAATAGCGATGCCGGTGCCGTGACGGAAATCCCATATCGAATTTCTGCCGGTCAGCGGCACGGGACGATCAGCGTTCCACGACAGACCGGCGGTCTGCCAAAGCCGAGCGCAAGGCCGTCATCACGCCCCCCGCGGTAACGATCCCCTCGGCGGACTCGATCAGCCCGGCATCCGCCAATCCGCGCGCCACCCAGCTGTTGCAGGTATTCGTCAGGCTGAAAGAGCCGATCGCATCGTAGAACAGGCTGGCGGGATACAAACCGCGCGCTATGGCCGGGGCACGCCCGCCTTCAGGACGCTTGAAAGACCCGGCGATGAATTTCTGCAGCCGTGCATGCTCCGCATCCGTCACCGGAAACACCACAACCTCCGAGGAGGGGAAGTAATCCTGCGGGCTGACCGGAATCCCGACCAGATGCATGATGGCCGGCGTATTCAGGAAGACTGCGGAGAAGTAATCTGAAAGATCCGGGTCCGGGTCCTGATAGAAATCGCGATCGCCCCACCCGAACTCAATCCACATCAGCCCGGCAAAGGCCTCGGTCTCCGGTATCCGGACGGGATCGATGTCGGTGACCCTGAGGGCGATACCGGTGTGCCAGCCGATATTGATGACCGCGACATCCGCGGCGGCAGCCGCCCGGCCCCCTGCCAGAATGGCGAAAAGCAGGCAGACTCCCGTCAGAAGCCCCCTGCACCGCGCTCCGCCTCTCCGCATTCCCGACCTCCCCGGCGATCACCGGACAGAACGTCGCCGCCGATATGGCCGGGAGTATGATCGAATTCAGGCGGTTCAGCCCTGTTTTATATCGAGCGTGACCAGCCGCGTGCCGACATCGTCCGGCGACGCCGTCTCGATAAAACCGAGATCATGACAGAGCGCCAGCATCGCCCTGTTCTCCGACATCACATAGCCGAACATCTTTTGCAGGCCGCGCGAATCGGCGTGCCGGATCAGGTCTCCCATGAGACGCCGGCCAAGCCCCTGCCCCTGCTGATCGGTCCGGACCAGCGCGGCGAACTCGCAGGTTTCGAAATGCGGATCCGCCGTCAGACGGGCGACACCGAGAATCTCGCCGTGGCTTTCGGCCACCAGGGCCATTTCCCGATCGTAGTCGATCTGGGTAAGACGGGCCGCCGTTTCGTGCGGGAGTGTCTTGACCGGAGCAAAGAAGCGCCGGCGCAGATCGTCGAGGGAGGATTTCTGGATCAGGTCGAGCAGGGCCGGCTCGTCCTCCGGCCGGATCGGACGGACCGTCAGAGCCAATCCGTTATCGAGACTGACATGCCGCTCCAGATGCTTGGGATAGGGCCGGATGGCGACCGGGATCGCGTTGGCCGCATCCTGCACCCGCACCCGGGCATCGAGGGCCAGAATGCCGTAATCGTTGATATAGAGCGGATTGACGTCGAGCTCCCGGATCTCCGGGAAATCCATGGCGATCTGGGAAAGCTTGACCAGCGCCGCAGTCAGCTCCTCGATCGCCGCCGGCGGGCGGTTACGGTACCCCTGCAACAGCGACCAGACCCGTGTCCGCTGCACCATGTCCCGGGCCAGCGGGATATCCAGCGGTGGCAGGGCAACCGCACTGTCGTCCGCAACCTCGACCTCGACCCCGCCCTTGCCGAACAGAATGACCGGCCCGAAGACCGGGTCCGTGCTGATGCCGATGATGAGTTCCTCGGCGTGCGGCATGGTTGCCATGCGCTGGACCGCGAAACCGTCGATCAGGGCTTCCGGCTTCACACGTTTTACCGTCCTCAGCATCTCTTCCGCGGCGCCGATCACCTGCTGACGGCCGGTGAGGTCGAGACGGACCCCGCCGACATCGCTCTTGTGGGTGATATCGTGGCTGAGAATCTTCAGGACCACATGGTTGCCGAGCTCGACCGCGGCCATCCCGGCCTCTTCGGGTGTCTTGGCAATCACGGTCTCGATGACAGGGATGCCGTAGGCATCCAGGATGTCTTTCGCTTCCGGCTCCGTCAGCCATTCGCGGCCTTCACCGACCGCTTTCTCGATGACCCGGCGCGCCCGCTCGGTCTCGGGATGATAGCCCTCCGGCAAAGACGGCGGCGTTTGCATCAGCATGTCGCGGCGGCGCTTGTAGCGCACCATATGCATGAAGCCGGTCACCGCCTGGTTCGGCGTATCGTAGGACGGCACAGAGGCCCGGTAGAAGGCCTTCTTCGCCTCTTCCTGCGCCCCTTCCCCGACCCAGTTCGTCAGGATCGGCACGCGCGGCTTCCCGGCAACGACGCGCTGCACGACCTCCGCCGCCTTGATACTGTCAGCAATCGCGGTCGGACAGTTCAGCACCAGAACCGCATCGACATTCGGGTCCTTTATCACCTCTTCAAGCGCGGCTTCATACCGCTCGGGCGGCGCGTCGCCGATAATGTCGACCGGGTTTCCGCGCGACCAGGTGGACGGCAGCTTTCCGTCAAGCGCCGCTACGGTTTCCGGGCTGAGTTCCGCCAGCCGGCCACCCAATTCAACAAGGCTCTCCGTCGCCAGCACACCGAGGCCGCCACCATTCGTGATGATTGCCAGACGGTCGTTCGCCGCCTTCAGACCCGTGCCGAGCGTGTTCACCGCATCGAACAGCTCAAGCAAGTCATAAACGCGCAGAATCCCGGCCCGACGGAAGGCCGCGTTGAAGACCGCATCCGAGCCCGTGAGCGCACCGGTATGCGAGGCAGCAGCCTTGGCGGCGGCCTGATTGCGGCCTGATTTAATGGCGATCACCGGTTTGTTCCGGGCGGCCGCACGCGCGGCGGACATGAATTTCCGGGGGCTGCTGATCGACTCGATATAAAGCAGGATCGCCTTGGTGTTCGGATCCGCCACCAGATAATCCAGCATGTCGCCGAAATCGACATCGGTCATGTTGCCGAGCGAGACCACATGGGAGAAGCCGATATTGTGATGCGCCGCATGATCGACGACAGCGGACGCGACGGCCCCGCTCTGGGTCACGAAAGCGAGATTTCCGGCTGGCGGCTGAATATGCAGGAAGGATGCATTGAGCCCGATGGGCGGCACCATGATGCCGACGCAGTTCGGCCCGACCACGCGGATCGGATATTGCGTCTTGATGCGCTTGATCTCACCGACCAGATCGGCGCCGTGACCGTCCCCTTCACCGAATCCGGCAGTGACCACGACAGCCGCCATGGTTCCCTTTGCCGCCAGTTCCTCCAGTATGGCGGGGACTGACGCGGCCGGAGTACAGATGACAGCGAGATCCGGAACAATCGGCAGATCCGCGATGCTCTTGTAGCAAAGCGTGGAGCCGATCGCGTCCTCGTGCGGGTTGACGGGTAGCACAGGCCCGTTGAAGGCATCGCCGAGCAGGTTTCTGGACAGAACCTTGCCGACCGACTGCTCCCGGTTGCTCGCCCCGATAATGGCGACAGACCTCGGCTGAAAGAGTTTATCCAGATTCCTGATCGTCATGGGGCGGCCTCGTTATGTTGCAGTGCAATATAATAACTATGCCGCCGAAATGTGTCAGTCCTAATGCGCCTCGGAGATAATTTGTCGCAGCGCACAATAGATGGCGGGCATCAGTTTTCCTCTCGGCCGGCGCGGGCGTTGTCGACCATCCGCTCCAGTTCGGCCAGATCTTTCACGACATATGCACCGCGCGTCCTCTCCAGCAGATCGCTGCGCTCGAGAGCCTTCAGCTCCCGGGTCACCGCTTCACGGTGGGTACTAATCCGGGCCGCGATCTCGGCATGGGTCGGCGGCGGTGAAATGCGCCCGGTTCCGTCGACGATGCGCCCGGCCCGCGCCAGACGCAGCAATTCAGCATGGATACGGTTTCGTACCCCAAGCGTGCTGAACTCAACTACCCGCTCCACCAGGGTCCGGATCGACCCAACCATGCGTTTCATGACGATCCGGGACATTTCCGGGGTTTCGGCGAGCAGTTCCCGGAACATCTCGGCGGGCATACAGCCAACGACCGTCCTGCTCTGCGCAACGATGCTGGCGGAGCGCCGCCCGCCATCGATTGCCGCAAATTCGCCGAAATGATCGCCCGTCTTGAGATCATGAATAATCACGGTCTTTCCCGTTTCGGAAAAAACCGTCACCCGAACATCGCCCCAGGTGATGAAGTAGACATCGGTCGATTCATCGTCGAGATTGATGATCACCTGATCTGCTTCGAAATTCCGCCAACGGCATCTCCGATCGAGATCGGCGATTTTCGCTTCCGGCAAGCACCGCAGCAAATGGCAAGCCCCAAGGCTGCGATTCATAGTCGACACTGGCATCTCCCCCAAATGGTTGCCGAACATACCATCAATCGTCCGGACCGGCACCGTCCCTGCGCCCAACCACTCTATCTAGCAACAGGGCAAGCCCACTCACAACCGCGCGTCGAAACACGCTTTTACCCACGCGCTTGAAGCAATTCCGCTTCGAGCCGTCGCCACCGTGCGGAATCCCACACTGACCGGGCCAAAACGTCCCTATCTTTTAATGAGCAGCAGGAAAGGACCGGAGCAGCCGCCGTAACAGCGTTTCCCCCGCTTTGGCGGTCTTCCCCTTCCCTCTGGACTAAGTGATTTATCCTGAGAGTCATCTTCAGGACCGCGCCACAAATGATCGATCAGGGGCACCCCGCCTCCCTCATCAATCAGGCGCGGTCATTTTTTTTACAGTAAAACCGCCATTTCCGGGTGCGTCACGGCCATGATCCCGCCTGTCGCCAGATACTACTTTTAATCACAAATTCACTTGCCGCGCTAACAGGCCCACCCTATCTCAGTTCAGTCTGTGGACGGCTTTACAGATGGGGTGTCTTCTGCTGGTCAGTGCCGAGCGTCTCTCCTAAAGCGTGTCTAAGAGTGAGTGACTGAGTAAGTGGTTATTTTGGAGTTTGTGAAGAGGAGAGGTATCCAGTCATGCCAACGGGTACAGTGAAGTTTTTCAAGACCGACAAAGGGTACGGGTTCATCACTCCGGAAGATGGATCGCGCGATGTCTTCGTACATGTTTCCGCCGTCCAGAACTCCGGACTGGCAACCATCTCCGAGGGCCAGAGGCTGAATTTCGAAGTGCAGGAAGATGCCCGCGGCCCCAAGGCCGTCGATTTGTCGGTCGCGGATTAAGAATCGCACGCACCGCCGGCCTTCAGCGGCGCCTGAGTGAATAAAAACACCCGGACCGGCTACAAACAGATATAGCCGGACCTCTTCGCGTGCGCGGTTCTTATGCGGCTATGTGGGGCGTATCGCGGTTGCCGGCGCGCGCCAAACTTGCGCGCCATCATTCCCTGACATCTCCGCCCTGAAATCCTCCCTGACAGCAGATCTGAAAGAATCACGCGCTACCGGACGTGTTGCCGCTTCACAGACTGCAGCCGAATTGTCATATTTGATCGTCTGGACTAAAAAAAACCGCAACCGGTTAACCCCCGTTGCTCCGGCGGTTCGGAAAGTAATACGGGAGGATCACCCTCTAGGCGCAAAAAGACCGGCAAGCGGCCGGCAACCGTCGCCTCAAGGCTTCACAAATTCAGGAGATCTCAATGATTAGAGACATCGTGCGCGCCCTCCTCGGCGGCGCAGGTTTGGCGGCGACGGTACTTGCTGCGGGCGTAACGCCCTCGGGTGCCAATGCGGAAGAACTCAAGGTCGGCTTCGTTTATGTTGGCCCGGTCGGCGATCATGGCTGGACCTATCGCCACGATATCGGCCGCAAGGCCATCGAGACGCAGCTTGCCGGCAAGACAAAGACGACGTTTGTCGAGAACGTGCAGGAAGGCCCCGATGCCGAGCGCGTCATCCGCCAGCTTGCCAGCGACGGCAACAAGCTGATCTTCACCACCTCCTTCGGCTTCATGAACCCGACCCTGAAGGTCGCCAAGAAGTTTCCGGACGTGAAGTTCGAGCATGCCACCGGCTACAAGCGCGCCAAGAACGTCTCGACCTATGCCGCGCGCTTTTATGAAGGCCGCTATGTCGCCGGTCTGATCGCCGGCAAGATGACCAAGTCGAACGTGATCGGCTATGTCGGCTCCTTCCCGATCCCGGAAGTCATCCGGGGCATCAACGCCTTCACTCTGGCGCTGCGCTCGGTCAACCCGAAAGCCGAAGTGAAGGTTGTCTGGGTGAATTCCTGGTACGACCCGGGCAAGGAAGGCGATGCCGCCAAGGCGCTGATCGATCAGGGCGCGGACATCATCCTGCAGCACACCGACTCCCCGGCCCCGCTTCAGGTTGCCGAATCCCGCGGCGTACATGGTTTCGGTCAGGCCTCTGACATGACCAAGTTCGCCCCGAAGGCACAGCTTTCCGCGATCATCGACAATTGGGACAGCTATTATTTGGCCCGTGCCAAGGCAGCTCTGGACGGCACATGGGAGTCCACGGACACCTGGGGTGGCCTGAAATCCGGCATGGTCGAGATGGCTCCCTTTGGCGCCGCCGTTCCGGATGACGCGAAAAAGCTCGCCACCGATGCGATCGCCGGCCTGACGGACGGCTCCATTCACGCCTTTGACGGGCCTATCAAGGACCAGAGCGGCGCCATCAAGGTCAAGAAGGGCGAGACGCTCGATGACGGTGCCCTGCTTGGCATGAACTGGTATGTAGAGGGCGTTCAGGGCAAGATCCCGAACTAAGCGCAACCAGCGAAACAACGAAACGGCCCCGCCCGTACCCGGCGCGGGGCCGTCTTCATTTGAAAGGCTTCTCCATGACCCCAGAGGAAATCCGCGACCGGGTGCTGCATCGGGACGGGCTGATCCTGGTCATCGACAAGCCTGCCGGACTACCGGTCCATGAAGGCCCCGGCGGCGGCGACAATCTCGAAGCCTACTTCAAGCATCTGACATACGGCATTCAGCATGTCCCGGCACTCGGGCACCGGCTGGACCGCGACACGAGCGGCTGCCTCGTCCTGGGGCGCAACCCCAAAGGCCTGAAAAAACTTGGAAAATTGTTCCGTGAAGGCCTTGTGGAGAAAACCTACTGGGCCATCGCCAAGGGAATTCCAAAAGAGCCTGAAGGCCGTATCGAACTGGCCCTGAGGAAAGTCACCAGCAAGGGCAAGGGCTGGCGCATGGTGGTGGACAGAAAGGACGGTCAGGAGAGCGTAACCGACTATCGGGTTGTGAGCGCTGCGGACGGCCTGTGTTTCATCGAATGCTTCCCGCGCACCGGCAGGACTCACCAGATCCGTGTCCATCTGGCCGCCATCGGCTGCCCGATCGTCGGCGACCCGCTCTATGGCATGGGAGACGGAGAAGACGGAGAGCCTTTGCAGCTCCACTCCCGGGCTCTGCGCCTGCCAATGCAACAGAGCAAACCGCCCGTCTACGTGGAAGCGCCGCCGCCCGCGCATATGGAGGCCTATCTGGAACGCCTCGGAGCCGGTCCGGAAACGGAAACGCGCCGGGGTGACAAGTAAGGCCGCGGCGGATAAGGTGGCACATCAGGCTCAGAGCCGAGGGAAAAGATCCATGGACATCAAAAGCACCATTGCCTCCCAGAATATTGCGCGCACGCAGACACAGTCGGTTCAGCGCAACACTGGCTCGCAGGCTCCTGGTCAGCCGCAGGGGACTGGTGGCGCCGTGTCCGTATCCGTCCCCGGAGAGAGCCAGAAAACGTCAGAGCTTGGCGAAAACGTGAACGATAATCTTTCCAGCGAAGATGCGCTCGCGCTTGCCGGAAACATTGCCGAACAACTCGCCAACCTGCCGAGTGACACCGGGATCGTCAGCAACCCGGCCCTCCTTGAGGAAGCGGCACGCGGCGTCAGCTAGGGCATTGCTTCGGTAATTCGGTATAGCGGCCCTGATCCAGGGAATTGAAAAAGGGCGCCCAGTGGCGCCCTTCTGTTTTGCCGTTTGGTCTGGCGTTATACCTGCTGGCCTTCCAGCGCCTGGTTTTTCGCGTCGGCGATCATACGCTCCCGGACCTCATCCATGATCATTTCCCTGAGCTCGGTCTTTTCCTTTGGCGGCAAGGCATCATACTGCTCAGGGGTCAGTCCCTTCTCCTTCAGGATAGCTTCGAAATACCGCTCTTCCGGCGTCTTGTGCATGTAATCGAGCAATGCGGTCACAACAGCTGAATACCCGCTATCCGCATTGCCGGTCCCGGTTACGGGCCCGCTCGCCTCTGACGCGCTATCTTTAGCCTCCGAACTGTAGACGTCGTTAAAGGACGTCCGGAACCCGCTCATGTTCGATATGCCGAGCTTTTGTAGCCCCTTGCTCTTCAGGTGAGCGCTATCACTTTCTGCATAGCTTCCCGTATAGGTAATTGCTTCCATTGTTTCGCTCCTCGGTTGGAAGACCGAGGCGATGGCATGCAATAAGTGTACCTAATAGACCGACAAAATATATGGCCGTTGCATGCTGGAGACAGCAAGGGAAACCAGTGGGAAAAGCCGGTATATGCGCCTTACCCCTATGTTCCGGTAGCCTCGTTTGTCGGGGAAATTTCTTCCGCCTCGGCAGAAGCTGCAGCAATCTCGCTACAATAAAAGCCAGTCGGATACATGTGGAAATCGCCTTCGAAAAGCTTTGTCAGATCAAGCTTTTCCCAGCCTTTCTCGGCAGTTCCCGAGGTTGCGATGCCAGGCACCGTATCTCTGTAAGTAACAGCTTTCACAATGACGTTCCTTTGCTGGATGATACGCAATCATTACCCAGCAAGAAGCGTGCCCAGTGCTGTTAACTAAAAATGCGGCCAGAGCATGCGGGAGACGGCAAAAGTCGCCATTTCCACATAGAGCAGCATGAAGCCGAGCATGATGTAGCGGTGGACATCACTGGTGAAGCGCGACTTCTGCGCCATTGCAGTCCGGGTCAGCTCACCCAGATGAGCGCGCATGAAAGCCTGTTTCTTGGCTTCGGAGCCCTGCCAGCTCTGCAGCATCAGGATCGTGCCGACGGTCGCCAGGCTGAAAAGCCAGACCAGATAAAACAGGAATTTGATCAGGCTGACATCGCCCCAGCGAAGCCAAACGCCAACCGCCACCACCCCGACACATAGCGCGGAGAAATAGATCAGCGTGTGCCATTGCTGCGCCTTGGCAAAACGAATGTTTTCCGACGCGTCGGTATAGAGAGCGAGAAACTCCTGCCGGGTATCGGAATCGATGTCCGGGTGAGTGTCATGATGCGCGGCCGCACGGCGCACGCGTTTTGGGTCCTGTGGGTCCGCTCTGGACAGTCCGTCAGCCATGGAAGGTCCCTCCAACCAGCCTGTCTTAGCGGATTATGCGCTTCAGCTCGCTATTGAATCAACTGTTTAGGGTCCAATGACGGACAAAGTTTCAGGATTATTTGTGTCTCCCCCTCCCGAACCAGCTCCGGCATGCCGCCGCGCTTGATCAGGTAGGTCCGCCGCGGCTCCGGCGCGGACCAGGTCAGCACCTGATCAACCTCCACCCTGTCCCCGGAGATCCGGTAGGTCGATCGCCCCATCTCCAGCACCCGCTCACCGGAGAGCGTGCCGTGCTTCGGCAAAGCGCGCAGGTAAGTGCCTTGATGGAATACCAACACCGCCGTGCCGCTGCATTTGGGCTGCCCGTCCGGACCGACGATCCCCCAAACGCCGTCAATCCTCGGCTCGGCCGCTGCGACGCTTCCCACCGTAACGAAAAGCGCGAGAAGAGACAGCAGCGGGATCCGGCCGTGTCCCATGGCTCAGGCCGCGCCCTTTTTCTTGGCCAGAAAGGCCTGCATCATGGCTTGCGGCTCACCAGTCTCATAAGCAGCGGCGAAAGCCTCGATACCGGCCTCGATCCCCTCTTCCAGCGGCTCCTCTTCCCACACCTTCAGCAACTGCTTCTGGATGCGGATCGCCGCCGGGCCGGCTTTGGCGATTTCCGTTGCCATATCCTCGGCGATCTCGAACAGCGAGTCGGACGTCACCATGCGCTCGATGAAGCCCCAGTCACGGGCCGTCCGGACGTCGATCGTGGCGCCTGTATAAATCAGGTACGACGCCTTGCCCCAACCGATCAGGCGCGGCAGCAGGGCCGCCTCGATCACGGACGGGATGCCGACCTTCACCTCGGGCATGCCGAACTTTGCATCCTCTCCGGCGATCCGGATATCGCAGGCTGCCGCGACTTCCATGCCCGCCCCCAGACAGTAGCCGTCAATGGCAGCGATCACCGGCACACGGCATTCGCGGATCGCCTTCATCAGGCCGTGCAAGCCGGAAATGAAGGCCTCCGCGCTCTCAGCATCGCAAGCCGCCATCTCGTTGATGTCGGCGCCGCCGATAAAGGCTTTTTTCCCGGCCCCGCGAAGGATCACGGCGCGAACGCTGTCGTCCTCCTCAAGCCCCGCGATCGCTGCTGTCAGCTCTTCGATCGCGGCTGAATTGACGATGTTGAGCTTCTGGCAGTTGTCCCAGGTGATGGTGACGACTACGCCCGTGCCCCGTTCCTTACGGCCGATTTCAACCGGCATTCTTTTTGTCCTCCATGACTTCTGGCTTCTCACTGTCTTCGGGGCGCGCTTCGAACGGCTCGCCGCCGAGTTCTTTGATCATCTGCCGGATCGCGTCCGCGACTTCCTCCAGCAGCACTTCGTCCGTGCCCCGTGCCACCAGAGTGGTGCCGAATCCGCCGGCCCGGTAATAGGGATAGCTGCCGATCTCGACATCCGGAAAGCGTTCCTGAATCGCGCCCAGCCCTGCGGCGACCGTCCCCTCCCCGATATTGCTGCTAACGGAACGGGACTTCACTTTGGTGCCGTGCTTCAACAACGGCAGCAATTCCAGCACCATCGCCTGGAACACACTCGGCACGCCGGCCATGACATGCACATTGCCGATGATAAATCCCGGCGCGGTGGAGACCGGATTGTCGATCAGCGTGGCCCCTTCCGGGGTTTCCGCCATTTTCTTTCGTGCCTCGTTGAATTCCCGCCCGGTTGTCTCGTAATGCACGGCCATCCGACGCATCGCCTCGGGATTACGAATCACCGGCTTGTTGAACGCCGCCGCGACGGAGGCGCAGGTGATATCGTCATGGGTCGGGCCGATGCCGCCGGAGGTAAAGACATAGGTATAGGCCTCCGAGAGCGCACGGACCGCGGTGACGATTTCCCCCTCCTCGTCCCGGACCACGCGGACTTCGGAAAGCCGGATACCGGTTTCGGTGAGTTTCTCGGCCAAGAAACCGAGATTCTTGTCCTTGGTGCGTCCGGACAGGATTTCGTTACCGATGATGAGGAAGGCGGCAGTGACAGTTTCGTCTGACATGATGGACCGGGATTGCTATGACGGATCAGGAATTTAATGCCCCGGAACCATGAAACAACGGACGCCCCTATGCAACTTCCGTCGCCGCTTTACGAAGGCACGCTGATCCAGCGCTACAAACGCTTTCTGGCCGATGTCCGGCTGGCGGACGGAACCGAGGTAACCGCCCATTGCCCCAATCCGGGCGGCATGATTGGCCTGAAGGACCCGGGCTCCCGTGTCTGGCTTTCG
The DNA here is from genome assembly GCF_014904795.1 of Nisaea nitritireducens. Lineage (GTDB taxonomy): Bacteria > Pseudomonadota > Alphaproteobacteria > Thalassobaculales > Thalassobaculaceae > Nisaea > Nisaea nitritireducens. Next base: position 26,117 of record NZ_JACZFS010000016.1, read on the forward strand.
AAATCGGACAACCCGAAGCGCAAGCTCGCCCATACGTTCGAGCTGATCGAAACCTCCGGCGGCCTTGTCGGCATTCATACCGGCCATCCGAATGCGATCGTCGAAGAGGCGGTGCGGGACGGCACGATTACAGAGCTCGCCGGGTATGAAAGCCTCCGGCGTGAAGTCAAATACGGTGAGAATTCTCGGATCGACCTCTATCTCGAGGATCCGGAAAAAGGCATTTGCTACGCCGAGGTCAAGAACGTGCACCTTAAGCGCGACGACGGCCCGAACCCGGGTGCCGCCGAATTTCCCGACGCGGTGACCAAGCGCGGGGCCAAGCATCTGGTGGAACTCGGCAACGAGGTAGCCAGGGGCAACCGGGCCGTCATGGTCTATCTGGTGCAGCGCATGGATTGCGACCGGTTCTGCCTCGCCGAGGATATCGACCCGGGCTACGCCGAGGCTCTGAGGGCCGCCCGAAAAGCCGGTGTGGAGGCGATCTGCTACGACACATCGATCACCACAGAGTCTATTACCGTCCGCCGCCAGCTTCCCATTGTCTGGCCCTGACGGCCCCTTTCGGGCTGGATTGACTTGACGCTCGCGCCCTCGGGTCGCATTTATGGCAAACACATTTACTGACATTGCCCGGCCCGCGCCGCGCACCTTGGAACAGCATGCAAGACCCGTCACTCGCCCAGGATGAGAATTACCGCTCCATCAAGCTGCATGGCCCGCTTGACTTTCAGGGCATGCGCCAGGCCGGACGCCTGGCTGCGGAGACCCTCGATTATCTGACGCCCTATGTGAAACCGGGCATCACCACCGAGGAGCTGGACCGGCTTTCCCATGAGTTCATTCTGGAGCATGGGGCAACCCCGGCGCCTCTCGGATACAAAGGCTTTCCGAAGTCGATCTGCACATCGATCAACCATGTCGTCTGTCACGGCATCCCCGGCCCCCGGAAGCTGGAGAACGGCGATATCCTGAATATCGACGTCACCGTCATCCTGAACGGCTGGCACGGCGACACCAGCCGGATGTTTGGCGTCGGCAAGGTCGGCGTGAAGGCGCGCCGGCTGATGGACATCACCTACGAAAGCCTGATGCGCGGCATTGCCGTGGTGAAGCCGGGTGCAACGCTCGGTGACATCGGTTACGCGATCCAGACCTATGCCGAGGGCGAACGCTGCTCCGTGGTGCGCGATTTCTGCGGCCATGGCCTCGGCCGCACCTTCCATGCCGCGCCGAGCGTGCTGCACTATGGCGAGAAAGGCACCGGCCCGGTCCTGCAGGAAGGCATGTTCTTCACCATCGAGCCGATGATCAATGACGGCAAATACGCCGTGAAGATCCTGCCCGACGGCTGGACCGCCGTGACCCGCGACCGCTCCCTCTCCGCCCAGTTCGAGCATTCGATCGGCGTGACGGCAGATGGCTGCGAGATCTTCACGGAGTCCCCAAAGGGCTATAACAAGCCGCCCTACGCGGACTGATTTTCTCCCGCACCGGAAAAACACTCCCGCCCCTTCCATGATCCTTTCAGTGATTGATCGAAGGGGAGGCTGCATCCGTGCCACGGGACCTAGTGAGTCCGGATTTCAATTCCGGACACCGGCGCCGGCTCCGGGAACGTTTTCTGAAATCCGGCCCGGACACTATCGCGGATTATGAGCTGCTAGAGCTGGTGCTGTTCCAGTCCCGCCCGCGCGGGGATGTAAAGCCTCTCGCCAAGTCCCTGCTGGAACGGTTTGGCAGCTTTGCCGAAACCATCTCCGCGCCGGCGGAAGACCTGATGAAAGTCCGCGGCGTCGGGGAGAGCACGGCGATTGCCCTGACAAGTGTCCGTGCCGCCGCTGTGAGGCTGATGCGGGAGGAGGTCCAGGAACGCGCCGTCGTCTCCTCCTGGGATCAGCTGATTGCCTATTGCCGGGCGGCGATGGGATTCTCGAAACGCGAACAGTTTCGTGTGCTCTTCCTCGACAAGAAAAACCGGATTATCGCCGACGAGGTGCAGCAGGAAGGCACGGTCGACCACACACCTGTCTATCCGCGTGAAGTGGTGGCACGCGCGCTCGATCTCGGCGCGACTGCGCTGATCCTTGTGCATAACCATCCAAGTGGCGACACCACGCCGTCTAAGGCGGATATCGACATGACCGGCCAGATCCAGCGGGCAGCGTCAGCGCTCGGCATTGTGCTGCACGACCACATCATCGTCGGCCGGGCCGCGCATACCAGTTTCAAGGCGCAAGGCCTGATATGAGGGAATGAGGGTCAGCGAAGGCCCATTCTTCGCTTATCAGACGTTCATGGAACTGCCGTCAGGGCGGCCGCGACCGATGTCATCGGTCCCTGACTTCCCGGATAAAGCAGGCCGCCACGACGCCGGCAAGACAGCACCAGGGCAGCACCTGAAGCGCGAAGCCGAACGTATCGAGGGAATAGACACGCGCTCCATTCACCATGCGGCCGTCCCAGGCAAAATCCAGCAGGTAGCCGATGGCGGGCTGGAGCACCGCACCGCTGCCGACCACGAAACTGTTGATAATCCCAAGAGTCGCGCTATTGGCCCACGGCGGGTTGTGCTCCCGCGCCACGGCGAAGCTCAACACCATGGTGGAAGAGCCGAAGCCCTGCATCACCAGAACCGCCTGCAGCAGCGGCAGCGGCATCGCCGGAAACAGGATGGTCAGCGTGATGCCTGCCGTTGCCAACAGGCCTCCCAGCACCATGAACGGGCGCCGCTTGCCAAGTTTGTCGGAGAGCCAGCCGCTGAGCGGAGCGCCGACACCCCAGCCGAAAAACATGACGGACGCCAACGCCGCGGCCTCGGGTTTCGCCAGACCGCGCGCCTCCATGAAGAACGGCACGCCCCATAGGCCACCGAATGCCAGCATGGAGCCAGTCATGCCCACGCCGAATGCTGCCGCCAGCCAGGTCTGGGAGTTGCTGAGCGCGCGCTTCACACCCTCCAGAAGCGGCCGGGCCGGTTCCGTCCCGCCAGAAGGTTTGTCCCGGACCGTGAGGAACAGGCAAATTGTCAGAACGACACCGCCCATCGCGACCCACCAGTTCGTCTCGCGCCAGCCGATCTGCTCCACAGCATAGCCGAACGGCCCCTGCCCCAATACGCCGCCAAGCACGCCAAGCATCTGCGCGAGGCCACCCAACAGGGCAAAACGTCCCGGAAACCAGATGGCCGCCACCGACAGCGCGGCGACAAAGCTGCACGCGCAGCCGAGGCCGATCAGAAACCGTCCGAAATATGCCATCCAGAGCGTATCGGCCCCGGCAAACACAAGAACACCGATGGTACAGATCGCCGCGGCTCCGGTCGCAAGGCGGCGTGCACCGAGCCGATCGATAGCCACACCGATCGGAACCTGGATGCTGGCATAGACATAGAAATAGACGGCGGAGAGGTTGCCGAGAATCGCGCCGCCGACCGCGAACTCCCGCATCAGGTCGTCGACCATCACGGACGGCGATACCCGGAGCACGAAGGCATAGAGGAAGAATACCGAAGCAAACAGCCAGCCGGTAAGCAGCAGCGCGCGGGAAGGAGAAAAAGCAGGAGACTTGGCTTCGGCGGTCACGCGGCAGACTCCGTAAACGAGACTTTCGCCGATGTCAGTGACATGACGCCATGGTCATGGTCAATCATCCGCATAGCAGGACAGCCGCATTGAATTGTCATCAGTCCGTCAGCACGACACACTTCCTCCCGGCAACATCGGATACGAGGATTTCATGCATAACAACGGCACGGATGAACGCAAGACCACGCACGATGCGGAAGACGACCCGCGCAACCAGAACATCAAGATATACATAAACGGAGATCTGGTTCCACGCGCCCATGCTGTTGTTTCCGTTTACGATTCCGGCTTCATGCTGGGTGACGGCATGTGGGAGGGAATGCGGCTGCACAATGGCAAATGGGTGTTCTTCGAAGAACACATGGACCGGCTTTTCGAAAGCTGCAAGGCAGTCTCCCTCGATATCGGCATGGACCGCGCCGGCATCCGCGCCGCCATGGATGACACCGCTGCCGCCAATCAGATGCGGACCGATGTGCATTGCCGCCTGATGATCACACGCGGGATCAAGGCGCGGCCATTCCAGCACCCGTCCCTCTCCCGCAGCGGGCCGACAATCGTGATCATCCTGGAGCATTCGAAACCGGCCAGTGCCTTGCACCAGCGCGGAATCCGGCTGGCCACTGTTCCCCAGGTCAGAGGACTGCCGCACTCCCAGGACCCTAAACTGAATTCACACTCAAAGCTGAACTGCGTGATCGCCTGCCTGCAGGCCGAACAGGCCGGGGCCCATGAAGGGCTGATGCTTGACCCACACGGCTTCGTCAACACGACGAATGCCTGCAATTTCTTCATCGTCAGACGCGGGGAAGTCTGGACCTCCACAGGCGACTACTGCATGAACGGCGTCACCCGGCAGAAGGTCATCGACCTGTGCCGGCAAAACGATATCCCCATCTTTGCCAAGAACTTCTCGCTCGTGGAGTGCCACGGCGCCGACGAGGCCTTTCTGACCGGCTCCTTTGGTGGCCTTACACCCGTCGCAGAGATCGATGGCAAACCGATCGGCTCCGGCGGGTTTCCCGGACCAATGACGCGCAACCTGCAAACCCATTACACAGCGCTCATTGAAGAATATGCTTCCTAAACGCCCGGGCTTGCGCAACCAAGTATTAACATACTCGTCATACACTCCGCTTTGCCTCACAAAGCGTCATCTTGATGAAAGACCCGGCCAGCACTATGAAACCAAATATTACGGACCAGGACATATTTTCGTCCGTGATCGAAAATGTGAGCCAGGGTCTCACTTACTTCGACCAGGACCTCAACCTGGTCGTCTGTAACCGGCGTTATCTGGATATGCTTGGCTTTCCACACGATCTGGGCATCCCGGGCACACCAATTGCCGCGTTTTTCAGGATTAATGCGGAGCGCGGCGAGTACGGTCCCGGGCGGATCGAAGACCTCGTGAATGAGCGGCTCGCAATGGTGCGCCAGACAGAAGCACATAGCTTCGAGCCCGAGCGGCCGGATGGAACCATCCTGCGCATCACCCGCACGCCCGTCGACGGTGGCGGCTTCGTGACCACCTACGATGACATTACAGAGCTGCGGAAATCCCAAAAGGCGCTTGAACAATCAAACGAGCGCCTGGACGAGCTGGTTCTGGAGCGCACAGCGCAGCTTCAGAAACGAGAGACTGATCTCTCGGCCCAGACCGAAGCGCTCGAAACCACCCTCGAAGCGGTCAACTACGGCATCACCTTGTTCGATCGTAACCTGCATCTGGTCGCGGCGAACCGTCTTGCCTTCGACATGATGCGTATCCCCCAGGACCTGAACCGTCCGGGCACACCGTTCGGGGCTCTCGCCAGGGTCCTGGCCGAGCGTGGTGAATACGGTCCGGGCGATATAGAGAAACTGGTACAGGAGCGGGTCGATCTTGCGCAAAGGTTTGACCACCTCCGCTACACCCGAGAGCAGTCAAACGGGAAGATCTACGAGATCTGGAGCCGCCCGGTAGAGAACGGCTTCGTGGCCACCTATGTCGATGTGACCGAGCAGAAACAACTGGAAGCCCTCTTGCGGGCAAACAACGAGGAGCTTGTCGAGAAATCCTCGGCTCTCGAAACCATCCTGGAGACTTTGGATTACGGTATCTCCCTGTTCGACAGGGAGCTGAATCTGGTCGCCGCAAATCCGCAGGCGTTCAATCTGATGGCGGTACCGCATCATTTTAACCAACCCGGCCGCCACTTTACCGAGTTCCTGCGATACCAGGCCGGGATGGGCGAATTTGGCGAAGGCGACATTGATGAGATTGTCGAACGGCACGCCACCGCAGCAGCCGGCCCGGAGTCGTATACTTCCATCCGGCAGCGCAAAAACGGAATGATCATCGAAGTAAATCGCCGCCCTATCGAAAACGGTTTCGTGGCGACCTACCGGGATGTCACTGACGAAAAACGACTTGAGGCTTTGCTGCGGTCGACCAACGAAGAGCTGGAAACACGGGTCGAAGAAAGAACGTCCGAGCTGAACGCTCAGTTGCGTGAAACGGAGCGCGCAGAAGCTGAAATGCGGAAAGAAAAGAGCCGCGCCGAACTTGCCGACAAGGCGAAATCCGATTTTCTTGCCCGTATGAGCCATGAAATCAGGACCCCGCTGAATGGCGTGATCGGCCTGAACCGCATTCTGGCTGACACGGAACTGACAGAAAGACAGGCAGACATCGTCGCCAAAGTCCGCTCTTCCTCAAATGCTCTGCTCAGCGTCGTGAATGACGTCCTTGATTTCGCGAAGATCGAGGCGGGCCAGCTCGACATCGAGGAAATCCCCTTCAAGCTGAGCGATGTCCTGGACAGCGTTACTTCCATTGCCGCCACGCGCGCAGAGGAGAAAGGGCTCGCCTTTGAAGTGATCTCCAATGGGACCGAAAACATGCAGTTCCTGGGGGATCCGTTCCATATCGGCCAAATTCTGACCAATTACTGCAGCAACGCCGTGAAATTCACCGATACCGGTTACGTAAGGCTAGCCGTGACTTTCCTGCCTGAAATCCACGGGATTAACCAAGTCCGATTTTCCGTATCCGATAGCGGGATCGGTATGGATAAGGACATTGTCGAGCGCATTTTTGTCCCCTTCCATCAGGCCGATGCATCGACAACACGCCAGTTTGGCGGGACAGGTCTCGGGCTTGCCATCTGCCGGGAGCTCGCACATTCAATGAATGGCGAGGTCTGGGTTGAGAGCCAGCCAAATCATGGCAGCACGTTTCATGTAGATCTGCCGTTGCCGACGGTGACCGATGAAAGTGCTATTCCGCTCGGCGGCGAAAGAGACTGGCGCGCAGCATGTGAAGGCCTTCAGGTCCTTTTGGTGGAAGACAATGCGATCAACCGTGAAATCGCGACGGTCCTGCTTGAAGGCGCCGGTGTGACAGTGACATCAGCCGAGCACGGCAAAGAGGCCGTCGACATCATGTTGACCGAAGCCCCGCCCAAGATCGATGCCGTGCTGATGGACCTGCAAATGCCGGTAATGGACGGTCACGAAGCCACCAGGCTCATACTGGCCGATCCCAGGCACCATGACCTCAAGATCATCGCGCTAACCGCGCATGCCGTAGCGGAAGAGATCGAGAAATGCCGTAACGCAGGCATGTGCAGGCATATTACCAAGCCCTTCGAGCCCAACACTCTGTTCCGGCATCTGGCTGAATGCTCCGTCTGCGCCGGAGTAGATTGCACCTAGACGGTAATATCGAGGATTGAACCACGCGGCAGGTCAGCACTGACCTCTTCCAGGGGGATGGCTTTCTGACGCTGCGGGGTTCGTTGGTCCGCGTTTTGATCCACGCCATTCAGTTCCTGAGCGAACCGGCTGGTCGCCGGATCCAGGGATTCAGCACTATTCCGCCGGCCTTCAGCGCCACTGGGCTGGGCCGGAATCTGCCGCTGACCGGTCGGAACCGGTATCAGAGGAAAGTTGCTTGTCGGATCAATAGCCATAACCAACCCTGATCACTCAGGCCGGTCTCCAATCAGTATTCTGACGGAAACCGGTCAAATAATCCATCACCTGTATCGTGAGGAGTTATTTATATTGGATTTTAGATAAATATGTCAATTATGCGCGCCATATTATTTAGCTCATGACGCATCATTCTTTACCGAAGCCAGAATGATCAGCTCCGATCCTCCGGCGGCAATGCCTTATTCTTCAGAGACTTAACAAACCCTACAGGATCCTGAATCGGGTCATGCTCTGCAGCCGCGTCCCGCATGGACTCACTGATCTGACGTCCAGCATTATCCAGTTTGGGCTTCGCCCGCGTATAGACTTCCGCGGCAATATCCGTTGCCCGTTGCTGGACTTCGGGATTCTGCACAATCCGCCGGGCCGCCGCCCACAGAAGACCTTTACCGATCATTGAACCGCTCCCTCCTCTTCCGAGCCCGGATCAGCGTCCACCATAACCGGTGACACCGAATTTCGTGGCGACTTTTTCGATCTCTTCATCTGGAAGGATCGCCGGCTGCCCGATCTGCAATGCCCGCCAATACATGGCCGCGAGAGTTTCCGCTTCCATGGTCAAAGCCAAAGTGCGCTCAAGAGTTGGCCCGAGCACGATCAGGCCGTGATTCCCGAGCAGGCAGGCCTTGCGCCCGTCCAGCGCTGTCAGCGCATGGTCGGACAATTCCTGGGTGCCATAAGTGGCATATGGGGCACAGCGGATCGTCGGACCACCGAAAAGCGCGATCATGTAGTGAAAGGCCGGGATCTCCCGGTGCAGGCAGGCCAGCGTGGTCGCGAACATGCCGTGGGTATGAACGATGGCTCCCGCATCCGGACGGGCCCGCATGATATCGAGATGAAAGCGCCATTCGCTGGACGGCTTGTGCTTGCCGTCCACGTTTCCTTCCAGGTCCATCCGGACGATATCTTCCGGCGTCAGCCTGTCGTAGCGGATGCTGGAGGGCGTCATGAAGAAGCCTTCCGCCGGATCTTCCCCGCAACGCACGCTGACATTCCCGGAGGTGCCCTGGTTCAGGCCCATCTCGTTCATGTTCAGGCAGGTGTCGATGACTTCCTGCCGGAGGACGCGTTCAGCCTTACCTATTTTCACAGTCATCAATCCTTGTTCGCCTGACGCATTTCCGGGAACAGCCGCAGCAATCCCTCCTCACTCGCTTCCGCCAGCCCCCGTTCAGTCAGCAGGCCGGTGACAAGCCGCGCCGGCGTGACGTCGAAGGCCGGATTTGCGGCGTTACTCTTCTCCGGCGTAATGGTCACCGTTGCCACCGCACCATCAGGCAGCCGCCCGGTGATCTCGGTTACCTCTCGATGATCACGTTCCTCGATCGGAATGTCGCGCACACCGTCCGCGATGGTCCAGTCGATGGTCGGTGACGGCAGGCCGACATAGAACGGTACGCCATTATCGTGGGCAGCCAGCGCCTTCAGATAGGTGCCGATCTTGTTGCAGACATCGCCCGCGCGCGTCGTCCGGTCCGTGCCTGTGATCACCAGGTCGACCTGCCCATGCTGCATATGATGACCACCGGCATTGTCGACGATCACCGTATGCGGCACGCCGTGATTGCCCAGCTCCCAAGCGGTCAGGCTGGCGCCCTGGTTACGCGGCCTGGTCTCGTCCACCCAGACATGCACCGGAATGCCCCCATCGTGCGCCAGATAGATCGGCGCGGTCGCGGTTCCCCAATCCACCGTCGCCAGCCAGCCGGCGTTGCAATGGGTCAGGATATTGATGGTCTCGCCGGGCTTCTTGCGGGACTGGATATCCTTGATCACCGCAAGACCGGCCTCACCGATGGAGCGATTGATCTCCACATCCTCGTCGCAGATCTCGCCCGCCAGCGCAAAAGCGGCATCCGCCCGCGCGGTCGGCGCCAGGGGAGAGAGCTTTGTGCGTGCGGCATCCAGCGCCCAGCGAAGGTTAACCGCCGTGGGCCGGGTCTCGTACAGCCGGTCATAGGCATTCGACAGCCCGGCATCGGAGGCATCCTCGCGCATCGCCAGCCACATGCCGTAAGCAGCCGTCGCCCCGATCAAAGGCGCGCCGCGTACCAGCATCGCCTTGATTGCATGGGCCGCGTCCTTCAGCGTCTCCAGCCGGGTAATCTCGAACCGGTGCGGCAGTTTCGTCTGGTCGATGATCTCGACCGCGTTGCCGTCCGGCGCCGGCCAGATCGTGCGATGCGGCTTGCCGTCGATCTTCATGGCGTCGCTCCCTCTTGAACCTTCTTCTGAACTGTTTGCCCGCAGCGTGACTCAATGCGGCGGCAATGATAAAACCCCGCCTGTCCGATTGCCATCCCGCATTCGGCACCAACACACACAGCAGTCACCCGAGGATACATATGATCCCGCGCTATTCCCGCCCCGAGATGGTCAAGATCTGGGAGCCCGAGAACAAATTCCGCATCTGGTTCGAGATCGAGGCGCATGCCTGCGACGCACAGGCCGAACTCGGCGTGATCCCGAAGGAAGCCGCCAAGGCTGTCTGGGAACGCGGCAATTTCGATATCGACCGGATCGACGAGATCGAGCGCGAGACCAAGCACGATGTCATCGCCTTCCTCACCAATCTCGCCGAATATGTTGGCGACGAAGCCCGCTTCGTGCACCAGGGCATGACCTCCTCGGACGTCCTCGACACCTGCCTTGCGGTGCAGCTCACCCAGGCGGCAGATCTGCTGCTGGCCGATCTCGACGCTCTACTGGCCGCGATCAAGCGCCGCGCTTTCGAGCACAAGATGTCCCCGACCGTCGGCCGCAGCCACGGCATCCATGCCGAGCCGCTGACCTTCGGTGTGAAGCTGGCCGGTTACTATGCCGAATTCGACCGCAACCGGGCCAGGCTGCAGGCTGCCCGGGCTGAAATCGCCACCTGCGCCATTTCCGGCGCCGTCGGCACCTTCGCCAATATCGACCCGCGCGTCGAAGAGCATGTGGCCAAAAAGCTCGGCCTCGTTGCCGAGCCGGTATCGACCCAGGTCATCCCGCGCGACCGGCATGCAATGTTCTTCGCCACCCTCGGGGTCATCGCCAGCTCCGTCGAGCGTCTCGCCACCGAGATCCGGCATCTGCAGCGCACCGAAGTCCGCGAGGCAGAGGAATATTTCTCACCGGGCCAGAAGGGCTCGTCGGCCATGCCGCACAAGCGCAACCCGGTGCTGACCGAAAACCTGACCGGCCTCGCCCGTCTGGTCCGCTCCGCCGTTGTCCCGGCGATGGAGAATGTCGCGCTCTGGCATGAGCGGGACATCTCCCACTCCTCCGTCGAGCGGATGATCGGCCCGGACTCCACTGTGACGCTTGATTTCGCCCTCGCCCGCCTGACCAGTGTGGTGGACAAACTGCTGATCTACCCGGAAGGCATGCAGGCCAATCTCGACCAGCTCGGCGGTCTGGTTCACTCCCAGCGCGTTCTGCTCGGCCTGACCCAGGCCGGCATGAGCCGGGAAGACGCCTATCAGGCGGTACAGCGCAATGCGATGCCGGTCTGGCTGGAAGGCAAGGACTTCCTGACCCTTCTGAAGTCCGACGATGCAGTGACCGCGCTTCTTGACGCCAGTGCGCTCGAATCCCTATTCGACCTCGGCTACCACACCAAGCATGTGGAGACGATCTTCAACCGGGTGTTCGGCGAAAGCTGAACCGCCTGGAACATCGACAATAAAAAACGGCGCCTCAACGGGCGCCGTTTTCTTTTCTGCTGCTCGAAACGAAGTGCTTATCAGCCCTCGGTCTTGATCTGCTGCAGCGCGACTTCCATAAGCTCGTCGAGCTTATGGCGGATACGGTGCTCGGAAAGATCCGCACCGGTGCCTTCGACGCTCTTCAGAATGAACTCGACGACATCGTCGACGCCCGGCTTTTCCATGTCGGCCACAACGACTTCCTTGGCGAAGGCAGCCGCATCGTCACCGGTCTTGCCGAGGAATTCCTCGGCGACCCAGAGGCCCAGAAGCTTGTTACGGCGAGCGCTGGCCTTGAAACCAAGTTCGGAATCGTGCGCGAACTTTGCTTCTTCGCCCTTTTGGCGTTTGTCGAAACCTGACATTGGTGAGTACCCCTTCGTCTCTTTCCCGTACTGAACACAAACCGGCCGACTCGTCGGTCCTCGGCATGGCGCAGTGTCTTGAATGCGGCGGCAATCTATCAGGCCCGGCATCCTCTGTTAACTGGCAGATTGCCGCAATTCAGGCGGTTGTCAAAAAATGTTTCAGTGATCTGTTACCCGGCGTAGGGTCTCGGCCATGTGCACCCTCGTTATCTTGCGCCGTCCCGGTCATTTCTGGCCGGTTCTGATCGCCGCCAATCGCGATGAAATGCAATCCCGGTCCTGGCGGGCACCAGCCCGCCACTGGCCTGACAGATCGCATATCGTCGCTGGCCTCGACGAATTGAGCCGCGGCTCCTGGCTCGGCGTGAACGATCATGGCCTAGCCGCAGGAATCCTGAACCGACAGGGTTCGCTTGGGCCTGCGGAGGGCAAACGCAGCCGTGGCGAAATCGTGCTCGAAGCACTGGACCATGCGGAGGCCGAGGCTGCCGCCAAGGCGCTTGGCGAGCTGGACGGCACCAGTTATCGCAGTTTCAACATGCTGATCGCGGATGCGGAAAAGGCTTTCTGGCTCCGCAACGAAGCAACGGAAGACGGCGAAATTGATGTCTTCGAAGTTCCCGAAGGTGTCTCGGTTTTCACCGCTTTCGACGTCAATGATCCGGCCAGCCCCCGGGTGCGACGGGCCTTGCCGCGCTTCCGAATCGCAACGGCACCGGATCCGGACAATGACGACTGGCAGGACTGGGAAAAACTCCTGGCGGACCGGACACGGGCGACAGCAGACGAATACGGCTCGGCCATCAACCTGGATAACGGCGCCGGATTCGCCACCGTATCTTCATCCCTGATCGCCTTGCCGGGTGATCCGGGCCGCAATCCGGTCTGGCGCTTCGCAGGCGGTCCGCCGGACGAGACCGCTTTCTCTCCCGTTGATCTATCGGACTAGGCCTATGGCCCGGGAGAAACCCGCCAAACGCAAAGCGAAGAGTGTGCCGCTGTCCAGCGATGCCATCATCGCCGCCGCCATCGATCTGCTTGACCGCGAGGGACTGGACAATTTCTCCATCCGCAACATCGCCAAGGCTCTGGGCGTCTATCCCACCGCGCTCTACTGGCATGTCCCGAACCGCCATCACCTGATCGCCAGGCTGATCGCAGCCCTGTTCGCCGATGTGCTTCCAGAACCGGATCCCGACTGGCAGGTCTGGCTGAAGACCCTGTTCCGGCGTTACCGGAATGTGGTGCGCGCGCATCCGAACATATCCCCTCTGATCGGGGGACATCTGGTCTCCAGTGCGAGCGCCGACCTGAAACTGGTCGAAGGCATTCTTGCCACCCTCGCCCGGGCCGGTTTCGCGGGAGAGGATCTGGTATCCGCCTATAATGCCGTGATTACCGGCCTGTGCGGCTATGCCACCCAGGAGTTCGCCCATGTCTTCCCCGATCCGGACGGCGATCTGAAAGCGTCCCTCACGGCCAGCGTTGAAGGTGCCGATCCCGCGCTTTACCCGACCCTGGCCGCGGAACGTCACCTGCTGCTGAACCGGGCGCTGGTACTGCGCTGGCAGAATGGAACCGAGTCTTCGCTGGAGCCCGGCTTCGAGATGTTTACGGACGCTCTGATCGCCGGTCTGGCGCAAAAAGTTCACCGCGACGGCAATCTCGAATAGCTTCTATTGTACACCGTACAATAATATGATTTCCTTCGCTCCTGAGCATGATCCACATTCAGAATCAGGAGCGGGCAGTGGCGGCTGAAACCAACGAAAACGGCGGAACATTTGGCAGCCACGGCGGGCCGATCGACGTTTTCTACATGCCGGAAGGCAGCAAGCGACACCCGACCGTCTCACACGGCAAAGGCGTCTGGATCTGGGATACCGAGGGAAGACAATATCTGGATGCATGCTGCGGACCGGTGGCAACCAATCTCGGCCACGGCAACGAACGCGTCATCGCCGCCATGACCGATCAGGCGCATAAAATCTGTTTTGCCGGCCGGCAGCATTTCGAGAACCAACCCAATATCGATCTCGCCAATCTCGTTTCTGAACATGCGGGCCCCGGCTTCGAGCGTGTCTTCGTCTGCTCTGGCGGATCTGAAGCGAACGAAGCCGCCATCAAGCTGGCAAGACAGTACGCCATCTCTCAGGGCGAGACCGCGCGCTGCAAGGTGCTGGGCCGCGACCCCGGCTATCACGGCTCCACACTCGGCGCCGCCGCGATCAGTGGCGACCCGGCCTCCGAAGCATTGTTCTCCGGCATGATGAAAGTGATGCCGAAAGTGCCGGCGCCCTTCAATTACCGGCTGCCGGACAATCACGACGCCGACAGTTATGCCCGGCATGCCGCCGCGATGCTGGAACAAGCCATCCTTGAGGAAGGCCCGGAAACGGTGCTGGCCTTCATCATGGAGCCTGTCGGGGGCCTCGCCACCGGTGCGTTGGTTGCACCCGACCATTACTACAAAGCGGTGCGGGACATCTGCACCAAGCATGGCGTGCTGCTGATCTATGACGAGGTGATGTGCGGCGCCGGGCGCACCGGGACTTTCCTGTGCGCCGATCATTGGCCCGATGCGAAACCGGACATGATCACCCTGGCCAAGGGTATCGCGGCCGGCTACACGCCGCTCGGCCTGGTGCTGGCACCGGCCGCCATGGTCGAAGCCGTCACCCGCACGGGCGGCTTTATGCACGGCCATACCTATGTCGCCAATCCGCTGAGCTGCGCCGTCGGTCATGCAGTGGTGAGCGAGCTGGTCGACAACGATCTGATGACAAATGCGACGAAAATGGGAGAGCGCCTGCGGGCCGGCTTGCGCGATCTGCAGACCCGAAGCGGTATTCTAGGCGATGTTCGCGGCCTCGGCCTGCTGAACGCCATCGAGATCGTGCGCGATAAGGAGACGAAGGAAATCCTGCCGGCCTCCCGGCAGGCTCTCTCACGGATGATCGAGATCGGCATGCAGCATGGCCTGCTGCTCTATTCCCGGCGCACGGCGAACGGCAAATACGGCGAATGGCTGATGGTGACCCCGCCCCTCACCGTCACCGACGACGAAGTGGATGAAATCGTCAGCCGCCTCGGCAAGACCCTCGCAACCTTCGAAAGTGAGCTGGATTAACCCTTTTCATCGGGATGGTTCCCGCCTAGGCTTCACGTATTCCAAGGGGTGCCCGTACGGGCTGAGAGGCATTGCGCCGACCCTTCGAACCTGATCCGGGTCATGCCGGCGTAGGGATGGAAACGCGTTACTGCTCTTGCAGCCATACGCCCCCCATTTATCCTGAAGCCTCCCCGGATCTCTGTGCAACCGACTGCAAGGGATCCACCTTATGAACAAACACTCCCCCATCGCCGCCGTCACCACGGGACCATTGCCGGCCTCGCGCAAAATCTATGTGCCGGGCAGCATCCACCCCGATATCCGCGTGCCGATGCGCGAAATCGCCGTACATCTTTCCGCGGGTGAGCCGCCGGTGACCGTCTATGATCCGTCAGGCCCCTATACGGACGCCGACGCCCATATCGATATCGAGGCTGGGCTACCTGCCCTGCGCCGGAACTGGATCACGGCCCGCGACGATGTCGAGACTTATCAGGGCCGCGTCGTGAAACCGGAAGATAACGGCAATGTCGGCGACGCCAATCTGGTGACGGAGTTCGGCGCGGTCCAGCCACCGCTGCGCGCCAAGAGCGGTAAACGTCCGACCCAGCTTGCCTATGCAAGGGCCGGTATCGTGACGGCGGAGATGGAATTCGTCGCTATCCGCGAGAACCAGCTCCGGGAGGAGCTGAAACAGACGGCGCGGGACGGAGAGGATTTCGGGGCGTCGATCCCGGACGTGGTCACGCCAGAATTCGTGCGCGACGAGATCGCCCGGGGCCGGGCCATCATCCCCGCGAACATCAACCACCCCGAAACCGAGCCCATGGCCATCGGACGCAATTTCCTGGTCAAGGTGAACGCCAATATCGGCAATTCCGCCGTCACATCCTCCGTCGCGGACGAGATCGACAAGATGGTCTGGGCCATCCGTTGGGGCGCCGACACGGTGATGGATCTCTCCACCGGGAGGAACATCCACAATATCCGCGAATGGATCATCCGGAATTCACCGGTGCCGATCGGCACCGTGCCGCTCTATCAAGCACTGGAGAAAGTCGATGGCGTTCCGGAAGCGCTGACCTGGGAGGTTTATCGCGACACGCTGATCGAGCAGTGCGAGCAAGGTGTCGATTATTTCACCATCCATGCCGGCGTCCGCCTGCCCTTCATTCCTCTGACAGTGGACCGGGTCACCGGGATCGTCAGCCGCGGCGGCTCGATCATGGCGAAATGGTGCCTGGCCCATCACAAAGAGAGCTTCCTCTACGAGAATTTCGAGGAAATCTGCGAGATCATGGCCGCCTATGACGTTTCCTTCTCGCTCGGGGACGGATTGCGGCCGGGCTCCATCGCGGACGCCAACGACAAGGCCCAGTTCGCCGAGCTGGAGACATTGGGGCAGCTCACCGAGATCGCCTGGAAGCATGATGTACAGGTGATGATCGAGGGCCCGGGCCATGTGCCAATGCACAAGATCAAGGAGAACATGGACAAGCAGCTGGAGGTCTGTGACGAGGCACCGTTCTATACGCTTGGCCCGCTGACGACGGACATCGCGCCCGGCTACGATCATATCACCAGCGGCATTGGGGCAGCCATGATCGGCTGGTTTGGCTGTGCCATGCTTTGCTACGTAACGCCGAAAGAGCATCTCGGCCTGCCAGACCGGGACGATGTGAAGACCGGGGTGATCACCTACCGCATTGCCGCCCACGCGGCGGATCTGGCGAAAGGCCACCCGGGTGCGCAACGCCGGGATGACGCGCTGTCACGGGCGCGCTTCGATTTCCGATGGGAGGATCAATTCAATCTGTCGCTCGATCCGGAGACGGCGCGGGACTTCCATGATCAGACATTGCCGAAGGAAGCGCACAAGACCGTGCATTTCTGCTCCATGTGCGGTCCCAAATTCTGCTCCATGCGGATCTCGCACGAGCTCAAGGACGAGGCGAAACAAGGAATGGAAACCATGGCCGAGCTGTTCCGCGACAAGGGCAGTGAGATCTATCAGGCGCCGGAAGGCGAGGCCGGATAAACAGAGCCGGGCCCCGGCGAAAACGGGGCCCGGCTCTGCCGGTTACATGGCCCGGACTTTATCCAAGAACCCATCAACCTGCCCGTTCAGGCCATCGGCCTGTTCCGAGAGAGTGCGCGCATATTCCAGCACATTCGTAGCCGAATTCCCGCTTGCCTCGGTCGCCTGGGCGACACCGCTGATATTGACGGAAACCTCCTGCGTGGCAGCGGATTGCTCCTCGACCGCGCTGGAAATCGACGTGCCTATCTCATTCACCTTGGCAATGATGTTGGCGATCTCGCCGATCGATTCTGCCGTTGTGTTCGTGGAGTCCTGAATTTCCTTGATCTGCTGGGCGATTTCGTCGGTCGCTTTTGCAGTCTGGTTGGCCAGGCTCTTCACTTCGGAAGCCACAACCGCAAAGCCCTTCCCGGCTTCACCAGCCCGGGCAGCCTCGATGGTGGCATTGAGCGCCAGCAGATTTGTCTGCTCCGCGATATCGGCAATGATCATGGTCACTTCGCCGACTTTCTGGGCGGCAGCGAGCAGATCGCTCACCATCTTTTCCGATTTACCTGCCGCATCGACGGCACTGCCGACTGCGCGGGTCGACTCTGAAATTTGACGCGCAATCTCGCCCACCGATGCAGACAGCTCCTCCGTCGCCGAAGAAACCGTGGCGGTCTGCTGATTTGTCTGCTCCGCGTTGGCCGCCAGCGACTGCGCGGTCACTTCCATATCGCCCGCAGAGGACGAGACAGCCTCAACAGCCCGTTTGACGCCTTCCTCGAATGCTTTGGCCAGTTCGGCATTCTGACGTTTCCGGCCGGTAATGTCGGTGGCGAACTTGACGACTTTAATCGGACGTCCATTCGGATCGAAAACCGGATTATAGGACGCCTCGATCCAGACTTCCTTGCCGTCTTTTCCAAACCGTTTGTATTGCCCGGCCTGAAACTCGCCGTTCGCAAGCTTTGTCCAGAAATCGCGGTATTCCGCAGAGTCCCGAACGCCCTTCTCAACAAACATGCTGTGATGTTTGCCGGCAATCTCCTCGAGCTTGTAGCCCAGGGTCGTCAGGAAGTTCTGGTTTGCCGTTATGATCGTCCCGTCGAGATGAAACTCGATCACCGCCTGAGAACGGTCGATGGCTGCAACTTTGCCAACAAGATCCGCATGTTCCATCGTCTTGGCAGTGATATCGGTGGCGTATTTGACGACTTTGTACGGGATGCCCCGCCCGTTCAGCAGAGGATTGTAGGAGGCCTCAATCCAGATTTCTTTTCCGCCCTTGCCGTATCGCTTGTACTGCGCCTGCTGGAATTCGCCACGACCAAGCTTTTGCCAGAACTCTTTGTAAGCGGGAGTCTTGCTTTCCTCGGGGTCGACAAAAATACTGTGGTGCTTGCCGACAACCTCGGTGAGCTCGTAGCCTACCGCCTTCAAAAAATTCTGGTTGGCGGTGATGATCGTGCCATCCAGTTTAAACTCGATTGATGCCTGCGATTTATCCAGAGCTGCCAGTTTTGCTGCAGCATCGCCGCCAAAAACCATGATCGACATTTTGCTTCATCCTGATGTCATAGGTATTAACTGCCTGGAGAAATAGTCCGGAAAATGTGAATAAAATTCTAATCAGAAGCCCGTAAAATTGAGCCCTGACATGCTCAAATTGCATGGCCCCCTTCAGCCGGATCTATAATGTCCGGACAATGCTCGAACGGACGCACCACCCACTTCCGAATGGCCAGCCGGCTCGCCGGTCGCACAATGCGGGCACTCCGACCGGAGACGGCCAGGAACGAGCCAAGCTGTCGGCCCGCTTCCCTGATTGTGTTTGCTCGACCTTATGGTTATATGGAGCGCGTATTTCCTGCCGCTGTGGTGTGCAGGCTCTCCGCATCCCGGAAATTGACCGCCAGACAACAGGCGGGGAACCCATGGCACGACGCAGAAAAGTTTACGAAGGCAAGGCGAAGGTCCTTTATGAAGGCCCGGAACCCGGCACCCTGATCCAGTATTTCAAGGATGAGGCCACCGCCTTTAACAACGAGAAGCAGGGCACTATCACCGGGAAGGGTGTACTGAACAACCGCATCAGCGAACACCTGATGACCCTGCTGACCGATATAGGCATTCCAACGCATTTCGTACGCCGCCTGAACATGCGCGAGCAGCTCGTGCGCGAAGTCGAGATTCTTCCGGTAGAAGTGGTCGTTCGCAACGTCGCCGCTGGCTCTATCGCAAAGCGTTTCGGTATCGAGGAAGGCACAATGCTGCCGCGCTCGATCATCGAGTATTATTACAAGTCCGATGAGCTCGGCGATCCGATGATCTCGGAGGAGCACATCACTGCGTTCGGTTGGGCGACCACCCAGGATATTGATGACATCGTAGCGCTATCGCTTCGGGTGAACGATTTCCTGACCGGTCTGTTTATCGGTGTCGGGTTGCGTCTGGTCGATTTCAAACTCGAATTCGGCAGGTTCTATACCGAAGACACGCTGCAGATCGTGCTCGCGGACGAGATCAGCCCGGACAATTGCCGGCTGTGGGATACCAAAACCAACGAAAAGCTGGACAAGGACCGGTTCCGCCAAGATCTCGGCGGTGTCCGTGAAGCCTACCAGGAAGTCGCCCGCCGTCTCGGCGTGCTGCCCGAAGCCGGCCCCATGGATCTGAAGGGTCCGAAAGCCATCCAGTAAAGCCGCAGGCCGGCTCAAGAGATGAACGAATTGGTGAGAGCATGAAAGCCACTGTCCATGTAACGCTGAAAAACGGCGTTCTCGACCCTCAAGGCAAAGCCATCGAACACGCGCTTGGCGCGCTCGGTTTCGGCGGGGTCAACCAGGTTCGCCAGGGCAAGTTCCTGGAACTCGATCTCGGCGAGACCGACGCGGAAAAGGCCCGCGCCCAGGTGACCGACATGTGCGAGAAGCTGCTCGCCAATACCGTCATCGAGAACTACACGGTCGAGATCGAAGGCTAAGGGCGGCCAATGGCCTCCCTTCAAATCCTCCGCCTGGCAGACGCCCCGGAGCATCTCGACACAATCGCCGCATGGAATTATGCGGAGTGGGGCAAGAAATCCGGCTCATCCCTGCGGGACAGCATGGATTGGTTCCAGTCGATGATCGGCGCTCCAAGCGAAGAATGCGTGCTTGCCACGCGGGGCGACGACGTGATTGGCATGGCCTCGCTCGTCGATCACGATCTTGACGAGCGGCCTGATCTGCTGCACTGGCTCGCCAGTGTCTATGTTCCTCCGGCCTTCAGGAAGACGGGTATTGCATCCGCTCTCATTGAGGCTGTCGAACGCGAAGCCGCATTGCGCGACATTGCCTGCATGTATCTCTACACGAACACTGCCGAGCAGCTTTACACCCGTCTTGGGTGGGAGGTATCCGAGCGTTTTCAACGCGGCCCGGAAGGCTTCACAATCATGCGCAAAGACCCGCGCGGCTAGGCGAGCGCATAGCGGTTTTTGCCGTTCTTCTTTGCGTCATACATGGCTTTGTCCGCACGCTTGATAAGCGTTTCCGACGTATCCGAGGCGCCGTTGAAAAAGGCAATTCCGACGCTGGCCCCTATATTCGTGCCGCCTTCCTCGAAACTGAATTCATCGGAAAAACTGTTCAGCAGGCGTTCGGCCAGAGGCACCACGACATCCCGAAACCCGAGACCGGTCAGCAAAACCAGGAACTCGTCGCCTCCGATCCGGGATACAGTGTCCACTTCTCGGAAGCATCCACGCATACGGTTTGCCGCCTCTTTCAAAACCTGATCCCCGGCATCGTGGCCATAGGTATCGTTAACCGGCTTGAAGCCATCCAGATCGACATAAAAAACAGCCATGAGGGTCTGGCTGCGCTGAGCCTGTGCCATAGCCTGCTGCAACCGGTCATGACAGAGCCGGAGCGTCGGCAATCCGGTCAGGCTGTCGTGATTGGCGAGCTCCGCCATTTTCCGCTCTGACTCAGCGAGACGTGTCGCCAAAGTCTCCAGCTCGGCTGTCTGCCGCGCCATCCGCTCTTCCCGGTCGCGCAATTCAAGAACCTGCATCTCAAGCTCTTCGCGACTTCTGATCTGGCTCCTTTCGAGTTCCATCCGATCGGTAATCTCATAGACCCAGCCAAGAACGCATTCCTCACCGTGATACGAGAACGGACGGCAGGAGACCAGCGCCCAGAAATGACCTCCATCGCTTCTGACGAGCTCCGCCTCTTCATTCTCGACCGCCCCGGTTTCCCTCATTCTCTCAATTATTCGCTCACGTAGAGCCGGTTCCGCATAATGCTCCCCTGCATGAGTATTCTGGAATTCGGAATCCGACAGCCCCAGCATCTCGTGCATCTTTCTATTGCAGTACCGGCGGCGCCCGTCCGGGCCGACGATATTCACCCCGATCGGGCTGTCATCGAGGATTTGATGAATGTAGCGCTCCTCATCGACAAGGACGTCTTCGGAGCGGGCCTGTTCGGAAATATCCTTGAAGGTAAGGAGGTAGCCGGTCTGTTGAAGCGCCAGGCCGCGCATCTCGCAGACAATGTCGCCCGCTGCGATTCGCTGACATTCGACCGCGTCGCCATTGGCGGCGGCTCGGGTGACCGAAGCAGACCAGCCGGTATTGCCGCCCCCCGGCCCGTCAATCGCGTCAAGAATCACACGGATCGGCTGACCGACGGGGGAGCCGTTCAGTAAAGGCCCGAAAAGATTCCTAAAATGGGAATTGGCGGCACGAACTTCATGCTGCGCATCAAACAACAGCATAGCTTGGTCGATGGAGGTCAGAATCGTCTCGGTTAAAGCGATATTGCTCGCGCTATCGACGTCGATTTTCTCCATCAAAACCGTCCCCGCCTTTCACCAGCGCGGCCTTGAGCGGCCCCCACCGGAGCTTTACTCTATTATTCGGGTTTCACGTAAATCAACCTATTACTCACAACCATTGCCGCTATGACGCCTGCGTTGAAATAATCCGGACAGCGCCTGGGAAGCCAATATCCGCCGGTATGCGGGTGTCCCGGCTTGCACTTCCGCGCGGCCTCCCGTACTTTCCGCCGCGCCGATCCAGCCCCAAATAAGAGGCCCCCGCGTTGAAATCAGCGATCATCGTCTTCCCAGGCACGAACAGAGAGCGCGACATGGCGATCGCGCTTGAAAAAGCGAGCGGCACGGCGCCGCTCATGGTGTGGCATAAAGACAGTGAAATCCCGGATGTCGACCTTATCGTGGTCCCCGGCGGTTTCTCCTACGGCGACTATCTTCGCGCCGGTGCCATGGCCGCCCATTCCCCTGTGCTCCGCAGCCTCAAGGAAAAGGCAAGCAAGGGAACGCCGGTGATGGGCGTCTGCAATGGCTTCCAGGTCCTGACCGAGACCGGCCTGCTGCCGGGCGTGCTGATGCGGAATGCCGGGCTCAAGTTCATCTGCCGCAATGTCGGCCTGAAGGTCGAGACCAGCCAGTCTCTCTTCACCGGCGGCTACGAGGACGGGCAGGTTCTGTCGATCCCGGTCGCCCACAATGACGGCAACTATTTCGCCGATAACGAGACGCTGGACCGGATCGAACAGAATGGCCAGGTCGCGTTCCGCTATGTCGACGAGGACGGCGCCATGACCGAGGCCGGAAACCCGAACGGCTCCGCCCGCAACATCGCCGGCGTCTTCAACAAGGAAAAGACGGTGCTCGGCTTCATGCCGCACCCGGAAAACGCAATCGACCCCGCGGTCGGCGGCACTGATGGCCGCGGCCTCTTCGACGGACTGGTGAGGGCCCTCTCGTGAGCATTACCAATACGGCTATCACCCCGGAAATCGTCGCCGAACACGGCCTTTCTGAAGACGAATACGCAAGCATCCTGAAGATTCTCGGCCGTGAGCCGAACATGACCGAGCTTGGCGTTTTCTCTGCCATGTATTCCGAGCATTGCTCCTACAAGAGCTCGAAGAAATGGCTGAAGACGCTGCCGACCGAAGCGCCGCATGTGATCCAGGGCCCGGGCGAGAATGCCGGCGTCATCGATATCGGCGACGGTGAGGCCGCGATCTTCAAGATCGAGAGCCACAACCACCCGAGCTTCATCGAGCCCTATCAAGGCGCGGCGACCGGCGTTGGCGGCATCCTGCGCGATGTCTTCACCATGGGTGCGCGACCGATTGCCAACCTGAACGCGCTGCGCTTCGGCAGTCCGGACCATCCGAAGACCCGGCACCTGGTCGGCGGCGTGGTCGCCGGGATCGCCGGATATGGCAATTGCATGGGCATTCCGACCGTCGCCGGCGAAGTGAACTTCCACCCGGCCTATAACGGCAACATCCTGGTCAACGCCATGACCGTGGGGCTCGCCCCGGCCGACCGGATTTTCTATTCGGCTGCAGCCGGTGCCGGAAACCCGGTGATCTATGTCGGCGCCAAGACCGGCCGCGACGGCATTCACGGTGCGACCATGTCCTCGACCGAATTCTCTGAGGATTCCGAAGAGAAGCGCCCCACGGTCCAGGTCGGCGATCCGTTCACCGAGAAGCTGCTGCTGGAAGCCTGCCTTGAGCTGATGGCGACCGATACCATCATCGCCATCCAGGACATGGGCGCCGCCGGCCTCACCTCTTCTGCTGTCGAGATGGCGGGTAAAGGCGGCCTCGGCATCGAGATGGACCTGGCGAAGGTACCGGCCCGCGAAGAGAACATGAAGCCGTACGAACTGATGCTCTCCGAGAGCCAGGAGCGCATGCTGATCATCCTGAAGCCGGATGCGGCATCCGAGGCCGAGGCCCGGGCGATCTTCGACAAGTGGGAGCTGGACTTCGCCGTTATCGGTACGCTGACGACCACGGGCCATCTGGTTCTGAAGATGGGCGACGAGCTGGTCGGCGATATTCCGATCGCGCCGATGGTCGACGAATCTCCCGAATATGACCGCCCGTGGGAGCCGACAGCGGCCTCTGCGGTCGTGGATGCGTCAACAGTCCCGGCACCCGCCAGCCTGACCGGCGCCCTGAAAAGCCTGATCGGCACCCCCGATCTGTGCAGCCGGCGCTGGGTTTGGGAACAGTACGATCACCTGATCATGGGCGACACGGCGATCCGTCCGGGCGGCGATGCCGCCATGGTGCGTGTGCGCGACAGCAAGAAGGGTCTCGCCCTCACCGTCGATTGCACGCCGCGCTATGTGAAAGCGGCACCGGAGACCGGCGGTGCGCAAGCTGTGGCGGAGACCTGGCGGAATATCACTGCGACCGGCGCCAAGCCACTCGCCATCACCAACAACATGAATTTCGGCAACCCGCAGAAGCCGCAGATCATGGGACAGTTCGTTGGCGCCATTAATGGTATGCGGGCGGCCTGCATCGCTCTCGACTACCCGGTCGTCTCCGGCAATGTCTCGCTCTACAACGAGACCGAAGGCGCCGCCATCCTGCCGACCCCGGTGATCGGCGGCGTCGGCGTCATTGCCGATATCGAGAAGCGCGGCACCGTCGCCTTCAAGGCAGCGGACGAAGCCATCGTCGTGATCGGCGAGACCACGGGCTGGCTCGGTCAGTCCATCTATCTCCGCGAAATCGAAGGCCGGGAGGAAGGCGCCCCGCCGCCGGTGGATCTCGCGCTCGAGAAAAAGAACGGCGATTTCGTTCGTGGTCTGATCGAAACAGGCTCGGTGACTGCCTGCCACGATGTCTCCGACGGCGGCATTGCCATCGCGCTCGCGGAAATGGCACTCGGCGCCAAGGGCCTCGGGGCTGATGTTACGCCGGAAGACGGCCTTGCCGCCCATGCCTGGGCATTCGGCGAGGATCAGGCGCGCTATGTGGTTACGGCCAAGAACGCTGAAGGCATCCTGAAAGCTGCGGCGGATGCCGGAGTTCCGGCGGCCGTCATTGGTAAGACAACCGGCAACGGTGAATTGAAACTCGGCACCGGTGACTCCATATCCGTCTCAATGCTACGGTCCCAGTTCGAGGATTGGCTGCCGGACTTCATGGCCGCATCCTGAGACAGACAAGACAAGAAACCCGAACGGGCAAAAAGGATAAGAACGCATGGCAATGGAAGCCGGAGAGATCGAACGCCTCATCAAGGAGACGTTTCCCGACGCCCAGGTCACGATTGAGGATCTGCGCGGGGACGGCGATCACTATGCCTGTCACGTTCTGTCTACGGCCTTTGAAGGCAAGACCCGTATCCAGCAGCACCAGATGGTGTATGCAGCCCTTCAGGGCCGGATGGGCAACGAGTTGCACGCCCTCGCCCTGCAGACCGGCACGCCGGCCTGATCGCACAGGATTTACCCACTAACCCGACGGCACACGGACCCATGAAAGGACCACGCCATGCTTGACGAAAATACCCGCCAGAGAATCCAGGACGAAATCGGCGGCACGGACGTCGTTCTCTTCATGAAGGGCACGCCCGTCTTCCCGCAGTGCGGTTTCTCCGCCGCTGTTGTCGGCGTCCTCAGCCATATCGGCGTGAAATTCAAGGGCATCAACGTCCTTGAAGATCCGGCCGTGCGCGAAGGCATCAAAGAATTCTCCAACTGGCCGACCATTCCGCAGCTCTACGTGAAGAACGAGTTTGTCGGCGGTTGCGACATCATCCGCGAGATGTACGAGACCGGCGAACTGCTGGAAATGTTCAAGAGCAAAGACATCGACGCCCAGATCGGCGCCGAAGCTTAAGGCTCGCGGCTTTCCCCGCTTTATTATCTGTCATTCCCGTGCACGCGGGGACCCAGGAGAACATAGGGCGGAGTTCCATGCCCCCTAGGTCCCTGCTTTCGCAGGGATGACGATGAAAAGAAAAAGGCCGGCTCAATGCCGGCCTTTTTCTATACCTGCTTCACGCGCCTTGAGCGGAACAGCCGCCCATCAATCGCCAGAAGCCCGACCGCGATCAGCCCCATACCGGCGAAATGGCTTGGCGCCAGGGACTCCCCCAGGAATGTCACGCCGAGCAAGATGGCGCTGACCGGCACGAGCAAGGTGACCAGCAGCAGGTTCATCGCCCCTGCCCGCTTCAACAGCTCGAAATAGAGAATATAGGCGAAGGCTGTGCACAGCAGGGCCAGACCGATGAGAGCGGCGATGGTTGTCCCGCTTGGTACCGGTAACTCCCATGGCCGGTCGACGAGGATAACGGCAGGTATCATGAGAATGCTGGACGCCGTCACCTGACCCGCTGCGGTTTGCGCGGGCTGGACACCCATCCCTTTGAAGCGCCGTCCAAAAACGCCGCCAAAGGCATAACTGAGCGCCGCCCCCAAAAGCGCAAGCTGGCCAATGAGCGTGCCGGAGAACCCTGCTGACAGATCATTACCAATCATCAATGCAACGCCGCCGAACCCAAACACCACGCCGAAAACGCGCAGCGGTGTGATACGTTCGTCATCGGTCAGGAAATGCGCCACCAGAACGCCGAATATTGGTGTCGCCGCGAGGAAGATGGAGGCGAGACCGCTGGCGATCTGAGTCTGGCCGAAGACGATCAGGGAAAACGGCACGGCATTGTTCAGAAAGCCCATGAACAGGAATGCCCGCAGGATTTTCCAGTCCGTCGGCATGCGCAGACCGAAGAGCGGCAAGGCAATCTGCATCGCGATGGCCGCAAGCCCGACCCGGACCAGCACCATGGTCAGCGGCGGCACCTCGTGGATTGCCACCTCGACGAAAAAGAACGACCCGCCCCAGACGGAGGACAGCAGAATGAGGATGCCCCACTCCACCGGCCCCATGGTGAGATTGACCTTGGCGTTCATGTCCGGTTCAGGCTCCTAGATTCAGAAAATTTCAGCACGGCAGCATTCTATCCGTCCGCGCAAACGGCACCGCCGCAAATCAGGCAGAGAAACAGCGGATAGCATATGTGCACGGGAACAACGCTCCGTTTCTTGCGCGGCATATCCCTCGTATCGATTCAACGATTGAGCACTCCCCCGTCACTCACTAGGCTGTGCGGCAAATTCCAAGGGAGAAAACACCATGCAGGCCCGAGAAAGCGCATCAAAGATCGCACCGGTTCTGGATATTCTGAAAGACCGGTTCGCGGATCGGCTCTCGACAGCTCCCGCCGTGCTCGAGCGGCATGGCCAGGACGAGAGTTATCATAAGTCCCTGCCGCCTGAGGGTGTCGTCTTTGCCAACAGCACCGAAGAGGTTGCGGAGGTGGTGAAGCTCTGCGCCGAGCATGGCGTTCCGGTCATACCCTTCGGTACCGGCACCTCCCTCGAAGGCCATATCGGCGCGGTCGCGGGCGGTATCTGCATCGACCTTTCGAACATGGACAAAGTCCTCGCGGTGAATGCCGAGGATCTGGACTGCCGGGTGCAGGCCGGCGTCACCCGCAAGCAGCTCAACACGCATTTGCGCGACCAGGGCCTGTTCTTCCCGATCGACCCCGGCGCCGACGCCTCCATCGGTGGCATGGCAGCGACCCGCGCTTCCGGCACCAACGCCGTGCGCTACGGTACCATGCGCGAGAACGTACTGTCGCTGACCGTGGTGACGGCAAGTGGCGAGATCATCCGTACCGCCCGCCGGGCCCGCAAATCCTCCGCTGGATACGACCTGACACGGCTTTTCGTCGGCTCTGAAGGCACGCTCGGCGTGATCACCGAAGTTGCGCTCAAGCTCTATGGCATTCCGGAAGCGACCTCCGCCGCCGTCTGCCAGTTCGACGACCTTGAGAGCGCCGTCAGCACAGTAATCCTGACCATCCAGTCCGGCGTGCCGATGGCCCGCATCGAGCTCCTGAACAGCGACCAGATGGGCGCCTGCATCCGCTTCTCCAAACTTGAGGGCTACGAGACAAAGCCAACCTTGTTTTTCGAGTTCCACGGCAGCGAGACCGGCGTGAAGGAACAGGCCGAAATGGTCGAGGGGATCGCCTCCGAATTCGGCGGCAGCGCCTTCCAATGGGCGGAGAAAGCCGAGGACCGGAACAAGCTCTGGGAAGCCCGGCACAACGTCCATTACGCCATCAAGTCCATGCGCCCGAACTGCGAGGTGATGGCGACCGATATCTGCGTGCCGATCTCACGGTTGGCGGAAGCCATTCTGGAGGCCCAGAAGGATCTGATCGAGAACGGCCTGACCGCCGGCATTGTCGGCCATGTCGGCGACGGCAATTTCCATGTCGGCTATTGCATCGATCCGAATAACGCCGAAGAAGTCGCTGCCGCCAAGGGCCACAACGAACGCATGGTGTTCCGGGCGCTGGAAATGGACGGCACCTGCACCGGAGAGCACGGCGTCGGCCAGGGCAAGATCCGCTACATGGAAGCCGAACACGGGCTGGCGCTCAACGCCATGCAGGCAATCAAACAGGCACTCGACCCGCAAGGCATCATGAATCCCGGCAAGGTTTTGCCGTCCTGAGCCGTCACACGTTCCCAAACAGCGAGACAGACATGTCCCAGCCGACCGGCACCATGAAAGCCATCGAGGCCTCGGCCTTCTCCATCGACAGCCTGAGCCTTGTGGAACGGCCGGTGCCAATTCCCCGGCGCGGCGAAGTCCTGATCCGGGTGAATGCCGTCACCCTGAACTACCGCGACCTGGCCGTGCTCGGCGGCACCTACATGCCGACCCTGCCGATGCCTTATGTGCCCTGCTCCGATTGCTGCGGCACCGTCGTTGCTCTGGGTGAGGATGTCAGTCTCTTCAAGGAAGGCGACCGGGTCGTGCCCTGCTACATACAGGGCTGGCGGGACGGCAAGGTAACCCAGCAACAGCGCACAAAGCAGACTCTCGGTGGGCCGCTTCCCGGCGTGCTGCGGGAATATATCGCCGTCCCCGCTGACGAGGTCATCCCGGCCCCGGCCAATCTCAGCGATGCCGAGGCGGCGACGCTTCCCATAGCCGCCCTCACCGCCTGGACATGCCTTGAACAGGGCGGCCTGAAAAGTGGCGACCGGGTTCTGGTGGAAGGCACCGGCGGCGTTGCGCTGTTCGCCCTGCAACTCGCCAAGGCAGCGGGTGCTGAGGTCGTCGCCCTCACCTCCACCGCCGAGAAGGCCGATATGCTGAAGAAGCTCGGCGCCGATCACGTGATCAATTACCGCGAGGTGCCGGAATGGGGAGCAGCGGTAAAAGAGGCAACCGGCGGGCACGGGGCCGACATCATCGTTGAAACCACCGGAAGCACACTTGCCCAGTCCTTCGCGGCCGTTGCCTTCGGCGGCTTTATCGGCGTGATCGGGTTTGTCGGTGGCGCGGAAGTGCCGTTGAACGTGTTGCAGCTCATAGGCCCCAATGTGCGGATGGAAGGCGTCGTGGTCGGCTCCCAGGCCGGGCTGCGCGATCTCGCCCGGGCGATGGACCTGCACGGCATCAAGCCCGTGATCGACAGCACATTCCGTCTTGAAAAAGCCGCCGATGCCTTCCGACACATGAAGCAGGCCGGACATATCGGCAAGATCGTCGTCTCGCTTTAAACCGGATATCTGAGCATGAAAAAGGCCGCCTCCGGACTGGAAGGCGGCCTTCTCTTTAAATCCATGAAACGGTCAGGCCAGCATCAGACCAAAACCAGCGGCGGCAGTCAGGCCGCCGGCGCCGCGCATTGCGGCCGTAGCCAGAGCGGCGCGCTCAGAGAACAGCTTTTCCGCCAGTACACCGGCACCGAGACCTGCAACATGCAGCAGCGCGGTCGCGGCAACGAAACCGGCGCCATAGGCAAGCGCCGTCGCGCCGCCGATTTCACCACCATGGGCGTGTCCGTGGAACAGCGAGAAGGCGCCGACCACAACCGCACCGACAGTTGCCGGAAGCTTCACCGCGCAGGCAACCAGCAGGCCGAGCGCGACGACAGAGGCGAGGATCGCAGGCTCAACGAACGGCAAGGCCACGCCCGACAGTGCAAACCCGAAGCCCAACACCATGCAGCCGACAAAGGCGAGCGGCACACCAACCAGCGCCCGGCCACCCATCTGGAAAGCCCAGATCCCGACCACCAGCATTGCCAGGACATGATCCGCCCCGAGCATCGGGTGCGACAGACCGGCGGCGAAAGAGCCATGCTCTGCCGGGTTAAGATGCGCAAGTGAGGGGGATGCGCTGGCAACAAGGATTGCGGCGCCAAGAGATAAGGCTTTAATCATGTCTGTGATCCTTTGATGAAGTCGATCATGCGCCCCTGATTGGGTCGCGCATTCCGACGGTCGCACACATGGTTAACGAAGCCAAGAGGCCCCCTTCCCGATGTCCGACACCCTTCCCGAAATCCGCGCCATTCTCGAAGCCTCCCCTTATGCCTACGAGATTATGGAGTGCGATCCAGAGCTCGCCGACACGGCCGTATTTTGTGAACGCTATGGCAAGGCACCGGAAGATTCGGCGAACACGATTCTGGTCCGCTCCAAGACGGGCGATCTGAAATACGCCGCCTGCGTGGTGCTGGCGACGCACCGGCTGGACGTGAACAAGGTGGTGCGGAAGAAACTGGAGGCCCGAAAGGTGTCCTTCGCCAGCGCGGAGGAGACGAAGGAGCTGACCGGTCAGGAAATCGGCGGCGTCACGGCGCTGGGGCTTCCGGCGGATCTGCCGCTCTGGATCGATGCGGACGTGATGGCGCGGAAAGAGATCATCCTCGGCGGCGGCAACCGATCCTCGAAGCTGATCGTCGATCCGAAATTGCTGCTGGACCAGCCTTGTGCGGAAGTCGTCGAGGGACTGGCAAACCCCATCGCTCTTTAGTCTTGAATCTTATCCTGGGTCGTCATTCCCGCGAACGCGGGAACCCAGGGATCAAGGGCATAGCTCTATGATTTCCGGGTCCCCACCTGCGTGCGGATGACGTCTGTTATTGAGCGAGCGACAAGCATCAGGGACGGAAAGTCGCCGTGAGGGCAGCCCGTTCAATCCGGCACACTTATTCTGCTCATAGCCAATTCGGGGGGCGATCATGGAAATCGACTGGCATGCAGAGCGCACGGATCTGGCCAACCTCGCTGTGCTCGACACCGAACATACGGCTGAGCCCATCGATCTCGTCGCTGTCCGGGCGTACCGGTTAGGCCGGGTCCGGGCCGAGATGAAAAAGCGCGGCATTGCCGCCTGTCTGCTTTTCGATCAGGTCAATATCCGCTACGCCACCGGCGCCCGGAATATGCAGATCTTCAGCTCCCGCAACACCGGACGCTACCTGCTGCTGACCGAGCACGACGCTATCCTCTACGAGTTCACCGGCGCCATGCATCTGGCGGACGGACTGGAGACCCTGACGGACGTGCGGCCGGCTATCACCGCGAGCTTCGTCGCCGCTGGCGAGAAGATCGCTGAGCGGGAGAAATTATGGGCGCGCGAGACCGCAGCGGCACTGAAAGAGCTGGTCGGCGATAAATCCACCATCGGCATCGAGCGGGTCAATGCAGGTGCGGCGGCGGCACTGGCGGCGGAGGGGTTCCGTCTCATCGACGCACAGGAACCGGTTGAAATGGCCCGGGCGATCAAATCAGCCGAAGAGATGAAATGCGTCCGCGCGTCCCTTCGCGCAACGGAGATCGGTGTTGGCAGGCTGCGCGCGGCCATCCGCCCCGGCCTTACCGAGAACGCACTCTGGTCGGTGCTGCATCAGGCGATCATCGAACAGGACGGGGATTATGTGGAAACGCGGCTGCTGAATTCCGGACCCCGGACCAATCCCTGGTTCCAGGAGACCGGCATGCGCGTGATCGGCGAGAACGAGTTGATCGCACTCGATACGGATGTGGTCGGCTGCCACGGCTATTACGCCGATTTCTCCCGCACCTTCCATTCCGGCCCGGATAAACCGAGCGAAACCCAGCGCACGCTCTACAAGACCGCGCATGAGCAAATCCATCACAACATGGCGATCATCAAGCCGGGCATGACCTTCCGGGACTATTCAGAGCAGGCCTGGGACATCCCCGAGAAATATTTCGCCAACCGATATTACCTCTCGTCGCACGGTGTCGGCATGACCGGGGAATATCCCTATCTCTACCACCGCGCCGACTTCCCGGACGCCGGTTATGACGGAGTGATCGAACCCGGCATGACTCTTTGCGTCGAGAGTTTCATCGGCAAAGAGAACGGCGGCGAAGGCGTCAAGCTGGAGCAGCAGGTGCTGGTCACCAAAACCGGGATCGAATTGCTCTCGCAGTTTCCCTTCGAGGACGCATTGCTGGCCTGATCAGGCAGTATGAAGATCCAGCGATCCCGCACCATGGATCGGTCCATTTCCCGGCGTCTGCACGAGGACCGATAGCCGGTCAGTGGGCATGCTGGCGGCGCTGCCCGGGATCCGGAGTGTATCCGCCTTGCCGTCCCAGTGGCCGAGCGACCGATAGAACCGGACCACGGCGAAGTCCTCCAGCGTACGGCCCCGGTTCTCCCCGCGTGGGACTTCAGTCACGTGACGGTCGTCGCTGCCGACGAGAAAAAGCTCGGCGTCCGTATAGTCGGCACCCTGCTCCGCATCCAACAGCAGCTCGAAATCCGCGCCGTCCCGGTTGAGCGTGACGGCAAGACCGGGCCCACCGCGCTGCGCCCGTCGCCGTTCCAGTTCCTGCAACACGATTGAGCGACGCGAGCCGACCAGATCCGCCTCACCGTCGATGACCAGTTGCGGCGTATAGATCGTGCGGAGCTTCATCGCATGACCATAGCGCCGCTGCCGGTCGCTCATCTCCTTGGAGGAGAACGGGTCTTCCCAGCCGATGTAGTTCCAGTAATCGACATGGTAGGCGAGCGCGATTACGTCCGGCTCTTTCGCCAACTCGCCGAGCAGTTCATCCGCCGGCGGACAGGACGAGCAGCCTTGACTGGTAAAGAGCTCCAGGACAATCGGACCGGATCGGCGGGTTGCCGCCATCACGGGCCGGGTGGGGCGCGCCAGGGCCGCAAGGCCGAGGGCGCCGGCGGCGGCGATGCCGCCCAGAATGGTGCGTCGCGTGGTCATCATGGGAGAAGAGGATACGGGCGCTTTCATCCCGGCCCGAATCAACACCCGTCACGGGCGGGTGACTGAAGCCGGTCTCAGAGACTGAGATTGAACGCCACCGAAACCCGTGTGCCGTCTCCGTTTTAGCGGGTCACACCGTACAGCCATTGATGCCCATTTTGACGCGTGGTGCGTACATCAGGGGCAAGGCCCCGCGCGGATCGTTGAACTCGAGCGCCCCACCCAAGGTTTCACCACCGGCAATCCCGCCATCGTCAGCATAAAAACAGGCGGACCAGAAGGCGCCCGGGTGATAGTGCGCATGGTTTCCCATGCCCTTGCCGTTGATATTGGCCCAGGCCGTCACTTTCCATTTCAGCGGATCACGTGTGAGCTGACCCGTGGAGAAATCCAGCGAGGCCTTGTTGGCGACTTGCTGCAAAGCATGCGCCAGAGCCTCGCCCTCATCCCCAGCCCATTGCAGGAAATCGTGGCCTGACTGCCAGCCTCCGTCATTGCTGTGGCTGACACCCGCATCCTGGCGCGACCGGGCCCGGATGGTGTCAGCCAGCCGAGCCACGTCGGCCTGACGGCGGAACGGCTTGACCACGATCAGCGGGGTGGCGAACAGGAACTCGGTTTTCATGGGTGTCATCCGTGCGACAAGAGAACGGAAACCCATTAACGGAGCCCGGCCCGTCAGCCCGGTTAAGAATTGTGAATAATGGTTACAGGGCCCTGGAGGCCGACACCGGAGCACCCGATGAACCTAGCGGCTCCGCCACTGTCCGTTCATGCTTTTCTCAGAAAATTGACGCAATCGGCCTCTGGAATCGGGCGGCTGAAGAGATAACCCTGGAACTGGCTACAACCAAGCGCGATCAAGGCATCCCGCTGTGGGATCGTTTCGACGAACTCCGCCACGATAGCGACGCCCCGCTTCTGACCCAGCGCCGCAATGCTCCGGATGATGTCGGCATTTGCTTCATTCACCAGCACATCGCGTGTGAGCGATCCATCTATCTTGATTGCACCGACCTCGAAGCGCCTGAGATAGAGCAGCGAGGAATACCCCATGCCAAAATCATCCATGGCAAGGCGGACGCCGATCTCCATCAGCCCGCGGAAGGCGTCATCAACCTGCTGATTGTCCGGAATCGCTTGAGATTCGGTAACTTCCAGCTCGATCTCACACGGCGAGAGTCCGTTCCGTTCCAGCGCCCGGGAGACCCTTTTCGGCAAGTCCGGATCGGTGAGCTGCATCGGCGAAATGTTGAACGCCATGGTCAATTCCTCATAACCGAGCGCGTTCAGTCGGGCTTTGCACGCACAAGCCTCGTCGATAACCCAGGCACCGAGTTCGTTGATCATGTCGCCATCCTCTGCCAGCGTCACCGCCAGAATCGGAGAAAGCGGGCCGTGCTGTCGATGCGTCCAGCGCAGCAGCGCCTCGAAGCCGACCACCGTTTCCTGTCCATCCAGCTTCGGCTGGTAATGCAGCTCCAGATCGCCGCGTGCGATGGCCTGTTTCAGTTCGCCGAGCAAGCCGCGCGCGATGACGCCGGTATCGTCTTGCCTGTGGATCACCGGCGAGCGCTTCTTCTCTTCCATGATGGCTGATGCGGCTTTTTGCACCAGCTCCGACTGGCGCGCCGCGCGCTGGCGTTCGGCCATTCGCACGAACGGCAGGTAGAGGAACGTGCTGAGCCCGATCAAGACGCATTGCAGCGCCGCGCCGTGCCAGGATCCGGTCACCATCCAGCCGGAAATTAGTGGCGGTGTGGTCCAGGGCACGCGGGTGTCGGCAAACGAGATCATCCCGGCCTCGATTGCGCCGACAGAAATCAGGGTGGCAAGCAGCGGCACGCCGATGAAAGGCAGCAAATATAAGGGGTTTAGCACCACCGGAAGCCCGAACAGAACAACCTCGTTGATATTGAACAGGGACGGGATCAGGGCCAGCCGCGCGACCCGGACCTGGCCGCCTTCGCGCACACTCAGCATGATGGAAAACAGCAATCCGAGCGTACAACCGGAGCCGCCGAGCAAGATGAAGGTATCAAATAGCGGCCGGTATCCGCGGGCGGATGAGTAGGCCTCACCAAGGGGGGCAAACAACAAACCCTCGACGGAACTCAGCACCAGCGTGCCATGCGCACCGAAAAACCAGGTAATCTGGTTTATCAGGCTGGCGAGAATGGTGGACGACCAAATACCGGAACTGAGGATCGATTCAAAAAACAGAACCGGGTCCGGCAGCCAGGCAGACATTTCTTTCGCCAGAGCGAGTGTGACCAGAGTGGCGAGCGCCGCCGAGGTGACAGGCAGACACGAACGTACCGCCTGGAAAAAGACCACATCGGTATCGAAGGTCAAATAGTGCGACCAGGAGATCTGCCATCGCGACATCGCGTGCAGAATAATGCCTGTGCCAAGTCCGATCAGGATGCAGGCCGGCATTGCGCCATAACTGAATCCGTCTGCCAGGCTGTCGCCGCTGATGAAAATATAGAGCATGAAATTCACCAGTGCGGAGAACCCCACGGCAATCGACTGCATCGGTTCGCGGTCAGCCGTCCGGCGCGACAAACGTCGATGAACGAACACCGCAACCGCAATGGCTGTTCCGACGCCCCAGGCTGCCAAACAGGCCTCGACCGCAAGCGCAACCGCTGCTTGCCAGCGGGGACCGAAGAGATCCGCCATGGCGGCGTGATAGCCGGGCACCGGCAGATATCGCAGCAGGTCAGCCAGCACCCGGAAAAAGGTCAGGGGCAACAGAGTGATGAAAGAGTCGCGGATGGCGAACAGATAGAGACGCACGGTATCACGCAACATGATCGGTCAAACTAACCTCGAGCCGGCATACGGATACGCAGAGCCCCCCGCGCGACCGGTGCACTCTCCCAAACTGTACGGAACCTATGTTCCAATTCCTTGAGATAGCGTTAATTTTCGACGCTCTCGCATAGAAATGCGCACCGAGACGGCTCCCGGAGCCGGTTCCGGAAACGTCTCCTTATCATCTCCGGCGTCATAATCTCCGGCATCCCATCAAGCGTCAGGAACGCCCAGACAAAAGAGCGTATCCGGCTTCTAGACCGAGCGAATATCGGTGACGGTTTCCGCACCGAACTTTTCGCCGATCATGTGCGCGGCGATCTTCGCGCCAACCGCATCTGGATCGGCCAGCGCGCCGGTCTCCTTCAGCTCGACGAACTGGGCGCGCAGTGCAAAATCCTCTTCCGAGCTACCGCGGATGGTCGACTGCATACCGGTATCGATCACGCCAGGCGCCAGGCTCTCGATCTTCATCCCCGGCAGCGCATCCTCACGCACCCCGTTCGCATGCTGGTCGAGCGCCGCCTTGGTCGCACAATAGACGCTCCAACCGGTATAGGCATGCCGTCCGGCGCCGCTGGAGATATGCGCCAGCCGCCGGTCGGCAATATTGCTGCTCGCCGCCGCGAAGGCATCCGCCAGCACCAGTGCGGCGCTGATATTTACGGTGACGGCCCGGGCAATTTCTGCGGCCCCCTGCCGGCCAAGCGGTGCGATCGGTTCGACGATCCCTGCATTGTTGATCAGTAATGCGCTTTCCGCTCCCTCCAGGAAGCTCTCCAGCTCCCCGCCATCCAGCCAGGCCGCAAGCGCGTCAGCATCCCCAAGATCGAGCGCGACCTGCTCCAGCCCCGGCTCAAAGCCCGGCAAAGCGGAGCGGGAAAGGCCCAGCACATTATACTCCTCCGCCAGCAGTGCGGCGGTAATGCCGGCGCCAAGCCCCTTGCTGTGTCCGGTGACGATAGCTTTTTTCATGATGATCTCCCTCAGCGGTTGGACAGGCCGGCGCCGAATGGGCGTCCTGCCGCAAATGATATGTCCTCACATAGCATTCCAGACTGTCCTCGTCCCGCTTCTCGCATCCATCACACAGCTCTCACAACAGCTCCAGCCGAGCGAGGTCTTTGGGACGGCCCGAGAGGCTGAGGATTTCAGCAATTTCAGCCTGCGACGGAACGAAAAGCGCAATCTCCCCGATTGTCTTGCGCTCCCGGCTCCGGGGACGAACCGGATGCCAGGCACCTGCCGAAAAGATCTCAAACCCCGCCATCACCTCAACCGGCACCGGACCGAGCGCGGGCTTCAGAAACCAGGAAGACCGAAATTTCGCTGTGCCACCATCGGCGCCATTCCCGATGTCCAATGCGTGGGCAAGACGCGCGGCATCCGCCTCCGAGACGAGCACGTCGATGTCTCTCGGATCCTCGCTCACGACACCGTGCAGCGCGAGAGCCGCACCGCCGAAAATCCACCAGGGATCTGCAGTCCCGTCCAGCGCGGCAGCCAAAGCCCCGAGCGTTACGTGAAACGCGTCAGACTGCATCTTCCCCTCCCGCTGCCTTAGCCCGACCACAACAGGCTTGAGGATCACGCCAGATCACTCTGGATCGTCTCCCCCGTAAGTATCATTCTTACGGCAGCTGCGACTCTATCAATGTCTGCTTGAGAGCCCCTGTGGAGAAACACACGTGGAAGAGCCTGAAATTTTTCCATAGAGCGGGATAGTCGGAAATTTTAGTGCCCTGCCTCTTGGTTGTATACAGTATAGATGAAAAACAGAGCCTATAGTTCGGGAAAGGCCATATATTCATCATGAAAAAAGAGAATAAAACGCACACAAAAATTGATGAAGTCTTTTACCGCGACATCATCGACAAAACAGCAGATGCAATCGTTGCGATAGATACTCACAAAAACATCATTTTTATTAACCATTCTGCCGAAAAAATGTTTGGTTATGAGTCAAACGATATCGTAGGCAAAGATCTTAATGTGCTGATTCCCTCCCGCTTCCATACCAGGCACAACATCGACATCGAGAATTTCTTCAATACCGGCCAGGATGCGAGGGTTATGGGGGACCGGCAAAGCTATATCGTCGGCCGCCATTCCGATGGCCACGAAATCAAACTCGGCGCCGGTATCGTGCGCGTTCATAATGGAAGCAGCGATGTTTTTGCCGCGATCCTGCGGGATGTCAGCTGGCGCATTGATCTGGTCGACGATCTAACGGAGATGGCCCGACTTGACCCTTTGACGGGGCACCTGAACCGCAGAAGCTTCATGGAAATCGCAGTCAAGGAGTGTGAGCGCGCCAATCGTCACTGCATGAATCTGGCTTGCCTGTTTTTCGATCTGGACCGCTTTAAATCCCTGAATGACCAATACGGGCACGATGCGGGAGATTTCATACTGGGTGAGTTCGCTGAGCTGACACGCAACACGCTCCGGTCAATCGACAGTTTTTGCAGGTGGGGAGGAGAGGAATTTGTCGCCCTTCTTCCGAATACGGATCTTGAGGGCGCCATAGTCGCGGCAGAACGAGCCCGCCGCAGAATTGAAAGTCAGAGCTTCGTATTACCGGATGCCAGCACTGTGAAACTCACGGTCAGCGTCGGCGTTACCCATGCTATCGGTCCCGGGATCGACATAACCAAGCAAATCAAACAGGCCGATCTGGCTCTTTATGAGGCCAAGCGGGAGGGACGAAACCGCGTGAAGGTCTCTCCACAGGCCGACCATGGTGGTCTCGCCCAAGCATCGGAACATCATGACGACCTGAACGATGGCGCAGACCGGGGATAGCGCCAACTCACGAACGAGATTTCGTGAACACACTGACAGTCTGCCCGACAACGACGGGAATCAGGCTGGCGCCGAGGCTCAGCACCCAACCTTCAGCACCAGGCGGCTGAAGCCCAATCACTGATGACAAAACCGGCAGGAAGACAGCTCCGAGAATCAATGCAGTGCACAGTATCAACGCCCCCCAGATATACGGGTTGGCCGTAACCTCATTCCGGATCAGGCCTGTGCCACGCCCCCGCATGTTGAAGACATGCCAAAGCTGGGCGAAAGCCAACGTCAGGAATGCGATGGTCACCGCCTCCTCCGGCGCATAATCAAGGCTCTGGAGCGCAACAAC
This sequence comes from Nisaea nitritireducens, assembly GCF_014904795.1. GTDB lineage: Bacteria > Pseudomonadota > Alphaproteobacteria > Thalassobaculales > Thalassobaculaceae > Nisaea > Nisaea nitritireducens. The sequence goes on from NZ_JACZFS010000016.1 coordinate 64,760, forward strand.
GAAAGCGCCGAGTGTGGCGACTGTGATCAGGACGCCGAACAGCGCGACCGAGAGCCAACGCTGACCGTCCAGGATCGGTTCATTCGGATCGCGCGGCGGACGGCGCATGATGTTTGAACTGCCCTCGCCAACCCCGAGTGCGAAGGCGGGGAACACGTCCGTCACGAGATTGAGATAGAGGATCTGCAGCGGCAGCAACGGAAGTGGCAGGCCACAGAGAGTCGCCACGCCAATGACCAGGATCTCGCTCAGATTACAGGACATCAGATAAATGACGAATTTGCGGATATTGGCGAAGATAATCCGGCCATGCCGCATTGCCTCCACGATCGACGGAAAAGCGTCGTCCGTCAGCACCATATCGGCCGCTTCACGGGCAACGTCGGTACCGCGACGCCCCATGGCAATCCCGATGTCAGCCTTTTTCAGAGCAGGTGCGTCGTTCACGCCGTCACCCGTCATCGCCACAACGGCGCCGCTCTGCTGATAGAGCGAGACCAGCTCAAGTTTCTTTTTGGGACTGACCCGGGCGAAAATTGACGTGGCCAGAAGCCGCGCGTGATCATCCTTCGTGCCGCCATCAAGGCTCTCAAGCTCATCCGGCCCCATGGCTGCGGCAGATTCATCGGCAAGCCCGACCTGAGCGGCAACCGCCTTTGCCGTCCCGATGTGATCTCCGGTCAGCATCGCGACACGCACACCGGCGGAGTGGCAGGCCGCAATCGCGTCCGCAACGTCCGAGCGGGGCGGGTCGAGCAGACCGACAAGACCGACCAGCGTCAGCTCTTGGTAAGGTGGTTCCGTGGCGCTCCTGACGGACTTCATGGCGAGCGCAAGAACCCGCAGTCCATCGCCGGTCATAGCCTCGTTGCGGAGCCTCCAAACCTTCCGGCTTTCCTCGTCCATCAGCACCGGACCGTCGTCCGTCAGAACCTGAGTGCAATGTTCGATTACCGTCTCCGGCGCTCCCTTGATCGCGACCAGGAAGTCGTCACCCGCCGCATGGGTCGTGGCCATCATTCTTGTTTCCGTCGCGAAGGGCTCCTCATGCACTTCCGGCATCAGCGCGAGCAGTGCGCTCCGGTCGAGGTCGGCGGCGCGGCCAGCGACCAGCAGGGCCGTCTCCATCGGGTCTCCAACACCCGGCGCATCGCTCGCGGTTTCAGAAAGCTCCGCGTTGCCACAGAGGACGCCAACACGCAGAGCCATGTGGATCGGTTGGTCCGGCTGGATATCGACCGGGTCGCCCTGCAGACTTATCGTCGGTGGGGCACCATCCTCCCCAGGCGCAACATCGAACACGCCCTCTTCGAGCTGGAATTGGACGACCGACATCCGGTTCTCGGTCAATGTGCCTGTCTTGTCGGTCAGGATGATTGTTGTCGCGCCAAGCGTCTCGACCGCCGACAGATCCTTTATCAGCGCGTTTCTCCGGGCCATCCGCCACATGCCGCGGGCCAGTGCCACAGTGGCGACGATAGGAAGTCCCTCAGGAACAGCGGCGACCGCCAGGGCGATGGCCGTATGGACCATCGGCACCAGGTCCTGCCCGGCATAGAGACCGGTTACGGCGATGAGCACCGTCAGCCCCAGGGTAACAAAGACCAGTTGCCCACCCAGCCGGTCGAGGCGTTTCTCCAGCGGGGACATCTGCGCTTCGGCATCGTCCGCGAGAGCAGCAATTTGACCGAGTTCGGTGGCCATACCCGTGGCGACGGTTATGCCAAGCCCGTTACCGCTGGTAACAGCGGTCCCCTTGAACGCCATGCAGTTTCGGTCGGCGACCGGCGCATCGGGTGGCACCGGCTCAACATCCTTGATCACCGGCACGGACTCGCCTGTCAGGGCCGATTCATCAATATGGAGTCCGGTATTCTCGACCAGCCTGAGATCCGCCGGGATAACGTCGCCCGCCTCCAGAACGACAATGTCTCCGGGCACGATGTCCTCTGCCGGAACCGTGATGGTACGGCCCGCGCGGCGTAGCCTTGCCTGTACTTTCGACAGGCGCCGCAGCGCTTCCATGGAGCGGACTGCCCGCAATTCGGTGACGAAACCGATTGTCGAATTGATGACAAGGACCGCCAGGATGGCGCTCCCCTCGACCCACTGCCCAAGGAAGACTGAAAGTGTTGCAGCGGCGATCAGCAGATAGACGACAACGCTGCGGATCTGGGCTGCGAGAATAGCCCATACGTTTTTGCGCCTGGCCGCACGTAATCGGTTCGGACCTGCACTCCGGCGCCGTCGCCCGACATCCGCATCGTTCAACCCGCTATCGAGGGCGACGTCATACTCACGAAGCACCTGCTCCGGCGATAGCGTATGCGGAGTCTCCGCAGCTGACCGGTTCGGGTTTTCGGCAGCCGACTCATGTGCTGCCCGCGCGACGCGTGTCATTACCCTGGTGCCCGGTTGTTAGTCGGCACCTTGGGTGTCGCCTGTCCGGGATGCCCCCTTTGGTTTCACCCCGTCCTTGGCACCACCCGCGACTTCCTTCGGCCCAAGACAGACTGCTATCTCATTGCGGTCGAGGGTTTCCCGTTCTTCCAGATCCGTGATCAGACGCGTAACCTTCGGCTCGTTCTCCTTGAGAAGGCTCACCGCACGCTCTTCCGCCGCCACAAGATACCGGCGGACGGCAACGTCGGCTGCAGCAGCCGTTGCCTCCGAGAAGTGCCGCGGCTGCGCCATCTCGCGCCCGAGGAAAGGATGGGACTCGCTCTCCCGCACATCGACCGGGCCGACCTCCTCTGACATGCCCCAGCGCCCAACCATGGAGCGGGCGATCTGGGTAGCCATGCGGATGTCCTCATCGGCACCGGAACTGACAGAGCCGAGGAAGACCTGTTCAGCGGCTCGGCCACCGAGGATTACCGTCAGCCGGTCGTTCAGATATTCCTCCGTCAGGGTGTGGCGTTCGATCTCCGGCAACTGATGGGTACCGCCGAGGGCACGCCCGCGCGGGATGATCGTCACCTTGTGCAGCGGATCCGCACCGGGCAGGAAATAGGCGACAGCCGTGTGCCCTGACTCATGTACCGCAAGCCGGTGCCGCTCCTCCGGATGGATGGCCAGCGTACGAACAGCCCCCATGATGATGCGGTCACGCATTTCATCGAAATGCCGGGGCTCGACCTTGAGCAGGCTCTCCCGCGCCGCCGCCATCGCAGCCTCGTTGACCAGATTTTTCAGGTCGGCACCGGAAAAGCCCGGCGTTCCGGTTGCGACCAGATGCAGATCGACACTTTCGGCCAGCGGCACGTTGCGGCAATGCACTTTCAGGATCGCCTCGCGGCCCTTCAGGTCGGGGAGTTCCAGCGTCACGTGCCGGTCAAAGCGGCCGGGCCGCAGCAGCGCAGGATCGAGCACATCGGGCCGGTTGGTGGCAGCAAGAACGACCACAGCTTCATGCCCCTCGAAACCGTCCATTTCGGCGAGGATCTGGTTCAGGGTCTGCTCGCGCTCGTCATGCCCGCCGCCGAGCCCCGCACCGCGTACCCGGCCGACACTGTCGAGCTCGTCGATAAAGATAATGGCCGGGGCCGCTTTCTTTGCTTCGTCGAACAGGGTGCGGACCCGGGAGGCCCCGACACCGACAAACATCTCGATGAATTCGGAGGCCGACATATGGAAGAACGGCACGCCCGCCTCCCCCGCCAGCGCGCGGGCCAGCATGGTCTTGCCGGTACCCGGGGGGCCCTGCAGCAGGATGCCGTGCGGGACTTCCGCGCCGAGCCGCTGATAACGCTCGGCATCACGCAGGAATTCCAGGAGTTCGGAGACCTCGGCCTTGGCGTTCTCCTGCCCAGCAACGTCGGCGAAGCGGATCTTCGGTGTCTCGGCCTTGGTGACAGATTTCATCCGGCCACGCAGGAAATCTCCGGCGCCCCCCCGGCCGCCGAGCCCGCCGGGCATCATTCCGGACATACGTGACCACATGAAGAACCAGAACCCGAGGATCAGCAGCCACGGCAACAGGCTGACGAGCCATGACCCCTCTTCCGCCGGGCGGGACTGAACCTCTACGCCCGCTTCCTGAAGGGCATCGAGCAGCTCAGGGTCGCCGGTCGGCGGGACATAGGAGACAAAAGCTGTCGTCGAACCGCTCGGGCCAGTCGTCGCTGCCCGCAGAAGTCCCTCGATCCGTTCTCCCTGGAACAGCACGCTCTCCACCTGACCCTCGGCGACCAGCGCCTTGAAGTCCGTGTAGCTCCGCACCACGCGGGTATCGGTTCCCGGAAGAAGCCGGGAAAGAGAGAGGATGGCGACGACCGCAAGCGCCATGATCACCCATTGGACGATGTGCGGCTTCCAGTCTTTCGGCGTTTCGTCCATCCGGGGATCCTGTCTTTCGCGGTCTCAGTAAGGCCTAAAGGTTAACAAGCACGGTGGGAAACGGCCCAATATCTGGATCAGGACCGTGTCCCGGCGAGGCATCATACCCCCCCGCGCCGCCACATCCTACTCTGCGGCCTGGGCACCACGTTTATTTTCCATATAGGCGTTCAGCTTCGGCCAGACATCCTCGGCCATCCGCGTGAAGGAGCGGTGCCACATGGCCTGCGTGCCTTCCATGTCGTGCCCGGTCAGCATCAGGGTGCCGAAATCGCCGATCTCGTCCCGGAAGGCGATGAGCCGGTCGAGCACCGTCTCCGCTGTCCCGGCAATAACGAATTCACGCGCTTTCTCCATCGCCTCGCGCTTCACCGCGTCCCAATCGATGGAGGCAGGCGCATCGCCGTTCGCAAGACGCCCCTGCGCCCCGAGATACTGGTAGTACCAGGAGAACACCCCGTCCGGATCGGCGAGCATTGCCTCCGCCTCGGCATCGCTGTCGGTGATCAGCACGGACCGGCCGACGCGCCAGACGGACGGGTCCGCCTTGCGCCCCGCCTTCTCCGCGCCCGCCGCATAGGTCGGCCAGTGGGTGGCGATATCGGCCGCCGGGACGAAGTTGCCCGACAACATGCACCAGCCACGTTGCCCCGCGAAATTGGCGGTCATGGAATTGGCACCGCGTACCGAAACGGCGATTGGCGGATGCGGCTGCTGGAAAGGCCGGATAAAGCGGCCGATGCCCATTTCCGGCAACACCCGATCCTCGATCCGCGCCGTGAAATGCTCGCCCTCGTGGCTCCAGGGCGGATCCTCGCTCCAGACCTTCTGGATCAGGTCGATGGACTCGACCATGGCCATGGCCCGGGCCTTGTGGTCGAGATTGTCGAAAATCTCCCAATCGCTCGACAGACCGCCGGAGCCGATCCCGAAGATGAAGCGGCCGCGCGCCAGATGGTCGAACAAAGCCGCATGCCCTGCGACCACAACCGGATGCTGCTGCGGTAACGAGATCACCCCGGAGCCGAAGGTGATCTGCGTCGTCTCCGCGATCAGCGAGGCGTTGAACAGCAGCGGTGAGGTCACCGGCTCGGCGGTCGAGGTGTAATGCTCTCCCATCCAGGCTTCCGCGTAGCCGAGCTTGTCCGCGAGGATCACAAGCTGGCGGTTTTCTTCCAGCACGTCCGCGAAATCCCGCGACGGCGGATGCAGCGGCATCATGAACAGGCCGAGCTTGGCCATGAGAGTCTCCCTGATTTTTTTGTATACAAAGCGAGGCTAGCACCGGCTCAGGTGGCGGGGAAGAGCTCTGGTGTGCGTCCATCACCCATGATCGTCATTCCTCGCCCATGATCGTCATCCACCCCACCAGTATCGTCATCCCGACGCAGGTGGAAGGTAAGGATGACCGAGGTGGAAGGCAGGGATGACGGCCTTGGGGAAGAGATCTGGTGTCGCGCTCACGGCCAGGCGCACACAAACCCCGCATTTCGCCCATTGACCTTCCCCCGGCTGGAAGCAGCAGAATGGAAATCCAGTCACCATTGGTCAGAGGAATTCGCGATGAAACAGCCTTTCCTGTTACTGGCGACGGCTACCGCCGCCCTCAGCACCCTCGCCCTTACCGCCCCGGCAGCAATGGCGGACGCCGGAGAGGGCTATGGCGGATATCACCACATGATGGGCAGCGGCTGGTTCATGGGGCCGTTCATGATGATGGTCCTGATCATCTTCCTGGTTGGCGCCGGGATTTACGCCTTCCGCTCTTTAGGCCATACGGCAAAACCGGACGCGGCCGGGGCGCAAGACAGCGCGCTGGCGATCCTGCGCGAACGGTTCGCCAAGGGCGAGATTGACCGGGAAGAATTCGAGGAACGCCGCAAAGCGCTGGAATAGCAGCAACGCTCCCCCGGCCCCGGCCCTTCGTCCTTTCGCTCCTTCACCCTCCCACCCTCACCGTCATCCCGACGCAAGTCGGGATCCACACGGTGGTGACGCGAAACAAGACCGGAAAATCTGGCCCGGATGGTTGCGGCTTGCCCTCCGAGCTATGGATCCCGACTTGCGTCGGGATGACGATGGGGGGGGGAGAGCGAACTGCGCACGAAACGAAAAAGGCCGGTGCACCTCTCGATGCACCGGCCTCCTCTTCTCACACCCGTCCGGATCAGAACGCTTTCACGGTCTCCGGGCGGTACTTGTTTTTCGGCACGAAGCCGGAGCGTGTCGCCTCGCGCTGCTCGCGGACCCAGACCTCGCGGTTCGGGTGCAGGCCGCCGCCGCGGGACGCCGGGACCGCCGTGTGGCGGGCGCGGTGCAGCAGGCGGGTATCGGCGACGCCGCAGAGCGGATGCACCCCGCCATTGTCGGCCACGACCTTGTCCCAGGCCGCCTTGCGCGCCGTCATCACCGCCGGATCGTTCAGCGCGGTGCAGATCAGCTCGTTCGTGGTCAGGTCGGCGATGATCTCGTCCCCGTCCTCGATCAGTGCTATCGGGCCGCCGAGCGCCGCCTCGGGACCGACATGGCCGATCACCAGACCGACCGAGCCGCCGGAGAAGCGGGCGTCGGTCATCAGGGCGACGACGATATCCCGCTCACGGCAGAGCGTGGTGATGCGCGAGGTCGGGTCGAGCATTTCCGGCATGCCCGGCGCGCCGCTCGGGCCGGCATAGCGGATGATGATGATATCGTTGTTCTGGAACCGCTCCGGCGTCTCGTCCAGCGCCTTCAGCAGGGCCGGCTCACCCTCGAACACCCGGGCGTTGCCGATGAACTTGTTGTCGTCGAGACCGCCCTCGACGCCCGCCAGCTTCAGGATGGCGGAGAAATCGGGGGAGAGATTGCCGCCGAGCACCCGCAGGCCGCCGGTCGGCTTGTACGGCTTCTCGACCGGATAGATCACCGTGCCGTCGACCTTCCTGGTCTCCAGCCGCTTCACCTGTTCGGCCAGCGTCTCGCCGGTGCAGGTCAGCACGTCGCCGTTCAACAGGCCCGCTTCCAGCAGCTCGCGCACGATCACCTGCACGCCGCCGACGCCGTCGATATCGACCATCGAGTATTTGCCGTAGGGCCGGGCGTCGGTCAGCACCGGCACGACATGCTCGGCCAGATGGTTGAACTCTTCCGGCGTGATGACCTCTTTCCAGAAATCGGCGAACCCGGCGGCGCGGGCGATTTCCGGGGCGTGCAGCGTCACGTTGGTGGAGCCGCCGATGGCCATAGCGACGATCATCGCGTTGCGCAGGCTGTCCCGGACCACGATGTCACGCGGTTTCAGGTCGTTCTTCATCATCTCGGAAAGAATCTGCACCAGCTCGGCCGGGAATTCCTTCAGGCGGCGCGGATCGTCGGAGGCCGGGGCCACCATGTGCAGCGGCTGCATGCCGACGACGCCGATGAAGGTCTGCATCGTGTTGTAGGTGAACATGCCGCCGCAGCTGCCCATGCCCGGGCAGGCATTGCAGGAGATCCGGTGCCGGAATTCTGCGTCCGGGTTCCCGGCGACCTGGTAGGCCGACACGATATCGAGCGCCTCGCCCGTCTCCGGGTCCTTGCCCGGATGGATCGGCCCGTCGGACATGATGATGGCAGGCTGGTTATGCTCCAGCAGCGCGGCCAGCGTGCCGACCGGCGGCTTGTCGCAGGCGACGACGGCGATGGTGCCGGCAAGGCCGGTTGCTTCCAGATGCTCGCACAGCGCGTCGTTGGTGACTTCGCGGCCGATCAGCGAGTAGCGCATTTCCGGCGTGCCGTTACGCACCCCGTCCGAGGTGGCGATGGTGAATTCCGGCTGCACCAGACGGAACGGCAGCTTGCCCGCCTCCCGGCCGATCCGGCCCTTCAGCGCCTCGTGGATCGCCTCCACCTTCTCCGCCACGCCGAGATAGCACTGGCTGTCCCCCTTGGTGCCGACCACGCCGACGGACGGCTCGTGGATCAGCTCCGGATCGGTGCCGAGCGCATTGGCAAGCCCGATGGTCTGGGCCGAACGGCCCGGATGGCGGTCGATAAGGACGGTCTTTGAATTCTTCACGGGAGCATTTCCTCAGGGTGGGCGCATATCACTCGGACGGCGGTTTGACGCCGCCGGGATGTTTGGAGCGGATATTAGGACATGCGGGGGCGCGAGGGAAAGGGGGGTGACGAGATGTAGTCATCAACCAAATATGCGACACGAGTTGCGCAACATATCAGCAAGCTGTTCTTATTTATTATGGCGATAGATTTCTGGAAGTTTCCTTTCCGGATACTCAGGCTTTAAGTGCCAGTGAGCTTTATAGCGATTTGGAATTTCAGTTATTGTGAGCAACATTTTTATTGAAGAAACAACCTCGTCGAGATCGTTACCTGTTGGCATATATCCTTTATGCACGACGTCGTGCCTAAACGTCACAGATTTTGCAATCCTACGCAGAACCTCTGCTTTGTCTCCATCGTATAAAGACAATATTCTAGGAAGAAGTTTCTGTGACAGAAACTTCCACCCGTAACGCTCATCATCTGAATATTTTTTTAATGCAATAAATTTTCGAAAATGCTTCCAACTATCAAGTAATGATAATTCAGCCAGACACATTGCCTCAAAAACCCCCATTCTCATATTTTTTTGGTGAAATGCATTCTCCATAACAATTTCCAAATCAAACAATGACTTAGGAAGTATAAAACCTGACATCAAAAAAGATCCAACATTCTCTGATCTATCTGAAATATCTCCAAATTTATTGGAGTGTCCAGCAACGCCAGAGACATAATCATCAACCTTTACAATTGTTACACTCCATTCCTCAGGTATCGAATCAGACAACCTCTCTAAAGCAGTTGGAGCCATTGTTCCGCTATAAAGAGTCCGCGCCGTCATTAAAAATTTACCCCCACACCCATTAGATGGATCAATCCTAGATCGCAAATCAGGCGTTAAATACCGGTATGTATATAATAACTTTCGAAGAGCCACGCTAAAGAACCTAAGATCGTCGTATTCTTTTTCATTTTTCACCTCCCTGCCAATAATTACCTCTGTAAATGACGAGTTTCCAAAAATTTTCCCATTATTTTTATTTTCAACTGCAATAGCCACACCTGACGATCCATACTTATCCGAAATTACTGCACTTGAATTATCAGAATCGACACCATGAATGGGATACTTAATCCTCGACACCTTCCCATTACCTTTTTCTTGCAAAAAAAGTTCATTATTGTAATCTATTATCTCTAGGGCTCTCACATGCCTTACAATATTTATGAATACAGGAACAGAATCAACAACCGTCATATATGCAGAATTCGGCGCCAAATCAATAAATGACGGATAGAAAGTACGACCATATACCGCCCCAACCTGCTCACAAAAAACCCAATCACCATCTTTAATTTCTAAAGGCCGACCATCCATTAGAAGCCCATCCTCATTTTATATTTTACGAACGCAGTTATTTTGAAAAACTTCAAATTAAAACAAACAATACGTCAAGAAAACCGCCGTCCAAATTAAAGAGAAATTTTATTTAGTTCGCATTGCCACCCCACCGGTATCTCCGCCCCACTCCGGCAACGGCCGCTCCTCATACGGGCAATCCCAGGCCGCGCAATTTTCCCGCCCGATGACCTCCGCCGGAAGTTCGAGCACCTCCGGCACCGCCTCCCCTTCCAGTATCCGCAGCGCCGCCATCAGTGCGGTGCAGACCAGTGCCGGGGCGTCGAAGCTGACCGTGGCGAGCATCCGGCCCGCGCGGATCGCCGTGATCGCTTCCGGCATGGCGTTCATGCCGACCACGGGGATGGCGAGGCCAGCGGCGTCGAGGGCTTCCAGCGCGCCGAGGGCCATCGCGTCGTTGGCGGCGAGCAGGCCGTCGAGCTGTCGGTGCTCCGCCAGTATCCGTGCCATCGCCTCCCGGCCGCCGGGGCGCTGGTACTGGCCGGTCTCGCGGGCCGCGACGGAAATCTCCGGGTGCTTTGCCGCGGCGTCGAGAAAGCCCCTGGTGCGCGGCGCCGTGGTCGGGGAGTTCGGTGCGCCCTCGATGATGCCGATCCGGCCGCGCCCGCCCAGCTCCCGGATGAGGGTCTCCGCCGCCGCCAGCGCCAGGGCGTAATTGTCCGACGTGACGAAGCTCGCGGGCGTCACCCGGTCCGAATGGGCGACGAAATAGACCAGCGGAATCCCGGCATCCTTCGCCCGCTGCAAGCTCTCGTCGAGGGCCGAGGGGTGGACGGGGGCGATCAGGATGGCGTCGGGGCGGCTGTCGATGGCGCGGGTGAGCAATGCCCATTGCTCGTCGATATCGTCCGGGGTCTCCGGCGCGGCCCCGGTCAGATCGCAGCCGAGGGTCTCCGCCAGCCGTGCCGCGGCGATCTGCGCGCCGACATAGGCCGGATTGGTTCTGTTCTTGGTCAGGCAGCAGATCCGATAGCGTCTTTGCATTGCCGCGCGCCTTACGCTCCCCCGTCCGACTACGCCTGCTCGCCCCGGGCGGCGGCGCGGGCCAAGAGCATCTCCTGCATGAAGATTTCGGCCTCTTCCGGGTCCCCGGTCACAATCACCCGGCCCACGAGGCCGGAGAGCACGATATGCGCGTTGGCGAGCTTGCCGATCTTGTCGTAGTCGGGATCGCGGGTGACGGTGGCGCCGTAGAAAGCGTTGACGCCGCCCGCCTTCAGCACCGCGACAATCGCGTCCATGTCCTCGATCGAGAGACTGTTCTCGTGCCGCTGGTGGTTGTCTAGGATCGCGAACAAGGCGCCCGACGGGCTCTGCCTGGCGATCACATGATAGAGCGGCAGGCGCTCCTTGATGCCGATCGGGCCGACTGCCTTGATCCGGTGCAAGACTTCCCCTCCGACCCGATAGGAAGCGTACTCGAAACAGCTCATCGTCCCGGTTTCGATCAGCTCGCCCGCAATAGTGTGGTTTTCGGTCAACATAAGGCGGTCTTCGGTCAGCTCACATCATTCGATGTCATCAAAGCATCCCCGGGCAGCGATCCAAAAGCCTTAATTCCATATCCAAGCAGGGGTACCGGCCCCTCTTTCACCATTTGCCACCGGCACCATTTGCATCACCGGCGGCCCGGCCATACATAAGAACAAGGCTCCACCGAGCCATTCCCTGTTCCGGAGGCACGCCCATGTCCGATTCTTCGCTCCAGAGCCGGCCCGCGCTGAAGAGCTGGCCCGAGGCCGCGCCGCGTCTGGTTGCCGTCGCCGCCGGGCGGGAGGCGGCCGCTCTCGTCATCCGCGACGTGCGCCTCGTCAATGTGCACAGCCGCGAGGTGCTGGACTGGCAGGTCGCCGTGGCCGAGGGGCGGGTTGCCTATACCGGGCCGGACGCCTCCCACTGCATCGGCGAGAATACGCGGGTGATCGAGGGCGGCGGGCGGTATCTGATCCCGGGGCTGTGCGACGCGCATATGCATATCGAGTCCGGCATGCTGACGCCGGCCGAGTTCGCCGCCGCCGTGATCCCGCACGGCACCACGACCATGTTCACCGACCCGCACGAGATCGCCAACGTGCTCGGGCTCGCCGGCGTCCGGATGATGCATGACGAGGCGCTGCTGCAGCCGGTCAACATCTTCACCGAGATGTCCTCCTGCGCGCCCTCCGCGCCGGGGCTGGAGACCACCGGCTTCCAGATCAGCGCCGAGGACGTGGCGGAGGCGATGAGCTGGCCCGGGATTATCGGGCTGGGCGAGATGATGAACTTTCCGGGCGTGATCAATGGCGATCCGCAGATGCTGGCGGAAATCGCGGCAGCCATGCGGGCGGGCAAGACCGTCGGCGGGCATTACGCTTCTCCCGACAAAGGTATCGCCTTCAGCGCCTATGTGGCGGGCGGGCCGGCGGACGATCACGAGGGCACCGAAGAAGCCGACGCGATTGCCCGGGTGCGCAACGGCATGCGCTCGATGATGCGGCTGGGCTCGGCCTGGTACGATGTCGAAAGCCAGATCACGGCGGTGACGGAGAAGGGTCTGGACCCACGGAACTTCATCCTCTGCACCGACGATTGCCATTCCGGTACGCTGGTGAATGACGGCCACATGAACCGCGTCGTCCGCCATGCCATCGATTGCGGCTGCGATCCGCTGGTGGCGCTGCAGATGGCGACGATCAACACCGCGACCCATTTCGGGCTGGAACGGGAGCTGGGCTCGATCACGCCCGGCCGCCGGGCCGACATGATCCTGACCTCGGACCTCGTGAGCCTGCCGATCGAGCATGTCATCGCGCGCGGGGAAACCGTGGCCATGGACGGCAAGATCACCGTCGACTGCCCGCATTACGATTGGCCGGACTCTGCCCGGCATACGGTGCATCTGGGCAAGTCCCTGGCGGCGGCGGATTTCGCGGTCCCGGCGCCGGAGGGCGCGAACGCGGTCACCGCCAAGGTGATCGGCGTGGTCGAGAACCAGGCGCCGACCAAGGCGCTGACAGCCGAGCTGCCGGTCGCGGACAGTGTGGTCGAAGGGAAAGATGGGGTTTGCCAGATCGCGCTGGTCGAGCGGCACCGGGCCACCGGCGGCGTGGTGAACGGGTTTGTCTCCGGCTTCGGCTACAAGGGCCGGATGGCCATGGCCTCCACCGTCGCCCATGACAGCCACCACATGATCGTCGTCGGCACCGACCGGGAAATGATGGCGCTGGCCGCGAACCGGCTGGGCGAGGTCGGCGGCGGTGTCACGGTCTGGAAGGACGGCGAAGAGCTGGCGCTGGTCGAGCTGCCCATCGCCGGGCTGATGTCAGACCACCCGGCAATCGAGGTCGCCGCCAAGGCGGACCGCATGGTCGCCGCCATGGAGGCATGCGGCTGCACACTGAACAACGCCTACATGCAGCACTCCCTGCTCGCGCTCCCGGTGATCCCGGAGCTCAGGATCAGCGATCTCGGGCTGGTGGATGTGACGAAGTTCGAGCTGACGGAGCTGATTGAGAGTTAGGGGCAAACGCCTCCCCTCGCCCACCTCCATCATTCCCGCGTGCGCGGGAACTCAGCGATCGTAGAGTCCGCCCGTCTTCCCTGGGTTCCCATTGTCATGGGGATGACGATGATGGGGAGCTGGAACGCGCCGGTTTCTACTTCCCGCCGTCAGTGCTTGCCAGCATTTCCATGATGAAGGTTTCAGCCTCTTCCGGGCTATGCGTCGTCATCAGCTTTCCGTTCAAGCCGACATTCTCGACGTTCGCGTTCGCAAGTTCGACGATATCCCGGTAGCCGGCGTCGAGCGTGATCGTCGCTCCGTAGAAAGTGGCGATGCCCGCGTCCAGCAACATCTGGTCGAGGAAGCGGATATCCTCGAAACTGAAGCTGTTGTTATGGCGTTCGCTGTTATCGAGGATGCAGAAGTAGGTATCGTCCGGGGTCAGCGCGAGGGTCTTGTGATAGAGCGGGATACGTTCTTTCAGACCAATCGGGCCGACGACCTTGATCCGGTGCAGGACGTGTGGGCCATGGCGGTACGACGCAAACTCGAAACCAGGCGTCGAACCGGTCTCGATAAGCTCGCCCTGGATGTAAAACGTTTGATTGTCCGCGCCCATGACGCGTTCATGTAGTCACTTTAAACTGGCCGTCAAGCAACAAAAACGCCCGGCCGAAGCCGGGCGTTTTCCATTCAGATTTTCGGCGCTGTACGTGTGGGCGTTACGCCGCCTTGGCGATGTTCCGCAGCACATACTGCAGGATGCCGCCGTGACGGTAATATTCAACCTCGTCCGCGGTATCGATGCGGCAGAGCAGCATCACGTCCTTGGTGGAGCCGTCCGCGTAGGTGATCTTGCACGGAACGTCCATGCGCGGGGTAATGCCGTCGGCAATCCCCGTGATGTCGAACTGTTCCGTGCCTTTAAGGCCAAGGGTCTCGCGGTTCATGCCGTCCTTGAACTGCAGCGGAAGCACGCCCATGCCGACGAGGTTGGAGCGGTGAATACGCTCGAAGCTCTCGACGATCACGGCCTTGACGCCCAGCAGACGGGTGCCCTTGGCCGCCCAGTCGCGGGAGGAGCCGGTGCCGTATTCCTTGCCGCCGACGATGACCAGAGAGACTCCTTCCTTCTCGTAGCGCATGGCGGCGTCATAGATCGCCATCTGCTCGCCGGAAGGCTGGTGCTTGGTGTAACCGCCGGTCACGCCCTCGACCATCTCGTTCTTCAGACGGATATTGGCGAAGGTGCCGCGCATCATGATTTCATGATTGCCGCGCCGTGCGCCGTAGGCGTTGAAGTCCACCGGGCGGACCTGACGTTCGCGCAGATAGTCGCCCGCCGGGCCGTCCGACTTGATGGAGCCGGCCGGTGAGATGTGGTCGGTGGTGATCGAGTCGCCGAGGATGGCCAGCTCGCGGGCACCTGTGATGTCCGCCAACGCGCCCGGCTCCTTGTCCATGCCCTTGAAGTAAGGCGGGTTCTGGACGTAGGTCGAACCGTCGTTCCAGTTGTAGGTCAGGCTGCCGGTGGTCTGCACCGCCTGCCATTCCGCCGAGCCCTCAAACACGTTGGCATAGCGGTTCTGGAACATCTCCCGGCTGAGATCGGCCTCCAGGAGTTCACTGATCTCCTTATTGGTCGGCCAGATATCCTTCAGGTAGACCGGGTTGCCGTCCGGATCCTCGCCGAGCGCGTCCTTGTACAGGTCCACGTTCAGGTTACCGGCGATGGCATAGGCAACGACCAGCGGCGGCGAGGCGAGATAGTTCGCCTTGACGTGCGGATTGACGCGGCCTTCGAAGTTCCGGTTGCCGGACAGCACAGAGGTGACGACCAGATCGCCCTTCTCCACCGCTTCCGCGATATGCGGGTCGAGCGGGCCGGAATTGCCGATGCAGGTGGTGCAGCCGTAGCCAACCAAGTTGAAGCCGAGCTTGTCCAGCTCGACCTGCAGGTTGGCCTTTTCCAGATAGTCGGTGACAACCTGGGAGCCCGGTGCGAGCGAGGTCTTCACCCATGGCTTGCTCATCAGACCTTTAGCCGCCGCGTTGCGGGCGACGAGGCCGGCCGCAATCATCACTGACGGGTTGGAGGTGTTGGTGCAGGAGGTGATGGCGGCAATCACCACGTCACCGTCGCTCAGCGTGTAGTCCTCGCCTTCGACGTCCATCGTCCGCGGCGCGACACCGCCGGCGAGATCCTTGAAGGCCTTGGCGAATTCCGGAGCGGCTTCGGTCAGCAGCACGCGGTCCTGCGGACGTTTCGGGCCGGCAATCGACGGCACCACGGTACCGAGATCGAGCGACAGGGTGTCCGTGAAAACCATCTCCTGACTGTCGTCACGCCACATGCCCTGGGCCTTGGCGTACTCTTCCACCAGCGCAATCCGGTCGTCTTCGCGGCCGGTCAGCCTGAGGTAGCTGAGGGTCTCTTCGTCGATCGGGAAATAGCCGCAGGTGGCACCGTATTCCGGAGCCATGTTGGCGATGGTCGCCCTGTCCGCGAGGCTGAGATGGCCGAGGCCGGAGCCGTGAAACTCGACGAACTTGCCGACCACGCCCTTCTTGCGGAGCATCTGCACCACGATCAGCACCAGATCGGTTGCCGTCGCGCCTTCCGGCAACTTGCCGGTCAGCTCAAAGCCGACCACTTCCGGGATCAGCATGGAGACCGGCTGGCCGAGCATGGCCGCTTCCGCCTCGATACCGCCGACGCCCCAGCCGAGCACAGCCATACCGTTCACCATGGTGGTGTGGCTGTCGGTGCCGACAAGCGTGTCCGGATAGGCAATCGTCTTGCCGTCCTCGTCCTTGGTCCAGACGGTCTGGGCCAGATGCTCCAGGTTGACCTGGTGGCAAATGCCGGTTCCCGGCGGGACAACGCGGAAGTTGCGGAAGGCCTTGGAGCCCCAGCGCAGGAACTCATAGCGCTCACCGTTCCGCTCAAACTCGAGCTCGACGTTCTTCTTGAACGAGTCGGGACCGCCGAATGCGTCCACCATGACCGAATGATCGATCACCAGGTCGACAGGCGACAGCGGATTGATCTTTTCCGGATCGCCGCCGAGCTCGGTCATCGCATCGCGCATGGCGGCGAGATCGACCACGGCCGGAACGCCGGTGAAGTCCTGCATCAGGACCCGTGCCGGACGATAGGCGATTTCGCGGGAAGACTTCTTGTTTTTCACCCATTCGGACAGCGCCTTGACATCATCCAGGGTCACCGTGCGCCCGTCTTCATAGCGCAACAGATTTTCCAGCAGCACTTTCAGCGAATGCGGAAGCTTGCGAATCTCCGGAAAACCGGCATCCGCCATGGCTTCGAGGCTGTAATAATCATAGCTTTTCCCGGACGCCTTGAGCGTACGTCGGGTTTTCAGGCTGTCTTGGCCAGCAGTCACTATCATCTCCTATGATTTGTGATGGTGGCCGCCCGAGGAGCGCCTCGGCCCGGTCTTTTCCATAAGTCTTTGTGGCGTGGGAGGGGAGCGCCCCTGACCGCGCATCTTTTATATAGGAAATTCCACCGACGAGTGCCAGTACCCAGTGCATGCGCTGGCCCGGTGAAATTGCGAAATTCAGTTCCGCAAAATGCCCGTATCGAAATTATCTTGTTGACCTAGGCACGAGTGCATCCAAAAATCGGCACCGATAACGAGGCCCGGCGCAATGTCGCTGGACCCGGAAATAACAAAAGGTCCGAAGCTGATCATCCGCGGCAAACGCGGAGGTCAAGGGCCAGGACAGACAGGGAGGAACGGCTCGCGGCATCACGCCACGGGTCCATCCACGGCTATCTTCCATAGCTGAATTCCGTCTGCACCTGCCCGGTTTCGGTCCGAGTAATAGGGACGGAACATGGCGTACGAATACCCGGACGCTTCGGTTTACGACACGTTGCCGAAGCTCCTCCGCTATAACGCGGAACGGTTTCCCAATGATGTAGCGCTGCGCGAGAAGGATTTCGGTGTCTGGACCGAATTCACCTGGGCCGACTATCTGGAACGGGTCCGAAATCTTGCGCTGGCCCTGAACGAAGCCGGGCTGGTCAAAGGCGACGTCTTCTCGATCATCGGCGACAACAATGTCGACTGGATCTGCGCTGAACTTGCGGCCCAGTCCGTCGGCGCGATGACCATCGGCTTTTACCGCGACGTGCTGGAAGACGAGATCGCTTATCTCACCGGCTACAGCGCGGCCCGGATGGCCTATGCCGAGGATCAGGAGCAGGTCGACAAGTTCCTCAATCTCGGCGACCGCGCCGGGACGATCGAAAAGATCATCTATTCCAACACCCGTGGCATGCGGAAGTTCGACGATCCGCGCATCCTCAGCTTTGACGATCTGGTCGCCCGCGGCGCCGAGATCCATGCCGCGAAACCGGAACTGTTCGACCAGATGGTCGATGCCGTGACGGGTGACGATATCGCTATTCTCTGCACCACCTCGGGCACAACATCGAACCCGAAGCTGGCGGAACTGCCGCATGGCAACTTCGTCCGCCACACCCAGCTCTATCTGAAGCACGACCCGAAGGACTCGACGGACGAATATGTCTCCGTGCTGCCGATGCCCTGGATCATGGAGCAGGTCTACACGATCGGCTTCGGCCTGAATTCCCGCATGAAGGTGAGTTTCCCCGAGAACGAGGAAACCGCGATGAACGACATGCGCGAGATCGGCCCGACCTTCCTGCTGCTCGCCCCCCGGGTGCTGGAGCAGATTGCGGCCGACATGCGTGCCCGGGTGATGGATGCGGGCCCCCTGACCCAGTGGATATTCGACAAGGGTGTCGAGCTGGGACGCAACGCACTCGACAAGGGAGGCAAGTCCTGGCTGGCCGATGTCGCCTTGTTCAGCGCCCTGCGCGACCGGCTCGGTTTTGCCAATGTACGCTCTGCCGCCACCGGTGGCGCCGCCATGGGCCCCGACACATTCAAGCTGTTCCTCGCCATGGGCGTGCCGCTGAAGCAGCTTTACGGTCAGACCGAGCTGCTTGGTGCCTACACCCTGCAGGATGGCAAGGAAATCGATGTCGACACGGTCGGCGTGCCGTTCGAGGGTTGCGAGGTTAAGATCATCGATGCCGACACGGACGGGGTCGGCGAGATCATCACCAGGCACCCGAACATGTTCCGCGGCTTCCACAAGAACGAGGAAGCGACCAAGGAAGACATGAAGGACGGCTGGATGCATACCGGCGATGCCGGCTTCTTCGACACCAAGGGCCGTCTGACGGTGATCGACCGGGTGAAGGATATTGCCCAGACCCGGACCGGCACGAAGTTCTCTCCGCAATACATCGAGAACAAGCTGAAGTTCTCGCCCTATATCGGCGAGGCCGTGATCCTCGGGGCTGATCGGGATTATCTGACGGCAATCATCTGCGTCCGTTTCTCGATCGTCTCGAAATGGGCAGAGAAAGCCCGCATCCCCTTCACCTCCTACACCAATCTCTCCGACCGCCCGGAAATCTACGAGCTGATCCGCGGCGAGATCGCGCATGTGAACGAGAGCCTGCCGGATACCCAGAAAATCCGGAAGTTCCTGCTCCTCTACAAGGAGCTGGACGCTGATGATGGCGAGCTGACGCGGACCCGCAAGGTCCGCCGCAGCGTCGTCTCCGAGCGCTACGGGCCGATCATCGAGTCGCTCTACGGTGACGGCGAGCGGGCGGAAATGAATTCCGAGGTGACGTTCGAGGATGGCCGCAAGGGCAACATCCAGGCGTCCATGAAGATCATGCAAGTCGACGGCGCAAGCGCGCCGGCACTGAAAAAGGCGGGCTGAGCGGTGGCAGAAGCACAGGTAGTAGAGTCCGGCGGGACCAGCGGGACCTCCGGGGCCGTCGATACACGCACCATCGGTGCCCCGGTTCTGGCGGTCGAGAATATCGTCGTCAAATTCGGCGGCGTGACCGCCATCAACGATGTCAGCTTTGATGTCCGCAAGGGCGAGATCCGGGCCATCATCGGCCCGAACGGGGCCGGAAAATCCTCGATGCTGAACGTCCTGAACGGTTTCTACAAGCCGCGCTCGGGCCAGATCAAATTCGCCGGTAAGACCTTCCCGTCGATGGACCCGTATTACGCGGCCTCGAACGGGATCGCCCGAACCTTCCAGAACATTGCCCTGTTCCGCGGCATGAGCACGCTGGACAACCTGATGACCGGCCGGTTGCTGAAGATGAAGAGCAATTTCTTCTGGCAATGCCTCTATTTCGGCCCGGCCCAGAAGGAAGAGCTCGAAAACCGGGCGCATGTGGAAAGGGTGATCGATTTCCTCGAAATCCAGCCTATCCGGCGTACGCCTGTCGGCCGCCTGCCCTACGGGTTGCAGAAGCGTGTCGAGCTTGGCCGCGCGCTGGCAATGGATCCGGACATTCTCCTGCTCGACGAGCCGATGGCCGGCATGAATGTCGAGGAAAAGGAGGACATGTCCCGGTTCATCATGGACGTGAACGAGGAATTCGGCACAACCGTGATCCTGATCGAACACGATATGGGCGTGGTCATGGACCTGTCCGACCGTGTCGTTGTGCTGGATTACGGCAGCAAGATCGCAGACGGCACGCCCGATGAGGTGCGCGCCAATCAAAATGTCATCGACGCCTATCTGGGCGTGAGCCACGACTGACACGGCGCGCCAAGGGAGTCCGAACGTGGAATTTATCTATGCATTGCTGGTGCAGCCCTTCGTGGACATGTACCTCGACCCGCTCATCTTTATCGAAACCGTTATCAAGGGCCTGATGGCCGGAGTGCTCTACTCCCTCGTCGCCCTCGGTTTTGTGCTGATCTTCAAGGCATCCGGCGTTTTCAATTTCGCCCAGGGCGTGATGGCGTTGTTTGCCGCGCTGACCCTGACAGGCATCATGGAATACATGCCCGACGGCCTGCCCAAATGGCTTACCGTCATTGCCGCATTGGGCATCACGGTTGTGATCATGATCCTTCTTGCCGTGATCATCGAAAGAGTCGTGCTCAGACCGTTGGTAAACCAGGAGCTGATCATCCTCTTTATGGCCACGCTGGGCCTCTCCTATGTGCTGGAAGGCGCCGGCGACCTGATGTGGGGCAGTGACGTGAAGGTTCTGGATATCGGTCTGCCGACCGACATCTGGGATATCGGCGGGGTTTATGTCGAGCAACTCGATGTGACCGCGGCCATCGCCGCCGGCTCACTCGTCGCCGTGCTCGCGATATTCTTCACCAAGACCCGGATCGGCCGCGCCTTGCGTGCCGTGGCCGACGATCACCAGGCGGCCCTCTCCGTCGGTATCTCGCTGCAGCAAATCTGGGTCATCGTCTGGTCCGTCGCCGGCATCGTCGCGCTCGTGGCCGGCATCATGTGGGGCAGCAAATCCGGGGTGCAGTTCAGCCTGTCGCTGATCGCATTGAAGGCCCTGCCCGTCCTCATCCTCGGCGGTTTCACCTCCATCCCCGGCGCCATTATCGGCGGTCTGATCATCGGGCTTGGGGAAAAGGTCGTCGAAGTCTTCTGGTACAGCGTCCATGGCGGTGCCGTGGAAAACTGGTTCGCCTTCATGCTGGCACTCGCCTTCCTGATGTTCAGACCGCAAGGACTGTTCGGCGACAAGATCATCGAAAGGGTTTAAGTCCATGCTGTACCGTGAAACAGGCCAGTTCAAACGGAACTATGCCGCCGATCAGCAGCTCTTTCCGATCTTTCAGGACAAGATTCTGCTGGCCGCCATACTGGTGGTGGCACTTGCCATCATTCCCTTCGCCATCAACGACTATTGGTCCAAGGCAATCCTGCTGCCGTTCATGGTCTATGCGCTGGTCGCGCTCGGCCTGAATATCCTCGTCGGCTATTGCGGCCAGATCTCCCTCGGTACCGGCGGCTTCATGGCTGTCGGCGCCTACAGCTCTTACAAGCTCTGCACGGCCTTTCCGGAATTGAACCTGATCTTCGTGATCCTTTTCTCCGGCGGCTGTACAGCGGCGGTCGGCGTGCTGTTTGGCCTGCCGAGCCTGCGGATCAAGGGGTTCTATCTCGCCGTCGCAACGCTGGCGGCCCAGTTCTTCCTGATCTGGATGTTCAACAAGGTTCCGTGGTTCTACAATTACGAAATGAGCCAGATCACCGCGCCTCCTCGTGAGGTGTTCGGGTTCCTCGTGTCCGGACCGCAGGCCGAACCTGCCGCGCAGTACCTCTTCGTGCTCGGTTTCATCATCGTCTTTACATGGGTAGCCCTGAATCTGGTTCGCGGCCGCATCGGGCGCAGCTGGATGTCGATCCGGGACATGGATATCGCGGCCGAACTTCTGGGCATCCGCCCGCTGCAGACCAAGCTGCTCGCTTTTGCCGTCTCGTCTTTCTACATCGGCATGGGCGGCGCGATCATCTTCCATATCTGGCTCGGCACAGTCGAAGCCACGGAAGCCTTTGACATCCTGCAATCCTTCTTCGTGCTGTTCGCCATCATCATCGGCGGTCTCGGCAGCGTGCTCGGATCGTTCCTCGGTGCCGCCTTCATGGCGCTGATGCCGGTCGGGCTGAAGGTTGTCCTGGTCGACTGGATCGGGATGGTTCCGGTGACGGCGAAACATATCGAGTTCATGCTCGTCGGCTCGCTGATCATCTTCTTCCTCATCAAGGAGCCGCACGGTCTGGCGCGTATGTGGCAGATCACAAAGGAGAAGCTCCGACTTTGGCCTTTCCCCTACTGACCAGCCTTGTCTGGCAGGCGGAAAAGGCTCCGCGTGGCACTTCACGCACTAACCCGAACGGACCGCGAAATATGCGGCCACTTTAAGGGAGGCAACTAATGAGACTATCGAAGGCAAGCATTGCCATCGCGGCGGCGGGCGTTATCGCCGGCGCGGCCTGGGCGGAGACGGCCCGGGCGGACTATGACTCTTATACCGTTCCGAACCTGGTCTACCGGACGGGCGCCTATGCCCCGAACGGCATTCCGCTGGCGAACGGCTTCATCGACTACTTCAACATGCTCAATGAGCGTGATGGCGGCGTCGAAGGTATCAAGGTCGACGTCGTCGAGTGCGAAACCGGCTACAACACCAAGGTCTCCGTCGAGTGCTACGAGAACCTGAAGAATGAAGGCCAGTCAGGCGCTCTCGTCTTCAACCCGCACTCCACCGGTGTGACCTACGCGCTGATCCCGAAGGCGAGCGAGGACAAAATTCCGATCCTCTCCATGGGATACGGCCGGACCTCCGCTGCTGACGGCACGGTCTTCCCCTACATCTTCAACTTCCCGGCCACCTACTGGTCGCAGGCCAGCGCTTTCGTCAAATACATCGGCGAAAAAGAAGGCGGGATGGACAAGCTCAAGGGCAAGAAGATCGCCCTCGTCTTCCACAATTCCGCTTACGGTAAAGAGCCGATCAAGACGCTCGAAACCCTTGGTGCGAAATTCGGCTTCGAGCTGATGCTGCTGCCGGTCGACCACCCGGGTCAGGAACAGAAGGCCACATGGCTGCAGGTCCGTCGCGGCAAGCCCGACTGGATCTTCATGTGGGGCTGGGGCGTGATGAATCAGGTTGCCATCAAGGAAGCCGCCGCTATCCGCTTCCCGATGGAAAAGTTCATCGGCGTCTGGTGGTCCGGTTCCGAGAATGACGTCGCACCGGCCGGTCCGGCTGCGAACGGCTATCTCGCAGGCACCATGCATGCTCCGGGCTCCGACTTCGAAGCCCTCGCAAGCATCAAGAAGCACGTCTACGCGAAGGGCAACGGCGCAGGTGAAGAAAGCCGCGTTGGTGAAGTCCTTTATAACCGTGGCCTGCTGGAAGCCATGTTCACCGCAGAAGCAATCCGGAATGCCGTCAAGATCCACGGCACGAAGGACATCCGCGGCGAACAGATGCGCGACGGTTTCGAGGCAATCGACCTCAAGGAAGCCGACTTTGAGCGCCTCGGCCTGAAGAACTTCATGAAGCCGATCAAGATCACCTGCGAAAACCACGAAGGTGATGGCCCGATCGCAATCCAGCAATGGGATGCGGCGGCCGGCAAATGGAACATCGTCTCCGAGTGGATCGAGCCGATGCACGATGTCGTTCGCGCCCTCGTGAAAGAAGATGCCGCGGCTTATGCCAAGGAAAACAACATCACGCCGCGCAAGTGCAGCTGATGACATGACACGGATGCGGCGCCGGACACCGGCGCCGCATCCAGCCATGCGGAGGGACAAAAAGTGACAGCGGTCGAACAGGACACCGGGGCGGAGCAGCCGATACTGCGCGTCAATAATATTGAGGTCATTTACGACCACGTCATTCTGGTCTTGAAGGGCGTATCGCTCGAAGTGCCGCGCGGCGGCATTGTCGCCTTGCTCGGCGGTAACGGTGCCGGCAAGACCACCACACTGAAAGCCATCTCGAACCTGCTCAAATCAGAGCGCGGCGAGGTGACCAAAGGCACCATCGATTTCGAAGGCCAGCCGATCCAGTCGATGAATCCGCACCAGCTTGTCGAGCGGGGCGTCATCCAGGTCATGGAAGGTCGCCACTGCTTCGAGCACCTGACCGTCGAGGAAAACCTGTTGACCGGCGCCTTCACGCGCGGCGGGGACAGGGCCGGCATCGCCCGGGATCTGGAGATGGTCTACAATTATTTCCCGCGCCTGCGTGAGCGGCGCAGTAGTCTGGCAGGCTACACGTCCGGCGGCGAGCAGCAGATGGTCGCCATCGGCCGGGCACTGATGAGCCGGCCGAAAACCATCCTGCTGGATGAGCCGTCCATGGGCCTCGCCCCGCAGCTGGTCGAGCAAATCTTCGAGATTGTGAAGAAGATCAACGAGCAGGAAGGCGTCTCCATTCTGCTGGCCGAGCAGAATACCAACGTCGCGCTGCGCTACGCAAAGTACGGCTACATCCTGGAAAGCGGCCGGGTCGTCATGGAAGGCGATGCGGAAAGCCTGCGCTCGAACGAGGATGTGAAGGAATTCTATCTCGGTATCAGCACCGGCGGCCGGAAGAGCTTCCGTGACGTGAAGCATTATCGTCGTCGCAAGCGTTGGCTCGGCTGATCCATCGCCACGCATTCAAGAATTGGGAACCATACCGACATGAGCGGCGATTTTTACGACACGCTTGAAACCCGCAGTACCGACGAACGCGAGGCCGCCCAAATGGCGGCCTTGTCTGCGCAGATTGCCCTGGCCAAAGGCAAGACTGCCTATTTTGGTAAGCTGCTGGCCGATGTCGATCCAAGTGCGATTACCAGCCGTAAGGCCCTCTCCGGGCTGCCCGTCACTCGCAAGGGCGACCTGCTCGACCTGCAGAAGAGCACGCCTCCCTTTGGCGGCATGACAACTGTCGCTCCGAACGGCCTTGCCAGACTCTATGTGTCGCCCGGCCCGATTTACGATGCGGAAGGCCCCGAGCCCGATCCCTGGCGGTTTGCACGCACGCTTTACGCCGCTGGGTTCCGTAAGGGCGAGATCCTGCACAACTGCTTCTCCTATCACCTGACCCCTGCCGGCATGATGGTCGACAGCGCGGCCCGCGCCATCGGTTGCGCCGTCTTTCCAGGCGGCGTCGGAAATACCGAAATGCAGGTCCAGGCAGCTTCCGACCTCAAGCCTGCTGGCTATGGCGGGACGCCAAGCTTCCTGAAAATCATCCTAGAAAAGGCACGGGAACTCGGTGTCGATATTTCCAGCATGAAGAAGGGCCTCGTCGGCGGCGAAGCCCTGCCCCCGAGCCTGCGCAAGGAACTCTCCGATCTCGGCTGCGATGTACTGCAATGCTATGGCACTGCAGATCTCGGGCTGGTCGCCTATGAGAGCCCGGCTCTGGAGGGCATGATCCTGGACGAAGGCGTGATCGTGGAAATCGTCCGCCCGGGAACCGGCGATCCGGTTGCCGAAGGCGAGGTTGGAGAGATTGTCGTCACCAGCCTCAATCAGAGCTATCCGCTCATCCGCTTCGGCACCGGAGACATGTCTGCGGTCCTGGCCGGCGCCAGCCCGTGCGGGCGCTCCAACCAGCGCATCAAGGGCTGGATGGGCCGTGCCGACCAGACCACCAAGATCAAAGGCATGTTCGTTCACCCGGGACAGGTTGCCGAGGTGGTGAAACGCCATCCGGAAATCTCGAAAGCACGCCTTATCGTCACCGGACGAACCGGCGAGGATGTGATGACACTGCATTGCGAGACTGCAGCATCCGGAGAATCTCTTTCCGACGCTGTTGCGTCCAGCCTGCAATCCGTCACGAAACTTCGTGGTTCGGTCTCATTCGTCGCCGAAGGCAGCCTTGCAAATGACGGCAAGGTGATCGAGGACGCGCGCAGCTACGATTGATAAAACGCGTCTGCAAGTACGAGCCACACCTTCATTTTGAGTAAATAAGTATTTTTTTCGATTGCCATTAGTCGCAACACAAAATACACTTTTTAGGAGAATATTTATAACAGTTGAGCGCAACAGCGCTCCATGGAGGTTGTATGCGCACTCTGCGAAACATCATGGCCGGCGCGATGCTGATTGCACTTTCCGCCTGCGCGACACCGCCCGAGGTCAAACAACTTTCAACGGCGCAAATCCAGTATTTCGAAACGGCAATCACAGCCGTCGCCACCCAGTCCGAGGCCCTTGTCCTTGCTTCCACTAAAATTCAGAAACAGGCGGAGGAGCGGATTGCCGCCCGGGAAGCAGACAGCAAAGCGCAACTGGTTACGCTCCTGTCCGATAGCAATAAGGGCGACAGCGCGGCCGATCGCAAGACACTGGCGGAAAAAGTCCTGAAAGCGTCCGAGTCATCCGCGAAATCCGCAGCGGCGGCCCGTGCCAAGCTGCAGCAGGATCTCGACGCCATAAAGGCGAAATCGGAGGAGCTCGGACAGTACATCGCGACGATGAAGGACGTGCAGATCGCCCTGGATGCTTATATCGAGTCGGAAAAAGCAGGCCAGAAAATCGTCAGCAGCGTGCTTGAGCAGCCCTCCGTCTCACACCTGCTCTCAAAGGTCCAAAAGACCATCCCCAAAGTGACCGGCGCCGCAAATGACCTGAAGGTCCTTCTGTCCGGTCTGGATGGCTAACGAACCCGCTCGCCCCACCCGCATTATTCCGGAAGGATTTTCCGTATGACCCGCGATGAACTGAACCAGAAGATCGCCGCGCTGGAAAGCGCCGCCGGCACCCTTGAAGAGCCGGACCGCACCTTGACCTCCGTCAAAATCAATAATCTGAAGAACGAGATCGACGGGATGTCGCTATCCGATATTGCGGAAAAGATGGCCACCATCGAAACGCCAGCAATTGCGGAAATGGATGCCAAGATCAAAGCGGCAAAAGACGCAACGGCAGCCCAGAACATGCGCGTCGATGCGATCAACTCGGTCATCGGATTGATCAAGACCGGGATTGGATTGGTGCTTTAAGAAAGCGCGCCTTTTTCCGACCACCGGCTGGTGCTCTCTCCTGCTTCGCTCCACAATCGAAAAAACGGCAAAGACCGGTGACGAAAGTGGAGGGGAAGAATGGGCGCGAAAGTCTCGACAATCGAAACCATCCGGATCGAGGAATTTCCAAACCTGCTCTGGGTTCGCCTCATCGCCGACGATGGTTCGGACGGCCTCGGCGAGACCTTCTATGGGCCTGGAGCCGCCGAAGCTCATATTCACGACATCATCGCCCCCTATCTGCTCGGCAAGGATCCGCACCGGATCGAACAGCATCAACGCGACCTGACCGGCTATGTCGGTTTCAGCGGAGCCGGTGCGGAAATGCGCGGCCGCTCCGCCGTCGATATCGCGCTCTGGGATCTGTTCGCTAAGTCAAAAGACATGCCGCTACACCAGGCGCTCGGCGGTGCGGTGCGGGACAGTATCCGCGTCTACAATACCTGCGCCGGCACCCGCTATGTGCAGAACCGGCCGACCCAGGGCACCGATAATTTCGGCCTCGACGCCAACCGCGGCGGCTATGAAGATCTCGATGCCTTCCTGAACCACGCCGACGAGCTTGCCACCAGCCTGCTGGAAATGGGCATCACGGCGATGAAGATCTGGCCGTTCGACTATGCCGCCGAAGCCAGCCGGGGCCATCATATCAGCCCCCGTGATCTGGCGACCGCTATGGCGCCTTTCGAGAAGATCCGCGAGGCACATGGCGAGCGCATGGATATCATGGCCGAGTTGCATTCCATGTGGGATCGGCCAACAGCGATCAAGATCAGCCGCGCCCTGGAAGCTATCGACCCGCTCTGGGTCGAGGACCCGGTCTTCATGGACAATCTCTCCAGTCTGGATGAAGTCGCCCGCGCCACCGCCGCGCCCATTGCCGTCGGCGAGACGCGCGGCGGCCGCGCTGATTACCGGCAATTGCTGGAAATGGAATCACTCAGCCTGATCATCACCGATATCGCCTGGGGCGGCGGTGTCTCCGAAGCGCGCAAGATGGCGGCCATGGCCGACGCCTGGCACGTTCCGGTCGCCTTCCACGACTGCACCGGGCCGGTTGTGCTCGCCGCATCCACCCACTTGGCCCTCAACACGCATAACTGCTTTATCCAGGAAATGGTGCGCGCCTTCTATTACGGCTGGTA
Source organism: Nisaea nitritireducens (assembly GCF_014904795.1). GTDB lineage: Bacteria > Pseudomonadota > Alphaproteobacteria > Thalassobaculales > Thalassobaculaceae > Nisaea > Nisaea nitritireducens. Next base: position 92,571 of record NZ_JACZFS010000016.1, read on the forward strand.
TGGTGATCTCGTCACTCAGCTTCCCCCGGTCACCAGAGGCGAGATCACGGCACCGGAAGGCGCCGGGCACGGCCTCAGCCTGCAGCCGGATATCCTCAAGCGAACGGATTGCCACATTCGCCGCTCATCACTTTAACAAAGACACACAACCATCTGAATTTAGGTATATTTAATGATCGAACTCTGGATTCCGATCACCATCGCTGCGGCCTTCTGCCAGAACCTACGCTCCGCGCTGCAGAAGCATCTGACTTCGAAGCTCAGCACGTCCGGGGCGACCTTTATCCGCTTCTTCTATGCCATCCTGCCGGCCTGGCTCTATGTCTGGTTCCTGCATGACGGCATCGGCCTCACCATGCCCGAGCCGCAGCCGGTCTTCTGGATCTACGCGGCAGTCGGCGGGGCGACGCAGATTGCCGCGACAGCCCTGCTCGTCTACCTGTTTGCTTTCCGGAATTTTGCCGTCGGAACCACCTACTCCAAGACCGAGACGGTACAGGCCGCGGTCTTCGGCATCGTTATTCTGGGCGACCCGCTGACCGCCGGCGCAATGGTCGCCATCATGATCAGCTTCATCGGGGTACTGGCCATCTCCGCCGCCAAGCAGGCCACCGGGATTTCCGGCATCGTCCGGTCCCTGACCAGCCGAACGGCCATGATCGGTCTCGCCTCCGGCGCCTGTTTCGGCATCTCGGCCGTATCTTACCGTGCGGCTTCCCTGTCCCTCGGCGGCGAGGGTTTTCTCATCCAGGCCGGTTTCACCCTTGCCTGCGTCACCATCATGCAGACCGTCGCCATGGCGAGCTATATGCGGATCCGGGATCCGGGCCAGATCACGGCAGCGCTGCGAAACTGGAAAGTTGCCGGTATCGTCGGGCTCAGCGGTATGGCCGCCTCGGCTTGCTGGTTCACCGCCATGACCATCCAGAATGCAGCCTATGTGCGCGCCCTCGGCCAGATCGAACTCGTTTTCACCTTCGCGGCCTCCTATCTCTTCTTCAAGGAGAAGAGCAGCCCGCTGGAGCTCGCCGGGATCGGCCTGGTGATTGCCGGAATCTTCTTCCTGCTGCTCTCGACATGATCCGCCGCAGGGATCATCCGGAACGACGTCAGCTGCGTATAGAGAAGGATTGGAGATCACGGTCATGTATTTCCGCGCCGCACGCCTCGCAAGCGCCATCCTTATCGGACTACTCCTGATGCCCGCCGGACAGGCCCGAGCAGCCAACGCTCACGATTTCTCTTTCGTCTCGATAGAGGGCGATCCGCTCTCCATGAAGGAGTATGCCGGACAAGCCGTTCTGGTCGTGAATACGGCGTCGTTCTGCGGCTTCACCAAACAATACGAAGGCCTGCAGACCCTTTGGGAGCGGTACAAGGAACGAGGCCTGGTGGTGCTTGGCGTACCTTCCAACGATTTCGGATCACAGGAACCCGGGACGGCGGCCGAGATAAAGGAATTCTGCGCGGTCAATTTCGCCGTGGACTTCCCGATGACGGAAAAGCAGGTCGTCTCAGGCGACCAAGCGCATCCGTTCTATCGCTGGGCAGCGAAAGAACTGGGAACACTCTCCAAGCCGCGCTGGAACTTCTACAAGATCCTGATCGCACCGGACGGAAAAGCCATCGACTGGTTCGCATCGACGACAGCACCCTCTTCCGCAAAACTTATCAAAGCGGTTGAGGCAGCCTTGCCGCGTTAGAGACTAAGCCTATTTTCGAACCCTGATCACGGCTCTTTCGGCATGTCCGGAATCCGGGTTTTGCGTACCAGGGACGATCCGGTGCCGAACGATCGTGCCATCGTCATCCCCATCGTTCCCTTCGCCGCCAAAGCTCATGACCGCCGCGCCCATGGCCAGCGCGCTGAAGGAAGCAAAGAAGGAAAAGCAGAGCAGGAACGGGCCAAGCCACGTCGGCTCTGACTTCATGCTCAGGCTCGCCAGCCCGGCGACATCGAACGCCAGCAGACTGACAGCAATCGCGATACCGGCCCCGCCACCGATCACCCCGTGACCGAACAGAAACCTCAGCATGGGAGATTTGAGATGCATGATTCAGCTTCCTCCTGAAGATACAGACTAAGACTGGTCTCTTTCTCGGGCCCATTCAATGGTTCAGGATGACGCATAGTTGCGAAGAATGTCGTCGCAGCCCATTCCGTTAACATTAAAGTTGGGCTATCAGAGAACGAACCGGACAACTCGGTCCGGTCAATCGCCTGGGGCCACACATGAGTGACGAGTTGAACGAGAGCTACAACAGGACCGGCTGGATGCGCGACATGACGGATCAGGAACGCCGCGCATTTGATCGCGTGGCATTCCATGTTTCCGCCGAGCTAACGCTTCCTGACGGCACAATCGCCAAGGGCGAGATCGTCAACGTCTCTTTGATCGGCTTTCTGTTCATAGCAGAGGCTCCGGTCGAGTTTCGTGGCGAAGCCCTGCTCGCGATCGGTGATGAGGTTTCCGGCCTGAAGATCAATGTCGTCGATGCCAGCCAGGTCGGCCTGCATCTCGAAACCTATCCGGGCGAGACCGACATACGCGACCTCGCCCTCAACCATCCGTCGATTGCGCGCCTGTTCCTGCCTTATATCTACAATTACGACGACGAGAATTGACCCGTCCCAACCAGTAGGACGCGCGCAACCATGCCTCCGGATCAGAGCTTTCTGTAAACGGCGTAGATGGCCTTAACCTTGTCCGCAAAATCGGGGTTACCCGGCAGGTAAGGCATCGGCTGAGAGACATGCAGCGCCTCCCAGCGGCCTTCGAGCTCAAGCCGGTTCAGCATCTCGGCGATGCCGCGTGACTGCCAGAAATCGTCCCTGCTGGTGAACACCGCGACGCCGCCAGCACGGAGCACTCTCAGCCATTCCTTGAAGATGGCCGCTTCCTCAAGATAGGTCAGAACACCGATACAAAGGATGCCATCCACGGACGTGTCATCAAGCGGGAGTCGCTTGTTGAGGTCCGCATATTCCAGACGGTCGTAGACTTTCTTCAGCTTCGCAGTTTCGAGACTGGCTTCAGACGCATCCAACCCCGTCAAGTCGCCACGAGAGCCAGCGGCCCTGAGCGCCGCGCCGGTCAAACCGGTTCCGCATCCGCAATCGAGAATTGCCGCGCTCTCGAAACCGGGAAGATGCCCTTTTAGCAGCCCGGCCGCCTGCTCCGGCGCGTCGTAACCCCAGCTGGCAAGCTCCCGGTCATAATCACTGGCCCATTCATCATAGCTTTCCGCATTAACCGCGCCGCTGCGGGACACGTTTCCATCGGTGCGTATGATTTTATCGTGTGACATTACTGCTTTCTCCCTCTGTTGGAGAAAACCTAGCATCCTGAGCAGCCGGTTTAAGAATGGATTTCAGAAAGTTTTACCATCATCCACCGGCCATGAGCGTCCGGCATAAAAAATGCGGACGCAGCAAAGCCGCGTCCGCACGTCTCTTGATTTAGCGGTTCTTGAATTCAGGCTTACGCTTTTCCATGAAGGCGCGGCGGCCTTCGATATAGTCTTCGCTGGCGAAGCAGGCGGTGACCAGTTCGTCACACTTCTTCAAGTCCCGCTCACTTTCCGGCGCCACCGTCTGATTGGCGATGAACTTCACCGAATTAACAGTCATCGGAGCGTTCTCGGAGATCGTCTTCGCATAATCGAGGCAGAACTGTTCCACCTGATCGTCCGGCACCACCCGGTTCACGAGGCCCATGATACGGGCATCCTCAGCCTCGAAGCGGCCGGCGGTGAAGAAGATTTCCTTGGCGAAGCTCGGCCCGACAAGCGCGGACAGGCGGGAAATCCCCGGATAGCCGTATCCGAGACCGAGCTTGGCGGCCGGGATCGCGAACTTGGAGCTTTCACCGCAGATCCTGAGATCGCAGCAGACCGCGAGCGCAACACCGCCGCCGACACAAAAGCCGTTGATCTGCGCGATGACCGGCTTCGGAAAACCGGCGACCTTGTCATAGACCCGCGCGGTGGTCGCATTGTAGCGGGCAACACCGTCAGCGCTGGCGCGTTCGGATTCGAACTTGGAGATATCGGCGCCCGAAACGAAGGCTTTCCCGCCCGCGCCGGACAGGATCAGGATGCGGACGCTGTCATCGGCCGAATACCGGTCGAGCGCGGCTTCAACCGCTTCCCACATTTCCAGCGACACGGCATTGCGTTTTTCCGGCTGGTTGAAAACGATCCGGGCGATCGCGCCGTCCTGGCTGGTGAGAATCTTGTCAGTCATGGTGTCTCTTTCCCTTGGATAATTCAGGCCCTTGGATAATTCAGGCGCTTAGATGACGCCGTCGCGTTTCAGTGTTTCGATGTCATCAGCGGTAAAGCCGAGATCCGTCAGCACCTCTTCATTGTGCTCACCCGCCATCGGCGGCGGGGAAGCAATGGTCGACGGCGTCCGGCTCATGGTAATCGGCTGGCCGACCAGATGGGTATCGCCACGCTCGTGCGACTTGACCGGCTGGGCAAGCCCCAAATGCGCCACCTGCGGGCTTTCGAAGACCTGCTGGATATCATTAATCTCACCACAAGGCACACCGGCGGCATTCAGCCGCTCGATCCAGTTGCTCATGGTGTCCTTGAGAGTCTCCGCCTCGATCTCTGCGTTCAGGGCGTCCCGGTTATCGGACCGGGCTGTTCCTGTCGCGTAGTCCGGATTCTCGTTCCATTCCGGTTTGCCCATGGCAGCGCAGAACTTTTCCCAGATGGCCTGTCCGGCAACGGCGATGTTCATGTAGCCGTCGGACGTCTTGAAGACCCCAGTGGGGATGCTGGTCGGGTGATTGTTTCCAGCCTGTTTCGGCACGTCGCCGTCGACCAGCCAGCGCGCCGCCTGGAAATCCAGCATGAAGACCTGGGCCTGCAGGAGCGAGGTCTGCACCCACTGCCCCTTACCGGACTGCTCGCGCTCGAGCAGGGCCAGCAGGATAGCCTGGGAGCAGAAAATACCCGCAGTAAGGTCCGCAATCGGAATACCGACCCGCATCGGTCCTTCGCCGGGCTTGCCGGTAATGGACATCAGGCCGCCCATGCCCTGCGCGATCTGGTCGAAACCCGGGCGCTTGGCCAACGGTCCGTCCTGGCCAAATCCTGATATCGATGCATAGACCAGTCCCGGATTGTCCTTGGACAGCGTCTCGTAATCGATGCCCAGCCGGTTTTTAACGTCCGGACGGAAATTCTCGACGATGACATCGACCTCACGGGCGAGTTTTCGGAAAACCTCAAGCCCGCGCTTGTCCTTAAGGTTAAGGGTCAGACTGCGCTTGTTGCGATGAAGGTTCTGGAAATCGGCGCCTTCGCGCGGTCCGCCAAGTTGCCCGGCATTATCCGTCGCCGGCATCTCGATCTTGATCACGTCGGCGCCCCAGTCAGCCAATTGCCGAACGCAAGTTGGACCCGAGCGCACCCGTGTAAGATCAAGAACCTTGTATTTGTTCAGTACCGTACTGGCATGAGAAATGCCCATTTTTGAACACTTTCCTCCGGTTTCTCAATAGCTTGGAGCCCTGTTTACAGGGCATCGCGATGATTGTCGCAGCGAATTTGGTAACTCCCTGACAATATGTAGTTTGTTGATTGTTGACAATCTGCATTTCTACTATTTACAGTCGACACAACGAGGAAACGCTTATAAAAAAGATGGCAATGCAAAATAAACCCTTCCACGCTCGCGAATACGCGACTCTGACAACTCACGTTGAACGTGAGATCGAGAGGCGCGTGCTGACCGGCGAAATCGCCGCGGGCGCACGGATAGGGGAAGCACTGATTGCGGAAGAGCTCGGTGTAAGCCGGGGGCCCGTCAGGGAAGCCCTGCGCAGTCTGGCACAATCCGGGCTGGTGGAAATTCTCCCCAACAAAGGCGCCATAGCGCGGACAATCGGCCTCGATGAGGTCAAGAATCTCTATGCCCTGCGCGGCGCTCTTTTCGCCCTGGCGTGTCAGGAAGTCGCCCGGCGGCACGATAATGAGACCGTGACGCTATTGCGTGACAATATGAGCGCGATGCGGGCGGCCCTCGCCTGCGACGACAAGGAAGCCTACTACCGGCTTAATGTCGACTTTCATACCGCTATCATTAACCACTCGCACAACCAGCGCGCCATCGACGTCTACCACAGCGTCGTGAAGGAAATGCACCTGTTCCGGCGCCGCGGTTTGTCAAACGTTCCGAACATCGCGGAGTCCGTGAAAGAGCACGAAACAATTCTTGCCGGCATAGTCGGCGGCGATCCCGACGCCGCTCGCGAAGCCGGACGCATTCATATCGAACGAGGATGCAATCGCTTCCTTGGCACATTGACCGAAGAACCGTCTGGGCTCTCCAAGACGGACCCTCAGAAAACCAATCTGGCCGGCCACTAAAAGAACCGGACGGACAATCGCCTACGCATCATCAACGGAACTCCCTCGCGGGGGTAATCCTGGTGCGCCTTTTCTACGAGTTAGGACAATGGAGGAATTTTATGTCCAATTCAGCTTTCTTCAATCGCCGTGATTTCCTGAAATCCGCAGCACTGGCAGGCGCTGCCGGTGCATCGGTCGCCTCCTTTGGCAATCAGGCCTTCGCTGAAGAATTCCCGGCCGAGACCCTGAACGTCGTGACCCATGCTGGTCCGGGCGGCGGCACCGACATCACCACCCGCATGATGATGCTGCGGGCCCGCAAGGTGTTCAAACAGGACCTGGTCGTTGTGAACAAGCGCGGCGGCAGCGGTTCGGCCGCGCTGATGTACACAAAGTCGCGCCCCCGTGACGGCTACACCTTCATGACCATCACGCAGTCGCACATCTTCCAGATCATTCAGAAGAAAGTGCCGATCAAAATCGAGGAAATGGTCGGCCTGGCACGCGCCACCGACGATCCGCAGATCGTCACCGTGGGCTCGAACAGCAAGATCAAGACCCTCGACGATCTGATGGCCGCCGCCGCCGCCAAGAAAGGCGGCCTGAAGTGGGGCACCACCTTCGCCGGTGGCGCTGACCATGTCGGCATCCACAACTTCGCCAAGGCTTGCGGCAACATGCCGTACACCATCGTCCCGTTCAAAGGTGGCGGGGACATCGTGACGAACCTGGTCTCCGGCAACATCGACGTGGCCCTTCTGAACTATGCAGAAGGCGAGTCCCAGTACAGCGCCGGTGAATTCCGCCCGGTCGTCAGCCTCTCCGAAGAGCCGATTGCCGCCCTTAACGGCGTCAAGACCGCCCGCGATTCCGGCGTCGACGCACTGGCCTCCACGGTCCGTGGTTTCGCCTGCCTCTCCGGTGTGCCGCAGGACCGCATCGATGTGCTCGGCGACGGCCTCGTCAAAGCGATGGAGCATGGCGTCTACCAGGGTTACCTGGCTTCCGGCGGCATGCCGAAAGCCAGTGTGATCGGTGCCGAAAAATGGACCGCGCACATCCGTCGGATCTATGACGAGAGCACGACGGCTCTCACCGAACTCGGTATGCTCTGAGGACAAAATGTCAAGCAAACCCTCCGTTGACCGGGCTGCACCAGCAGCCCGGTTTCCGCGTGATATGGTCATCGGTTTCTGTACCGTGGTCCTTTGCGCGGTCGCCTACTGGATTACTCTCAGCTTCGCCGACGCTCCGGCCGCTGTCGCCCAAAACGTGCAGCCAGCGACGTTCCCTCGCCTGGTGATCTCGGTGATTGCCGTCCTCGCGGTCGCCCTCATGGTGATCTCGTTCCGCAAGGATTCACGCCCGGGCAAGTCGGTGCCGGCAATGGTCGCCATGACCGCCTCCATGATGCTTGCTTTCGTGGTCGCCTTCGAGGCCCTCGGCTTCATCCTTGCGATGGCGCTGTTCTGTTTCTTCATGCCCGTGATCTGGGGCGAGCGGCGCTGGCACGCGGTCATTCCGTTTGCAGTGCTTTTCCCCGGAGCGATTTACATGCTGTTCGTCCTCGGACTCGGCGTGCATTTCGATACCGGCATTCTCGGTTTCTAGCGTTCAGATTGGTTCGAACTGATGGATGCGTTCCTCACCGCCCTTGCGGCCTTTTCTGACCCCTACCTGATCGCGGTTATCCTGATCGGGACCATAGGCGGCGTTCTGGTCGGCGCCATGCCAGGCCTGAGCTCCACCATGGCAACGGCACTTCTGCTGCCGTTCACCCTGACCATGGACCCGATCCCGGCGATCTCCCTGTTGAGTGCTCTCTATTGCGCCGGAACATTCGGTGGATCGATCACAGCGATCCTCGTCAATGCGCCAGGCGCGCCGCCTGCAGCCGCAACGGCTTTCGACGGCTATCCCCTGGCCCAGAACGGCAAGGCCGGGATGGCCCTTGGCATGGCGGCGGTCAGCAGCGTGATCGGCGGGATCTTCAGCGTCGTCGTCCTCATCGTAGCCGCGCCCCTGCTCTCTCGTGTCGCCTATAATTTTGGCCCTCCCGAATACTTCGCCCTATCTCTTTTCGGCCTTTCCATGCTGGCGACGATCAGCGGTGAATCGGCCTTGAAGAACCTGATCGGCGGCGCCTTTGGTGTCCTGCTCGCCACTATCGGCATGGATTTCACCACGGGTGTCGACCGCTTCACCTTCGGCTACTGGGAGCTGTCAGAAGGCATTCACTTCATCCCTGTGATGATCGGCTTGTTCGCCGGCTGTGAGTTCCTGACGCAAGCTTCGAAGCTCAAGGAAGGCCGGGTGCGCGCCATCTTCGATGCGGTGAAGCTGCCCGGCTGGGCCGATTTCAAGCGCTGCTTCGGCACGATTTGCCGATCCTGCGGTATCGGGTCCTTCATCGGCCTGCTTCCGGCCGAGGGCGGCACCGTTGCAGCCATGATCGGCTACAACGAGGCAAAGCGCTGGGCCAAGGACAAGAGCCAATTCGGTAAGGGCGATCTCCGCGGCATTGCCGGCCCGGAAGCAGCCAATAACGCCGCGACCGGGGCTGCCATGGTACCGACCCTGGCGCTCGGCATCCCCGGCAGCGCCACGACGGCGATCATCCTCGGCGCGCTGCTGGCGCATGGCCTGCGGCCCGGACCGCATCTCTTCACCGAGACACCGACCCTGCTTTACGCCATCTTCCTGTCGATGCTGATCGCGAACTTTGCCTTCGCCGCCTTTGGCTTCCTCGGCGCCAAGCTGTTCGCCCGCGTTACCCTGATCCCGACCGAGTTCCTCTGGCCTGCCGTGTTCGTGCTCGCGTCCATCGGTGCCTATGCCATGGACCAGTCGATCATGGATGTCTGGATCATGGTGCTGGCCGGTCTGTTCGGCTTTGTGCTGAAGCGCTACGGCTTCTCCGCGGCCCCGATCATCATGGGGTTGATCCTTGGCGAACTTGTGGAGAACAGCCTGAAGCAGTCCCTGATCATCTTCGACCACAACTGGTTCCATTTCCTTGAGCGGCCGATTGTGGTGACCTTCCTGGTCCTGACCCTAGCCTCGATGATCTGGCCCCTGGTCACTCTGTTCAGAACCAAGCGGCAAGAACGCAAAGCTGCTAACGCAGCCCAGAACTAGACATTATCTTCACGGGGCGGCTTCGGGCCGCCCCGCTGCATTTCAGACCCAGAGACCCCAGATGCGCATTACCCGGATACAGGCAAGCGTCCACCGCCCGCGCGCGGCGGGCGAGCAGGAAAACAAGGCGACCTATGCCGGCACCGACGGTCCGGTCTTCGTGCGCTGCCGTGTCGATACCGATGATGGCAACACCGGTAACGGCTTTACGGGACGCTTCCTTGCAGCCGAGGTCGCACATTTCCTGAACCACGCAGTCGCCGAGGCCGTCACGGGAGAAGATCCGCTCGCGCCGGATCTCATGGCGGCTATCGAGCGGCGTTTCAATCCCCGCGCCATGACCGGCGTGGTCGTCTCCGCCTTTTCAGCCCTGGAAATCGCCTTGACGGACATCCAGGCCAAGGCTGACGGCAAAAGCATAGCCGCACTACTCGGCGGCAAGCGCAGCCGCGTCCCCGTGCATGTCACCTGCGGCCTGCCCCATCTCGATATTGAAGCCCTGCAGGCAACCACCGCCCGCGCCATCAAGACCGGTGCCGCCGGTGTAAAGATCGTCATCGCCGCCAAGGACCGTCACTGGCAGGAAGATGCGGAACGCATCCTCGCCGTCCGCGAGGCAATCGGCCCGGACGCCGATCTCATCGCCGACGCCAATTGCGGGTTCGATCTCGCCACAGCCCGCAACTTTGCCTATGCCGTTTCGGACGCCCGCCTTACTTGGCTGGAAGAGCCCTTGCGTGACAACGACCCGCGACAACTGGCGGAGCTGACCGGCGAAATTGACTGCCCCGTCGGCGCCGGCCAGATGGAGCAATCGGACTACCGGTTCGAGCAACTGATCCGGCAGGGCGGCGTCTCCGTCATCCAGCCGAACGCCGTTTTCGCCGGCGGCTTCAGCAAAGCTCTCGACGTCCTCCGCCTCGCTGCCCGCCACAACCGGGAGGTCTGCCCCGCCGGTGGCTGGGATTTCGTCAACCTGCACCTGATGGCGGGCTCTCTGGAGCATGGAGCGATGGAACATCATGAAGGACACGAGTCGATCATCCGCTGCATCAGCGGATCGGCCACTACGCCCAAAGACGGCTATCTGACTGTACCGGATGCGCCGGGCCTCGGGATCGAGATCGACGAGAAGAGCCTCTTAAAGGCAAAAATTTACCCGTAATAACAATATTCTAACTTCTAGAACGGCCGCACCCGACGTCCCCGTTCCGTGATTCCTTATTATATTTAGGTAATTTTTTAATTTTAGAAAACTCAATTCCGTTTTTCGAAAAACCTTAGTTGCATTAGATAAAATTCCACGTAAATTTAATACGTTATTAACTATTATTTTCGCCAAATTTTTCAAGCAAAACGCTTGGAATGCGCCAGAAAGGCATGCGGAATGACGATACAGAATTCAGCTCTGACGAATCCGTCGAGCTTCACCGCGCTACGCAGTTTCGGGAACACATCAAGAGCCATGGACACGGTCCAGAACCGTGTTTCAACCGGCCTGAAGGTTACCGGCGCTGTCGACGATGCATCGAACTTCGCCATTTCCCAAGGAATACGAACTGAAATCAGGTCGTGGCAGGCGGTTCAGCAAAGCCTCAACAACTCGATTGGCACTGTGAATGTCGCGATCGCCGGAGCAGAATCCATCTCCGACATTGTCGCTGACGCGAAGAAAAAGGTAATCGAATATCACAATGCAACGGGCGCTCAGCAGCAGATATTGCTAAACGACTACAACGCGCTACTCGATCAGATCGATCAAATGGCCAACCAGGCCAGTTTCAATGACACAAACCTGATCAATACTAATGGGACGCCAATCCCCGATCCGCCAGACGCGGGCGCCAGCCATTTCGTCACCAGTTCAGGCGCGCCGACCCGGACTCACGCGCTTCCCGATTTTGAGGGGATCGTGAATGTCTCCTACAATTACGCAGGTGCCGGCAGCACGATCTCGTTGATTTATGGCGGCTCGACCATGGACTCCGTCACACACGGTTTTAACGGAGGCGGAGTCAACGGCTCGCTGAGCTTCAACTACTCGGCCGAAGATGGAAACGACTTCACCATCAACACGAGCGGCCTTGGCAATGTGTTCTACGAATTCACCTACACGCCATCCGCAAACGACACCGGTGAGGCGTTTTCCGCACTTGTCGACACCAAAGGAAACACCACCGAAATCTACAGTAAGTCGATGCTTGCAGAGGATATCGGATTGAGGCCCGTTGACCTGTCTAGTGTCCAGTCATCGGTCGCGCAAATCGAAACTGCCGAAACCATTATTGGCCAAACCCTTGGATATTTTGGCAGTAAGGCCAAACAACTCATCGCCACGCGTAATCAGGCCGAGGGCTTGATAGATTCCTACAAAGAAGGTCTCGGGAACATCGTCGACGCCAACATGTCGCGCGAAGCGGCTCGGCTGACATCCATGCAGGTCCAGACGCAGCTCTCGACACAGACCCTGTCGATAGCGAACCAGAGGCCGGAATCACTTCTTGGATTGTTCTGATCCATAGAAATTGCAGAACAATCACCTCCGTCACTCATCTTTCGAACGGCTGTCAAAACCCTCCGGATACGCCGAGCATCAGGGTCAAGATTGACGAGACCGAAGGAGACAATGCTCGCGTTAACTGACCAGCACATCCTTGACAGCTGTGGGCCCTTCTCGCATTTTCATCGCATGGGGCTCGCGAGCGCCTCGTGAGGCGACAGCCCAAGTTTCGCGTCCTTTGAACCCGCATTTTGGGAGGACGCGCCATGCCGTCACCAGACATCATTACAGTTTCCCAACTCGCCCGTCTTATCGGCACGCCAGAAGCACCGGTCATCGTCGATGTGTGCGTCGATGACGATTTCAACGCCGATCCGCGTCTGATACCTGGATCATTCAGGCATCCGTTTAACGACATTGAATCGCTGGTGCCCCGGCTTCAGGACCAGAGGGTGGTCGTCGTCTGCCGGAAGGGCCATAAGCTCGGCCAGGGGGCAGCAGCCCTTCTCCGAACCAACGGAATTGCCGCCGAAAGCCTGGACGGCGGTGTTGTAGCCTGGCACGAGGCCGGACAACCAGCGGTCCCGGCAGCGTCCATACCGCCACGCAGGAAAACCGGTGAGACTCTCTGGGTCACGCGCCATCGCCCGAAGGTCGACCGGCTTGCCTGCCCCTGGCTTATTCGCCGCTTCGTCGATCCCTCGGCACGTTTTCTTTTCGTTTCGCCGGCCGAAGTAATGGACGTCGCCGACAGGTTCGGAGCGACTCCCTTCGATGTCGAAGGTGTGTTCTGGAGCCATCGCGGCAAAGAGTGCAGCTTCGACACGATGGTCTCGGAATTCGGCCTCGAAACGGAACCGCTGAAACTGCTGGCAACTATCGTTCGCGCTGCGGATACCGATCGCCACGATCTGGCGCCGCAGGCAGCCGGACTGCTTGCTGCGTCGCTTGGCCTGTCGCGCATGTACCGGGACGATCTGCGTCAGGTCGAGGCCGGCATGTTGCTTTACGATGCGTTCTACCGGTGGTGCCGGGACGCGGTCGATGAAGGGCATGATTGGCCGACGGCCAAAGTGAAGGCCTGAAGCAATGACCGATACATTTACCGAAACTGTTGCGGCGGGGCGCAATGCCCCGTCGCTCGGCACCCTGTTCCAGGTCTTCCTGAAAATCGGCCTGCTCTCCTTCGGCGGTCCGGCCGCGCAGATTGCCCTGATGCACCGGCTGCTGGTGGAAGAGCTGAAATGGCTCACCGAGCAGCAGTATCTGAACGCCCTGAGCTTCTGCATGCTGCTGCCGGGCCCCGAGGCCATGCAGATTGCCACCTATGCCGGCTGGCGTCTTCGCGGCATCGCCGGCGGCCTGATTGGCGGCCTGCTTTTCGTCATACCGGGGGCCATACTGATCCTCGCCCTGGCGGCGATTTATGCCCTGTTCGGTCAGGTACCGCTGATCGACAGCCTGTTCCTCGGGGTAAAATCGGCGGTCCTTCTGATCGTCGTCGAAGCTTTGCTGCGGGTCTCGAAACGGGCGCTGCGCGGGCGCGGTGACTGGATCGTTGCCGGTTTGGCCTTCGCAGGGATCTTCATCCTCGATCTGCCCTACCCGCTCATCGTTGGCGCCGCAGCCCTCTGGGGCTGGGCGACAAGCAGCACGGTATCAGCGTCGGGTACAGCGGCCGAGCCGATTGGTCGCTCATTCGGCGGAACCATGCTGACGGTTACCGTCTGGCTCGTTATCTGGTGGCTTCCGGTACTGCTTATCGCCCAGCTCTCCGGGTTTCCGGTCCTGACCGACCTCGGGCTGTTCTTCTCAAAGCTCGCGGTCGTTACTTTCGGCGGCGCCTATGCCGTGCTGGCCTATATGGCCCAAGACGTGGTCGGCGCCTTCGGCTGGCTCAACGCGGGTGAGATGATGGATGGCCTCGGTTTGGCCGAAACCACCCCCGGACCGCTCATCCTGGTGACGGAGTTCGTCGGTTTCCTCGCCGCCTATCGGGATGGCGGCATCATGCTCGGGATTGCCGGCGCTGCCCTGACGCTGTGGGTCACGTTCGTTCCCTGCTTCCTCTGGATCTTCGCCGGCGCGCCCTATATCGACTGGATTTCGGCCCAGCCACGCCTCAAAGGCGCGCTTTCGGCCATTACCGCAGCGGTGGTCGGCGTGATCCTGAACCTGTCGCTCTGGTTCGGCCTGCATGTGATGTTCGGAACAGTTACACGGCAGGAAATCGGCCCGTTCACGCTCTGGCAACCCGAGCTTGCAACATTTGACTGGCGCGTAGCGGTACTGGCCGCTCTGAGCGGTCTGATGTTGCTGCGATGGCACTGGGGCATCGGCCGGGTACTAGCGATCTGCGCAGGACTCGCCTGGCTGATGGTCAACGGCCTTTAACACACCGGACTTAACCGGACCCGGGTGCTCACGCGCCCGGGTTCAACCTCGAATGCAGCGGCGGCTTTGTCCCAATCTCTGGTATGGGCTCGCTCACAAAATCCGGTTCGCAATTCGATATAAACGATGCCAAGTCAGAACATCAGAAATGGTCTCGGACGCAGGGCGCCAAGACTTCGGCTTAAAACACATAGGCCTATGTTCCATTATAGAAACCCCAAAAGCCTATCCCAGCGTGACATCGGTGCTTATCCTGTCCGGTGAGCCGTTGCGGAGCGTTGCCTGTCACGATATGTACCCGCAGCGTTTGCAAAGAAACATCTAAAATGGCCGGTGCCAATATGACCGTCGACAACAAGTTCCCCGGTAAGGACATCACTCAGGACGATATCGACGGCAAGATTCCGCTGGTCGCCAAGAAGTCGGCCGATCACCGCACCAAGTTCGAATGTGCGGGCATCGAATTCGGCGGCGCTCTGGTTCCCGTGATGGCCGGCCCGAATACGGTTGAGAGCGAAGAGCTGATCGTCAAGACCGCCAAGGGTATCAAGGCTGCTGGTGCACACTTCCTGCGCGGCGGCGCGTTCAAGCCGCTGACATTCCCGTATCGCTCGCCAAAATTCTTCGAGCCGCGGGAGGACGGCCTGAAATGGCTTCAAGTTGCAAAGCAAGAGACCGGATTGCCGATCGTCACCGAGGTCATGGAGATCTCGAAAATCGATATTGTGGCTCAAAACTGCGACATGCTGCAGATCGGCACCCGCAACATGCAGAATTATCCTCTCCTGACCGAGGTCGGGAAAACCGGCATGCCGGTCATGCTGAAGCGCGGATACGGGGCGAGCCTGCGGGATTGGCTGATGGCGGCCGAGTATATCGCGCTGGAGCATGACCGATTGGGTCAGCAACAAAAGATCCTGTTGTGCGAGCGCGGCATCGTCGCCAACCACACCCACCGCGCCACCTCGCGCTTCCTGCTGGATCTCCAGGTCATTCCGGCGGCTCAGGAAATCACCCACCTGCCGATCATGTCGGACCCCAGTCACGCCACTTTCTGGCAACCCTGGGTAAAATCGATGATGCTGGCCTCGATCGCGGCAGGTGCCGACGGACTTATGCTCGAGGTCCATCCGGACCCGGTAAACGCCGCCGTCGATCCCCTGCAATGCTCCAGTCTTGAGCAGTTCGACGACATTATGAAGGCCTGCCGTCCGGTGGCGCAGGCGGTCGGTCGCACCGTCGACGCCTAAACGCCCCCGTGAGGAGCTACCCATGGCGGAACTCGCTTTTCAAGACGCGCTCGACAACCCGGTTGAGATCAGGACCCCGTCCTACTCCGCGATCCTGGGCTTGAGTCCGTCTAAGGGCGCGCGGTCTCCATTGCTCTGGAATGCAGCATTCAAGGCAGCCGGGATCGACGCTGTTATGCATCCGATGGACGTGCGCCCGGAAAACCTGGCTTCCGTGGTCGCCGGATTAAAGGCGGACGCGCGCTATCTGGGAGGTGCGGTCGCGGTGCCCCACAAGAAAACCATTGGCAGCCTGCTTGACCGGATCGAGCCCGAGGCCGAGAAGATCGGGGCTGTGAACGCAATCTATCGTGCGGGCAACCAATTGGTCGGCGCCAATACAGACGGTGCCGGAGCCCTGAGCCAGATCGAGGATTTGGTCGGGGGTGCGGAGGCGCTGAAAGCTAAACACGTGACCTTGATCGGGGTTGGCGGTGCGGGCATCGCGGTTGCCGCGTTCCTCGCGGATCGGACGGCGGGACTTCGGATTGCGAACCGGACCTATTCGGTGGCCGAAGAGGCTGCAAGAAGGCTGGGAGCCGATCCCGTGGCAATGCCCCTGACACACGAGATTCTTTCCATGACCGATGTCTTGGTGAACTGCACGACGGTCGGATACCAAGACGGACCCGAAGGGTCACCGGTTCCTGTAGAGGCGCTCGCGTATCTTCCTGAAGGGGCTGCCGTCTACGACATCATCTATCAGCCCCGCGAGACCCCAATGCTCAAGGCCGCAGCCTCTCACGGCTTTGCAACACGTGACGGGCTTGGCATGAACCTGGACCAAGCGGTGATCGCGTGGCTCAAGGCCAATCCCGGCACGCTCACGCTCGAGGCTGTTCGCGTCGCCATGTCGGCCGTCTGACGGGCTGATCAAAAAGGGACAGCCGACAAACTGCCGCAGCTCAAGGACACCGACACATGACAGAGCCGACCGCCTCTCATAACTCTGGCCCGAATGAGTTTCGCGTGATCGCGATCATCCCGGCCCGGGGCGGCTCCAAGGGACTACCGGGCAAGAACCTTAAAATGATCGGTGGCATGCCGCTGATCGCGCATTCGGTTGTTCATGCGATTGAAAGCGGCGTCTGCGACCGGGTGCTTGTCACCACGGACAACGAGGAAATCCGAGCAGCGGCCGAGGCTGCGGGAGCCTGGACGCCTTTCTTGCGGGAAGCCGAACTGGCGCAGGACCTGACCCCGACGGAACCGGTTCTAAAGGATGCGCTGGAACGCGCGGAGGCGCTCGACGGGGTCAGCTATGACATCGTGGTGTTCCTGCAACCGACCGATATTTTCCGCGAACCTGAATGGATTGCCCGCGCGGTCAACACTTTGAAAACCCGGCCGGAAATCGACTGTTGTTTCGTCGCCAACAAAACCCACAAGAATTTCTGGGTCCAGGAGGACGATGGTAGCTGGACACGCGTTTTCGACTGGATGGCAATCTACGGGCCGCGTCAGACCCGGAAACCGCTGTTCCGCGAAGACACCGGTATCGCCTCCGCCTTACGCTCGGAGTTGATCCGTGCGGGGCGGCGCACCGGCGATAGGGCCGAGATCATCCAGATCGACGACACGGCCTCGGGCATCGACATTCATGACGCCTTCGATTTCCACCTCGCCGAAACGGCTCTGGATTGGCGTAAGGGGAACCGCTGAACGTTCAGGCACGGGAAGCACCCTCACCCCTTGATACCAAGCTTGGAAGAGCTCGGCATATCGGCCATCCGGACCCACCCACCGGTTTCCATGCTGGCGTAGAGCGCATGGATAAGCCGCAGAGATCCGAGCGCGTCTGACACCCCGATGGGCGGCGTACGGTCATTTCTCTGCAAACGATCCAAGACGTCACCAAGCAGGGGGCCGTGGCCAAAGCCATAGCCGTTGGGCACCTCCTGAGAATGATCTTGGGTTGCTGTCTCATCGCCCGGCTGGGTGGTGACCGGTCGCCAGATCTCAAGCTGGTTCAAAGCACGACCGCCGACCTTGGCCATCGCCTTCTCTCCGACCAGATGGATAGATGCCTCGAAATCATCATCTCGGGCTGAGGTCGTTGCCTCGATCGTGCCCAGCGCTCCCGAGGCAAACTTGACGATAGCGACCGCTGTGTCCTCGGCCTCCAAAGTGTTCAGAATATCGTCTCCGGCAGCGCATACGGCCTCGATAGGACCGCCCAGCCACTGCAACGCATCGACATGGTGGATCGCCTGCTGGGCGAGCACACCGCCATCCATCGACCATCGCCCGTGCCAGGGGTCATTGTAGTAGTCTTGGGTCCGGCACCAATGGACACGGACACCGGCGGTGACCAACCGTCCAATGCGCCCCTCGTCGATCGACCGTCGCAGAAAGCGCATGGCGGGATTGTAGCGGTTCTGTTTGACCACGGCGCACATCACACCCGCCTCGCGCGCGGCGTCTTCCATTGCCAGCGCGTCTTCTATCCGAAGGGCAACCGGCTTTTCGACCAGTACGTTGAGGCCGGCTCGTATCAATTGCATTGCGTGTTCAGCGTGGTTACCGGATTCGGTCATCACGCAAACCAGATCGGGCTTATGAATGATCAGAGCCTCGATACTGTCGACCGGCGTCCCGCCAAGGGCTTGAGTGAACGCGGAAGCTTTTGACAGGTCCAGATCTGCTGCCACGATCACCTCGACCCGATGTGCCAGTTCCTGTCCCAAAACCTCCCGGTATCGGGCCGAGACCCGCCCGCATCCGAGGACGCCAAGACGCAGTTTTTTGGTCATCACTAACTCCTACTCACTTATACGCCGACCAGGTCGGCTGGGCCGCACGCCTTCAGATCTGTGACGACTTGTGTCATGACGGTATCCCATTCATCTCCGGCTTTTTGCCGGTAAACACGTGTTTGAGGATACCAAAGAGAATCTGGTCGCGAGAGGCCCCAGCGCCAATCGGGATTTGGCGGTAATAGATTCCAGCAGGGCTTCGACAAGGCTCCGGCAAAATGGACAGTATTGTTGACTGGGCAGATCACCAGATCGACTGCGGCCACAAGGGCAGCCAGGCCATCCAGGTCCTCAAATGGCTCTACGCCGTGACTATGATCAATGGCAAGCCCACCCTCACGATGGAATGCCGCTATATCGTCCTCGGTTGCGCCGTATTGCAAAGAAACCAAGGCAACATTCTCAGCCGACGCGAAACCACGCCAGAAAGCAGGAGCTATAGTGCGAGCGGGGCCAGTACGGGGTGCAATCGATCGCCAAGTGATGCCCACTAACTTTTTCGAAGGGTGCCGGGCTTGTAGCCCGGACCTTATTTCATCTGATCGGGCTACGTCGGGGACCAACCAAGGTTTCGGGATTACGTCGCCGCCACAAAAGAGCTTCAGCCGGTGCGGGAGGTCACCGAGTGCCAGATGACAGTCCGCGCCGTGATGGCTTTCTTCAGCGCCGTCAGGCTCCGAAACATCCGGCACCGATATGCCGGGGAAACTGCGCTTGAGAAGAGGTCGTAAGCGAGGTTCCGTCAGGATCGTCAGTTTGACACCCCGGTCCAGCAAATACGGGACAAGTGAAAGAAATTGAATTTCATCGCCGATACCCTGTTCACCCCACAGCAAGAGATGATGTCCAGCGACATCGCCTTCCGTCCATTCGGGAATCTTGAAAAAACGGCGAAGCTTTGTGCCTTCTTTCGTTTCGAAGCGCCCACGGTGAAGGTCCCAACCTTCGTCAAAACGTTCGAGAGCCAACAGAGCGAATGCGGTATTGAAATTTGCGGACGCATGCCGTGGGTTTGCGCAAACGGCGCGGCGCCCGTACACAGCTGCATCAGATGCATTGCCCACACGTCCCAGCTCAACGGATATATTAAACCAGGCGTCGGCGTCAGCAGGCTCCGCGACAGTCCCGCGCCGCAACCATTTGAGGACTTCTTTGCGACCCGGCGAACGCGTCGCGAGGACGGCCAATCTGTTGTAAGGCTGCGGCGCTAATGGATTGATTGCCAAAGCGCGCCGCGCCCAAATTGGGGCGTCCATCAAGCCTGCCAATTCGCTACATGCCGTCAAATCGATTGGATCGATCAGCAGCCCCCGCTTGTAGGGAACGAGGGCCTCTTCAGCTTTATCGAGTTTCTGAAGCGCACGGGCGCGATTAGACCATGCGGCCGCTAGCATTGGGTCTGAGCGGCTGGCGGCCAGGAAACGCGCTTCTGCCTGTGCCCAATCGTTCCGGTTAAAAGCCAACAGACCAAGGTTGTTTAGAGGCGTGGCTGCTCGAGGCACAACACAGAGCGTCCTCAGATAGAGCCGTTCGGCTGGATCGATCTGGTTTAAGTCACGCATGACATTACCGAGATTGAAGAGTGCGGCGATGTCTGTCGGATGGTCTACCAGTCGGCGGCGAAAACGGTGCGCGGCATGACCAAGCTCACCGCTATGCCAAAGATCGATTGCAAAACTGGTTTCCGTTCCGGTCGTTCGATCCAGCGGCGATAGGATAAAACTCCGAATTCCGTAAGGGCGTCGCTCGGCTGCTGGCCTACCCTTGAAAAGCCCGGACACCCCATCGACCCGACTGGGGTTGATCAGAGTTGCTTTCCGAAAGCAATTTCGAGCCCCCGATGGTTCCCGTAACTGCTGCAGCAAGGCACCCAGAAAGACCCAATCGTCCGCACTTTCGGGCCGATAGTGCAGCGCCTCTCTTAAGTGTCGAATTGCTTCTGGAAGGCGTCTTTGCCCAAGTCGAATTTTACCCAGGAGGCTGAGGGCGTCGGGGTAGTTCGGATCTCCAACCGGTACCCGACCGCAAATCAGCGCGGCCCTGGCACTAAACCCGGCCTCATACCGCCGCATCGCTTCCTGCATCAAACTTCGGGAAGTTTCGCCCATAGCCTACGCCGTGATTCCAAAAGATTTTTTCAACGCCTTCGTTCTTTGCATATTTTTTTATTCATTAGAATTTCCTCATTGAAGGGCGTCGGATTCTTACTCGAAAAAACGTTAAGAAAATTTAAGGCACCTCGAAAAATGTGATCGTCTGTCCGAGGCTTACCAGAGTCTCCAGTCTTTGGACCGTGATGGGGTTTCCTGATGGGCCTGAAGGACGCCGACGCCCACTAAACCAAGAAGCACGTCAACGTGGACCAGCGCCACAAGTTGACCCGGCGCCAAGGGGTGACCGGAGCATCCGCCCACGACAACCAGCCCCTCGATGACGTCCCCGACGCAGACAATACGGCCTCCGATATCTGGGCGGATAGCGCTTACCGGTCGGCCGAGACCGAAGAGGAACTCCAGGAGCGGTGCACGATCATGACAGCGCAGTGGTCACTGTTGCGTTCCGCTACCTGAGTTGGGTGCCCAACAGACGCGGTACCTACAAAGCGTCTTCAAGCTGACAGGTGACAGTGGGCATCGCATGCACATCATCATGCCGACCCAGATAATCTCAGGTGAATTGCTGAGGCGCCAAAATAGAGTCTCATGCATCGTAAATATAAACCAATAGTTCGCGTTTTTGGCGATCCCTTCTGATCAATACCGACCGATCACTGATTTTTTAATGCCCTTAACTCCTTATTTACCAACGTTTTAAGTAACACATTATTCATCTTCGCATGCTAGAACCCGCCATCAGTTTTTAGAAATGGAGCCCACCGTGGTTACTTTAAGTGGATTAAATCGCGTCACGGCAAAGTTTAATAAAATACACAATAATTTTATGGATAATAATCCCGAACAATCGATTCTTTTCGTAGATCCAGAAGTCCCGTTCCAAGAGGCTTTAATTGCCGGTCTGCGGCCAGGGTTTGATGTTGTCCATCTTCCATCGACAGCAGATGCCCTTACGACCATTGCGCTCCATATGCTGGGTCGCCGCAATGTGCCGGCTTTACACGTTTTGTCTCACGGTGAGTCCGGGGCCATCCGCCTCTCAGGCCACAACGTCGGATTAAGTGACATCACGGCCCGGCCGGAGCTGGTCGATGCTATTTGCGATGCGCTGGCTGAAGACGCGGAGATCGTCCTTTACGGGTGTTCCGTCGCGCACGGTCAGGCGGGACGCAACTTTGTCGACGGGCTTTCTGATCTGTTGAACCGTTCCATCGTGGCGTCCGAGCACATGGTCGGCGCCCGGGAGTTGGGCGGGGCTTGGGATTTTCCGGCACTGAGTCAGCTCGCGTTCGATACCGAGTCTCAGGCCAGCTATCCTGGCGTTTTGGCGCAAGCAACATTTGGTATTGTAACGACGATTGAGTCGTCTCACACCCTGACGACCGACGAGTCGGGCACCACGATAAATGTAGAACGGAGCGACAGCACCCCGATGGCCGGGGTGTCGTCAGGTTTCCTCGATGCTGGCCTGATCGCCAACACGGTTTCCTATACGCTCACTTTTGCCTCTGCCGTCAACATTACGCAGTTTCAGATTGGCGAGTTCCAAAACAATAGCAACAGCGCAAATTATACCTTCACTCCCAATACGGGGTCAGCGGTTACAATCGCTGACAACGACGCTGCGCTCGCCGGCTCGGTCGCAACTCTAAATCCAGCTGATTGGAACAATATCACGTCCTTCACGGTCTCCTATGCTGGAGGAGTGAACTGGCGGGTTGGCCTCGATAATATTATTTTCACGAGCGCCAGTGTTTCCGCCTCGTCGAATGCGGCCGGTTTCAACACGACCAATGGCACTAATCTGACGCCGGCCTCCACCTTCGGCAGCACCAACGACACCCTGACGATCGCGTCCGCGACGCATACGACAGGCTCGACGGCGGATGGCGGCGGCGGGACCGATACGCTGGTGATATCCCAGACCGGGACGGACCTGACGCAGCTGACCTCGCTCACGAATTTCGAGACCCTGACGCTCGGCAGCAATGTCACAGTCACGATGTCCGAGACCCAGCATGACGCTTTCTCCACCATCAATGGCGCGGCTGGCGTTGAAGCGATCACGCTGAGTACCGCCAATGGCGACGGCAACATCACCGGCTCCGGCAATATCGAGACGTACAATCTCAACAACGCGTTCACTTTCACCATCGGGACCGGTGGCCAGAACGTCACCGGCAATGCCGGAAGCAACCAGACAGTTCAGTCCACCGCCGGGATGGACAGCTTTTCGGGAATTCTGAACGGCGGCGCCGGCGGTTCCGACACACTGGTGCTCGACGATGGCGACAACATCGCCAGCGCGACGGTCAGCAATTTCGAGAACCTGACATTCGGAACCGGCGCCTCCGTCACCATGACGGTGGCGCAGCATGACGGGTTCACCGGGACCGTCACTGCGGCCGGCACCGAACAGGTCACCTTCTCCGCCACCGGCGGCGACACCGTCACGACCGGAAACGCGGCCATCGAGACCTATGTGCTCGGCACCGGCGGCATCACCTTTACGCTCGGGACTGCCGCGCAGAACGTGACCGGCAGCAGTGGCGCGGATACCGTCAATGCCGGCACCTTCACCGCCACCGGCACCCTGAACGGCAGTGGCGGCACCGACACACTCTCGCTCGGTACCGGTGCCAACATCGCCGGCGCCACGGTTTCCAGCTTCGAGAATCTGACCCTCACCAGCGGCGCCAGCGTCACCATGGCGGCCGCCCAGTCGGCCCAGTTCTCCGGCACCATCACCGCGGCCGGCAGCGAGACCGTCAGCATCACCGGCGACGGCAACTTCACCACGCTGGCAAACATCGAGACCTACTCCGTCGGCGACGACAGCACCAATACGCGCACCATCACAATCGGCGGTGCAGGCACCAGCGTCACCGCCAATTCGGCCACAGACGCCGTCACCTTCAATGCCGGCGGTCTTACCCTCACCGGTACGCTGACCGGCGAAGGCACCGTCAATGACACGCTGCAGCTCGGCAACAACGCCAGCATTTCCGGCGCCACGATCAGCAACATCGAAAACCTGACCGTCGACAGCGGCGCCTCGGTCACCATGACGGTGGCGCAGCATGACGGGTTCACCGGCGGCATCGCCGGAACCGGCACGAACCAGATCACCTTCTCCGCGACCGGCGGCGACACCGCGACCACCGGTGACGCCGATATCGAGGCCTACGTACTCGGCACCGGCGGGATCACCTTCGCGCTCGGCGCGGCCGCGCAGAACCTCACCGGCAGCAGCGGGGCGGACACGCTCAATGTCGGCACCCTGACCGCCACCGGAACCCTGAACGGTAACGGCGGCACCGACACACTCTCGCTCGGTACCGGCGCCAATATCGCTGGCGCCACGGTTTCCAGCTTCGAGAATCTGACCCTCACCAGCGGCGCCAGCGTCACCATGGCGGCCGCCCAGTCCGCCCAGTTCTCCGGCACCATCACCGCGGCCGGCAGCGAGACCGTCAGCATCACCGGCGACGGCAACTTCACCACGCTGGCAAACATCGAGA
>NZ_JACZFS010000017.1 GCF_014904795.1 Nisaea nitritireducens
GGTCGGCGACGACAGCACCAACAGCCGGACCATCACCCTCGGCGGTGCAGGCACCAGCATCACCGCCAATTCGGCCACAGACGCCGTCACCTTCAATGCCGGCGGTCTTACCCTGACCGGTACGCTGACCGGCGAAGGCACCGTGAACGACACGCTGCAGCTCGCAACGGGCGCCAACATCTCGGGCGGTACCATATCCGCGGTCGAGAACCTGACACTCGGCTCCGGCGCCTCCGTCACCATGACCCTGTCGCAGCTGAACGGCTTCAGCGGCACGGTCACCGCCGCCGGCAGCGAGACCGTGACGCTTTCGGGCAACGGCAATTTCAGCACCCAGAGTGCCATCGAGAGCTATGTCGTCGGCGACGACACCACCAACGCCCGCACCGTTACCATCACAAATGCCGGCCACAGCGTCAGCGCTACCTCCACAACCGATGCCGTCACCTTCGACGGCGGCGCCCTGACCCTGACCGGAACCATCACTGGCGAGGGCACGGTCAACGACACACTCCTGATCGGCAACGGCGCAAACATCTCCGGCGGCACCATCTCCGCAGTCGAAAACCTCACCCTGTCGGGCTCTGGCGCCTCCGTCACCATGACGGCAGCCCAGCTGAATGGCTTCAGCGGCACCGTCACCGCCGCCGGCAGCAACACCGTCACCCTGACCAGCACCGGGAACGTCTCCAGCGCCAGCCTCGACGCTATCGAGACCGTCGCCACCGCAGCCGACGCAGGCGCCCAGACCATCACCCTCACCAGCGCCCAGGCCTCTGGCAAGACGCTCACCGCCGGAGATGCGGCGAGCGATCACTTTGTCATCACCGGCTCGGCCGGGAACCAGACAATCACCGGCAGCGCGGGCGGCGACACGATCGACGGCGGCGCCGGGGACGATTCCCTGTACGGTATCGACGGCTCAGACTTGATTTCGGGCGGTGATGGAGCGGATCTTCTGGTTGGCGGCGCCGGTGCGGACACTCTTGTGGGTGGCGCGGGTGCTGATACGTTCTCGGGCTCAGCGGGCGAGCTGAACGGCGACACGATCTCGGATTTCGCGGTCGGCGACAGTATCGTTGTCACCGGCGCGGATCTGTCGGCTCTGAACAGCACAGCCGCCAGTGCCACAATCGCAACCGGGTCCGGTAACCTCGCCCTGACGGGGATCAGTGGCACGAGCGGGACATTCAACGCGGTTTTTGCCGGCGGCAATACGACGATCACATTGGTCGCCCCCGTTGTTCCGTCCACGTCGACACCCACCAATCCGATTGTCGTGACGCCAACAGCCCCGTCAACGACAGGGGGAACGGGCACAACGACGTCCAACAAGATTACCAACACCGGTACGGCATCCGGCAGTGCCGCGTTGGTTGAGAACTCAGGCAACAACGGGAACGTTGTCACTGCAACACTGCCGGGCGGAACGTCGATTGCTTCAGAGGGTCCCAGTACGGCGCAGTCCGGAACAGACGCGGTAACGTCATTGGTGGCTGCGGTTGAATCACGCAGTTCAGCCTCCAACACCCAGTTAGTTGGCGGGGCTCAGGCCTTCCTGAAAAATTTGGCATCTACAACCACTTTGGACGTTCGAACTATCGTCCCTACCTCGACGAGCACATTGCTGAGTGAACCCATCAAGATCTCGGGCACAACCGGGACTGGCGGCTCAACTCAATCGGAAGCGTTCGTGATCGACATTCGGACCTTGCCTGCCGGCTCGACGATTCAGCTCGATAATATTGAGTTCGCCTCGATCCTTGGCTCAGTGACGGTCAACGGTGGCGCAGGGTCAAACTATGCCGTGGGCGATGAGGCAAGCCAGTTCATCTCCCTTGGTGAAGGCCCAGACACGCTATTCGGCGGTGGCGGTGACGATACGATTGGCTCCGCCGGTGGGGACGACGATCTCTATGGCGATGACGGCAACGACTATGTCTTTGGCGGGACGGGCAACGATACGGTCAACGGTGGCGCTGGCGATGATCGCCTCGCGGGCAACGAGGGCGATGACATGCTGTTCGGAGAGAGTGGTCGAGACTACGCAAGCTTCGATCTCGACTACTCCGAAGACGCTGCAGGTATCTCGCGGAACGACGGGACGATAGCCGTCGAGGGAACCGACACGATCAACGGTGTGGAGATCCTGGTCTTCACCGATCGTAAGACCGTCATCACCACAGATACGACTTCGGATGCTGCGAGCTTCAACGAGGCCCGATATCTGGCTCAAAATGCCGATGTTGCCGAAGCTGTTGCCGCTGGAACGTTCAGCTCAGGATTGCAGCACTATCAGCTTGCAGGACAGTCGGAGGGTCGTGCGGGTGCGAGCAGTTACACGGTCGATGAAGCGTTCTATCTAGCGCAGAATGCTGATGTAGCAGCAGCGGTTACAAGCGGAGGCTTCACCTCCGGTATGCAACACTTCCTGCAATTCGGACAGTCTGAAGGCCGAGACGGCAACGCATTCTTCGACAGTACTTACTATCTGGCTCAAAACACGGATGTGGCCGAGGCTGTGAACTCTGGAAGCATCCAGTCCGCGTACGAGCATTATATTTCGAACGGAGCAACCGAGGGCCGGGCTGCGTCAAAGTTCTTTGACACCACAAAGTACCTCGAGGCCAATGCGGATGTGGCGGAGGCTGGTGTGAATGCGCTTGAACATTATCTGACCCTTGGCCTCTACGAAGGTCGTACGGGGTTCTTGGTCGATGACTTCAGCCTGTGAGGATTGGGATCAGGTTGTAGCGCTACCTGCCCGAAGTTCGTCGGGGAACAGTCAGCCGACAGGAAATCGGCCCGTTCACGCTCTGGCAACCCGAGCTTGCAACATTTGACTGGCGCGTAGCGGTACTGGCCGCTCCGAGCGGTCTGATGTTGCTGCGATGGCACTTGGGCATCGGCCGGGTCGACAGTTTCAGGCCCGCGGACATGGCTGGGACGCCGACCTCAGGGCCCTACGCGCCGGCAGAAACCCATCCTTAGCTCAGCAACAGACAGGCGTTGTGTCCGAGGCCTGTTCGATCACCCGCCGGAGCAAGGCTCGGATCCGTCCGACCGCGCTGCCGAGAAGTCGCTTCTTCATGCCGTTGCCCTCCTGTTGTTTTCCGCGCTGTCGCGGGCGCGCTGACGGCGGACCGCAACCAGCTCCGCCATGATGGAAAGCGCGATCTCCTCCGGCTCGATGGCGTTGATATCGAGTCCCGCCGGAGCCTTGAGCGCTTCCAATCGTGCCTCCGGCAGTCCGCGCTCCGCCAAGTGTGTGCGCATTACGTTCGCCTTGCGACGGCTGCCGACGAAGGAAACGAAACCGGCACCGCTGTCGAGCGCCCCCGCGAGTGCTTCGCGGTCGCGCTTGCCCTGCGTCGCGACAACGACGAAGTCGCGCGCTGCCAGATCCAGCGCTTCGAACTCGAACCCCTCGTGTCGCACCACATCGACGGTGAATCCGGCGAGATCTTCCGCCAGCGCCGATGCCGTCACCCGGTAGCCGAGGGTAACGGCGAGCCGCGCGAGCACGGTCGCGACCGAAGAGCCGCCGCAGATCACCAGCCGCGGCGCCTGTCGCATCGGTTCGATGAAGATGTCGACGGTACCGCCGCTCGGACAGCCGCTCTTGTGCAGCTCGACACCGTCGCGGTCGAGCCGCTCGACCACTTCGTCGCCGGGCTTCACCCGGATCAGGCGGGGCTCCCCCGCGTCGAGCACCGCTTCCGCGGAGCGGCGCACGGCGCCCTGCACGCAGCCGCCGCCGAGAAATCCCTTGATCGTCCCGTCCGCGAGCACCACCGCCTTCGCGCCGGCCTTTGCGCTGGTTGCATTCTCGGTCCGCACCACGGTCGCGACGCAGAACTCCGCCTCCGCCTCCATCAGGGCCGCGATCGTGGTGAAAACGTCATCGTGCTGCCGTTCCATTCCTCCGTCTCCCTATAAGGCCGCCAGCTCGGGCTCGAGCGCCGCCAGCGCCTGCAGGCTGTTCGCAGCGGAAAAATGATCGATATGGGGCAGCGCCGCCGCCATGCCCCGCGCCACAGGTTCGTAGTCCTTCCAGCCGAGCAGCGGATTGAGCCAGACGATACGACGCGCCCGGGTCCGGAGCCGCTTGAGCTCCCGTGCCAGATGTTCCGGCGCTTCGGTGTCGTAGCCGTCGCTCAGGATCACCACGACCGTCCGGCTGTCGATCGCCTGCTTGGCGTAGCGCGTGTTGAAATCCTCGAGCGCGCCGGCGATCCGGGTTCCCCCGCCGAAGCCCTCTATCATCAGAGAGAGCTTCGCCAGCGCCCGGAACGGGTCCTTGTCGGTGAGCGCATCCGTCACGCGAACGAGACGGGTATGGAAAAGGTAGGCGTCTGCCCGCATCCAGCGGCAGAGCAGGCCCCGTACGAAAAGCAGGAAATACCGGCTGTAGAGCTTCATCGAGCCGGAGACGTCGAGCAGCACCACGATGCGCACGGGACGGTCCGGCCGCGTCCGCTTCAGCAGATCCACCGGCTCGCCTCCATGGGCGATGTTGCGCCGGATGGTGCGCCGGAGGTCGAGGCTGCGCCCCCGTGCAGAGGGCTTGCGGCGGCGGCTAAGACGGTACCGCATCGCGCGCGCTAAACTCTCCGCCACCCGTTCCGCCTCGGCGATATCCTCTTTCGCCGAGATCTCGCGCAGATCGGTCTTGAACAGGCTGTCGCGCCGGTCGGCGGCAATCCGGTGCGGCGCGGAGGGAGCTTCCGCATCCTCCTCGCCGTCGCTGGCGTTTGTCGCCTGCGCCGCCCCGCCGATCGGACGCCCTGCCCGATCTTCCGGCGGCAGCACCTTGTCCCAGAGCGCCGGGCGTGCCCGCTTCGGCGTGCTGGTATTCTCCCCCCGCAGGATATTCGCGCGCCTCACACCCTCGCCGAACCAATAGGCCCGGAACAGCGTGTCGAACCGGTCCCAGTCCTCCCGGTTGCCGCAAAGCGCGACCTTGAGCGCCGCCTGTACGCCGTCCGGTGTCGGCCTGTCGAGGCGCCTGACGATGTCGAGCGACAGGGCCGTCTCAGACGGACCGAGAGTGAAGCCGTTCAGCCGGAGATGGGCGATGAAGCCCCGCATCCGCTCCCGCGGTCCCGGGGGCTCCGGGGGCTCCGGCAGGACGCCGTTCTCGCCGGGCTCCGCCATCGTCACGCGACCTTTCCCATCAGGCGCTGGGTAACTTCCGGTGCGATCGCGCGCTGGTCCGCCTCTGTCTTCAGCAAGCAGATGAGGCTCGCCTGCAGCAGATCGAGATTGTCCTCAAGCTTCTCCACCTTGAGACCGACAAGCGCCATCGCCCAGTCCAGCGTCTCGGCAATGCCTGGCACCTTCTCCAGCTCCTCGCGGCGGAGTTGCTGCACGAAGCCGACGATCCGCCGTGCGAGTTCGTCGTCGATCTCCGGCATCCGCGCGGCAAGGATCGCCCGCTCCTTCTCCGCGTCCGGATAATCGACCCAGGAATAGAGGCAGCGCCGGCGGAGCGCGTCAGAGAGCGCGCGGGTCCCGTTCGATGTCAGGACCACATGCGGGATCGAGACCGCTTCGATGGTACCGAGTTCCGGAATCGTCACCTGATAGTCGGCCAGCAGTTCCAGCAGAAAGGCCTCGAACTCCTCGTCCGCGCGGTCGATCTCGTCGATCAGCAGGACCGGCGGCTCGAGCTGGCTGATCGCTTCCAGCAGCGGTCGCCGCAGGAGGTATTCCTCGGAGAAAATATGGTTCTCCAAGGTCTCTGCAGAGTCCGCCCCTTCGGTTGCCTCCCGTGCCCGGATGGACAACAGCTGACGCTGATAATTCCACTCGTAGAGCGTCGCGTTCGCATCCAGCCCTTCGTAGCACTGCAACCGGATCAGCCGGGTGCCGAGCAGCTTCGCCAGCGCCCGCGCGATGTCGGTCTTGCCGACGCCCGCCTCGCCCTCTAGCAGCAGCGGGCGGTGGATCTCCGTCGCCAGCGTCAGCGCCATCGCGAGGCTTTCCTCCGCGATGTAACCGGCTTTTGCGAGTTTTGCCTGTAGCTCTTTGTAATCTCTCATGGATTGAAAACCCGGACCGGACGACGCATGGGTTGCCGCCCGGCCCGGAGGTGGGTTTCTAGGCCGTGATGCCGAGCCGCTCGGCCGTCTTCCACACCCGCCAGTGATCATGCGGCATTTGCGTGTGGGTTAGACCGAGATGGGCGAAGGCATCGTTGACGGCGTTGGAGAAAGCCGAGACGCCGCCGACATTCGGCGACTCCCCGACACCCTTCGCACCGATCGGGTGGTGCGGCGACGGCGTGACGGTGAAATCGGTCTCCCAGACCGGCGTTTCCACCGCCGTCGGCAGGAAGAAGTCCATCAGGCTCGCGCCCTTCACGTTCCCCATTTCGTCGTAGGAGATCTCCTGGCCCATGGCGATGGCAAGGGCTTCCGTCAGTCCACCATGCACCTGTCCCTCGATGATCATCGGGTTGATCCGGGTACCGCAATCGTCCAGCGCGTAGAAACGGCGGATGTCGGTCACACCGGTATCGACGTCGATGTCGACGACGCAGACATAGGCCCCGAAGGGATAGGTCATGTTCGGCGGATCGTAGTAGCTGACGGCCTCCAGACCCGGCTCCAGACCCGGCGGGACGTTGTTGTAGGCGGCGAAAGCGACTTCGGCCATGGTCTTGAAACGTTCCGGCGCGCCCTTGACCACGAACCGGTCGACGTCGAACTCGACATCGTCGTCATGCACCTCGAGCAGCCAGGCGGCGATCATCTGCGCCTTGGCCTTGATCTTCCGACCCGCCATCGCCGTCGCGGCACCGGCGACCGGCGTCGAGCGGGAACCGTAGGTCCCGAGGCCATAAGGCGCGGTGTCCGTATCGCCTTCCTCGACCGTGATCTGGTCCGCAGGGATGCCGATCTCGGAGGCCAGGATCTGGGCGAAGGTCGTAGCATGACCCTGCCCCTGGCTTATGGTCCCGAGCCGGGCAATCGCGCTGCCGGTCGGATGCACCCGGATCTCGCAGCTGTCGAACATCCCGAGCCCGAGAATGTCGCAGTTCTTGATCGGGCCGGCCCCGACGATCTCGGTGAAGAACCCGACGCCGACCCCCATCAGGGAGCGGGTCTCGCCGCGCGCGAAGGCCTCGCGGTTGGCTTTCTGCTCGTCCCGGAGCGCCTTGTACTTGACCGTCTCCAGCGCCTTTTCCATCGCGGTATGGTAGTCGCCGCTGTCGTACTCCCAGCCGAGCGCCGAGGTGTATGGGAACTGCTCTTTCTTGATGAAGTTCTTTATCCTGAGCTCCGCCGGATCCATCTCCAGCTTGCGGGCGAGCACATCCATCATCCGCTCGATGAAATAGGATGCCTCCGTCACCCGGAAGGAACACCTGTACGCGACGCCGCCCGGCGCCTTGTTGGTATAAACGCCGTCGACCGATACGTGGGCGACGGGGATATCGTATGAGCCGGTGCAGATGTTGAAGAAACCGGCCGGGAACTTGGTCGGGTCCGCGCAGGCGTCGAAGCCGCCATGGTCGGCGAGCACGTGGCACTTGAGCCCGGTGATCCGCCCATCCCTGGTCGCTGAGATTTCCCCCGTCATGTGGTAGTCGCGGGCAAAGGCCGTCGATTGCAGGTTCTCGATCCGGTCCTCGATCCACTTCACCGGGACGCCGAGCACGATCGAGGCGACGACGGAGCAGATATAGCCGGGATAGACGCCGACCTTGTTGCCGAAGCCGCCGCCGATATCCGGCGAGATCACGCGGATCTTGTGCTCCGGAATTGTGGAGATCAGCGAGGCCACGGTACGCACCGCATGCGGCGCCTGGAAGGTACCCCAGAGGGTGAGATGGCCGTTTACCTTGTCCATGCTAGCGACGCAGCCAGCGGTCTCCAGCGGGCAAGGATGGACACGCTGGTAGGTGATCTTCTCCTTGGCCACGATTTCGGCATCGGCCAGTGCCCTTTCGGTGCCGTCCTGATCGCCGACTTCCCAGGTGAAGATATGGTTGTGGTGACGGCGGGGCCCATGCGCCCCTTCGGTCTTGCCTTCGAGATCCTCGCGCAGGACCGGCGCATCCGGGTCCATCGCCTTGAACGGATCGACCAGGACCGGCAGTTCCTCGTACTCGACTTCGACCAGCTCGGCCGCGTCAGATGCCGCATAACGGTCGTCGGCGACGACGAAGGCCACTTCCTGGCCCTGGAACAGGACCTTGCCGTCGGCGAGCACCATCTGCACGTCACCGGCGAGCGTCGGCATCCATGCGAGATTGACCGGCTTCAGGTCATCCGCGGTGAGCACCGCCTTGACCCCCGGCACGGCCAGCGCCGCTTCCTTGTTCACCGATTTGATACGGGCATGGGCATATGGCGAGCGGACGAAATCGCCGAACAGCATGCCCGGCAACTTGATGTCGTCGACATAGTTGCCCTTGCCTTGCACGAAGCGGGCATCCTCGACCCTGCGGCGGGCGGTGCCCATGCCTTTCAGGTTCTGTTTGCGTTCCTCGACACTGGCGACTTCGGCGTTCATTGGGCAGCCTCCCTGGTCGCGTTCAACTCGTCCGCCGCGGCCCGGATGGCCTTGACGATGTTCTGATACCCCGTGCAACGGCAGAGATTTCCGGAGATCCCGTAGCGAATCTCCTCCTCGCTCGGGTTCGGGTTTTCCTGCAGCAGCCTGTAGGCCCTCGTGATCATGCCCGGGGTGCAGAAACCGCATTGCAGGCCGTGATGCTCGCGGAAGGCTTCCTGCAGCGCGTGCAGGGTGCCGTCGGCATTCGCAATACCCTCGATCGTGGTCACCTCCGCGCCGTTCGACTGGGCGACGAAGACGGTGCAGGATTTCACCGACTTGCCATTCAGATCGACGGTGCAGGCGCCGCAATGGCTGGTCTCGCAGCCGATATGCGGGCCGGTAAGGCTTAGCTGCTCGCGCAGGAAATGGATCAGCAGGGTGCGCGGCTCGGCGAGGCCTTCGACCTCGGCGCCGTTGACGTTCATTTTGACATGCATCTTTGACATCAGTCGGCTCTCCCTCAACCGGCGTTCTTCTGGGCGCGGGCGATAGCCCGGCGCACCATGATACCGGCGACATGGGTCCGGAAATCGGCCGGCCCTCGTCCGTCGCTCGTGGGTTCAGTGATCTCCTCGGCGAGGCGCACCGCCGTGTCGACTGCGTCCGCCCCTAGATCAGTTCCAACGAGCGCGCCTGCCGCCGCTTCCGCATAGAGCGGCGTCGACGCTACATTGGTGAGCGCGATCGATGCCGAGGTACAGCGCCCGCTTTCCACGGTCAGGATAACGGCGGCCGCGGCAGTCGCGTAGTCACCGATCTTGCGCTTCTGTTTCTCGTAGGCGGCGCCGTGCCCGGCGGCCGGGGTCGGGATCCGGATCTGAGTCAGAACCTCGTTTTCCTCGAGTTCGGTGAAGTAGGCGGCTTCGTAATAGTCCCGGGCGGCGATGTCCCGGCTGCCGTTCGGGCCAACCGCGCGGAACCGCGCGCCGAGCGCCTGCATGATCGCCGGCATGTCGTTGCCGGGATCGCCGTTCGCGACATTGCCCCCGATCGTGCCGCAATAGCGCACCTGGGGATCGGCGATCAGCGCCGCCGCTTCCGGGATGATCGGACATTTGCGGGCGAGCAGGTCGGAGATCAACACCTCGTGCTGGGTTGTCAGCGCGCCGATGACGAGCTCGCCGCCGTCTTCCGAGATGCCATGCAGACTATCGATGGCCTGCAGATCGACGATGTGCGACGGCACCGCCATGCGCAATTTCATCATCGGTATCAGACTGTGACCGCCCGCGAGCAGGCGCGCCTCGTCACCATGCTCGTTCAGCAAGGCGATGGCACCGTCGACGGATTCCGGGCGATGATATTCGAATGATCCTGGGATCATTGTGGCTACCCTCCCTCAAGGACTGCGGCTCTAATGGCCTCGTTGCCGGTTTGCCGGCACTTGAGGGACAGGATGAATACACGGCGGCGGATGCACAGATGGCTATGCGCCCCGGGCGCCTCACTTGCACGAATGGCGAAATAGCTGCACGAACTGCAGCGGCCACTGACGGCGGGGTTACAGTCCCAGCGCCTTGCGCACGTCGCCCATATGGGACCGGCTGACCGGTATCGCCTCGCGGCTCTGCCCGGCGACCAGCACGAAGGCCTTGTCCTTCTGCCGCTCGAAACCCGCCGCATGCTCCATATTGAGCAGGAAGCTCCGGTGCGTGCGCAGGAAGGCGGTGCCTTTCAGCACCCCTTCCAGCTTGGATAGTGACCACGGGCAGAAGACATGCGCCGCGCCGTCATAGATCTCGGTGTAGTGACCGTCGGCCCTGATGGACCGGATGTTGTCCGGAGTCAGGAAGTAGGTCGTGTTGTTGCGTTCATAAGGAATACGGATCCGGCCGAGCGGTCCGGTCGGCATCGGGCGGGCCTGTTGCGCCGCGACCTCGTCGGATGCAGACACGCCGGCAAGAGCGGAAGCGTCTTCTCTCGTCTCGTCCGCTTCCGGCGCCGTCGTGCCGCGGACCGGGAGAGGGCCGTCCATCGGAAGCGCGGAAAGCAGGAACAAACCGCAGACGACAAAGGCGGCGACCGCGACCACCAAGGCCAGATAGGTATCGGGCAGCATCGGGCCCTCCACCAGTATGGTGGTCGCGGTACGGCTGAAGGCGGTAGATGCCATGGCCGAATAGTGCATGCTGGATATCGTGACCCCCAGCACCAGCGCTCCGAGACTGAGCTGCATCAGGGTGCGCTTCTTGTAAGCGAGCGCCAGGGCACAGGTCGAGGACAGGACCGCAATCATGGTCGGCAGCACGAAGCCGAACGGGCTATAGCTGACGATGCAGCTCCCCGTCAGGGCCTCCATGCCCACATAATGCATCGCCACGATGCCGCATCCGATGAGAGTTCCCGCCGCAACGGTCTTGGAAAGAGAACGGGTGCCCAGATGCATCAAGGCAAGGCCTGCGCCCGTGATCAGGATCGCGATCAGGACGGAGCCGAGCGTGTATAGCAGGTCGTAGGCTACCGGGACCGGCAGGCGCAGGGCCAGCATGCCGACGAAATGCATCGACCAGATCCCGCCGCCGATCGCCATCGCCGCTTTCGCAAGCTGTGCCTTGCGGGTCGCACTGTCTACATGGCGCAATCCGATCAGCAGCCGCAGCCCGGTAAAGGACGCCATCGCCGCGACCGCCACCGACGCCACAACCAGAAGCGGATCATATGAGACGATCATTTCGCCACCACCCGCAAGTTCCTCCCTAAATCGAGCCGGTTTGCCGACTTCTTCGTTCCCTTATTCAGTGTAACAAACATCGACTCGTTTAAGGAAGGCAAGCGGCACTCACCAGCCCTGGCCGAGGGGATTGCGGACATGAATCTGTGGGCGCATCGATCGTAGCTGGTGTGAATGCGGGTGAGATGATGGATGGCCTTGGTTTGGCTGAGACCACCCCCGGACCGCTCACCCTGGTAACCGAGTTTGTCGGTTTCCTCGCTGCCTATCGGGATGGCGGCATCATGCTTGGGATTGCCGGGGCGGCCCTGACGCTTTGGCAACCCGAGTTTGCAACATTTGACTGGCGCATAGCGGCACTGGCTGCGCTCAGCGGTCTGATGTTGCTGCGATGGCACTGAGGCATCGGCCGGGTACTGCCGATCTGCGCAGGACTCGCTTGGCTGATGGTCGACGGCCCTTAACACACCAGACTTAACCGGACCCGGGTGCTCACGCGCCCGGGTTCATGCCAACACAGAGCCAGCAACAGAACGAATTAGATCAGTCATGCTCCATAAACATCATCAATTACCCTTCTATCCCATGATTCACCGGCCGCCTTTCGCCGAAACGGTCCCAGAAGCCTTCATATAAACTGCCTAAACAGTCCTCAATCGATGCATCATCAAGCGCTGTAAGTTGGGCCTGCAACGTTATTTCTGACATGAAGCATGGGCCGGACCAGTTGTGATCGCCGAGAGGAAAGCGAAATCCTTCTGACGGCGCCATACCGAACTCGATGGAAATTGGCAGGGGCGTGTTGAAGTGCTCAACCATAGCTCGGGCCGTAATCGTCAACGTTCGACGGGTCTGGTGCTCCAACGCACCAATTGGTACGTAGGGCCAGCCTGGACCTCGACCAGCCTCTTCACGAAGAAGGTATGCTTCAACTGCCCAAACCTCGCCAGTTTCAAAGAGCTGCGTGGCGGACGAAACCTCGAAAGGGGCGTCACCGTTTCCACCGGCACGCTTGATCAGAACAACCCCATTTCGATTACGGCATAGGTTGAACCCGCCGTCGAAAGTTGTGAAATGCCTAGCATAGTCATGTAAATCCGCTGCGGCGATTCTTGGTACTTCATGAGGCGGCATCAGGCGCAAATATATTAACGGTCCTGACGGGCTCATGAGATTAGAACCGTCACGACGCAGCTGGCCAAGTACCTCGTCAGGTTCCCACCAACGCGCCGAGTCTGTCGTGCTGTCGGCGCAATCAAATGGGCCCAACGCTTCAGCTGCGGCAGCTGCAGCCGGTTCCTCTACATATGGCCGCAGTGCCTCAACAAGAAGTGACGTGAACTTCTTCGCCTCTGCCTTGATCTCAGTGCTTACGGCGCCATCCGGCAAGTTGTATGAAAGAATCCCTGTCTTGTGCCGAAGATCGAAGGCCAACTCTTCGTGGCGACCAAATTCGAGGTTAAGGACCATCAACACGGACGCGTCGCCGAGTGTTCCTTGAGCATACCCAAGTTCGATCGCCACGTTCGGGTTTGTTAATTTTTTGGTCCGGCCGTCGACGCTGACAAGCTCAATTACGGGAGTCACATCGCAGATTACGACAGCAACTTCTCTGATCTTTGCGTATATGGTGTCTGCTAGCCCCGGCGAGCCTTTCACGCCCTTGCGATCCTGATCCAATTCAATTTCATCGCGCGCAGCCGGCTCGAGTTGAGACGTTTCATTTCGCTCGTCATTGAGCCTTTCGATTGCTGCCAACAAGCAGTCACGCACGAAATAGCGCCCTGTTTTGCCAGACCTATCTGACTGCCAAGACCAGAATACCTTCATGCCCGCATCCATAAACGAATCATTGATGGTCTGTATCCACGCAAACGCTTCACAGCACGAGGCTACAATCTAGAGCACTATTGCAATATTAGCGTGCACTAGTCTTGGCAATTTTGTCCGGCGCCAAACAGGTTGGAAAAAATTAAGTGGGAGAAGAATTTGGTGGAGCCGAGGAGGATCGAACTCCCGACCTTCGCATTGCGAACGCGACGCTCTCCCAGCTGAGCTACGGCCCCACCTGAGCCGGGAGATCGTGTCTCCCGGCGCGATGCAGACAGATAATCGAAGCAACTATGCGATGCAAGGGCAAAGCGCCTCTTATCCAGGGCTTTGCATATCGCTCTACCCGTCCCATATAAGCAGGGTTAAAATGAGCAGCGCCAAGCGCTTGCCGAGCGCGCGACCGGACGGTACGGTCCGTTGCGTCGAACATCCCTGAAGGACGGAAACTCGCACATGCTGTCGTTGCTGAATCTCGTTAGTACAGTCATCCAGCTCTATATTTACGCGCTTTTCATCTTCATCATCCTGGGATGGCTTGTGCAGTTCAATGTGATCAATTCGCAGAATCGCTTCGTCTATCTGGTGATGGATTTCCTCTATCGCGTGACCGAGCCGCTGCTGCGCCCGATCCGGAATGTGCTGCCGAACCTCGGCGGCCTCGATATCTCGCCGATTGTCCTGGTCCTGGGCCTGAGTTTTCTCCGCAGCCTGATGTGGGAATATCTCGGCTAAAACGCCGCACCGAATGACCTCCCTGCCCTTTGAGACAGTCCCGGAAGGCTTGCGCCTGCGGGTCCGCCTGACGCCCAATGCATCGCGTGATGCCATCGGCGGTGTCGCGATGGATGCGGAACAGGTCGCATGGCTGACAGCCACGGTCACCTCCGTTCCGGAGAATGGCCGCGCCAACAAGGCCCTGATCAAGATGCTGGCGAAAAGCTGGAAGTTTCCAAAAAGCAGCATTGATATCCGGTCCGGCACGACGCAGCGGCGCAAAACCCTGCTGATCGCAGGGAACGGGGTGGCTCTGGCGGCACAACTGGAACACTGGCTCACGCAACACGCACCCGGGTAATAGAAAGCACGGGCAATAAAGGGAAACACCCCATGGGCAAAGCCGCACTGATCGACGGAAAGGCCTTCGCGGCCGGGCTGCGGGACCGCATCGGCACCGCCATCACGGAACTGAAAGCCAGGCATGGCGCTGTTCCCGGCCTTGCCGTCGTGCTGGTCGGCGAAGACCCGGCGAGCCAGGTCTACGTCCGCAACAAGGGCAAGCAGACAATCGAGAGCGGCATGGCCTCGTTCGAGCACAAACTCGACGCCTCGACCAGTCAGGATACTCTACTGAAACTGATCGCCGATCTGAATGCCGACCCGGCGGTCGACGGTATTCTGGTGCAGCTTCCCCTGCCCGATCATATCGACGCCCAGGCCGTACTCGACACTATCACGCCGGAAAAAGACGTCGACGGCTTCCATGTCGTCAATGCCGGCCGTCTGGCGACCGGCGGCGATGCATTAGTCCCCTGCACCCCGCTCGGCTGCCTGCTGTTGCTGCGCGATCAGTTGGGCGACCTGACCGGCAAGCATGCCGTCATCGTCGGCCGCTCCAACATCGTCGGCAAACCGATGGCTGCCCTGCTGCTGCGCGAAAGCTGCACGGTGACTGTCACCCACTCCCGGACCAAGGATCTGCCAGCGGAATGCCGCCGGGCCGATATCCTAGTCGCCGCCGTCGGACGACCGGAAATGGTCAAGGGAGACTGGGTGAAGCCGGGAGCGACCGTGATCGACGTCGGGATCAACAGGATCGACGCACCTGAGAAAGGCGAAGGCAAGACCCGGCTGGTCGGCGATGTCGATTTCGCCGGCGCCTCCGAAGTCGCAGGCGCCATTACTCCGGTGCCGGGAGGCGTCGGCCCGATGACCATCGCCTGCCTGCTGCGAAACACGGTCGAAGCCGCCTGCCGCCGCCGCGGCTGGGATATGCCGGACCTATAACCGAAAAAAAAAACATTCGAAATCACAACCTTTGATATACAAATCCTTATCTTAATGCCTCCTGAGGAGCTGGGGATTGGACCAAGAACGGACAAGGCAGACTGCAAGAGCTTTGGCGGTTTCCGGCTTTGTCTCGACCGTGCTCGCCGCATGCGGCATCGCACAGCACAACGCCGATACTTTCACTGCGGCCGGCGTTCTCTCAGGAAGCCGGATTGACCGGACAGAGTGCCCCGACGACATGTCACATGTCTGGGTAGAGGTCGATAACCGCGGTGAGTGTCTACGCTACTTCAGTGCCGGGCTGGATGAAGCTAATCCTGTCGTCCACGTCTGGTTCCATGGAGACCGAATGGGACAGAGCGAGGAAGGAGAGGCCTGGATTTCCAAGTCCTATGAAGAACATGCCAACAGAGAAACTCTTCAGGGATTTGCCGACCGCGCTCTCTCGGATTACGGCTTGCCGTATATACGCTTTTCCCGGCCAGGAGTTTATGGCTCCTCTGGCGAGCACAAGACTCGGCGCCGTCCTCGTGAATCGGCAATCATCAATGCCGCCCTCGATCAGCTCAAGGAGCGATATCAGGTCGGTCGATTTTCCCTTACGGGACAGTCGGGGGGCGGCCACGTTGTCGCAGCCCTCCTGCCGAAGCGGACAGACATTGATTGTGCGGTGATGACATCCGGCGTTCTCTCAGTCCGGGAACGCGCCCGCGCCCACGGGTGGAAAACGGATATTACGGGTTACTGGGACTATTGGGACCCGATGGACCATATCGACCTGATCGTTAGAGATCCCAAACGCCGCATTTTTATCGTCGGTGACCCATTGGATAGAAACACCCCTCTAGAGACGCAGCTTTCGTACCTTGACGCCGTCTCTAAGGCAGATCATTCAATTACCTTCCTACGCGCCAAGGGCAAGGGCCGGTCGCACCATTCTTTGAACTTAGTCGGCTTTCAGGTGGCCAAATGGTGCCTCGATGGCCTATCAGCGACGGAAATGCAATCACGCTTGCCGTACCCGGCTTCAAAAGGCTGAAAAGGCCGGTTGCGGGAACGGATCTATCTTTTTGTCAGCAGCAACACCCTATTTGGGAACGTTAGACGTCCCGGCAGCGTAGCGGATCACGCCCTTCGCCTCGGCCAGCGGGACAGGCTTACCTTTCCGCAGTGCCACCAGCACCCCCTCGGCCTCCAGCACCACGGCGACCCGCTCAATTTGCCGCAACAGCGCCCGCCAGGCCGGTTTCGACCCACCTGGATCGCCGCCCGCCGCCGCGCCAATCTGGTTCGGGGAGAGCCGACCGTCTCCCCCGGCAGAGCCGAGCATCTCCCGAATCAGTTTTTTCAGGCTTTCGTCATCCATCTTTGCTTCCCGACCGGCTACACTTATATGGCCTGTGATGACCTGAAACCGGCTACCCGTCCACCTCAAGAGTCGGGCGCCGCGGAGAACAACTGCTTTGGGGAGCGGTATGACTGGAAGCCTGGACGCACTCTTCGCCGCCGTCGTGGCCTTTGTCGGCGGGCATTTCCTGCTCGGCTGGCCGAGCATCCGCGCGGCCCTGATCGAACAGATCGGCACCAACCGGTTCCGCGGCCTGTTCTCCCTCGCCGCCGGCGTTGCCATGGTCTGGATGGTTCTCGCCTACGGCGATGCGCCCTATGTCACGGTCTGGGAGCCGCCGCACTGGACCCGCTGGATCCCGAATGTCGTGATGCCGCTCGCCGCAATCCTGCTGGTCAGCGGCTACAATCCGTTCAGCCCGACAGCCATGATGGCAGAAGAGGATTTCGACGATCCCCATCTGGTGCGCGGCATCCTGACGGTGACCCGCCACCCGGTCATGATGGCCATCGGCCTCTGGGCGCTGGCGCACCTGACCGTGCGCAGCGATGCCGCCTCAATGCTGCTGTTCGGAGGCATGGCTGTGCTGGCTTTCGGCGGCATGGTGAAGATCGATGCCAAAAAGCGGGCCGAGTTCGGCGCCAAATGGGCCCCGTTCGAGCTCTCCACCTCCGTCCTGCCCTTCCGCGCCATCCTTGAAGGCCGGACAAAGCTCGACTGGAAAGGCATCGGCTGGCTCCGCCTCGGTGCCGGGCTGGCGCTGTGGGCCGTGCTGCACGGCGCCCACCCCTATGTTTTCGGAGTCAGCGCAGTGCCGATGTGACGATGGCCTCCAGCCAGATCAGCCGACCTCGTAGCGGCCCCGCGTCAACAGGATCAGCAGGACGAACATCACCGGCACCGCACACAGCGCCGGGATAATGATCCCCGGATAGCCAAACAAGACTGCGGACAATATCCAGAGCAGCCCGCAATTCACGAGAAAAAATGTGAAAGCCGACTCGCCGCCGGTTTGCAGGTCACGAAGGCACCATCCGATGATCGGGATCGCGTGGAGCAATTTCAGCACAGGAATTACCTCTGGATTTGTTTTGGCAAAGGGTCTGAACGCGCATCAAAGCCAACACGACAGCAGGTGACGCACTTGATCCCACTTGGTCGGTGTCGCAACAGCCGGTCCCGCCGGTCGCACCGCTTTTTGGCAAAAATTGTGCAGCGCAACAATGTGCGATTTTGACGCAGATCAGGTTTAGGGTTATGCGCGCCCTGGCTAAGCGCTCCTGGACAGGGCAACCGCGATCCCGGCCCCCAGACGCGCATTCGCACGAACCAGCTCAATATTGGCCGTGAGACTCGCGCCGCCGGTCGCCGTACGGATCTGCGCCAGAAGGTAAGGCGTCACCTGTTTGCCTGAGGCGCCGGTGCGTTTCACCTCAAACAAGGCGTCATCGATGATCCGCTCCATCGTCGCGCGATCCAGTGCATGTTCCTCCGGCACCGGGTTGGCGATCAGCATGCCGGTATCGAGGCCCAGATCCCGTCCGGCACGCCAAGCGGCGGCAATCTCTTCGGGGCTGTCGAGGCGCAGCGGCACACGCAACCCGCTGGCGCGGCAGAAGAAGGCCGGGAATTCGTCTGTGCCATAGCCGATCACCGGCACGCCTTTCGTTTCCAGGACCTCCAGTGTCTTCGGCAGATCGAGGATGGATTTCGCCCCCGCCGAGATCACCATCACCGGTGTTCGGGCCAGCTCATCCAGATCGGCGGAGATGTCGAAATCCAATTCGGCGCCGCGGTGCACACCACCAATCCCGCCGGTCGCGAAGACCTCGATGCCGGCTTTCGCGGCCAGGATCATGGTGGCGGCAACCGTGGTCCCGCCAGTCCAGCCCTTCGAAAGCGCAACGCCGAGATCGCGGCGAGAGAGCTTCACCGCATCTTCCATGGCGCAGAGCCGGACGAGATCCGGCGCCGAAAGCCCGATGCGAGGCGTTCCATCCAGCACCGCGATGGTCGCAGGCACCGCTCCCGCGTCGCGGATTTCAGCCTCGATCTCCCGGCCAATATGGAGATTCTCAGGCTGCGGCAGGCCGTGAGTGAGAATGGTGCTTTCGAGTGCGACAACGGGACGGCCGTCGGACAAGGCCGTTTCAACCTCTTCAGAGAAGATCAGTCCGGTCACACTCTCTCCCTTCGTCATCCCGGACCCGATCCGGGATCCACGGATCATAGAGCGACGAACGCTATCCGTGGATCCCGATTTTCATCGGGATGACGACAGGGGGCAAGATGCCCCCAGGAGAGTGCTTACCCCTGCAGCATCTTGTTCAGGCGCAAACGCAGCGCGTTCAGCTTGATGAAGCCGGCGGCATCCTTGTGATCGTAGGTGCCGGAGCCTTCCTCGAAGGTCACGATATCCTCGGAATAGAGGCTGCGATCCGCCTTCCGGCCGGTGCAGGTGACGTTGCCCTTGTAGAGCTTCATCCGCACGGTCCCTGTGACGTTGCGCTGGCTGTGATCAATCGCGGCCTGCATCATCTCGCGCTCCGGCGAGAACCAGAAGCCGTTATAGATCAGCTCCGCATAGCGCGGCATCATCTCGTCCTTCAGGTGCGCCATGCCGCGGTCCAGCGTCAGGCTTTCCATCGCCCGGTGGGCATGGTGCATGATGGTGCCGCCCGGGGTCTCGTAGACACCACGGTTCTTCATGCCGACGAACCGGTTCTCCACGAGATCAAGCCTGCCGATGCCGTTGGCCCCGCCATATTCGTTGAGCGCGGTCAGCAGGGTCGCAGGCGACATCCGCTCACCGTTGATCGCAAC
Organism: Nisaea nitritireducens; assembly: GCF_014904795.1. Lineage (GTDB taxonomy): Bacteria > Pseudomonadota > Alphaproteobacteria > Thalassobaculales > Thalassobaculaceae > Nisaea > Nisaea nitritireducens. The sequence goes on from NZ_JACZFS010000017.1 coordinate 19,251, forward strand.
CGGGTCACCATGCTCGAAATCGATCTCAATGTCGGTCGCCTTGTCCGGCGCATTTTCCGGCGAGACGGTGCGCTGGAAGACGTACTCTTCCGGAGCGTCCCACGGATTCTCCAGCACCTTGCCCTCGGAGGAGGAGTGCAGCAGGTTCGCATCGACGGAGAATGGCGCCTCGCCGCGCTTGTCCTTGGCGATCGGAATCTGGTGCTTCTCGGCGAACTCGATCAGCCTGGTGCGGGATGTGAGATCCCATTCCCGCCACGGGGCGATGATCTTGATGTCCGGCTCCAGCGCGTAATAGCTGAGCTCGAAACGGACCTGGTCGTTGCCTTTGCCAGTCGCGCCGTGGGAGACGGTATCGGCGCCGACTTCCTGGGCGATTTCGATCTGACGCTTGGAGATCAACGGCCGGGCGATCGAGGTGCCCAGCAGATAGGTGCCTTCATAGAGAGCGTTGGCGCGGAACATCGGGAAAACATAGTCGCGCACGAATTCCTCGCGCAGATCCTCGACGTAGATTTCCTTGATGCCCATCATCCGGGCCTTCTCGCGCGCCGGCTCGACATCCTCGCCCTGCCCGAGATCGGCAGTAAAGGTCACCACCTCGCAATTATAGGTGTCCTGCAGCCAGCGCAGAATGACGGAGGTATCGAGGCCGCCGGAATAGGCCAGCACAACTTTTTTGACGCTCTCGGACATGGGTTCGCCTTGACGGTAGAGGGCCCGGCGGGGCCCGTGAAACAAAAGCGGGGCGCGGCAAAGAGGCCGCTGCACCACCAACGGCGCGGGAGTATAGGCAAACTGTCATGATCGGCAAGGAAAAGGCCGCCCGACAAGCGCGGCATTGTGACCTGAAACGCGGAAATTTTGCCCTATATCAGGGAATGAGCCATGCTGTGAGCAAAGGGAGCTGATTTATGAGCACGGAACGAGAAACTGCCCTCCTCGCCGGAGGTTGCTTTTGGGGCATGCAGGATCTGATCCGCAGGCTTCCGGGGATCATCGGGACCCGCGTCGGCTATACCGGCGGCACGGTCCCCAACCCGACCTACGAGGACCTGAAGACCGGCAAGAGCGGCCATGCGGAATCCATCCAGATCCAGTTCGATCCGGCAGAGACGAGCTATCGGGCGATCCTGGAGCTGTTCTTCCAGATCCACGATCCGACCACGGCAGACCGCCAGGGCAACGACCGCGGCCCGCAATACCGCTCCGCGATATTCTATCTCAGCGAAGACCAGAAGAAGGTCGCCGAAGACACCATCGCCGATGTCGAGGCATCCGGTCTCTGGCCCGGCAAGGTGGTGACCGAGGTTACGCACGCAGGCGATTTCTGGGAGGCCGAGCCGGCACACCAGGATTACCTGCTGCGCATCCCGCACGGCTACACCTGCCACTTCCCGCGCCCGAACTGGGTCCTGCCAAAGCGGTCAGCGAGCATGGCGGCGGGGGAATAATTAGATCGACGCTTCCGCTCTCTTCTAAGAACACCCCACAACAGAAAGACCGCTCCTCGGAGCGGTCTTTTTCGTTAGCGTTTCCCGACCGTCTTCCCAGGCCATTTTTTCGGAGCGCTGACGCACTTTTCGATCACACGCGCACAGTCTCATGACAACTTCATCATTCTTCATCGAAATACGTCATAAGCCTTGACCTTTTTTTTATATTGCATCGCACCATAAAAGATCAGAAGCGCTTGATTTTATAGCTTTTTAATTAAATGGCGGAGACCAACTAAAATGCTGCGTCTACGAGTTGGAGGGCGGATTACCGCCGGGTTCTTCATTGTCTTACTCGCTCTGTTTGCAGTCGGGGGACTGGCATTCTGGTCGTCCCAACAGCTGTTCGGAATGACGGAAAAATTACACAGAAACTCCCTCGCCGTGACCAATGCCGCACTCGCAGCGAACGGCCATATCCTCGACATGCGGCGGAACATGTCTGCGATCCTGGAAATTCGCCGGGACGCTGATCGGCTGGCGGCACTTTCCGAAGAAGTCAGTGCACGTGCAGCGGATGTCGAAAATGCTTTTGCCATCGTCGAAGACCGCTTTGTCGGCGACAAGACGCTGGTCGAAGCAGCCCACTCGGCATTTACCGACTGGGGACCGGTGCGGGATGAGGTTATCGCCCTTGTCGGCCAGAAAAAGCGTCTCGCGGCCGATGCGCTGACGAAGGAAAAGGGCCTGCCACTTATCCAGGAGATCGACGATGATATGCATCAGTTGATCCGCATCACCAATGAGCAGGCCGACGCGTACATGGCGAACGCGACCACGGTCTTCGAGAACGTCGTGATCTGGATCGGCGCCGCAACAGGCGGAGCGTTTCTGCTCAGCCTGATTGCCGCCGCTCTCGCCATGCGCAGCGTCACCCGCCCCCTGCTCAAGCTCACCGATGCCATGCGCGGCCTCGCCGACGGCGACAATGATGTGGAGATTCCCGGGACAACTTCCGCCGATGAGATCGGTGAGATGGCGCAGACCGTCGAGGTCTTCAAGACCAACGCCATCGAGAATGCCCGTCTCCGCGAGGAGCAGCGCGCAATGGAACGGCAGGCGGAAGAGAACCAGAAGCTAACCATGCGCAGGCTTGCGGACGAAATCGACAGCCTGATCTCCTCGGTCGCCGAAAAGGTCGCGCACTCCGCCGATGCCTTGCGCAACCAGGCGGGTGAGCTGACCCGGAGCGCGGGAGCCGCAAAATCCGTCTCGCATGACGCCACCGGTAACGCGCACCAGATGCATACCGACATCGAAACCGTCTCGAATGCCGTCTCCGAGCTGTCGAATTCCTTCAGGGAAGTCAGCGATCAGGTTGCCCAGTGCGCGGAAATGTCCGTCTCCGCTGTTCAAACCGCAGATCAGACCGCCGGCACGGTCCAAAATCTGAATAAAGCTGTCGACCAGATTGGCGAGATCATCACGCTGATCCAGGAGATCGCCGAACAGACCAACCTTCTCGCGCTCAATGCGACAATTGAGGCCGCACGCGCCGGCGATGCAGGAAAGGGCTTTGCCGTCGTCGCGAGCGAAGTGAAGAACCTGGCCACCCAGACGGCAAAGGCCACCGTGGATATCTCCGAGCAGATCACGCAGGTTCAGACAGTGACGCGGTCTGCCTCGGACTCCATGACCCAGATCCGCGACACGATCTCCGAGATCAGCGAACGCGTGGCCGTCCTCTCTACCGCAGCTGAAAAGCAATCGACCACGACGGCCGATATCAGCCATACGGTGCGGAGCAGCGTCGAGCGGACCGATGCCGTCCGGCAAGGCCTGGACACCGTGGGCTCGGCCATCGACCAGGCGGAGGCGATCTCCGGAGGCGTGTCGGAGCAGGCCGATGCCTTCGCCGCCGACGCTTCCGGGCTACGTCAGGCCGTTTCCGGTTTCCTGGAGAAACTGCGGATGGCCTGACACCCTCGCCCAGCAAGTAAATCGAGAATCAAAAAAGGCCGCTCCGAAGAGCGGCCTTTTCCGTAACTGTTGATCCCGGTTTAGCGGGAATAGAATTCGACCACCAGGTTCGGTTCCATGTGAACCGGGTACGGGACGTCTTCCAGCTTCGGGATCCGGGTGAAGGTGCCGCGCTTCTTGTCGAGGTCGACATCCATGTAGTCCGGAATGTCGCGCTCATTCGACTGAGCAGCTTCGATCACCATCGGCATCTCGCGGGACTTTTCCTTGAGCTCGATGACATCACCTTCCTTGACCATGTAGGACGGGATGTTGACGCGCTTGCCATTTACCTTGACGTGGTTGTGGCTGACGGCCTGACGCGCGGCGAACACGGTCGGCACGAATTTCATGCGGTAGACAACGGCGTCCAGGCGGCACTCCAGAATACCGACGAGGTTTTCGCCGGTATCACCGCGGCGCCGGACCGCTTCTGCAAAATACTTGCGGAACTGCTTCTCGCCGATATTGCCGTAGTAGCCTTTCAGCTTCTGCTTCGCCATGAGCTGAATGCCGAAATCGGACGGCTTGCGGCGGCGCTGGCCGTGCTGGCCAGGAGCATATTCACGATCGTTGAACGGGGACTTCGCACGGCCCCAGAGATTGACGCCAAGGCGCCGGTCAATTTTATGCTTCGAGTTAAGGCGCTTGCCCATAACCCATCTCCTTTAGTTTTCTTCACTTTGTCCCGATAGTGCCCCGGACCTTTGAGAGCCTTGGGCCGGGGACCGACGGCTTATCCGCCTGCCCCACGTTCTCGGGAATTGAGGCGCGCACTATACGTATCGCCGCCTTCAAGTCAAGCATCGGAGCGGCGGACGCAACGAAGCAGTGCACTGCAGCACGGAACCGGATAGAACGCAGCTCGTTATAGCCTTGATCGAGCAACGCAGCCAAAGAAGGATATCAGCCCATGGAGTGGATTCTGGACCCGGCAATCTGGGCAAGCCTCGCCACCCTGACGGCGCTCGAAATCATTCTCGGCATCGACAACATCATCTTCGTCTCGATCGTCGCCGAGACTTTGCCTGAATCCCAACGGCCGATGGCGCGGCGGATCGGTCTCGGGTTGGCGCTGATCCTGCGACTGGTGATGCTCTCGGCACTGGCATGGATCGTCGGCCTGACGGCTCCTCTGGCGGAAATCCAGGGCTTCACGCTCTCCTGGCGCGATCTCATCCTGCTGCTCGGTGGCCTGTTCCTGCTCTACAAGGGCACACACGAGATTCACAATTCAGTCGAGGGAGACAATGGCGGTACGAAGGCAAAGGTCGGCGCCGGGCTCGCGGGCGTGATCGGGCAGATCATCGTGCTCGACCTCGTCTTCTCCATCGATTCTGTGATTACGGCGGTCGGCATGGTCGAGGATCTGGGTGTCATGATCGCCGCCGTCGTCATTGCCATGGCGGTGATGATTGTTGCAGCCGGTCCGATCGCCAGCTTTATCGAGAAGCATCCGACGACAAAAATGCTGGCACTCAGCTTCCTGATGCTGGTCGGTGTGGCGCTGGTCGCCGACGGGCTGCACTTCCACATTCCGCGCGGCTATATCTACTTCGCGGTGTTCTTCTCGGCATCAGTGGAAGTGCTCAACCTGGTGGCCCGGGCACAACGGAAGAAGGCGGAAGGCTGAGCTCTGGGCGAGCTATCACTGCGAGGGTAGCGGTCAGCCCTTTTTCCGCACCTTGTTCTTCAGCAGCGTGCTGACCACGCCATGCATCGTCCGCACGTCCTGATCCGTCATTTGAGCGCGATTGAAGATGTTGCGGATGTTGCGGCGGATGGTTGGCGCGAGTGTCTCAGGATAGAGAAAGCCGCCCTCGTGCAGCTCGTCTTCCAGACGGTTCAGGAAGTATTCCTTGTCCTCAACACTGGCAGGCTCGCTCTGACCGCTCAAGGTGAGGTCCGGAGTCTCGTCACCGGCCTGATACCATTCGTAGCCAAGCAGAAGGACCGCCTGCGCAAGATTGAGCGAGGAGAATCCCGGGTTCAGCGGCACATGCACGAGGGCATCGGCCAGAGCCACCTCGTCATTCTCCAGCCCTGACCGCTCCGGCCCGAACAGGATGCCGCCCCGATAGCCGCTGCCAATATGACGTTTCATTTCTGCGGCAGCAGCGCGCGGCGTAAAGGCGTGCTTGACCTGATCCCGGCTCCTGGCAGTGGTTGCCAGCACCAGCTTGAGATCGGCAATAGCGTCTTTCGTGGTCTCGAAGACCCTGGCGTTTTCCAGTACCGCAACGGCGCCGGCCGCCATTGCTTGCGCCGCCGGGTTTGGCCAACCGTCACGCGGCGCAACCAGTCGCATCTCTTCCAGCCCGCAATTCAGCATGGCCCGCGCGGCGGCACCGATATTCTCACCCAATTGCGGTCGCACAAGAATGACAACCGGCGCATCCGCATCACCGCGGGCGCCCGCCTTGCTCTTATCTGTTCCAGCCATGGCTCAGGCGTCGACCTTCGCGGCGGTTCCGGATTTGAGCAGCCGGTAGTTCAGGCTGTCGGAAAGCGCCATGATTGACGCGTCGATGATATTGGCTGAGACGCCGACCGTTCGCCACGTGGTGCCGTCCGGCGCGGCGCTTTCGATCATCACCCGGGTTACCGCGTCCGTACCGTCGCTGTTCGGCGGCGGCGGAAGGATACGCACCTTGTAGTCCATCAACTTCACGTCATCGATGTTCCGGTAAGCGGTGCTCAGAGCCTTGCGAATGGCAAGATCGAGCGCGTTGACCGGACCGTTACCGACCGCAACTTCGTGCAAGCGCTGACCGGCAACCTCAACGGTGGCCGTCGCCTCGGACTCGATCACCATCTGCCCCTTCGCATTGAAACGGCGCTCGTCCATGACCCGAAAGCGCTCGATAGAGAAGTAATCCGGCACGGACTCGATGGTCCGACGGGCCAGAAGCTCGAAACTCGCTTCGGCAGTATCATAGGAATAGCCGAGGAACTCCTTCTCCTTCACATCCTCAACGAGACGCTGGATCTTCGGGTTTTTCGGATCGATCTCGACGCCGATCTCGGCAAAGCGGGCAAGGATGTTCGAGCGCCCCGCCTGATCGGAGACCAGAATATGACGCTGGTTGCCGACAAGCTCCGGATCGATATGCTCGTAAGTTCTCGGATCTTTCTGCACGGCCGAAACATGCAGACCGCCTTTATGGGCGAAAGCAGCTTCGCCGACAAAGGCCGCATGCGGGTTCGGTGAACGGTTCAGACGGTCATCCAGCATGCGCGACAGCTTCTTCAGCTGCTTCATGCCCTTCGCATCCACACCGGTCTCATAGCCCATCTTGAGGCCGAGAATTGCCGTCAGAGTGACGATGTTCGCATTACCACAGCGCTCGCCCAGACCATTGATCGTGCCCTGTACCTGTCGTGCTCCGGCGCGCACAGCGGCGAGCGTATTAGCCACGGCATTCTCGGTGTCATTATGCGTATGGATCCCGATATGACTGCCAGGCACCACCTTGATGACCTCCGTGACAATGGCCTCCACCTCATGCGGCAGCGCTCCGCCATTGGTGTCGCAAAGCACGACCCAACGGGCGCCGGACTCATGCGCCGCCTTCACACAGGACAGTGCGTATTCCGGGTTGGCCTTGTAACCGTCGAAGAAATGCTCGCAGTCGAACATCGGCTCGAAGCCGCGCTTGATTGCCAGCTCCATGCTGTCACGGATCATCTGGACGTTTTCGTCCCGTTCGATCTCAAGGGCGACATCGACATGAAAATCCCATGTCTTGCCGACCAGACACGCCGCGCCCGCTTTCGAGCCGAGCACGCCGGCAAGCCCCGGGTCATTGTCCGCGCTGCGCCCCGGACGCCGCGTCATGCCGAACGCGACGAGAGTTGCCCGCTCCAGCTTTGGCGGCTCGGCGAAAAACCGGTCATCCGTCGGGTTCGCACCCGGCCAGCCGCCTTCGACGTAATCTATCCCAATCTCGTCCAGAGCACGCGCAATCGCAATCTTGTCCGCCGGCGTGAAATCGACGCCGCGGGTTTGTTGTCCGTCTCTGAGTGTCGTGTCGAATAGATAGATGCGGTTGTCCGTCATAAGCTCGATCCTGTTACGCGTGACGGTGTTTTAGCATTGCCGCTATGGCTGGCACAAAGGCATAAGCCCCGCACGACAGAAGAACCGCCACAACAGGGGACGGCCCTGGCTCATCATCGGTGAACTCTTTTCAGAAAATATCTGTAATTTAGAGATATTTAATGAGCTTATTAACTTAAAATTATCCAATTTGACACTAAGTATACCGATCAGTTCAGACCTCCCGCAGACCAGTGAGCGCACCATTGCGAGACGATCAATTTATCTACGCTTCCATTGCTCCCGTTGCCCCCAAACTGCAGAAATTACTGCCTGACACGCGAAGCTACACCTTGCGGAACTACGCGATCTCCGCCGTCCAAAACGCAGATCTCGACAGCAATCATTTCATCCACCCTCAGCATCGCTGTCTGGTGGACTGGTTCAGATCGAAATACCGCGATGATGTCGACGGGGTTATCTACAGCCGGTTCGACCCGCTCGACGTCAAGCCGGCCCTCGGAACGATTGTCCTGCTGGAGCCGACGGACGATTATGCGGATTACCGTTACAGGCTTTACGGCTCACAGATTGTCGACACCTATGGCGTCGATCTCACAGGGCGCACAAGCGGGGAGCTGAATACGGAATCGACCCGTAATGTGCGGCCGCAATATCAGACGGCCGCGCGTAACAACATCACGGTCTATACCGAGCACGACCTCGAACGGACACACGAGTTGGACAAGATCTCCCGCTGGGACCGCTGGTCTCGCCTGATTCTTCCTCTCATCGACGAAGATGCGAAGGTGAAGCGGCTTCTCGTCAGCATGGTGGCCACCGAAATACCCTTCAACAGCGTCTGAGGCCGGGCTTCGACCTTACACCTAGCCGCGTCGCCAAGCCGTCCCGCCCGCACCGTCCTCAAGCACGATACCGGCTTCGGCAAGTTGATCGCGCACTCGATCCGCTTCGGCGAAATCCTTCGCTTTTCGGGCTTCTATCCGGCGTGCGACCAGATCCTCGATTTCTTCATCGCTGAGGCCTTCCGCCGCCGCGTCCGGCGTCCAGCGGAACCAGGCATCCGGATCGCTTCCGAACAGCCCCATCAATTCGCCCGACGCTTTCAGCAGGGCCTGAGCCCGCGCCTTCTTCCGCCGGGTCGGAGCCTTGTTGGCCTCCGTCGCGATAGCGTGCAGCCGGGAAATGGCGAGCGGCGTGTTGAGATCGTCCGCCAGCGCCTCGACCAGCTGCGGATCGGGCTTGGCATCGGGAAGCACATCCACCTCCACATTGCGCAGCACCAGATAGAAGCGGTCGAGCGCGGCTTTCGCTTCCTTCAGGCCGTCCTTGGAAAAGTCGAGCGGCGCACGGTAATGGGTGGACAGCAGGTGATAGCGGATCACCTCGCCCTGCCAGTCCTTCAGCAGATCGTGGACGGTGTAGAAGTTGCCAACGGACTTGGCCATCTTCTCGCCCTCGACCGTGACGAAGCCGTTATGCACCCAATAGCGGGCCATCCGGTCGGTATCGTGCGCGCAGCAGCTCTGGGCGATCTCGTTCTCATGGTGCGGGAAGATCAGATCCAATCCGCCGGCATGAATATCGAACTCCTCGCCAAGATAGCGCGCGCTCATCGCCGAGCATTCGATATGCCAGCCCGGCCGGCCGTAGCCCCAGGGGCTTTCCCAGCCCGGAGTTTCATCGTCCGACGGCTTCCAGAGGATGAAATCGGCCGGGTCCTTCTTGTACGGCGCCACCTCGACCCGGGCACCGGCAATCAGCTCGTCCCTATTTCGCCGGGAGAGCCCGCCATATTTTTCCATGGACGGTACGCTGAAGAGAACGTGACCGTCCGCGGCGTAGGCATGACCCTTGTCGATCAAGGTTCCGATCATTTCGATCATGCCGGCAATATTCTCTGTCGCACGCGGCTCAACCGACGGCGGAAGAGCCTCGAGCGCCGCCATGTCCGCCCGGTAGACCTCAGCCGTCCCGTCCGTCAGCTCGCGAATACTGATGCCGGACTCCTTGGCCCGCGCATTGATTTTGTCGTCGATGTCCGTGATGTTCCGAACATAGAGCACATGCTCGTCGCCATAAGCGAGGCGCAGCAGGCGGAACAACATGTCGAAAGCGACCACCGGCCGCGCGTTGCCGATATGAGCATAGTCATAGACGGTCGGCCCGCATGCATAGAGCCGGACATTCGACGGATCGATCGGCTCGAAGGTTTCTTTCTGACGCGTCAGCGTATTATGCAACTTGATGGTGATGGCGGACATCGCGCGGGCTTCCGTTTCGCGTGGAATAGTGACTATTGGGAGGGAACCGGACAAAACCGGTCCGGGCGCCTAGGCGCGACAGAGATCGCCGGCAAGAAAAGCCGGTACATTGATCACGTCATGCAGCTTGCGCGAAAACATCGAGAGTTCCTCAGGCACGAGAGCCTTGCAGCCGCGCGAGCACTTTCTCGCGCGGGATCAAAGGTAACAGTTCACCCATGTCCGGTCCACGGCTTTGCCCGGTCACGGCCTCGCGCAGCGGCATGAAGAGCTGCTTGCCCTTGCGGCCGGTCTCCGCCTTGACGGCATCAGCCCAAGCCTTCCAGGTACCCTGATCCCAGGGGGCTTCCGGGAGCAGTTCGGCAGCAGCGGAGGCGTATTCTGCATCTTCGATCAGAGGATCGATCTCGCCCGTGCAAACATCCCACCAGAGTTTCGCGTCCGGCAGCAATTCGAGATTGCCGCGCACCGCGAGCCAGAAAGGCTCTCCGCCGGTAATGCCCATCCCTGCCAACCTCTCGCCAACAGCGGAGAATTCCATCTCGTGCAGGATCTTCGCATTCAGACCATGCAGCTCCGCCGGATCGAAACGCGGCGTGGCGCGGGAGAATTTTGAGATGTCGAAATCGGCAACGAGCTGGTCGAGGGATACCCGCGGCTCAACCGGATCCGAAGTACCGATTTTGGCCAGCAGCGTGTTGACCGCCATGGCTTCCAGGCCATCTTCCCGAAGCTGCTTCAGGCCGAGAGAGCCGAGACGCTTGGAAAGTCCCTGCCCGTCTGCGTCCGTCAGCAGCGACAGATGCCCCATCTGCGGCGGCTCGGCGTCGAGTGCCTTGAAGAGCTGGATCTGCGCCGCTGAATTGGTCAGATGATCCTCACCGCGCAGGATATGCGTGATCCCGAGTTCAATATCGTCGACCACCGACGCCAGCGTGTAGATCGGCCGGCCGTCGGCGCGCAACAGTACCGGATCGCTGAGGCTCGCCATGTGATAATGGGATTCGCCCCGTACCAGATCGCTCCAGCGCTCTTCCTCATGGATCAGCTTGAAGCGCCAGTGCGGCCGGATGCCGGCCGCTTCCTTCGCGGCCCTCTCCGCATCGCTCAACTTCAGAGCCGACCGGTCATAAACCGGCGGGCGGCCAGCAGATAGTTGCGCCTTGCGCTTCAGGCCGAGCTCGTCCTGAGTTTCATAGCAGGGATAGAGCCGACCGGAGGCTTTCAGACGTTCTACGGCCGCGTCATACCGGTCCAGCCGGTCCGACTGACGTGCGAACTGGTCCCAGGTAAGCCCGAGCCATTTCAGGTCTTCCTCGATCCCGAGCGCAAACTCTTCGGTCGAGCGCTCGTCGTCGGTGTCGTCCATACGCAACAGGTAAGTACCGCCGGCCTTTCGGGCGTACAGCCAATTGACCAGAGCGGTCCGGGTGTTGCCGACATGCAGCCGGCCTGTCGGGCTTGGCGCGAACCGGACGATCATATTGTTTGAAGAAGTCATTCTGCGGCCTTGGCTGCGGGCGACGCGACATAGGCGCCGAGAAATGCATTTGTAAGCGGATAGCGGCGGTCGCGCCCGAAGGCTTTCAGCGTGACCTTGACGCCCGGCGGTGCCTGGCGGCGCTTGTATTCAGCACGATCCAACAAGCGCCAGACCTTGAGTACAGTCTCCGCGTCATAGCCTTTGGCCGCGATATCAGCGATCGGCGTCTCATTCTCGATCAGCTCTTCCAGGATGGCGTCCAGCACCGGATAAGGCGGAAGGGAATCCTCATCCTTCTGGTCCGGCCGGAGTTCGGCCGACGGCGGTTTGGTGATGATCCGCTCCGGCATGACCGCCCCGTCGGGGCCGAGGACACCGGCTGGCTTGTTCTCATTGCGCCAACGGCACAGCGCGAAGACGGACATCTTGTAGACATCCTTCAGCACATTGTAGCCGCCGCACATATCGCCATAGAGCGTCGCGTATCCGACGGACATCTCGGACTTGTTGCCGGTTGAAAGCACCATGTAACCGAACTTGTTGGACAGGGCCATCAGAGCCATACCGCGCGAGCGGGACTGGATGTTCTCTTCGGTGATATCGCTGTTGGTGCCTTCGAAGAACGGCGCCAACATCTCTTCGAACGCGTCCATGGCAGGACCGATATTGATCTCGTCCAGACGCACACCGAGCAACCGCGAGGCTTCGGCGGCATCTTCCAGGCTTTCCCGGCTGGTATAGGGCGACGGCATCATCACGCAATGCACCCGGTCGGGGCCAAGAGCATCGACGGCAACGGCAGCACTCAGGGCGGAATCGATCCCCCCCGACATACCGATCAGCACACCCTTGAAGTAATTCTTGTTCACATAGTCGCGGACACCGCAGACCAGCGCCTGATACAGCGCTGCATCGCCGCTCTCGATCTCGACGGTTTCGGCCGGCGCACAGACCCAGCCTTCCGACCCATTACTCCAATGCGTGATAACGACTTTTTCCTGCCATGCCGGCAACTGTGCCGCGAGGGTCCGGTCGGCATTGAGCACGAAGGACGCACCATCGAACACCAACTCGTCCTGGCCGCCGAGCTGGTTCAGATAGACCAGCGGTAAACCACTCTCGACCACGCGGGCGATACCGAGCTGCTGGCGCTGATCCGTTTTGCCCGTCTCGAATGGAGAGCCGTTCGGAACCAGCAGGATTTCCCCGCCGGTCTCGGCAATGCATTCGACCACGTCCGGAGTCCAGATATCCTCGCAGATCGGAATGCCGATGCGCACGCCCTTGAAGGCGATCGGGCCCGGCATGTCACCGGCAGCGAACACCCGCTTCTCATCGAACACGCCATAGTTCGGCAAGTCGGCCTTGTAGCGTTCGCCAGTGACCTTGCCGTCCTCGATCAGCACCATCGCATTGTAGACCCGGCCATCGTCGCCGCGCCACGGCGTGCCCAGCAGCACGGCCGGTCCGCCATCGGCGGTCTCCTGCGCGAAGCCATCGACGGCGATGCGGATGCTGTCGACGAACATCGGCTTCAGGATCAGGTCTTCCGGCGGATAGCCGCAGATATAAAGCTCGCTGGTCAGAACCAGGTCCGCGCCATGCTCTGCCGCCTCGGCCCGCGCCTTGCGCAACCGTTCGAGATTGCCCTGGAAGTCCCCGACAGTCGGGTTCAACTGGGCCAACGCAATCGTAAGTGTATCGGTCATGGCGCCTCTCTTAGCGCGGCGCGGGCAAGCTCACAAAGCGAAAACAAACACTCCGGCGTTCAAGCCTCCCGGCATTGCCGGGCTTTGATGTCTTTCAACACCGGCATGAAATCGTAGGTCGGGTAGAATTCGGTATCGAATGCACCCCAAGCGCTTTTCTCTATCGCGAGGTTAACCTCGCGCAGCCGATGGCCCGGCACCCGCAGGATAGCGACCTGTCCGATCCCCATCATCACGTACCAGTTGACCACTTCTATGCCTTCCGGCGGAAACAGTTTCCAGAACTCTGCATTCTCAAGCTTCTCATTGATTTCACTGAGATTTTTGTCTTTCTGATGTTTCAGAAACACCGTCAGTAGAATCTCGCCTTCTCCCGCGCCCATAATGTCCTCCCTCGACATTCCATTGATGCGTGTCGAGAACTGAAGCATTCGCCTTGCCGATTGGCAACAGGCGGTCCGGAACAGCTACAGTGCCCGGAACCGCTCCAGTGCGCTTCAGTGCATGGAAGAAAAATCAAACGGGGGAAAACACGATGCCAGCCGGATACATTATCGCGCAGATCAACGTTTCTGACGCCGCTGCATTCGAGGAATATCGCGCCCAGGTCCCAGCAACGATCAAACAGTATGGGGGCGAATACATCATTCGCGGCGGCAAACAGGAAGATCTTGAAGGATCTCCCAACCCTCGAACCGTGGTGGTTCGCTTCGACAGCTTCGAGCAGGCCAAAAAATGGTACCACTCCGACGAGTATGAAAAGCCTAAGGCCCTGCGCCAGGCGGCCTCCACAGGCAATGCCGTTCTTGTAGAAGGAGTTTAGGAAAAACGAATGGCGCGCCGCTGCGAACGACCAATGCGGCGGCACGCCTTGATGCAATTTTGTGCGCCGCAACACGATAACCGCCTAATTTTTTGGCAGGTCAGTACAATCCGCTGACTCTGCCACCCGCCTCACCCGCGCCCCTTCCCACGGGCTTCAGCCAGTTATCGTCAATTCTCACCACCAACGCTCAGTTGGCACATGAGTTGCGACGTATGACCCACCCTCCTAGCGACTTCAGATCGCGACATCATGCTTAGACACGTCACAAAACGACTTTTCGTTTCCATTCCCGTTCTGTTCGGGGTGCTCTTCATCGGCTTCATGCTGATGCAGGTCGTGCCCACGGACCCTGCAACCGTTCTCGCCGGCCCCACGGCGAGCGCCGCCGACATTGAGGCCATTCGTGAGTCGATGGGATTGAACGAGCCGGTCATCGTTCAGTTCGGCATCTATCTCGGCCGCGTCCTGCAAGGCGATCTCGGCCGCTCGATGATCTCCAACAGCGCGGTCATAGACGAGCTCGCCAACACCGTTGGCCCGACGATTGAACTGATGGCCGCAAGCCTGATATGGGCCATCCCGCTCGGCATTCTATTCGGCACGCTCGCCGCCGTGCGGCGCGGCAAGATCTCCGATCGCATCATCATGGCCGCATCCGTCGCCGGAGTTTCAATGCCGATCTTCTGGTTCGGCCTGATGCTGATCCAGTATGTCGGCTTCAAATGGCAATTGCTGCCGTTTCAGGGGCGTGCCGGCCCTCTCTGGACGCTTGAAGGCATCCGCCACATCATTCTGCCTGCGATCACCCTTGGTGGCGTCTTTATCGGCCCCGTGGCCCGAATGACGCGAACCTCATTGCTTGAGGTTCTTAACAGCGATTTCGTCCGCACCGCCCGCGCCAAGGGCGTGTCGGAACGGGTGATCGTCCTGAAGCACGCCTTGCGCAACTCGCTGATCCCTGTGGTGACACTGGTCGGCCTGCAAATCGGCTTTCTGCTCGGCGGCGCCGTGGTGACCGAAACCATGTTCGCTTGGCCGGGTGTCGGCCGCCTCGCCGTCGGCGCCATCGTTTCCGCCGATTACGCCTTGAGCCAGGGCGCCATTCTCGTCCTGGCCGTATCGTTTATCGCGGTGAACATCATCGTGGACCTGCTTTACGCCGTGCTCGATCCACGCCTGAGGACGTCATGAACGCCACCCACATAAGCATATCCGGTCCTGCAGACGAACTTACCGCGTCGGGGATGTCCCCCCGCCGGAGCACGCTACAGAAGCTGAGGCGTGACAAGGGCGCCGTCATATCCGCCACCCTGCTCGCGATCATCATTCTCGCGGCGCTGCTGGCTCCGGTTCTGTCTCCGCATGATCCATACGATAACAATCTGCGGAACATGCTGAAGCCACCGGTCTGGGCTCCTGGCGCGGTTTCGGATCACCTGCTCGGCACGGACGGGCTGGGCCGGGATATTCTGAGCCGCCTGCTCTACGGCACGCGGACGACGCTGACCATGGGCATGATCGCTGTTCTGGCCGGCGGCATCATCGGCGCCTTCCTCGGACTTCTCGCGGCCTACTACAAGTGGCTTGAAGGTCCGATCATGCGGATCGTCGACATCCTGCTGTCCTTTCCTTCCATCCTGTTCGGCCTCGCCATCGCGGCGGTTTTGGGCTCGGGCATCTTCTCCATCACAATTGCTCTGACTGTCTCCGCCGTACCTACCATTGCACGGATCACCAGAGGAGCCGCCATCGTCCAGATGCAGATGGAATACATCACCGCGAGCCGTGCCATCGGCATGAGCGATGCCCGGATCATCTGGTTCCATCTGCTGCCGAACAGTGCCTCGACAATCTTCGTCTATCTGACACTCCAGCTTGGCCAGACCATCCTGCTTGGCGCCGCGCTCAGCTTCATCGGCCTTGGGGCTCAACCGCCAACCGCCGAACTCGGCACGATGGCGTCAGAGGGCCGGAATTTCCTTTTCTTCGCTCCGCATGTTTCGACCATTCCCAGCCTGGCGATTCTGGTCATCGTGCTCTGCTTCAACGTGTTGGGGGACGCGCTCAGGGACGTGCTCGACCCCCGGCTGCGTCAGTAGGAACGCGCCCGGGTCCAGCCCCGGGCCGAAACCGGATGCCGCCCGGCACTCCGGAACAATAAAAGGAGGCTTCACTATGGAACTTCGCAAGTTGTTGCTTCGCGCCGGGGCCATAGCCCTGACCGCGAGTCTGCCTTTCGCGGCGTCTGCCGTCGCCGAAACATCTGTCAGCGTCATGCGGACCATCGACACGGACCGGTACGATCCCCACACATCGACATCTCGGGCAACCGCCGAAGTCATGTTCATGATGGGAGATACGCTTGTCGCGCTCGCTCCCGACATGAAGGGCATTCGCCCGCTTCTGGCTGAATCCTGGACCGTTTCCAAGGACGGCAAGCTCTACACATTCAAGCTGCGCGAAGACGTCACGTTCTGCAGCGGCAAGAAACTGACCGCAGCCGACGTCAAGGCGACCATCGACCGCTGGCTCGCGCTGGATAAAGGCGTGGTCAAGAACCGCGCCGGCGACGTGAAAGAAATCCGGGCCGTTGGCGATTATGTCGTCGAGTACGAGCTGGAGCAGCCCTATTCCGAACTGCTGTATCAAATGACGCAGCACTTTCACACGATCCTGAATGTCGACCAGGTGAACGAACTCGGCGACGATTTCGGTGTGAAAGGCTTCGACGGCACCGGCCCTTACTGCTTCGAAAGCTGGGAGCCGCGTAACCAGCTCGTCATGACCAAGCACGACGCCTACAAGTGGGGACCGGATTTCTACAAAAACACGGGTCCGGCAACAATCGACAAAGTCCTCTGGAAGATTGTTCCGGAAGACAATAACCGGGTTGCCGGCATCCAGACCAATCAAGGCGACGTGACCCAGTATCTGCCTTATTGGTCGGTCGATCAGCTGCAGGCAAACCCGCAGATCTCGGTGACGTCTCCGCCGTACTATTTCTGGACCTACTATGTCGGCTTCAAGATCACCCGCGACATCGTGGACAACATCGAAGTCCGCAAGGCGCTTAACCTCGCGGTCGACCAGAAAGCCATGGCAGAAGGACCGTTCTTCGGCAAAGCCGCTCCGGCCTATGCCTATACCCACTCCGGCACGCTCGATTATGCGTCCGACCTGATCGACGAAAGCCTGTTCGGCTACGATCCGGAAAAGGCCGCTGCAATCCTCGACGCCGATGGCTGGAAAATGGGTGACGACGGCTTCCGGGTAAAAGACGGCAAGAAACTCGAACTGGTCGCCTACAGCTTCTCCAATATCTGGCGCCAGGTGATGGAAGCCCTGCAGGGCGATCTCCGCAAAATCGGTGTCGACCTCAAGGTCGAGGTGTTCGACGCCACGGTCATCTGGGGCAAGCTGAAGACCCAGGACTTCGATCTCTACACCATGAGCTATCCGTATGTTTCAGCGGGCGATGCCCTGAACCTGTACTTCCCGTCCGCCAACATGCCGACTCCGAACCGGATGAACTGGGACAATGCCCAGACGGATCAGTGGCTGAAGGAAGGTCGTGGCGCTCTGACCGACGCCGACCGTGCCGCGGCCTATGGCAAGGTTCAGAAGCAGGTGCATGATGCCGTGGTCTGGATCCCGATCGTGCACGAGCCGATGTTCGTCGCCGCCGGACCGCGCCTGAAGCCGGTTGAGGCTCATGGCATCTACGGTGCCGGTCTCTACAAGGGGCTCAGCCTCGAACTGAAGTAAGTTCTGTTCGCAGATTTTGATAGGGTGGGGCGAAGTTCATCGCTCCACCTTTTTTTGTCCAAGATCGTTCAGATTGAGCCGACGCAGGGAAAAACAAATGAAACTGCTGGGGCAGCCGAACTCTATCAACGTTCGCAAAGTGCTCTGGACCTGCGCAGAACTGGGTTACTCCCCCGAGATGGAACATTGGGGAACTAAAGCGCAGCCCACGGATCACCCCGATTTCCTTGCGGTAACACCGAAAGGTCTCGTTCCGGTATTGATCGACGGCGATCTCACCCTCACCGAGTCCAACACGATTTGCCGTTACCTCGTCGGTCATGCCGGTCGCTCAGAACTCCTCTCTCCGAAGCCGAGGGAGCGCGCTCAAATCGAAGCCTGGATGGATTGGCAAGCGACGGAATTAAACAATTCTTGGCGGACCGCATTCATGGCGATCGTCCGCAAGGATCCATCCTATGCCAAACCAGACGCTGTGCGGGTCAGCTCGCAAACCTGGAATAAGCTGATGGCCCTGCTCGACGACCAATTGGGACGGACCGGCGCATTCGTATGCGGCCACACATTCACGCTTGCGGATATAGTACTGGGCCTCTCAACCAATCGCTGGGAGCTGACGCCAATGGAAAAACCAAGTCTACCCAGCGTCACCGCATGGATGGAGCGAATGTCGGACAGGCCGGGCTTTCAGGCTCACTGCAGAAACGACGTTCCCTGATACAGCCGGCACCGACGATCAAGTTTCGTTGGGAGAGCAGATATCCAAAGGCGGCGGAATCTGAATGTCGCCTTTAAGGCACGCAAATAAATCACTCCAGAGACCAGACGATGCCTTCAGTGTGAAAGTGATCCTCCGCCAGTCATTGGTCGAGGTTGCTGAAGAAATCACGTGAGGCCCTCTCGTCAGACGCGGCAGTCTCGGCTGAACTCATACCATCCGGACGCGCCGGCACCGATGCTTTCGCCTCTGTTGGTGCCTTCTCTGGCCCTGCATGGCTTGCGCGCCCTTCTCGGCGCAGGAACGATGCCGCCACCGCACTCTGCGATTGCTCGCCGGACTGGGTCATCGACGCTTCGTCGAGCAGTTTTCGCTGTTTCGCTTCGTTGCCAAGCTCCTGAAGGTTGATGAACAGCTCAAACAATTCCGACAGCTCTTCAGTATTGGAAATAGAACGCCGCGCATTCCGGGCCATCGCGCTGAAAGAGGCCGGCTTGAGCTGATATCTCATCAACATCCCGCGTGTTCTCTGCTGAAGATCAAGCAGTCGCGCAAGCAACTTGTCGTCGCTGAGCTCAGATAGCGCAGGAATAGCCGAGGACGCATTCGAGCTCATTCATCATTTCCAGAAATTACAGCGGTAGAGTTAAACGGATACGCCATGCACCGTCCTGCAAGAACCGGACAGTGTAGATCAAGATCGGCATGCTCAACAGTAGAGGCAGCAGCGCCTAATCCGCCACATCCATCACAGCACGCGGGGAGCCGCGCAGGCCGAGCCAGTCCAGCGTCCCCCTGCCCCACCGGTCAATGCTCTCGCTGAACATCTCAAAGCCCTTGATATGGGCTTCCTTGGGCTGGGCGCCTGGAAGCTCCATGCGGTGTGCGGCGCCTGCCGTCCAGCGCTGGATCATCTCAAGCGTAATCTCCGGATGGAACTGGATGCCGAGCTTGTTGTCGCCATAGAGGTAGGCCTGGTTCGGAAAACGGGTTCCTGTGGCCAGCAGGCTGGCTCCGTCAGGCACATCGAAGCCTTCCTTGTGCCATTGGTAGAAATGCTCGGAATGCTCAAAATACGGGCGACCCTGCTCGGTCGGATGAATCTTCGTGTAGCCGACCTCGACATTGCCCTCGTCATGCAGATAGACCTGCGCACCAAGCGCCCGGGCCAGCAGCTGGCCGCCGAGGCAGATGCCGAAGAACGGTGTATCGGACGCCAGCACCGTGTCCATGAACCTGAGTTCGGCTGCGATCCCGTCCAGATGATCGTCATTGGCGCTCATCGGGCCGCCAAACACGACCACGCCCGCATGATCGTCGAGTGTTTCCGGAAGTTCGTGCCCGATCATCGGGCAGCGCCGATCCAACGTGTATCCACGTTCCTCAAGGAGTACCCCGACATGCCCCGCGACGGAGGTTTTCTGGTGTACGACGATCAGAACCTTGGAAGTCACGGCAACCCTATCTGGTTTTGTCCAACAGGAACTCGCGCCCGACCTTGACGCGCTCTTCGCTACCGTAGCGCACGATATCCGCCGTGGCATAGGTCTCGCTCCACTTCTCAGGGAGATAGGAGCCCGTGCCGATCACGTCAATCGGGGCGTCCGCAAGTGCCATTACCCGGCACTTCTCCGGGGAAAAGCCACTGGAGGCGACGATCTTCACCGCCTTGAATCCGTCCCGGTCGAGCCGCTCGCGCATATGCCAGATCGCGGCCGCCGAAACACCCGTACCGATCAGGTAGCGCAGCTCGTTGTCCGTGCGGTATCCCCGGATCGCCTGCGGGGCCGTCCGGTCGAGCACCTGATAGGACATACCGATATCCATGCCTTCGACATAGCGCCCGCCGTGCGTGTCGAGCCGCACGGCCACCTTGCCGGCAGCGGCCAGTTCCGGGAAGCGCCGGCAGACCGCCAGCGCGTCGGTGAATTCCTGCCCGAAATAATCCACCAGAACCGTCAGGTTCTCTTCCGGGTGGGTCTCGTTGAACATCTCCGCAGCGCGCACGGTCGAGCCTGCATAGCCGATCAGGGCATGCGGCATGGTGCCGTAGCCCCGGTCCTTGGCGAAGAAATGCGCCGTCTCGTCGGAAGCGTTCCCGATAAATCCAACCGCACCCAGCTTGCGCTGTGCCTTGGCGGAGCCGACGCTGGCACCATAGGCCATCATTTCCGCCATTTCCGTTCCGGCGCAGTGCCGGGCGTCCATGGCGAGAAAGGCCGTCTTCGGCATCTCCGCGCACATCACATAGGAATTATAGGCGGCAACGCAGCAGGCCCCGAGCTTCTGCAGGAACTGGGTTTCCAGATCGATCAGGTGATAGAGCGAGCCGGAGACATACATGATCGGCTCGCCCGCACCGACCCAAGAGCCTTCCTTCTGCTTCAGATCGACCTTGAGCTCGACGCCGCGCGCCTTGGCCATGCGTTCAAGCCATTGCATGGCAAGCCGTGGCGCCGATGTCACCGGGCGCCGCATGAATACGGCATAGGTGACATCAACATCGCCAAACTTCGCGACCACCTCCTTCGTACGGAGGAAATACTTGTCGACGAAGCGCGGCAGATCCGATTCCGCCGGATGGCTCACCGTCCGGGGTGTTTCGTCCGGTGTTAGCGACGCAATACCTTCAGAGCCGTCCATGAGCCCCAATCCTACTCAGCGGTCTATCAGGAAGCCGCAGCCATGCTGGCAGTGCCGCCGTTCACACGGCTCTGCTTCATCATATCCGCAATCAGGAAAGCAAGCTCCAACGATTGGGAAGCGTTCAGACGCGGGTCGCAATGCGTATGATACCGGTCCGCCAACGCATCGTCGGTGATCGCCTGGGCGCCGCCGATACATTCGGTGACGTCCTGCCCGGTCAACTCGAAATGCACGCCGCCGGCATGGGTGCCTTCTGCCTGGTGCACTTCGAAGAATTCCTTCACCTCGCCCAGGATCCGGTCGAACGGCCGGGTCTTGTAGCCGCTGGAGGCCTTGATCGTGTTGCCGTGCATCGGATCGCAGGACCAGACAACGTTCTTGCCCTCACGCTGCACGGCACGGATGAAGCGCGGCAGATGCTTGTCCACCTCGCCCGCGCCGACGCGCACGATCATGGTCAGACGACCCGGCTCGTTCTGCGGGTTCAGAACATCGATCAGCCGCAGCATGTCGTCGGTCTCGAGACTTGGACCGCACTTCATGCCGATCGGGTTGGAAATACCCCGAAGATATTCGACATGCGCGCCGTCAAGCTGCCGGGTCCGGTCACCAACCCAGAGCATGTGTGCGGCTGTGTTGTACCAGCCGCCATGTTCGGTGATGGTATCCTTGCGGGTCAACGCCTGCTCATAGCCGAGCAACAGAGCCTCATGGCTTGTGTAGAACTCGGTCTCGCGGAGCTGCTGGTTGTTCTCGGCCGTGATGCCGCAGGCCCGCATGAATTCAAGCGCTTCATCAATACGAGAGACCACACTCTCGAACCGCTCACCCTGCGGCGAATTCTCGACGAAACTGAGAGTCCAGCGATGGATCTGCTCCAGGTTGGCGAAACCGCCCTGAGCGAACGCCCGTAGCAGGTTCAACGTCGACGCCGACTGGTTGTAGACCTTCAGCAGACGATCCGGATCCGGTGTCCGCGATGCTTCTTCGAATTCGATCGCGTTGACCATGTCGCCGCGATAGCTCGGCAGCTCGACACCATCGATCGTCTCCACGTCGGACGAGCGCGGCTTGGCGAACTGACCGGCGAGCCGGCCGACCTTCACGACCGGCATGCCTGCGCCAAAAGTCAGCACCACCGCCATCTGCAACAGCACACGGAAGGTGTCGCGAATGTTGTTCGGGGAGAATTCGGCAAAGCTCTCGGCACAGTCCCCGCCCTGCAGCAGGAACGCCTCACCCTTTACCACCCGGCCGAGGGAGGCTTTCAGACGCTGCGCTTCCCCTGCAAAAACCAGGGTAGGATAACCGCTCAGTTCTTTCTCAACAGCCGCGACTCGCGCCGCGTCCGGATAGGACGGAACTTGCCTGATCGGTTTGCCGCGCCAGCTATCGGGGCTCCAGGTGCCGGCCATCGCTTTTCTCCCAGTAATCGAATCGACCGCTTTTCGCTGTTTTCAGCGAGTGCGGACGAGTTTTGTAACAGTGGAGTTCCGGGAATACCAGCATCTCTGACACGCACCGGAACCGCTTATTTCAAACAGTGAACCTCGTTGGACGCCATGCACTCAACCCGCTATCGTGGAATGGTAAACAAAAATAACAATCCTCCGGCAGGGCTTCACAAATGCGTATCTCGATCCTGATTGTGGTCTTCCTGGCAGCCACCAGCGGCCACACTGCCGCCGAGACGCTTCTGGAACGCGGTGCGTATCTCGTCAACGGCATCGTGGCCTGCGGCAACTGCCACACGGCACAGACGCCGAACGGCCCAGCCCCGGGGTTGGAGTTTGCCGGCACGATCATCGCTGACACACCGGAATTCACAGCATTCGCCTCGAACATCACGCAGGACAAGGAAACCGGGATCGGAAACTGGACCAAAGCCGAGCTGATTCGGGCGATCCGCGACGGCATCCGCCCGGACGGCAGCCTGATCGGGCCACCCATGCCGTTCGGCATGTACCGTCATCTTTCCGACCGGGACGTCGAGGCCGTCGCGACTTACGTGATGCAGGTTCCGGCAGTCTCGAACGCAGTTCCAAAATCCGAATACCGTATTCCTCTGCCCCCCGCCTACGGACCTCCGGTCGGCTCCGTTCCCGAACCGCGCCCGGAAAACATTCTCGACTACGGCGCCTATCTCGCCGGACCCGCCGGCCACTGCCTCGAATGCCACACGCCAATGGTCAAAGGCCGGTTTGACTACGAGAAGCAGACCGGCGCAGGCGGGTTGAAATTCGAGGGTCCGTGGGGAATTTCGGTATCCAGCAACATCACACCGCACGCGGACGGGAATGTGGCGGACTATAGCGACTCTGAGCTCGCAACCGTGATCCGCACCGGCATGCGCCCGGACGGCACCCATATCTTCCCGCCGATGGGTATCTCTTACTACGCCTCGATCAACGACCGGGACATGGCCGCACTGGTCGCCTTCATCCGCACGCTCCCGCCAAAGGAAAGCGCGCAGTAGAAGGGCGAGCGATCAAACGCCCTCGGAGAAACTGACCGCTTATTCCGCCGCCTGCCGCTCCTCCGGATCCGGGCGCTTGGTGCGCATGGTCACGAACTCTTCCGCAGCCGTCGGGTGAATACCGATGGTGGCGTCGAACTCCGCTTTCGTCGCGCCGGCCTTGATGGCAATACCGAGGCCCTGAATGATTTCCGGCGCATCGAGGCCGACCATGTGGGCACCGACCACCCGGTCGGACGCACGGTCGACAATCAGCTTCTGCATGCCGCGCTCCGGATTGTCCGTCAGGGTGTATTTCATCGGCCGGAACCCGGCGACATAGACGTCGATCTCTCCGTACTGATCCCGCGCCTCGGCTTCCGTCAGGCCCACCGTGCCAATCGGCGGCTGGCTGAAGACGGCACTCGGTACGTCCCGGTGATCGGCCTGCATCGGACGATTGTTGAAGACCGTCTCGGCAAAGGAATGCCCTTCGGCGATGGCAACCGGCGTCAGGTTGATCCGGTCCGTCACGTCGCCGACGGCGTAGATGCTGGGCACGGAGGTCTGGGACCATTCGTTCACCACTACAGCGCCACCCTCGGTCAGCTCCACACCGGCTTCGGCGAGGCCGAGGCCCTTGGTGTTCGGATGGCGTCCGGTCGCGTACATTACTTCGTCGACTTCGAGTGTCGAGCCGTCATTCAGATGCACCTTGTAGACATCGCCGACCTTCTCGATCCGGTCAGGCAGCGTGCCCGGGTGCAGATGCATACCCTTCTTGGACATTTCCTCGGTCAGCGTATCGCGCACATCCTCATCGAACCCGCGCATCACCTTATCGGCGCGGTAAATCAAATGGGTCTCGGAGCCGAAGCTGTTGAAAATACCGGCAAACTCGACGGCGATGAAGCCGGAGCCGACAATAACGATCCGGTCCGGGCGCTTCGGCAGTTCCAAAGCTTCGTTCGAGGTAATAGCGTGCTCCATGCCCGGCACATCCGGCACGCTCGGCCAGCCGCCGACCGCGATCAGGATTCGTTCAGCCGTGTAATGCTTGTCGCCCACCGCAACCGTGTGCGCGTCAACCACCGTGCCGCGCCCGTGAATGCGTGTGGCCCCGGCATTTTCCAGCAGGCTGACATAGATGCCGTGCAGCCGGTCCAGTTCCTTTTCCTTGGCGGCAATCATGGCCGGCCAGTCATGGCTGACATTGTCCGCGGACCAGCCGTAACCGGCACCGTCCTGCATGTCGTGACCGAAATGGGAGCCATAAACGAAGAGCTTCTTGGGTACGCAGCCGCGCAGCACGCAGGTACCGCCTTCGCGCTCTTCCTCGATAACCGCGACCTTCGCACCAAAACCGGCAGCCAACCTGCTTGCCCGAACACCGCCGGAGCCGGCACCAATTGTAATCAGGTCAAAATCATAGTCGGACACGGGCGCGCTCCAAGGGTCGGGTCGGATTTCAGGACTGGTTGATGACTGGCTCACAAATAGGAACGCAATTGATGCCTGTCCACCACAAGACAGTCAACGAAGCGGGGCCTAATCCACTCGAAAACGCTGCCTATGACTCTCCCGGCGGCAGGACCATTCACCGTGTTTCCGGAAAGCCCGCCAGTTGAATTGGCGGCATAGCCGCGCACCATCTTCAGAAACAGAAAAGGCGGCACGACGGCCGCCTTTCCTTCTAAAAATGTGCGGGTCAGCCGTTCAGGCCACCCATCAGCAGGTATTTGATCTCGAGGTAATCATCGAGGCCGTATTTCGATCCTTCGCGGCCGAGACCGGATTCCTTTACGCCGCCGAACGGGGCGACTTCGGAGGACAGGATGCCTTCATTGATCGCGACCATGCCGTATTCCAGCGCTTCCGCCACCCGCCAGACCCGGCCAAGATCGCGGGCATAGAAGTAGGAGGCGAGGCCGAACTCGGTATCGTTGGCCAGCTCGATCACCTCTTCTTCCGTCTTGAAGCGGAAGAGCGGCGCCACCGGGCCAAAGGTTTCCTCGCGGAAGATCGCCATGTCGCGGGTCGCCTCGGTCAGCACGGTCGGCTCATAGAACAGCGCGCCGATATTGCTACGGGTGCCACCGGCGGCAACTTTCGCGCCTTTGGCAACCGCGTCCTGGACATGTTCCTCGACCTTGTCGACAGCCGCCGCCTCGATCAACGGGCCCACCGTGACACCGTCACCGAAACCGTTACCCATCTTCATCGCCTTGGCCGCCGCCGCGAACTTCTTGGCGAACTCATCATAGATGCCGTCCTGCACGAAGATCCGGTTCGCGCAGACGCAGGTCTGACCGGCATTGCGGTATTTGCAGATGATCGCGCCTTTCACGGCTTCATCGATATCCGCATCGTCGAAGATGATCAGCGGGGCGTTGCCGCCAAGCTCCATGGAGACCTTCTTCACCGTCGAGGCAGACTGTGCAATCAGCGTCTTGCCGACCTCGGTCGAGCCGGTGAAGGTGATCTTGCGGACCAACTTGCTGTGGGTCAGCTCATTCCCGATAGCGGATGAGCTGGCACCGCAGACCACGTTGAACACGCCTTTCGGGATACCCGCGCGTTCCGCCAGAACGGCCAGTGCGATTGCCGAGAACGGCGTCATCTTGGCCGGCTTGGAGACGAAAGTGCAGCCCGCTGCCAGTGCAGGAGCCGCCTTGCGGGTGATCATCGCGTTCGGGAAGTTCCACGGTGTGATTGAGCCAACAACACCAACCGGCTGTTTCAGAACAACGATACGCTTGCCGTCGGCGGTATTCGGAATGATGTCGCCGTAGATCCTTTTCGCTTCCTCGGCATAGAACTCGACATAGGAGGCACCGTAGGCGATCTCGCCCATGGCTTCGGCGAGCGGCTTGCCCTGCTCTGCCGTCATGATGATGCCGAGATCGCGCTGGTTTTCCATCATCAGGTCGAACCATTTGCGCAGAATGGCGGAGCGTTCCTTCGCCGTCTTTGCCCGCCATTCCGGCCAGGCCGCATTCGCCGCCTCGATCGCGCGGCGAGTCTCGTCCGCGCCCATATCCGGGATCGTGCCAACCACATCGCCCGTCGCCGGGTCCGTCACATCGACCCTGCCGCCGCCATCGGCATCAACCCAGGCGCCGTCGATATAGCCCTGCTCGCAGAACAGGGACGGGTCGGAAAGTTTGCTTCTGATATCCATTAGGGGGCTCCTTCCCTCTTTCACCCGGCAGCGTCGGCCGTTTCCGGCCGGACGGAGCCGGACCATAAACCCCGGCATCTTCAAACAAGCGCCAGGAAATTCTCTTCCATTAAGGCCTGACAGGATATGCTGTCAGGCTACGCAATCACGTTCGTGAGGCGCCGCACCCACCGGGGCAAGGCCGAGGCTTCCCAGTCGCCCAAGTTCCGGCACTGTGCGGGTAATGCCCGCAAGGCGCAGCATGTGCCAGGCCAGTACCTGATTGCTGCACAGGAACGGTTTGCCGGTTGCCTTCTCCGCTTCCTGAATTACCGACGCTGCGCGCAGATTGGTGCATGAGGCGAAGACCGCCTCGACATCCATGTCGCCAGCCACTTTTTCGGCAGCAGACAGAATTGAGCGCGGTGCAATCCGGGCAACCAGGTTTTCTTCCTCCCGGCCGAATACCACGGCCTGAACAAAAGGCGTGCCGCTTTCGGACAGTTCAGCCTCCAGCGCGTCCGTCACCGAACGGATATAGGGACTGACAAGACCCAGCCGTGTCACACCGAGGGCCGCCGCAGCCGCTTTCAAGGCGGACAACGGATTGGTCACCGGTACGCCCGGATGCTCCGACTGCACAAGCTCCCTCACCCGCGCCTCGCCAAGCACCGTCGAGGCCGAGGTACAGCCATAGCCGATGACGGAAAGCGGAGGTTCCTTCAGCAACAGGGATGCAGCGGACGGAATGTGATCTTCCATCTGGCGCAAGGTGTCTGTCGTCACAGTCGGAGAACTGGGGATACGCGTATGGTAGAAGGCAATCGACGGGTCCGCTGTGAAGATACGGAAATCCTGCTCGATGGTCTCGTCCGTCTGCAGGACGATCAGCCCGAGCCGGTGCGGCCACGGCATGAGGGGATCGATTTCATGCTCCTGCATGCCACTCTCTGCATCTTGCGCCGTCAAAGCATCCTCCTATCAATCGCGCCACCATGGCGCTTCAGGGCCGCTGCGATCAACCGCGTCCCCGGCAAGACTGAAATCTTAATGAACGACCGGCAGTTCCTGCGAGGCGCGCCGGGTGAGAAGTTCCGCGCCATCTTGCCCGATCACGATGTTCTCCTCATGCACCATCATCTTGCCTGGCGCAAATTCAAGCCCCGGCTCGAGGGTCAGGACCATGCCCGGCTCCAGCACCGTCCGGTCGGTCGCCGTGATCGACGGCCATTCGGTCAGTTGCATGCCAAGACCATGCCCGAGCCGGCCAACATCGCCGACCTGCGCGCCTCCTGCCTCCAGCACATCTGCCATGGCCCGGAAGAGATCGGCACAGGTTGCACCGGGCCGGGCCGCTGCCAGCGCCGCATCTGTCGCGGCATAAGCTGTCGTATAAGCGGAACGCACGGCAGCGGACGGGGTTCCAATGGCGAAATTCCGGTCGAAATCGCAGAAATAACCGTCATGCATCGTGCCGGTATCGAGGATCAGCACGTCTCCGTCGGTCATCTTCCGGTCCGAAGGAGGAGAAATAATGTCGCCATACCCACCCAGCCCGGCGCCTCCGACCAGATAGGACACGTCATCCGCTCCGGCCGTCATGCAGGCTATCTTGAAGTCGCGGAAAACCTTCCGCTCGCTCATCCCCACACTGAGCCAGGACTGCCAATCCTCAAACACGCCGGACACCATCTGACAAGCCGTTCGAATCTTGTCGATTTCGGCCTCGGACTTGATCATGCGGAGGCGCCGGTGAATGCCCGCATCGTCCCTGAAAGTCGCGTCCGGCAAGGACGCCCGGAGCGCCGCATAGTCGGCCAGAGGCAATCGAAGATGGGATTCGGGGCCGGACGGAACGCCGATGACCGGTTTGTCACCGCCAAGTTCCGTGATCGTATCGGCCAGCAGCGATAACCCCTCATCCTCGGGGCATGGGGAGGGCCAGGTCCGGATATCGTCGATCCAGGTCCGCTCCATTGCGGCCGCACCGATACTCGGAATGACGGCAACAGGCTTGCCGGAGCGAGGAACAAGCAGAAACCAGGGCCGCGTCGGGCTTTGCCAGAACTGGGTCAGGAAGCCGCTGAAGTAGCGCACTTCTGGCTCGGTCGTCAGCAGCAGAAGGTCGAGCCCGTCTGCTGCCATCAGCGCCTGTGCCTGTGCGACCCGCGCCTCGAATTCAGAGACGAGGAAGCCGCGCACCGCGCTCATGCTGCCAGGTCGCCGACAATCGATTTGTAAATTTCAGGATCCGTCGCGCCCTCACTGCCGATCAACAGAACCCGGCTGTCCGGGCCGAGCCCGAGCTGTTCCTTCAGCGCCGGGTTGGCAGCCACAGCCAACAGGCCAACCAGCCCTGCAACGCCGGATTCACCGCCCGTGATCTTCACGCCCGCCTCGCCCGAGGCCAGCAACCGCATGGCCGGGCCAACGCCTTCTTCACCGACCGTGATGTAATCGGTGCATCCGGCAGAAAGGATCGGCCAGGCAACCAGGGACATTTCCCCGCAGGAAAGACCGGCCATCAGAGTTTCCTCATGGATCGGCACGATGGCTGGCTTGTCCTGGCGTGCGCTCTCGATCGCGCAGGCGGCAAGGTCCGGCTCGACGACGATGGAGCGCGGTGCCTTGTCCCCATATCCCTGCCAGAGCCGCGCGACCATCGCGGCGGCGAAACCGCCGACACCGGCCTGCACGAATATGTGGGTCGGCGCTTCTGCGGCCTGCCCCAGCACTTCGCTCGCCATCACCGTGTAGCCCGCCATGACGTCGCGCGGGATGTCGAGATAGCCCGGATAGGAGGCGTCGGAGACCACGAACCAGCCATTCGTCTGAGCCTCATTCTCGCAATATTTCAGCGACAGGTCGTAGTCACCCTCGATCCGCCGGACCTCGGCACCGAAGGCTTCCATCGCCTGCTTCCGGCCCTCGCTAACCTCGGCATGAATGAAGATCACGCAAGTGCAGCCCGCCATCTCGGCACCCCAGGCGACGGAGCGGCCGTGATTGCCGTCAGTCGCACAGGTCACGGTCAGATCTTTCAACGCACTGGCAAATTTACCGGCGCGGATATCGGCCAGCGCCGCATCGCCGTGACCGTTCTCGGCCAGCCACTTGCGGGCCAGCAGCATGACGGCGTAGGCGCCACCAAGGGCCTTGAAGCTGCCGAGACCGAAGCGTGGTCCTTCATCCTTATAGAGAACCGCGCCGATACCGAGATGATCGGCGAGCTTTTCGAGCGAATAGAGTGGTGTCGGCGCGTATCCCGGCCAAGATGAAATCTCCGCGATAGCAGCTTCCGCCATCCCCGTCGGGAACTCAGCCTCCAGTGCGCGCGGATAGGTGCCACCGACGGTGCCATGCGCCGCGTGCTGGCGAAGCAGTTCCGGCGCCATCAGTTCCCGTTCCATCGTCATCCCGTCCGCTCCTCGTGCAAATTACTCCGACCGCGTTACTCCACGGTCACGCTCTTTGCAAGGTTGCGGGGCTGGTCGACGTCGGTGCCTTTTTCCGTCGCGGTGAAATAGGACAGCAGCTGGACTGGCACGGTATAGAGGATCGGCGCTACCATCGGGTCGCATTCCGGCATCTCGAAAGACCAGGTGGCGAGCTCGCCGAGCCGCTCGATCCCGGTCTTGTCCGACAGCAGGATCACCTTGCCGCCGCGCGCCCGAACCTCCATCGCATTGCTGGCGACTTTTTCGAACCAAGGGTCCATCGGCGCCACCATGATGACCGGCAGGCCCTCTTCAAGCAGTGCGATGGGGCCGTGCTTCAACTCACCGGCGGCATAGCCTTCCGCATGGATGTAGCTCAGCTCCTTCAGCTTCAAAGCGCCTTCCAGAGCGACCGGATAGGACAGGCCACGGCCGAGATAGAGCACATCGCGGGCCTTGGACAGCTCGTGACTGACCGGATGCCAGCGCTCCATATCCTTCAGAACCTCGCCGATCTGCGCCGGGAGATGGACAAGACTGTCGAGCACCCCGTTCAGCATCGCGTCGGACGCCGTGCCGCGCTTCCGGGCAAAATCCACGGCCATGGTCAGCAGGGCGACGAGCTGGGTGGTGAAGGCCTTGGTCGAGGCGACGCAGATTTCCGGGCCTGCGAGAGTTCCCAGCACCACGTCGGATTCCCGCGCGATGGTACTTTCCGGCTGGTTCACCAGCGAGAGAATGTGCTGTCCGGCCTCACGGGCGTGGCGCAACGCCATCAGCGTATCCAGGCTTTCGCCGGACTGGGAGATGAACAGTGCCGCCCCGCCGTCCGGAAACACCGGGTTGCGGTAGCGGAACTCAGAGGAGATATCGATCTCGACCGGCACCCGGGCCAATGTCTCGAACCAGTATTTCGCCACCATCCCCGCATAGAAGCTGGTCCCGGCGGCAACGATGGTGAGCTTCGGCAAAGTGGCTGGATCGAACGGCAGGTCCGGAAGTTTGATGGACCGGTCCGTGGCGCTGTAATATTGAAACAGCGTGTAGCCCATGACTTCCGGCTGCTCGTGGATTTCCTTCTCCATGAAGTGCCGGTAATTGCCTTTGCCGATCAGTGCGCCGGTCGCCTCGGTCAGGCTGATCTTGCGCTCAACCGGAGCCCCGGACTCGTCATGTATCTCGGCGCCCGCACGGCGGATGATCGCCCAGTCCCCGTCTTCCAGATAAGCTATCTTCCGGGTGAAGGGCGCCAGCGCCAGAGCGTCGGAGCCGATGAACATTTCGCCATCGCCATACCCGATGGCCAGCGGCGACGCCCGGCGGGCGCAGAGCAGCAGGTCTTCCTCGCCGTCGATCATCAGCACCAGCGCATAGGCGCCGGTCACCCTGAGAGCGATCTCCTTCATCGCCTCTTCCGGGCTCTTTCCGGCGGTCAGCAGCTTTTCGAAATAGAGTGCGACGATCTCGGTATCGGTCTCGCTCTCCGGCGTGATGCCTTCGGCCGCGAGTTCCGCCGCCAGTTCCTGGTAATTCTCGATGATGCCGTTATGGACAATAGTCACCCGGCCGGCCCGGTGCGGGTGGGCATTGCGCTCCGTCGGCGCGCCGTGGGTTGCCCAGCGGGTATGGCCGATGCCGATAGCGCCACCAAGCGGCTGTTCGGTGACGGACTTCTCAAGATTGAAGAGCTTGCCTTCGGCCCGCCGGCGCTCGGCCGGACCTCCGTCCAGCGTCGACACTCCGGCGGAATCGTAGCCGCGATATTCCAGCCGCTTCAGCGCGTCGACAATGGGTTCGGCAACAGGCCGGTTCGCGATCATTCCGATGATGCCGCACATCCGTCGGGCGTCCTTTCAGTCAGATTTACTTTTTCTCGGATTTGCGGCCATTGCCGGCTTTATTGGCAGCCTTCCGGGCTGCCCGGACCTCACGGAAGCGCTTCGCGGCACCCTCGCCGACCGTCCGCTCGCCACGCACGACCACGATATCGTCCGGATTTACATCGTCGCCGATAATGCTGCCGGCCCCGACAAGCGCGCCGTCCCCGATACTGACGGGCGCCACCAGCGAGGAATTAGAGCCAATGAAGGCACCGGCGCCGATCTCGGTTCGGTGCTTCTCGTAGCCGTCGTAATTGCAGGTGATTGTCCCGGCGCCGATATTCGCTCCGGCGCCGACACTGGCATCTCCGATATAGCTCAGGTGATTGGCCTTGGCCCCGTCGCCGAAGGTGGCGTTCTTCACCTCGACGAAATTGCCGATATGCGCCCCGGCTCCGAGATCGGCGCCCGGCCGCAACCGCGCATAGGGACCGACCCGCGCACCATCCGCGACCCTGGCTCCTTCGAGGTGGGAAAAGCTCTTGATCTCGACGCCTTCGCCAATAGTCACGCCCGGCCCGAACACGCAATGCGGCTGCACTACGCTGTCCCGGCCGATCTTGGTGTCGTAGCTGAGAAACACTGTCTCCGGCGCAACGAGAGTGACGCCCGCCTCCATCAGACGAAGCCGCAGCCGCTCCTGCATGCGCGCCTCGGCGGCGGCGAGCCCGGCTCGAGAATCAACGCCCATGGTCTCTACCGGATCGACCCAGACGACAGCGCCCCGGCGGCCTTCTTCCAGGGCGAATTCCAGCAGGTCGAAGAGATAGAACTCGCCCTGCGCATTATGCGGCTCCAACTTGCCGAGCCAGTCGGCGAGCCGGGCCCCGTCGACGGCCAGCGCGCCGCCGTTGCAGAGCCTGATCGACTGCTCATCTTCCGTCAGATCCGGCGCCTCAATGATCCTCAGCAGGTTCCCCGCATCATCCTGCACCAGCCGCGCATACCGCCCCGGATTGTCGCTTTCGAAGCCAAGCACGACAAAGGCCGCGCCGTCCGGTCCATCCGTTGCAGCGACCATCCGCGCGAGCGTGTCCTCGCTCAGCATTGGGGTATCGCCGAACAGCACCAGCACCGTGCCGGTACACCCCTCCAGCTCGCCGAGAGCTGCCCGCACCGCGTCCCCCGTCCCGCGAGGCGGATGCTGGATTGCCGTCGGGATCGGCGCGATGCTTTCCGCCACCGCCTCCTGGCCCGGCGCCAGCACCACAACCCGGCGTTCCGGCGAAAGCGTTTCCGAAGCAGCCAGCACGTGATGCAGCATCGGCCGTCCGGCAACCCGGTGCAGGACCTTCGGCAGGTCCGATTTCATCCTTGTTCCCTTGCCCGCGGCAAGAATGACAACAGCGACGGGAGCGTTCATGAACAGCTAGTTTCCAAGAGGATCCAACACGGTATACGACTGGGCAAAAGTGCCACAGGGCCTTGCGCCGGGACAGTCACGTTTTCTTACTCTTCACAACAACTTGCTGTCAGGCTCCGGCGCGACCGCGTATCTGGTATATAGAGCCGCCAAATTCGACACAATAACGGCATCCCACCCGTGCTATAGGCAGCATTCCAGTCAACAGAACGGCCCCGGCGAGTCTCACAATGCGCACCCTTTCCCACATCGTTTTCGATCTGGACGGCACCCTGATCGATTCCGTGCCCGACCTGCATGCCGCGGGCAACATGCTGCTGGAAGAGATGAGCCTCGCCCCGATCGACCTCGCAACCGCACGCAGCTTCGTCGGCGACGGCGCCCGGGTCTATATCAAGCGCTCCCTCGACGCCCGTGGCCAGACACCGGACGACGCAACCCTGACGGCGGCGACAGAACGCTTCATCGCTTTCTATGAGGAGCATGCAAGCGACCGGACTGTCCCCTACCCGGACGTGCCGGAGACGCTGGCCGCGCTGAAAGACGCGGGCTTCCGTCTCGGCATCTGCACCAACAAGCCGGAGCGGGCGACCCACAAGGTGCTGGCCCTGCTCGGCCTCGATCACCTGTTCGACGCCATTGTCGGCGGCGACACCCTGCCCGTGCGCAAACCGGACCCGGCCCACCCCGCCGCCGTGCTGGAACGTCTGGGCGCCGCGCCGGAGACGGCCTGCATGGTCGGCGATAACGAGCATGACGCCCATTCTGCCAAGGGCGCCGGTATGCCCTTCATCCTGATGCGCTACGGCTATGCCCGCACCCCACTGGAGGAAATCCCCGCCGCCGCCCGGCTCGACCATTTCCGCGATTTGCCGAAAACCATCGCATCGCTCGCTTGACAGCACAAAGCGCGCCCCTTAAGAGAGCGGTCCGTCAAGCGACGGGCGCGTAGCTCAGCGGGAGAGCACTGCCTTCACACGGCAGGGGTCACAGGTTCAATCCCTGTCGCGCCCACCATTCTCAAAGTCCGGATTATCGTCCCGCACCCTAGCGATATCGCTTCGGCAATCCCTCAGCAGGTCCCCACTCAGCTGTAGTCCAGCCGCTCACTGTGGCGAATGAACGGGCTGTGAGACGGTGCGGAGGCTTTGATCCGGCCATCCTCGCCCCAATCCGACATGGTGTTGAACGGCATTTCCGCTTCGTTCTCGATGTTTTGCAGGCGCCTTACATAATCGTCCTGCGCCTTTTGCAGCCGCTCTTCGTGATCCTCTGGCCGCGCATTGAAAGCCCCTGACGTCACGCCATAGGTCACCTGCGGCTCAAGCGCGGAAAAGCCGACATAGGTGAGCGAGAAATTGATCGGCCAGAGCTGCAGGCCGATCTCACCGCACCGGCCATCGAAGGCATAAGCGTCCCGGCTTGGCGCCACGGTCAACGAAAGCATCGCCTTTTTCCCGAAGAACCGTCCGTTCTCTATCTTTCGCTGACTGGAATAGACGTCGCCGTACACAAACACACGGTCGAACCATCCCTTCAGGATGGCCGGCGGCATGTGCCACCACATCGGATATTGCAGGATCACCAGATCCGACTGGTCCAGCAGATCGAGTTCATGACGCACTTCCGGCGGGAGGGTTTTATTGTCAGATGCATGGCGCTGTTCGGCCTGGGCATCGAAACGCCCGGCATCGGAAACGTCCTGATAATGCGCCGCTCGCTCGCACGGATCGAAGCCCATCGCATAGAGATCGGTCGTGGTGACCTGCCATCCCCTTTCCTGCAGAGTGTCCCGCGCCAGTGCCGCCATATGCGCGTTGAAGGATTTCGGCTCGGGATGCGCGAGTACGATATGTGCTTTCATTTTCAGACCCTTACTTCAATTGATCCCGACGAACGGGGAGCATCGTTCACAATCGTCCAAGACCGAAATCCCGTCATTGATCGAGGCGGTAGAGCCGCCCGGGGTGATACTGGTCCGGATACCGGCCCGGAGCCGAGGCCGTTTTCATAGTGCGGCAATCGGGGGCCGCTCTCCCTTCGGATTACTGACCGATCGCAAGAACAGTCCGGCCAAATTCGCGATTCCCGCGCGGATTTTCCGGTTCATACTTCCCTTCAAACAAGAAACGCGCGCCGGTCGGCTCAAGTCTTCCGGCGAAATTGTGGGAGGACTACCGATGCTGGATGCGGAGGATATCGCGTTCTATCGCGAGAACGGCTACCTGATGGTCGAGAATGCGGTGAGTCCCGAACAGCTCGCCAGGCTGCGGGAAATCACCTACGGGCTGATCGAGAAATCCCGCGCCGTCAGCGAAAGTGACGATGTATTCGACCTCGACGAGGGGCACTCGGCGGCACAGCCGCGCCTCACCCGTATCAAGCTGCCGCACAAGCAGGATTCCTACTATTGGAACGTGCTGAAAGACTCCCGCATGACAGAGGTTCTAACCGCCCTGCTCGGCCCCGACACTATGATCCAGACCAGCAAGCTCAACACCAAGGCGCCGGGCGGCGGCGCGGCTGTCGAATGGCATCAGGACTGGGCCTTCTATCCGCACTCGAACGACGACATGCTGGCCTTCGGGCTGATGCTGGAGGATGTCAACGA
Source organism: Nisaea nitritireducens (assembly GCF_014904795.1). GTDB lineage: Bacteria > Pseudomonadota > Alphaproteobacteria > Thalassobaculales > Thalassobaculaceae > Nisaea > Nisaea nitritireducens. The sequence continues at coordinate 55,083 of NZ_JACZFS010000017.1, forward strand.
GGCGAACGGGCCGCTGCAGGTGATCCCGGGCACGCATAAAGGCCCGGTGCTCTCCCACCATTCCGCCGAGAGCGGAGTGTTCTGCGGGGCTGTTGATCCAGAGGACCCGCTGTTCGACCACGAGAAAGCCGTGACGCTCACCGGCAAGGCGGGGTCGATGACCGTGCATCACGTCCGCACGTTGCACGGCTCGGCGCCGAACCTTTCCGATCGCAACCGGCTGATCCTGTTCTACGAATGCCGAGCCGCCGATGCCTGGCCGCTGGTCGGCTCGGCCAGCTACGGGAAGCTTGCATCCGGCGGCGGGCAGGTACTCTGGGACCATTTCGCGGACAGCGTGATCACCGGCAGCATCACCGCCGAGCCGCGCGCCGCAGCGGTGCCGATGCGGCTTCCGCTGCCGCCCGCCCCGGACGCGGGATCGATCTTCAAGACCCAGAAATCCGGCGGCGCCCGCAGCGCGTTCACCGCCCGCGAGAAAGTTGGAGCGTGAGAGCAGAATGAAAGAAGCATTCGAACGCGACGGTTTCGTCTGCCCGATCACCGTGATGCCGGTGGAGGACGCGGCGCACTATCGCAAACAACTGGAAAAGGCCGAGGCCCAGCATGGCGCCGACAAGACCTTCCGAAAGATCCTCAGGCGCTATCCGAACCTCGCCCTGCCCTTCGTCGACGAGATTACAAGGCGCCCGGAAATCACCGACGTCATCGCGGAGATCCTGGGCCCGGACCTGCTGGTGCTCGACGCGCCCTTCTTCATCAAGGACGCGAATACCAGGAGCTTCGTCTCCTGGCATCAGGACCTGCATTACTGGGGCCTGGAGACCGAGGAAGAGGTCACCGCCTGGGTTGCCTTGTCGCCGGCGACGAAGGAAAGCGGCTGCATGCGGTTCGTGGCCGGCTCGCAGGACCGGCAGGTCGATCACAGCGACACGTTCGCCGAGGACAATCTGCTGACGCGCGGTCAGGAAGTCGCGGTGAAGGTGGACGAACGGGACGCAACCGAGGCGGAGCTGATGCCCGGCCAGATGTCGATCCATCACGGCCGCGTCTTCCACGCCTCCCATCCGAACAGGACCGACGACCGCCGCATCGGCCTCGCCATCCGCTACATCCCGGCCCATGCCCGGCAGACCGAAGGCGGCAACATGGCCGCGATGCTGGTGCGGGGCGAGGACCGGCACGAAAACTTCCGGCCCTGCCGCCCACCGGCGGGCCTGATGACCGCGCCGGATCTGGCGCACTGGACCGAAATCGCGGGCGCGCGCAACGCGGTGATGCTGGACGGCAAGCAGGGCTGAGCCGCAAAACCGGTGGCTTAACGCCTTCCGTTATCGACGCGGCGTCTCTCAGTTTTCCTCAAGATGCGCCGAGATCCGCGCCTGCACGTCCTGCGGCTGGGCATTGACCGCCTCTGCAAGCCGGTTCAGCTCACGGCGCAGGCCGTGCACCTGATCGAGCAGCGGCAGAACGACATCAAGGGCTTCATCGTCCAGTGCCAGATCGGTACGGAATTCAACAATCAGCCGCAGACGGGCCACGTCGATTTCCTGGAACACATATCCGTCGCTGCCGCGCACCGGCGCAAGCCAGCCGCGCTCGATCCAGACATGCAACGTCTCGCGCCGAAGCTCGGAAAACAGGCCGAGGATTTCTGCTTCTTCCCGCATGACTCAGCCCTCCTTTTCCGTGCGCGGATCGTAGGAATGGGTCTTCGCCCACTCCTCAAGGAAACTCTTCAGCTCCGCGTCCGGCTCTTTCGGCAATTGCACCCGCAGCGTCACCACCTGATCGCCTGCCGAACGACCGCCCGAGGCAGGCACGCCCTTGCCGCGCAGCCGCAGGGTATCCCCGCTGTTGGAGCCTGCCGGAACACTCATGGTCACGGCGCCCGTCACGGTCGGCACCCGGACCTTGGCGCCGAGAACCGCTTCATGCAGGCCGATGGGAAGGTCGGTATGGATATTGTTGCCATGGCGGCGAAAGCCGGGATGCGCCGCGACGTGAACCTCGACATAGGCATCACCGGCCGGACCACCGCCATGTCCCGGCATGCCCTGACCGCGCAGCCTGAGAATCTGGCCCTCGTGCAATCCGGCCGGAATAGAAAGATCCAGCACCTTGCCGTTCGGCATGGTGACACGCTTTTTCGCGCCGTTGATCGCTTCGAGAAAAGGCACTTCTATCGAATAGCGGACATCGCCGCCGCGCATCCGGAATTCGGCGCCATCCGCACCCCGAGCGCCCGCCTGGCCTCCACCCCGCGCATGGGCGCGGAACAGATCCGAGAAGACATCGCTGATATCCTCATACCCCGCGCTCGACTGGTAGGGATGCTCCCCGCCTGCCCCGGCATAGTCGCGGTAATAATGCTGCCGGGTCTCGTTCCCTTCAGCATCGATGGCGCCGGCATCGTACTGCTTCCGCTTTTCCGGATCGGACAGCAGGTTGTTGGCGGCCTGAAGCTTCTTGAAGGTCTCCTCCGCGGCCTTGTCGCCGGGGTTGAGGTCCGGATGGTACTTCTTCGCCAGCTTCCGGTAGGCCTTCTTGATGTCATCGCTGGACGCATCCTTGGAGACGCCCAGCACCTCGTATAGCTCGTCCGCCACGGTGGCACTCTTTCTCTGCGGTTACGCAACTGGAGTTAGAAAGACACGATACTTCATTCAAGGAGGTCCGCAATGTGGCGGTGGCCTCCGTGATTTTTAGCCGCAGCAATGCAGTATCGTGTCGCTTTTAGCCCCAGTGCTTAAGCGCTATTATCGCGATCTAATTATTAGTCGAGCTAATTAATGGCGAACGAAAACTTCAATGATTTGGCTGCATTTGCCGCCGTCGCTAAGGAACGGAGTTTCACGCGTGCTGCGGCGAAGCTCGGAGTGTCTCAATCCGCCCTGAGCCAGACGATCCGGGCGCTGGAGGAGCGGATCGGCCTGCGTCTATTGACCCGGACGACGCGAAGTGTGGCCTCTACGGAAGCTGGCGAACGCCTTTTACGTACTGTCGCGCCAAGGTTCGAGGATATCGAAGCGGAACTCGCTGCATTGAGCGAATTGCGCGACAAACCGGCTGGAACCGTCCGCATCACCGCCGGGGAACATCCGGCAATCTCGGTCCTGCAACCCGCTCTGAAAAGGTTCCTGCCGGACCATCCCGATATCAATGTCGAAATCATCGTCGATTACGGCCTCACCGACATCGTCGCCGAGGGATACGACGCCGGGGTCCGGCTGGGTGAGCAGTTGGCCAAGGATATGATCGCCGTGCGCATCGGCCCGCAGATGCGGATGGCGGTCGTCGGGTCGCCCGATTATTTCGAGCGGCATCCACCGCCGCAGGCACCGCAGGATCTGACCGCCCATAAATGCATCAACATGCGGCTTCCGACCTATGGCGGGCTGTTTCCCTGGGGCCTTGAGAATGGTGGCCGCGAGGTGAAGGTGCGCGGCGAAGGTCAGCTTGTATTCAACAATCTCGCCATGCGGCTACACTCGGCTCTGGACGGGCTCGGGCTCGCCTACATGCCGGAAGACCAGGTTCTCCCCCATATTTTGGACGGGCGGCTGATCCGGGTTCTGGAGGATTGGTGCCCCTGTTTTCCCGGATACCATCTCTACTATCCGAGCCGCCGGCATTCATCGCCGGCCCTGAGCATGCTGGTAGACGCGCTACGCTACCGCGGAAGCTGACCTCATGCGACGCGTGCGACGCTGGATCCACCCCATAATATAGTAAGTCAGCACGACATAGAGCCCGGCGGCCGCGATACAGTGGACGAAAAATCCAGCGACCGAGGCCTCGAAATTCCACCAGTCGAGAGTCATCCGCATCATAAGCTTGGTGCCGAGGCCAAGCTCGAACGAACTCCATACGCCATGGATCGCGATCACAGCGGCGACGGTCCGGAGCACGGCGGTACGGGCGGCGTGTGGGCGCGAGATCCCGAAAAGAGTACCGGCCACCCCCATAAGCAGGGGCCATCGCAGCCCCAGATGGACCGCTACCAGCACCAGCCCCCAATAGGCAGCGAGTGTATGGATTTGCCTCACGGTGAAGCCGCCAAAAGGCGACATGAACCCGGACAAGGCGTCGGAGATCAGCACGCTGCTACCGAGCAGCACGAGCATCGTCGCAAGCAGTGCCGCGGTAGCCAGAATGTTGACCAGACCGCGCGGCTGGCGACGCGCCCTCGATATCGTGCCGTACCAGCGTCGATTTAAGACGTTATGCGTAATGACAAGCAGGAACATCGCTGTTCCCGCCAGTTCATGCGCGGCGTTACCGAGCCACCAATAGGAGAAGCAGAACAGCAGGAGGGCCGCCGTAACGAGATCGAACAGCAGACGCGTGTGAAAAAAGGAGATCATCAGCAGCCCTATCGCTTACTCGACGGGCGAGCCGTCGAACCGGGGAATGCGGTAGCCGGTGAAGAGGTACTCGCTGTCTTCCTGGCTGCTGTGGCAGGATTGGCAGCGGGCGGTGTTCTCGTCCATGTTGATTGACCTGTCCGGCCAGAACCACTGGAACTGCCAGTCACCGGTGCGGCGGCGTTCCTCATACTCGGCCCCGTACCCTTTGCCCTTTTCCATGACAAAGTACCGGTAGACCTCCTCATCCCGGTAATCGACCAGGACGAAATGCGTGCCGGAAGGGATAGGCTGGCCATTCCGGACCGCGTCTATCGCCTCGCGCGTGGTCATGATGTGTTCCGTCACTTCACCACGTCTGACGGTGGTGTAGTGCACCAGTTCATCAAGATTCTCAGGGAACATGACGCGGTTCGGCTCCGCCCGGACTGGCGTTCCGGCAAACAGGGCGCCAGCGGCGAACAGGGACGCAAGAGAAAGCCGGACAACAAGCTTCATCATTGATGACCTCGTTTGGTTATGTGGATCGAAACGGACTTTCGGAGCCGCCAATTTGGCGGATCAATCGAGGTCCTTTTCCGTAAGGAACTTCGATACAAGGTCCGCGATTTCGACATTGTTCAGATCTGAGAACGGGAAGTGGGTGTTGCCTGTAATGCCGATATCCGGGAGATGCACGAGGGTTACGTCTCCGCCGTGCTTGTTCACCGTCTCTGACCAGATACGCGCCATCTCGAGACGCACCCGCCACGCATCCTGCGTCGGGATATTGGTTGGCGTGCCGGGGATATTGTCCCCGTAGAAAATGATGATTGGGATCTTGGTCAGCTTCAGGAAGTCCGACATGGCCACAGGCACGCCTTTCAGCGTGTCGAAGGAACTCGGCAGCGGGTCGGGCACTTCACTTTCCGGGAACGTAAACCCGCTGCCCGGCTCGAAGGCGACGATTGCCTTGATATCGGCACTCTTCATCGCAGCCGACCAGCCCATGCCGCCGCTATGGGAATGGGTAAAAAGAATCCCCGGGCCGATTTTGTCGAAAAGGTCCGAGACAGTGTCGGACATGAGATTTACGTCGAGAGGACCGGTATCCGGAGTCATCGCCCGGAAATACTGGTCCAGCGATTCCGCATCGCGTGGAAACTGCACGCCATCGAAATAGTTAGGCCAGACTCCCACCCGGAACTGACCGAACCAGAACTGCTCATCCGGCTTCGGAGTGAGCGTCGTACCGGCCATGCTGCGGCCGGCATTGCCGCGGCGCGGCTGATCTATGAGATAGACCGGAAATTTCCGGCGCAGAAAGATGTTCTGGAACCCCTCCCGGCCATCCGCAGTGGTCTCCCAGGTCTTGGAAAACTGGCCATAGCCATGCCACATCACGATCGGGTATTTACGCGGCGAGACCGGGATCTGGTAAAATGTGTATAGATGATCGCCACGGTAGGTTTGGCCCGCTGGTTCAAACGGTTTCCGCGGATCAAAAGAGCCCGGCTCTGTCGAAATCGTTCCACCGGCGGTAAAGCTGCCCTGCTCCCTGATCGTCAGTGGTCCGTGTTCGCCGCCCCCCTGGGCCAGGGCCATTGGCACCGAACCGATGCACGCCGAAGTAAGCAGCATCGCTGCGAGAATTGTTCTGGACATCAAGATCGTCGCTCCCTGCCGAAATGCGGACCGACCTCAATATGACCTCAGAGCAAATAATTATTAGATCGCAAAATCTGATAAGTTTAATTAGCCACTCTAATAAGTAATCCGCATTGAAATGGCAGGACGTTCGATTCAGGAAAGTCGGACACGGGACGGGCACTAAATAAACGGCCCACCGGCCGTCAGGATTAATGCTCTTTTGACCGACGCGCACGAGACTTGGCGAGCCTCACACCCAAGGGTCGCCCCTTGCCAGACCCGCCACTCCGTCCGACACTCTCCCCATCTCGCGCCCGACCGGCGCACATCAATCAAAAAAACGGCGAGGAAACCATGAACAAGCGGTGGAAAAACCGTCCCGAGGGGTCGACCTGGGGGGATTTCGGGGCGGATGACGAGAAGGGCCGGATCAATCTGCTGACGGCCGAGAAGGTCCGTCAGGGCGTGGCCGAAGTGCAGACCGGCGAGACCTTCTGCCTGTCCCTGCCGCTGGATTATCCGGGCAAGCGCTTACTGAACCCCCGGCGCTTTCCGCCCCGGCATTTCGCCACCGCACGCGGCGGGCTGGCGAATTTCAACTTTCCCCTCAGCCTCAACGACGAACGTCTGGTCGATGTGATCTCGGACGATTCCGTGCTGCTGTGCCTGCAATACTCGACCCAGTGGGACAGCCTCTGCCATATCGGCGCGCGGTTCGATGCGGACGGCGATGGCGAGGCCGAGATCGTCTATTACAACGGCTGGCGCGGCGGTGAGGACATTACCGGGCCGACCAGCGAGCAGCCGGGCAGCGAGCATACCCGCTTCGAGGGCACCGACGCCAAGCGGCTCGGCATCGAGAACATGGCCGAGACCTGCGTCCAGGGCCGCGGCGTGCTGATCGACATCGAGAAGCATCTCGGCCGCGAGCGAACCTATGTCGGCTACGACCAGCTCATGAAGATCATGGAAGCGGACAAGGTGGTCGTCGAGAAAGGCGACATGGTGCTGCTGCATACCGCCTTCACTAAGGTCATCATGGACATGAACAAGGAGCCGGACGAAGACACGCTGCTGCATGCCTGCTGCGTGCTGGACGGCCGGGACGAGCGCCTGCTGAACTGGATCACCGACAGCGGTCTCTCGGTCCTGATCGCGGATAATTACGGCGTCGAGGACCCGCACGCACCGCTACCGGACGACGCCACGGTGTTCATGCCGCTGCATCACCATTGCATCTTCAAGCTCGGGGTTCATCTCGGCGAGCTGTGGTACCTGCACGACCTGGCGCTGTGGCTGCGCGCCCAGAACCGGTCGCGCTTCCTGCTGACAGCCCCGCCGCTGCGCCTGCCGGGCGTCGTCGGCTCGCCGGCCACGCCGGTCGCCACGGTCTGACGGCGCACCGCTCTTCGCCGCCCGCCATTGCGCTGGACAGCGGGCGGTGATCCCTGTCAATTGACTCTCTGCGGCACGACGTTCGGGATCGTGCAGCACCGGCAGAGGGCGCGGCTGAAACATGACGATGGATCGTTTCGGAGCGTCCGAGGACGCGGACGGCACGCGCGCCGGTGTCGGCATCATGTTCGCCGTCACCTTCGCCTTCTCGGTGATGGACACGCTGACCAAGATGGCGGCGCAGATCTATCCGGCGCCGCAAATTCTCTGGGTCCGTTACATGGTGTTCGGCAGCGTGACGCTGGCGCACGGCCTGCGCAAACGCGGCCGCCGGGTTTTCGCCTCCCGCGCGCCGCTCCTACAGCTCACCCGCGGGTTCCTGCTGGCCGGCGAAATTCTCGTCTTCATCGTGGCCCTGCGCCATCTGCCGCTGGCGGATGTCCAGGCCATCGCCGCCGCCGGTCCGCTGATCACCACCGCCCTTTCCGTGCCATTGCTGCGGGAGCAAGTCGGGATCCGGCGCTGGAGTGCGATCGGTGTCGGTGCAATTGGGGTCATGATCATCATCCGGCCGGGCTTCGCCGCCTTCGATGCGATGCTGCTGGTACCGCTGTTCGGCATTGCCCTCTTCGCCCTCTACCAGGTGCTGACACGCCGAGCCTCGCGGCATGACGATGCCAGCACGACGGTGCTCTATACGGGCATTACCGGGCTCGTCGCGATGACCTGTGTCGGCCCGTTCTTCTGGATCACGCCGGACTGGCAGGGGCTGGCCTTGATGGCGGGTATCGGTGTCATCGGCCTGACCGGTCACGGATTGCTGATAAAGGCCCTGTCGCTGGCGCCGGCGAGCGTGCTGCAGCCGCTGAACTACCTGATGCTGCCCTGGGCGGTGTTGTGGGGATACCTGATCTACGACGATCTGCCGGACCTGGCGACAATCATCGGCGCCGCCATCGTCGTCGCCAGCGGCATCTACACCTTCCACCGCGAACGGATCGTCCGCAGCGGCGGCTGACAGGCAACAAAAAACGCCAACCCATAAAATGGATTGGCGTTCCTTGGACCGTCGCGGAAGAGGCTCAGGGAGCCGCTTTCCGAAAGGCCGGTCCGGGGGCGCTGTTCTCAGGAACAATGCCGCCCGGAGCTATCTCTGAAAGGGTCTGACTTAGACCATTTTCAGGTTAGCAGCAGAAGACTTGCCGCGCTGGCGGTCTTCTTCGATGTCGTAGCTGATCTTGTCGCCTTCGTTCAGGCCGTGCATGCCTGCACGCTCAACGGCAGTGGCGTGAACGAACACGTCGTTGCTGCCATCATCCGGCTGAATGAAGCCATAACCCTTGGTGGTGTTGAACCATTTCACTGTACCTGTAGCCATGATCATATTCCTTATACTGATCGTTGTGGTCTGGTAGTCATTCCTGTTGCCGCCTTCAGGCGGGGACAGCTGGTGTTGTGGCGCCGATATTGCCCAACATACGGAAAAGTCCCGCCATTGGAGCATCGGGGCCAGGTGTGCGTTCGCCCGACATATCGGTACGTCGCGCATTCTTTTCAATCCGACGCGGGCCCACACCGGGGCGCCGGGATTTCGTCCCGGACCGGTTAGAGGCTGCAGTCTTCATGGAGATGTTTTCGCCATTGGCGTGAGCAGGCACGCGCCCAGCCGCCTTGATGGCAGGGGTCACTTCGTCCTGAATGGGAGCTGGAGTGGGAATGCTGTGTCCTTCGGCTGATACGGCTCGAAGGTGGGACTTGGCTTGGCCAAGGTCGTTAAGCTGTTTCAAGTAGGCTCTTTCATCGGTCACCCCCTGATCGCGCCGAACTGGCTGCGGAAGGTGACCACTTTTCTGTTCTGGTAGCTTGCGTAGATCAGCTGCCGTTCTGTTAATCTGCCCAGTTGGGCGTTCTGGCAACGATCGATACGACGTATTGCGAGAATAGACGCTACTGACGATACATTCATCATCTACGCGCAGCGCACTGCCCGCAAGAGGCCACGTCGCGGCCACAGTTGCAAGAGAAATTTTTGACATACCTGAACATAAGCCCCTACCCGACGTCCATTCTCCCTCGAAAACCACCCGTTCTTCACGTAGCGTGAGCTTCTCCACTTCAACTCCCCGGGGCTGCCTGCGACAAAGTGCGCGCACCACGAAGCGGAACTGGCTTTCATTCTTCTGGTATTTTGTATCCCAGAGAGGCAATACTTTGCCCGAGCGAATATTTATCGGCCCGCCGTGCCGGAAGAAGCACGAGGCGCCGGCACGGGAGGAGATGAGAGATGAGCGACCGTATCGAACGGGATCTGCCGGTCGACCTGGAAAAGGCGACACTGCTGGGCCGGGTGTCCACACCGGAAGGTCCAGCCGTCTGTACCCTGCGCGGCGATGACGTTATCGACATCACTGCCCGCATCCCGACCATCGCCCATGCGCTGAAAGCCGCCTGCCCAGCCAGTATCGTGCGCGGCGCCGAAGGCACTGTTATCGGCAAGATCGGCGATATCCTGGAGACGAGTTTCGATCCGAAGGCCGCCGGGCCGCGCCTGCTCTCCCCGATCGACCTGCAGGCCATCAAGGCCGCCGGTGTGACCTTTCCGAACAGCATGATCGAGCGCGTGGTCGAGGAGATGACCAAGGGCGATCCGCTGAAGGCGGACGAGGCCCGGGCGCAACTTGGCCGGGATATCGGCGACGATGTCTTCTCCATCGTACCGGGCTCGGAAGAAGCGATAAAACTGCGCAAGACCCTGCTGGCGAAGGATCTGTGGTCCCCCTATCTGGAAGTCGGCTTCGGCGTGGACGCCGAGATCTTCACCAAGGCGCAACCGATGTCGTCTGTCGGACACGGCGCCGGCGTCGGACTGCATCCGCGCTCGGACTGGAACAATCCGGAGCCTGAAGTCGTCCTGGTCTGCGGGCCGGACGGCAAGATCGTCGGCGCCACCCTCGGCAACGATGTGAACCTGCGCGACTTCGAGGGCCGCAGCGCCCTGCTGCTCGGCCGGGCCAAGGACAATAATGCATCCGCCAGCCTCGGACCGTTCATCCGACTCGTGGACGATCATTTCACCATGACCGATATCCGTAATGCGGACCTGTCGCTCGAGATTGCCGGTACGGACGGCTATACGCTGAGCGGCTCCAGCACCATGCGGGTGATCAGCCGTGACCCGGAAGACCTGGCCCAGCAGATGTTCGACTGCCATCAATACCCGGACGGCGCCGTACTCTATACCGGCACCCTGTTCGCCCCGACGGACGACCGGGACCGGCCGGGCGAAGGCTTCACCCACAAGCTGGGCGATGTCGTGCGGATTGCCAGTCCGCGGCTCGGGTGTCTTGAGAATGTCGTTGGCCGATCCGACGCCCTGCCGGAGTGGGAGGACGGTGCGCTTGCGCTCTTCCGTTCGCTCTCCAAACGTGGGATCGCGCTCTGACGGGCCGGCCTGCCCCTACTCTTTCCGCGCAGGCATAAAATAAAAAACGGCAGAGCCCATTGATCCCTGCCGTACGCGGCGTAAGCTCCCCTCCGATTCAAAACCCGGCCCGAACGGCGCCGGAACCGAGAGAGGGAACTCATGACACTGCACCGCAATCTGATCGCCGGAGACTGGGTCGAGGGCACGAACGCGAGCGATAACATCAACCCGTCCAACACCGGCGACGTGGTCGGCCAGTTCGCGCAGGCCGATGCCGCCGCAACGGAGCAGGCTATCGACGCCGCCGTCGCTGCTTCCCACGCCTGGGCTCGCAGCCCGATCCAGCAGCGCCACGATATTCTGGCCGCCGCTTCCGCCGAGATCATGGCCCGCAAGGAAGAACTCGGCCGTCTGCTCGCCCGCGAGGAGGGCAAGACCCTCCCCGAAGGTATCGGCGAGACCATCCGCGCCGCCCAGGTGTTCGATTTCTTCGCCGGCGAGTGCCTGCGTCTGTCCGGCGAGAAAATCGCCTCCACCCGACCGGGCCTCGAAGTCGAGATCACCCGCGAGCCGATCGGTGTCGTCGGCATCATCACGCCGTGGAACTTCCCGATCGCCATCCCGGCCTGGAAGATCGCCCCGGCGCTCTGCTACGGCAACGCCATCGTCTTCAAGCCGGCCGGCCTGGTACCGGGCTGCGCCTGGGCGCTGGTCGATATCCTGAAAAAGGCCGGGCTGCCGGACGGCGTGCTGAATCTGGTAATGGGCAGTGGCGGCGTCGTCGGCGAGGCCATCCTTTCCAGCACCAAGATCAATGCCGTGACCTTCACCGGTTCTGTCGCGACCGGTGCGCATGTGGCAGCGAAATGCTCCGCCTCCATGAAGAAGTACCAGCTCGAGATGGGCGGCAAGAACCCGCTGGTCGTGCTGGACGATGCCGATCTCGCAACCGCCGTCGACGTTGCCGTAAACGGCGCCTTCTTCTCCACCGGCCAGCGCTGCACCGCCTCTTCCCGGCTGGTTGTGACCGAAGGTATTCACGACAAGTTCGTCGCCGCTTGCATCGATAAGCTGAAAAGCCTGAAGGTCGACGACGCACTTGCCGAGGGCACACATATCGGCCCTGTGGTCGATGCCAGCCAGCTCGCGCAGGACGAGGAATATATCAAGATCGGCCAACAGGAAGGCGGCAAGCTCGCTTTCGGTGGCGAACGCCTCGAACGGTCCACACCGGGCTTCTATCTGCAGCCGGCTTTGTTCACCGAGACCACCAATTCCATGCGCATCAACCGCGAGGAAGTGTTCGGCCCGGTCGCCAGCGTGATCCGGGTGAAGGATTATGACGAGGCCCTCGCTGTCGCCAACGACACGACCTTCGGTCTGTCCTCCGGCATCTGCACCTCCAGCCTGAAATTCGCCAGCGACTTCAAGCGTAATTCCGAGGCCGGCATGGTCATGGTCAACCTGCCGACGGCGGGCGTTGATTATCATGTACCGTTCGGCGGCCGGAAAGGCTCCAGCTACGGCGCCCGCGAGCAGGGCCGCTATGCGTCGGAATTCTACACAACGGTGAAAACCGCCTATATCCTGCCGATCTGACGAAATCAGATTGAGGAACGCGCCGGCGCAACCTTGCGCCGGCGCCTTTCATGACCGGAGAAATCTCATGTACACACCGCCGCATTTTCGCGAAGACGATATCGCCCTGCTGCATGAGACCATCCGCCGTATCGCCTTCGGCACCCTGGTAACGCTCGGGCCGGACGGGCTGGTGGCCAGCCATGTGCCGATGTTGCTCGACACAAGCAAAGGCGAGAATGGAACTCTGACCGGCCATCTGGCGAAAGCGAATATACAGACCAAGACCGAGGCATCGGACATCGAGGCGCTGGCAATCTTTCAGGGGCCGGAGGCCTATATCACTCCGAACTGGTACGCGACGAAGCAGGAGCACGGCAAGGTGGTGCCGACGTGGAACTACGTCGCCGTCCACGCCTACGGGAAGATCAGCTTCTTCGAAGATGCGGAACGTTTGCGCGATCAGGTCTCAAGCCTGACCGACCGGCACGAAGCCGCGAATGCCGAACCCTGGGCCCTGAACGACGCACCGGAAAAGTTCGTCCAGTCACAGCTCAAAGGCATCATCGGCTTCGAAATTCCGATTGCCCGGATGGACGGCAAATGGAAGCTGAGCCAGAACCGTCCGGCAGCGGACAAGGAGGGCGTGATTTCCGGACTTGATGCCCGCGACGGTGCGGACGCGGCGATCTCCTCCGTAACGCGCGAACGCCTGCAAAGCTAAATCCATTCGAAAACGAAGAATGGCCGCCAGGGGAATAGCGGCCATTCTATCGGTGGGAGGATCTCTTGGGGGAAGAGATACTCTCGGGGGAAATCGTCTTTGATCCCAGTCTCGAAGAAAAAGTACTAGTCGACGAGGTAAACGGTACCGGCGCCGACACCGGTACCAACACCGACGCCGCAAGAAACACAGCCGTCATACAGAGCCGTTCTCGAACTCAGCCCCGTACCGATGCCGCCACCCGACAGAACGTGCTGTCTGGTCGAATAGGTATCGGCGCATGCCGACAGCAGAAAACCAGCGGTGATTAAGGCCGGGAGGACAAGCGTGCGTCGCATCCGTCATCTCCTCGATTTGATTCCATGGGAGGCACTGTGCCTCGCTTGAAGGGAAAACGCGGGTGCCTCGGAATGGTTCCATTGAGGGTGATGAATTCTGCCGTCAGCCATCCGCGCGGACGAACCCCCGAAAGCACGTCCGGGCCGCCTGGACCTGCTGGCCTGTTCACCTCGAGTTCCTCGAACTCCGCAAACGACAGCCAGCCGCTCCCGTCGGCATCCGCCTCAGCCACGTGTTACTGAAAACGGGCCAAAAACGCCCTATCATACTGATAAAAATTGTTAATTCAGATAAGGGACATTCATATAGATGAGATATGTGATAGCGGAAAAGCGGAGCTAGGCGGGAACGAAGCTGACGACTTGTTCGATCTGCGTCTCGGTCGAGTCCGTGCCTGAAACCCGAACGACCGGACACGGTAGACGTTCGATCCAGGCCTCATGCATCTTCAGGCTGCGAATTTCGTGGCCGCCCGTATCGTAGGATGCCGCCCATTCTAAAAAGGCCATATGCGCTTCGTAATGCGCCCCGCCCGGCTCAAGAGCCTCGACACCGTAACGGGCCTCCTCGCGGGCGATCAAACGCTCCATGCGCAGGTTGAAGGGTGTGTAGATAAAGACGGCCAGCTGAAAGCTGTCGATCAGCGGCTCGCCCCAGGACACCATGGAGCCCGTCAGGATCCAGCTTTCCTCCTCCTCGAAGGCCTGTTTCAAAAGCCGGATACGCTCCGGGACCGGACGCTTCTCCTGAAAGGCCGGTTCCGTCGGCATCCAGTAAAAGTCGTCCGTATCGAGATGCTTGTGGCCAAAGCGGGCGGCCCAGGCTCGACCGAAAGTGGACGTGCCCGATCCGGAGGCGCCAAAAACATGCAGTCTTTGCGGCAGTTCCCGGTCGACGGTACCCGTGCCGCCCGTCATCACGTCATGCCGATCTGGCGAGCCGGGTTTCGACCAGCTTGCTCCAGTAGCTGGCGCCGACGGTCAGGGCCTCGTCGTTGAAGTCGTATTCCGGATGATGCAAGCCGGCGGTGTCGCCATTGCCACACCAGATATAGGCGCCCGGCTTTTCCAGCAGCATGTAGGAGAAGTCCTCGGCGCCCATGCTCGGCGGCAGCTCCCGGTCGACTGTGCCCATGCCGCCCGAAATCTCGGCGCAGACAGAGGCGGCGAAATCGGCTTCCTTCTCGGTATTCACGGTCGCCGGATAGCCGGAGATGTAGTTCAGCTCGGCCGTCGCCCCGTAGGTCGCAGCGATACCGTCCGCCACCCGCTTGATGCGCTCCGGCAAGGTCGCCTGCAATTCCGGGTTCAGTACCCGGCAGGTTCCGCGCAGGATGATGTCGTCCGGGATCACGTTGAAGGCATCGCCGGCATGGAACTGGGTGGCGCTGATGACAAGCGCCTCCGCCGGATCAGTATTTCGGCTGGTGATAGTCTGGAGGGCCATGACGATGTTCGCGCCGACCACCACGGGATCGACACCCTGATGCGGCATGGCGGCATGCGCGCCACGGCCGGAGATGAAGATCTCCCAATTGTCCCGCGCTGCCATGACCGGGCCGGCGGAAACGCCGAAGCTGCCGACCGGCATTTCCGGCCGGTTGTGCATGCCGTAGACCTCGTCCACCGGGAACAGCTTGAAAAGACCGTCCTCGACCATCTTCTTGCCGCCACCCTTGCCTTCTTCGGCCGGCTGGAAGATCAGCTGCACAGTGCCGGCGAAATTGCGGGTCTCGGCAAGATACTTGGCCGCGCCGAGCAGCATGGTGGTGTGGCCGTCATGGCCGCAGGCATGCATCTTTCCGTCATTCTTCGACCGATATTCCGGCGTACCCTTTTCCTGGATCGGGAGTGCATCCATGTCGGCCCGCAATCCGATTGCCGGGCCATCCCCGCCATTGCCCTTGATCGTCGCCACCACGCCGGTGCCGCCGAGACCGCGATGGATCTCAAGCCCCATATCCGTCAACCGTTCCGCCACGAAATCGGCGGTCTCGAACTCTTCGAAACCAAGCTCCGGGTTCTGATGGATATGGCGTCGCCAGCCGGTCAGTTCGGCATGGAAATCGGCGATGCGATTGACGATAGGCATGAAGTGGCTCCTTGCGGGCGGGACGAAATCTCGGGAACTGGAACACCTCGCACGATGGCGCACCCGGCGCCCCTGTCAAGTGCCGAACAGGCGCTTAAGACTTACCCCTCTAGAACCTACCAGCGATGCGCGACTTGGAGCCTTTTCGGTTATCCTCCCGGAAAAAAAGAGAACGACTAATAATGGGGAGGACTTAATGACTGCATCGACGCCGCTACTTTTCCAACCGATCCAACTCCGGGGCATAACCCTGCCGAACCGGATCGTGATCCCGCCCATGTGCATGTATTCCGCTGAAGAGGGTTTTCCGACCGACTTCCATATGGCCCATCTCGGTAAGTTCGCCATCGGTGGCGCCGGCATGGTCATTCTGGAAGTCACGGCGGTGACCCGCGACGGTCGGATCACGCACGGCGACCTCGGCATCTGGGATGATGAACACGCCAAGAAACTGGCGCCGCTCGCAGCCTTCCTGAAGTCCGAGGGCAGTGTCCCGGCGATCCAGATCGGCCATTCCGGCCGCAAGGGCAGCATGCAACGCCCATGGAAGGGCAACGGCCCGCTGACACCCGAGAATATTGCCGATGGAGACACGCCCTGGCAGCCCGAAGCGCCGAGCCCGGTGCCGCTGGCCGACGGCTGGCTGACGCCCCGTGAGCTCGATCTCGATGACATGAAGCGGCTCCGCGGTGCCTTCGCGGACGCGACGAAACGCTCGGTCGATGCCGGTTTCGAGTCCGTCGAAATCCATTGCGCGCATGGCTACCTGCTGCAGACGTTCCTGTCCCCGCTCGGCAACTTCCGAACCGATGCCTATGGCGGCGACCTTGAAGGCCGGATGCGCCTCTCGCTGGAGATCGCGGAAGATGTCCGGGCTGCATTACCGGATAATCTGCCTCTGTTTGTCCGCATCTCATCCGTCGATGCCATCGAAGGTGGCTGGGAGATGGAAGACAGCCTGACCTTCGCGCGCGAGCTGAAAGCCCGCGGCGTTGATGTGATTGATTGCTCCTCCGGCGGCCAATCACCGAAAGGCGCAACCAACTTCAAGCTGGTCCGGGAGCCAGGCTATCAGGTGCCCTACGCAGCCCAGATCCGGCGCGAGGTGGATATCATGACCCAGGCCGTCGGGCTGATCACCGACCCGCACCACGCTGAAAGCATCCTGCAAGCCGGGGACGCAGACCTGATCGCCATCGGTCGCGAGGCGCTCTATGACCCGTTCTGGCCCCGCCATGCAGCCGATGCCTTTGGGCAAGACCCTGATTTCAAAACCTGGCCTCCACAGTATGCCTGGTGGCTGGAAAAACGGGCGGCAGGTCAGCGCGCACAGGATAAATCCTGAAATCTCGCTGTCGCGCAGAGCACACGTTTGTTTGAGCAGGCGTGACCCTACATACGTTCGAACTCATGACACTCTCTCCAGAAATAAGAAACAGCACCAATTCAGGTGACTGCCTTTCTGGAGAGAGACATGAAATACACCAGAGCATCGCGTGTTCTGCTTTCGGCGTCGGCAGGTCTGATGGGCCTCGGCATTGTCGCCGGTCTGACTGTGCGGGCCGAGGCCGAAAGCATGGACACGCTGGAAGCCCGCCTTGACGCGGTCTGGAACCACAGCAACCAGCTTGCCGCATCGGCCAGCACCTGCACAGTGAAACGGGTCGAGGACGCGTGGAAAGCCTCCGGGAGCCCGAAAAAGGTCAAGGGAAAGGCCGATTTGACGGATGAGGAAGCGAAAGCGGCTTACGAATGCATCAAAGCCACGATGTATCCGCGCTTCGCCAAGTCCGACCTGCCGGGCGCCAAGGAATTCCACACCTGGAACCAGTACAACACCCAGCCCTACCAGTCCGGCACGCATGGCAACCGTTATGTGAACAACTGGGGCAACGATACCGGCAACGCATATGGTGGGTTCGAGGAAACCAAGTCCGTTCCGGTCGGCACCGTGCTCGCCAAGGACGGCTTCCACGTCACCATGAAAGGCGAGGTCAAGCGCGCGCCGCTCTTCACGATGGTGAAGAAGGAGGACGGCTTCAACGTGGGCACACTGGACTGGGAATACGCACTGATCTTTCCAAACGGAAAAACCATGGGTGTCACCAACGGCAAGAACAGCAAGAAGGTCCAGTTCTGCGCTGATTGCCACAACGCCGCGGAAGACAATGACGGCATGTTCTTCCTGCCGGACGAGTATCGCGTGTCCTCGAACTGAGGTAGCCCAGCATTGTCATTCGTCTTCCGCCGGTCATTAGGATCGGCGGAGACTCAGTACTTGCCGCTCTAGAAACGCGCCGCTTAAATGCCTTTTTCGCGTTAACCAAGAAAACCTCAGGCAATCGACTCAATTTTAGATACTCTTCGTAAAACGCAGTGCCCTCGGGACCTGACGGAGAGAGAAAAAACCTTCCGATATTGACCTGCATCAATGAAGCGGATCCCTCCCCGTGCAGAATGCTGCGCAAGAATTAATAAAAAGCCTTAAACGGGCTTGGGGGGAGAGCAATGGATTCCGATCAGTCGGCCGCAAAGTCGCGCGAGCTCAAATCCTTCCTGTTTCTGACAATCGTCCTGGCACCAGTCGTCGCCGTCACACTCGTCGGCGGCCTCGGCTTTGCGATCTGGATCTATCAGATCATCGCGGGTCCGCCCGGCGCTTAAAGCGTGACGGCGGCCGCTGCGATGCCGCCACATCCATCCACGACCAGAATGTGGGAGAAGCAGATGGCCATGGAACGAGAAGACGGGGTCGACCCGTCAAAGCGGAAAATTCTCTTCGGCGATACAGGTTCCGGCACGAATGACGCCAGCGCTCCCTATCAGATCGCCAGCATTCTCATTCAGGCCGAACCGAAGAACATGCCTGCGATCAGACAGCGCTTTTCACCGGTCTCCTCCATCGAGTTTCACGACGCCCCCGGCATCGGAAAACTGATCGCGACGATCGAGGCGCGCAACGATCACGAATTGGTCGAATTCGTCGACCTTTTCGAGCAGACCCCCGGGGTGATGAGCGTTGCTCTCGTCTACCACCAGATTGATGACGGAGGCGACGATGCCTAGAGACGGCGATAGCCCCAAACTTTCCCGACGCGAATATATCAAGGTCCAGGCGGTCGCAGCCGCGACGGCGGCAGCAGCGGCAAGTGCCGGCCTTCCCATTCCAGCCGAGTCAGCGGAGCTGAAGGCCGCCGCCCAGCTTTCCGAAATGCGCTGGTCGAAGGCCGCCTGCCGGTTCTGCGGCACTGGATGCTCGGTCATGGTCGGCGTCAAGGATGGCCGCGTCGTAGCCACTCACGGCGACGCCAAGGCAGAGGTCAATCGCGGCCTCAACTGTGTGAAAGGGTACTTCCTTTCCAAGATTCTCTATGGCGCCGACAGACTGACCAAACCGCTGCTGCGAATGACGGACGGCAAGTACGACAAGAACGGCGAATTCCACGAAGTCAGCTGGGATCAGGCCTTCGACATCATGGCAGAGAAGTTCAAGGCCGCCATCGCCAAGACCCGCAACAGCGAGGAGATGCCGCCGGTCGGCATGTTCGGCTCAGGCCAGTGGACGGTCTGGGAGGGCTATGCCGCCTCCAAGCTCTACAAGGCCGGCTTCCGCTCCAACCATATCGACCCGAACGCCCGTCACTGCATGGCTTCGGCCGTCGCCGGTTTCATCCGGACCTTCGGCATCGATGAGCCGATGGGGTGCTACGACGACATCGAGGAAACGGACGCATTCGTGCTCTGGGGCTCGAACATGGCGGAAATGCATCCGATCCTCTGGACCCGGATAACCGACCGCCGGCTTTCCGCTCCGCATGTCAACGTCACCGTGCTGTCGACCTATCAGCATCGCTGCTACGATCTGGCGGACAGCGGTCTCATCTTCACCCCGCAGACCGACCTGGCGATCCTCAACTTTATCGCCAACTACATCATCCAGAATGATCGTGTGAATCAGAACTTTGTCGGAAAGCACGTGCGTTTCCGGCTCGGCAATGCCGATATCGGCTATGGCCTCCGCCCGGAACACGAGCTGGAGAGAAACGCCAAGAATGCCAAGAAGGCAGGCGGCTCCACGGATATGAGTTTCGAGGATTACGCCAAATTCGTTTCGGCCTATGACGTCGATAGCGTCTCGAAACTCTCCGGCGTGCCGACGAACCAACTGATCGAATTGGCCGAGCTTTACGCGGACCTGAACCGCAAGGTCGTCTCGTTCTGGACCATGGGTTTCAACCAGCACACCCGGGGTGTTTGGTGCAATAACCTGATCTACAACATCCATCTTCTGACGGGCAAAATCTCCGAGCCCGGCAACAGCCCGTTCTCGCTCACCGGACAACCTTCCGCATGCGGTACAGCGCGTGAGGTCGGGACCTTCGCACACCGGCTTCCGGCAGACTATGTCGTGGCCAAGAAGGAGCATCGGGACATCGCCGAGAAGATCTGGCAGATCCCCGAAGGCACGATCCCCGGCAAGGTCGGCTACCATGCCGCGCTGCAGAACCGGATGTTGAAGGACGGCAAGCTCAACGCCTACTGGGTCCAGTGCAACAACAACATGCAGGCGGCAGCCAACATCAATGAGGAAGGCTATCCGGGTTACCGGAATCCGGACAATTTCATTGTCGTCTCGGACGCCTATCCGACAGTCACGGCGCAGGCTGCAGACCTGATCCTGCCAACCGCCATGTGGGTTGAAAAGGAAGGCGCCTACGGCAATGCCGAACGCCGCACCCAGTTTTGGTATCAGCAGGTGCAGGCTCCCGGTGAAGCGAAATCGGATATCTGGCAAACCGTCGAGTTTTCCAAACGGTTCAAGACGGATGAGGTCTGGTCCGACGATCTTCTGGACAAGAACCCCGAATACCGCGGAAAGACCCTCTATGAGGTGCTCTTTGCCAATGGCACCGCGAACAAGTTCCCGCTGTCGGACGCGAGCCTCGAGTTCGAGAATGCCGAGTCCCAGGATTTCGGCTTCTACCTGCAGAAGGGCCTGTTCGAGGAGTATGCCACTTTTGGCCGGGGCCACGGGCACGACCTGGCGGACTTCGACACCTATCACAAGGTGCGCGGGCTGCGCTGGCCGGTCGTCGACGGCAAGGAGACGCGCTGGCGGTTCCGTGAGGGGCTCGACCCCTATGTCGAGGCGGGAAAGGATGTCCAGTTCTACGGCAAGAAGGACGGCAAGGCCTGGATTTTCGCCCTGCCCTACGAGCCGCCAGCGGAAGCGCCGGACGAGGAATACGATCTCTGGCTCTCCACGGGACGCGTGCTGGAACACTGGCACTCGGGCTCGATGACGCAGCGTGTTCCGGAACTGTACAAGGC
The DNA here is from genome assembly GCF_014904795.1 of Nisaea nitritireducens. Lineage (GTDB taxonomy): Bacteria > Pseudomonadota > Alphaproteobacteria > Thalassobaculales > Thalassobaculaceae > Nisaea > Nisaea nitritireducens. Next base: position 75,961 of record NZ_JACZFS010000017.1, read on the forward strand.
GTTCCCGGATGCTGTGGTCTTCATGCACCCGGACGATGCTCAGAAACGGGGCCTTCGCCGGGGCGATGAAGTCACCATTACATCGCGGCGCGGCGAGATCCGTACCCGCGTCGAGACAAGGGGCCGGAACAAGCCTCCGCAAGGGCTCGTCTTCGTCCCCTGGTTCGACGCCAGTCAGCTGATCAACAAAGTCACGCTGGATGCAACCGACCCGATCTCCAAGCAAACGGATTTCAAGAAATGCGCAGTCAAAATCGCCAAGGCCTGATGAAGCCCGTGCGGCACGCAGCGTTTCTTCTGGCGCTGATCGTGACCGCCTCCATGGTCCCCGCACTTGTGAGCTTCGCGGAAGATCCAACCGCAACGCTTCGGGAGGCCGAGATATCGGTGAACAAGGAAGCCCCGCGGATGGGGCGGATCACCAACAACGACCTCCGGCAGGCCCGAAACTATCCGGAACAGCCACCGTTGATCCCCCACAAGATCAGGGGATATCAGGTCGATAAAAACTCAAATCGCTGTCTGACCTGTCACAGCCGCTCCGCGGTCGAGCAGTCCCAGGCGCCAATGATCAGCGTGACCCACTACATGGATCGCGACAATCAGGTGCGGGCCACCGTTTCGGCCCGGCGCTACTTTTGCAACCAGTGTCACGTTCCGCAGACCGACGCCAAACCGCTGGTGGAAAACACCTTCGTTGACGTCGACACTCTGCTGAACAGGTGACGGGAGGGCCCATCAATTGTCGCTTTTCCGGATCCTGAAATCGTACTGGGAGACCCTGACGCGGCCGTCGCGCTATTTCTCCCTCGCCTTCCTGACGATGGGTGGATTCATCGCAGGGATCATCTTCTGGGGCGGTTTCAACACCGCTCTCGAAATTACCAATACCGAAAAATTCTGTATCTCCTGCCATGAGATGCGGGACAACGTTTATGCCGAACTGAAATCCACCATCCACTACACCAACCGCTCCGGCGTCCGTGCGACCTGTCCCGATTGCCATGTCCCCCATAACTGGACGGACAAGATCGCCCGCAAGATGCAGGCATCGAAAGAGGTCTGGGGCAAGATCTTCGGCACCATCAGCACGCGAGAGAAGTTTCTGGAAAAACGCTTCGAATTAGCCAGCCACGAATGGGAACGGCTCGAAGCAAATGACTCGCTCGAATGCCGAAACTGCCATGACTTCACCTACATGGATTTCACTCAGCAAAGTCCACGTGCGGCTGACCACCATGCGCGCCTGCTCGCGACAGGTGAGAAAACCTGCATCGATTGCCACAAGGGCATCGCACACCAACTGCCAGACATGGCACAGAAAAACTGAAACTAGGGTAGCCGCGCCGGTCTGCCACTCACGCACATCGCCGTGCAGGCCAGGCCGGAGAATACGAGCAAAGCGACCTCCCCGCCTTTCCAGTCATAGAGCGCCCCGAAAAGGGGCGCTCCTGCAACCTGACCCGCCGCAATCGCCAGAAACCCGGCCCCCAGACCGAAAGCGGGACTGCTCGGAACCATTTCGACGCCCCATACCAGAATGACGCCCGTCAGCATGATGTAGGCCGCACCGAATAATGCGGCGGCGATAAGGGGCACAGCGCCAGAGGCATTGGAAAAGAGGATCAAAAGCAGGGATAGGGCGAGCGCGACGAGCGAAACCCGGTGCACCGGATTGAGCCCGAAACGCCGGATCAGAGGCCCCGCAGCCGCGCCGACAATTCCCGCAATACCAATCACGATCCAGACCCGTGCAATTGCCTCTTCTCCCCACCCGGCGAGCCCGTGCAACAGCGCTCCCCCGAATGTCCAGACAGCCGTGCTGGTCATGCCCATGAGAAATGCCGCCAAAAGAACCGGTCTCAGAGCGCCGGGAACACGAGCATTCGGGCTGGCGCGTTCCTCTCTACGCGCAGCAACCGAAGCGACGACTGGCATCGCATAACCAAGCCAGACCGTCACTCCGAGTGCCATTACCGCAAAGACCGCATAAGCCTCCCGCCAGGCTTCGGCAAATCCGATCGCCACCGGGCCGGAAAGGATCACGCCCGCACTGGTACCGCTGTTGATCAGTGTGTTTGCCGCACCCTGACGTGCGCCGGAAATGCTCTGCGAAACGGCCAGCGCCAACGGCGGCGATGCCAACCCCGTACTCACCCCAGCGAGGAAAACAGCCGCACCCAATTGCCCGGCCCCATCGGACCATGCAATCCCCGCCATGCCCGTCGTGGCGACAAGACCGGCAATCAGCACAGTCCGGCGCGCGCCGAGCCTGTTGCTCGCCAGAGCCGCGACGGTAATCGCAAGGCAATAGGCCGCAAAGGCACCGGCGCTGATCAACCCGGCCTCGGTCCGGCTGAGACCGAGATCGGCTGTTATCGCCGGAAGAAACAGTCCGTAAGCGAAACGCGCCAACCCGTAGGAAGCGGCAATCAAGGCAAATCCGGCCGCAATGAAGGATATCGTTCCCGCGGGTTTCACCTCTTGGAGGCCGCAGCGACCAGTGCCTCTGCCGCATCCCGCGCGGCATCCACCATCTCGTCACCCGCGACTGCCGCAGCGGAAACCGCCCCTTCGAAGAGCAGCCAAACCTGGTCTGCCAGACGCGGATCGGGGGCTCCGACAGCCGCCTCAACCCGCTCGGCGATCAGCGCGCGCATGCGCTGCTTGTGCGATTGAGCGAAGGCCGCGATCTCCGGATCTTCGGAGTGGTATTCGCCAAGCGCCCGCAGGAACGGACAGCCGACGCCTCCCTCTTCACCCATCCAATCCAGCAAAACATCAAACATACCGGAGACCGGGCCAGTCTCGGCAACGGCATTCATCGCGGCAAAGAAGCGTTGGTCACGGCCCTTCAGAATGGCCAATGCCAGCCCGTTCTTGGAGCCGAAATGCTTGTAGAGCGTGCGGGTCGAGGCTCCGGCCGGCTCCAGCAGGCGGTCGACCCCAGTTGCCCGGAAACCCTCACGGCAGAAAACCTGCTCGGCGGTTGAAAGAATGACTTCGCGCTTATCCATGACGCCAAATGTAAAACGTTCGTTTTACATTTGGCAATCCTTTTACCCGCCGCGGGTTACCCGCCGCTGGCCGCCTGCCGGTTAATGCCATCGTGCCGAGCCCGTATTTCCGCAGGCCATGTGCTCTTGATGAAAGACAGCACGGCGACGATTTCCCTGTCGCTGAGCGTTCCCTCGAAACCGGGCATGTCGCTTTCGTAACCGTCACCGACAATCCGGGCCGGGCCGAGTTTCGTAAGGGCGAAAAGCTGCCCATCGGGATGATGCCAGGTATGTCCGGACGGGTCGTGCGGCGGGGCCGGGAGCCTGCCGTCCGGGTTGCGCTGTTTCCAGTTCGCCTGGCCTTCAAGGGCCGCGCCGTGACAACTCGCGCAGGCCTCTGCGTAAATCTCGCGCCCGTCTGCGACCAGTCCGGTATCCCCGGGCCGCAGCCTGATTACAGTGCTGTTCTCGGCGTCAGTTGCTCCCGGAACGATCTTGGAGATCACGGACGGGCGTTCCGGATCCTGCATACGCGAATAACCGGCAAGGCCGAGCAAGATGAGGACAGCAGCGCCGGAAACCAGAAAGCGCCAGTTCATGCCCCATCTCCGATGCCCGCCAGATCGTCGAGGATCGGACAATCGGGCCGGTCGTCGCCATGACAGGCATGGACCAGATGCGCCAATGTCTGGCGCATCCCTTTCAACTCCCGGATCTTTCGATCGATCTCATCCAGATGGGCTTCGGCAATGGCCCGAACGTCCGCACTCTCCCGGCCCGTCTCGTCATAAAGCGACAACAGCGCCCGGCAATCCTCGATGGAGAAGCCGAGTCCCCTCGCCCGTTGCAGAAAACGCAGCCGGTGCACATCCTCGGTCGAATAGATGCGATAACCGTTATCCTGCCGGTTCGGCCGGACCAGACCTATTTCCTCGTAATAGCGGATGGTCTTGGCCGGCAGTCCTGCGCTCTGTTCAACCTCCCTGATTTGCATCGCCTGTCTCCTCAGAGTTTCGCCGACCGGAGCCGGAGCGCGTTGCTAATGACCGACACGGAACTAAGGCTCATCGCCGCTGCCGCCAGCATCGGGCTGAGGGTCAGCCCGAACAGCGGATACAGCAGACCGGCTGCAACCGGAACGCCCAACGCGTTGTAAATGAAGGCAAAGAACAGATTTTGGCGGATATTCCGCATGGTCGCCCGGCTCAGGCGGCGGGCCTTCACCAACCCGCGCACGTCGCCTTTCACCAAGGTTACTGCCGCGCTCTCCTTGGCGATATCCGTGCCGTTGCCCATGGCGATTCCGATATCGGCCAGTGCCAGTGCCGGGGCATCGTTGATGCCGTCTCCGGCCATGGCAACAGTGCGCCCCGCAGCCTTCAGGTCACGGACCAGATCCGCCTTGTCGGACGGCATCAGTCCGCCATGCACTTCCGATATCCCGAGTTCGGCACCAATGACGGCCGCGGCTTTCGGGTTGTCGCCCGACGCCATGACCACGCGAATACCGTCGCGGCCGAGATCGGCAACCGCCTCCGCCGCACCGACCTTGATCCGGTCGCGTACGGCAAGCAGGCCGATAGCCGCACCGTCATGAGCGATGTAAAGCAACGTCGCCCCTGCTTCAGAAAACCTCTCCGCCGCTTCCGCAAGCATGGATATATCGACATTGAGCGTTTCCATGAAACGGGCGGACCCGGCGGCCACAGGCGTTCCGTCGACCAGCCCGCGCAAACCGAGCCCGGCCTCTGTTTCGACCCCCTCCGCATGCTGCACGGCGATATCCCGCTCCCTGGCAGCCCGGATGACCGCGGCGGCCAGCGGATGTTCGCTACCGCGCTCAATCGCCGCCGCCAGGCCGAGAACCCGGTCTTCGCTCGCGTCTGCCACCGTGGCAATGTCACTCATGTCTGGCCGCCCCTCTGTCAGGGTGCCGGTCTTGTCGACCACCAGCGTATCGATCTTCTCGAACCCTTCGATCGCCTCCGCATCGCGGATCAGGATGCCCGCCGAGGCGCCGCGCCCGGCGCCAACCATGATCGACATCGGCGTTGCCAGGCCAAGAGCGCAGGGACAGGCAATGATGAGGACCGAGACAGCCGCGACAACACCGTGCGCCAGCGCAGGCTCCGGGCCGAGCAACGCCCAGGCCACGAAAGCCGCCACCGACGACAGCACCACCGCCGGCACGAAATACCCGGCCACCGCATCGGCGATTTTCTGCACCGGCGCGCGGCTCCTCTGCGCTTCCGCCACCATTGCGACAATACGGGACAACACTGTGTCCTGGCCGACAGTCTCCACTTCCATGACCAGCGTCGACCGGCCATTCAGAGTGCCTCCGACGAGGCTGTCACCGACATTCTTCTCAACCGGCAAAGGCTCGCCTGTCAGCATCGACTCGTCGACCGCGCCGGTGCCCTCCAGAAGGCGGCCGTCCACTGGAATGCGTTCCCCCGCGCGAATGCGGATACGGTCGCCCTCACGGATGTCATCCACGCCGACTTCTTCATCATCACCGCCGTCGGTGAGGCGTCTGGCCGTCTCCGGCGCGAGACCGAGCAGCGCTTTCAAAGCATCGGACGTGCGCTCGCGCGCGCCGAGCTCCATGACTTGCCCCAAGGCCACCAGACAGATGATGACAGCGGCGGATTCGAAATACAGTCCGACATGTCCGCCCGCGCCTCGGAAGCCCTCCGGGAAAAGATCCGGCAGCAGCAAGCCCGCAAGGCTGTAGAGATAGGCAGCCCCGGTACCGATGGCGATTAGCGTGAACATGTTGAAATGGCCGGTGCGCAGCGACGTCCAGCCACGCTGAAAGAACGGGAATCCGACCCAGAGCACAACTGGCGTTGCCAGCACCGCCTGTATCCAGGCGTTCCAGGGGCCTGCGACCAGTTCGGCCAGCCCGGGCACCATCTCCCCCATCGAAAGGATGAATACCGGCACGGTCAGGACGGCCCCGATCCAGAACCGGCGTCTCATATCGAGATATTCAGGATTGGGCGGCGTGTCCCGGGTGATCATCTCCGGCTCGAGCGCCATCCCGCACATCGGGCAGCTATCCGGCTCCGGGCTCCAGACGCTCGGGCACATCGGGCAGATATACCCCGGGCCGGCACCCTCGGGTTTCCCGGTCATGACTGCCTTGCCAGAACTGACACCGCCGCCATGGCCGTGACCGCAACAGGCACTGACAGGCTTTTCCACCACAGCATGGCAGCAGGATTTAGGCGCCTCGGCTTTTTCAGGGGCGTGGCAGGACATGATGGCTCCGTCGGGTGTTCCTTCAGCCGGTAATTTCCGGCTCTGTGTCCCTGCATAAAGCTTCCAGCTGCTGGAAGGTCAAGTATGAACCGCCGCCGCGCCCTCCTCAGCTGCCGAGCAGATGAAGAACCACTTCGCGGCGGTGCGGCGCACGGCGATGCTCCATTAGATAGACCGCTTGCCAGGTGCCAAGCAGCATTCGGCTGTCAGCCACCGGGATCGAAAGAGTCGTTTGGGTCAGCATGGTGCGGATATGCGCCGGCATGTCGTCCGGTCCCTCGATCCCGTGCCGGTATCGGCCCGGATCTTCCGGCGCGATATCAGCGAGATAGTCCGCAAGATCGGCCCGGACGTCGGGGTCGGCATTTTCCTGGATCGTCAGCGATGCGGAAGTATGGCGAACAAAGAAAGTCAGCAATCCCGTGGATATGCCGCTCTCGGCCAGCCAGGAGGACGCATCCCGTGTCAGGTCATAGAAGCCATGCCCCGCCGTCCGAACCGTCAGAATGTTCTGAGCCTGCCGATCCACATTCAACACAGCCGCACCTCCGTTACTGTCCTTATCAAATCCCCGAGTCGGAACTATGCTCACGACAGTGAAGCGGCACAACAAGAGGGCGGCCATGACAGGCACCGACGGTCAGGACAACGCTCTCCACAAGGCCGTAATCGAATTGACCCGGCGCGATCCCGACATTCAGTCGCTATACGAGAAGCTCGGCCCGCCGCCATCAAGGCGAGAGCCGCCCGGATTCGCGTCTCTGATCCGCATCCTCACGGCGCAGCAGGTCTCGCTCGCCTCTGCAAGCGCCATATGGACAAGGCTGAACCAGCAGATCGACGTCTCCCCCGCCGCCATCGCAGCCGCAACCGACGAAGATTTCAGGCAGGTTGGCTTCAGCCGACCGAAGATCCGCTATGCCCGCGCTCTTGCCGAGTACGTGCTGGACGAGCGGCTCGATCTTGAGAACCTGCAGAACCTGCATGATGAAGCCGTCGTCGGAGCTCTGACCCAGGTCCCCGGCATCGGACGCTGGACTTCCGACATCTATCTCCTGTTCTGTCTCGGCCGGCTGGACGCCTGGCCCGGCGGCGATCTCGCCATTCAGGAAGCCGTGCGGGCCTTGAAAAACCTGGATGTCCGACCGCGGGAAAAAGACACCCATCCAATTGCCGAGCCTTGGCGCCCATACCGCGGCGCGGCGGCGCAATTGCTCTGGCAATACTATCGGATGCTGAAATTTGGCGGTAAAACCTCCGGAATTGGAGTGTTTCCCGTGACAGACGATGCATCGCCCTGATATCTTTCGGGAAATCGATACGAAACTAGGGCAAAAGAGAGCCCGAACAACCGTTCTCCTAACCGCCAGAATCGGTCCAGCGGGCGCCTCCAGGCAACGGAACGGAGAGTCAGAATGACGCACCCCATCCTGCTCCTGTTATCCGGCGGGAAACGGATTTGCGCGGCATGGGAAGTTAAAGTGACGCAATGGGCATGACCAAGCCGGCAGCTCTGGAAAACCACCCGACCGAACTGCTCGGCGCTCTGGAAGAGATTCAGGTCGGCCTCTGTCATTTCGATCAAAACGGCAGCATTACCTCCTGGAATGCCCAGTTTCTCGATCTCTATCCGGAACTCGACGGTATCGCACTTGTTGGAAGAACCCTCGAGAGCCTGCTGAGCGAGCCGGAAATCATACAGCGCTGGGTTACCGACAGCCCGTCTGATCGTCCCGAGCTGTGGCGCGAAAGGCGGCTTCAGGCGCACCGGGAGCCAGGTGGCCGCGTTCTGCTGCACGACCACAAAAACCGCTGGATCGAGATTACGGAACTCAGGACCGCCAGTGGCGGCCTGCTGAGCTTTCACCGGGACATCACCGAGGAAAAAGCAGCCCGGCAGCATGCTGAAGACCAGACCATGCTGCTGCGCGCCACACTCGACAGTATCGATCAGTCCATCGCCGTATTCGATACAGCACTGACGCTCAGGGTCTGGAACGCCAAACTGGTCGAGATGTTCGATTTCCCAGAACACCTCATGCGCATTGGCACGCCGGTTTCCGAACTGGTCGATTTCATGATGGCGCGGGGAGACTTCCTGGAAACCGACCGGGAGACGGTGCTCGAAGAAGTCGTCGGCTATCTGCGGCTGGAACGCTCCATGACCAGCAACCACCGTCTGGCGTCAGGCCGTATCCTTGAGCACTATTTCACGCCCATGGCCAACGGCGATGTCATTATGGCCAGCTCGGACGTGACATTGACCGAGATTGCGCGCCAGGGACTTGCCGAGAGCGAGGAGCGATACGCTCTTTCCGCAGCCGGCTCCAACGACGGCCTGTGGGATTGGGATCTCCGGCGGGAAAAGATCTATCTGTCGCCGCGCTGGAAGGAGATGCTCGGGCTGGAAGACGAGGAGCTTACGGACAGCCCTGTCGAATGGTTCAGTCGCATTCATCCAGATGACGTTGCCCGCGTCACCACGCAGATGGATGCCCATCTGGACGGGAAAATTTCTCATTTCGAGTGTGAATTCCGGGTCCGTCATGCCGACGGCACCTTCCTCTGGATGCTGACCAGGGGGCTCGCGGTTCGAGGCCAGGATGGCACAGCGCATCGCGTCGCCGGCAGTCAGACGGATATCACCGGGCGCAAGCAGGCCGAACAGCAACTTGTACACGATGCCCTGCATGACACCCTGACCGGGCTTGCCAACCGGACACTGTTCCTCGACCTTGTGCGCAGGGCGCTTGCGCGCTTGCGCAGGGAACCCGACGCCCGCTTTGCTGTCGCCTTCCTGGACCTCGACCGATTCAAGATCGTGAACGAGAGTCTCGGGCACGTGCATGGCGACGACTTGATCTTTGCCACGGCCCGGCGGTTCGAGAGCACCCTGCGCGACAGCGATACGGTCGCCCGTCTCGGCGGGGACGAATTCGCCATCCTGCTGGAAAACATCAAGACTCCGGAAGAGGCCACCCGGCTGACCGAGAGCTTGCACCAGGCGCTGGACACGCCCTTCCGTCTCGGCGGCAAGGAGATTTTCGTCTCGGTGTCCCTCGGCATTGCCCATTCCGAACAGGGATACGGGCGGCCGGAAGATATCCTGCGCGATGCCGAGCTTGCCATGTACCAAGCGAAGGAACGCGGCAAGGCCCAGAGCATCGCCTTTCAGGACACCATGCGGGTCTGGCCGGTGACCCCGCTCGACCTCGATTCGGATCTCCGCCGGGCGCTGGAACGCAACGAGATGCAGTTGTACTACCAGCCGATCATCGACATGCGACGCGGGAAGATTGCCGGATTCGAAGCCTTGCTCCGCTGGTTCCATGCCGAGCGCGGAGAGATTTCACCGGTCGAGTTCATCCCGGTCGCCGAAGAGACCGGAAGCATTTTCGCACTCAGCCAGTGGGCTCTGCACACTGGCGGATTACAGATGACAGCCTGGAACGCCGACCGTCCAAAGGACGATCAGCTGGAAATAAGCGTCAACCTGTCTGGCCGGCAGTTCGCCCGCCCGGAAGTCGTTTCCGGAATTATCGATTGCCTGGAAGGCGTCGGCCTGCCGACGACCCAGCTCAAGATCGAGATCACCGAAAGCACCCTGATGCAGGATGTCGCGCTGTCGACCCAGATGCTGGACCGGCTGAAGGCGGCGGATATCAGGATCTGCGTCGACGATTTCGGCACCGGTTACTCGTCCTTGTCCTATCTGCACACTTTCCCGATCGACACCCTGAAGATCGACAAATCCTTTATCGAGGACATGACCAGCAATTTCCAGAACCTGGAGATCGTGCGCACGATCACGATGCTGGGACAGAATTTGCGCCTGGATGTGATCGCGGAAGGTGTCGAGACATCGGAGCAGCTTGCCCAGTTGCGCGCGCTCGATTGTCATTACGCCCAGGGATTTCTTTTCTCCCGCCCAATGAGCGCCGAGAATGCAACGGCGTTTCTTGCGGAAGACAAGAGTTGGTAGCACGGTTATCATCGGGTCCGTCATGAAGCGATACGCGCATTATTATCTCCAGTCCCGCCCCGCCACCGATCGTGGCGGTCATTGGGAAACCGTCGAGCAGGCCCGTGCCTACTCCGTCCTGAAATCCGGATTGGCGCGGGAAATCGCGAACGATCGCGGCGCAGAAATCCGGCTGGTCGGCGCGTATCACGACGACGCATCCGGCGACTGGCAGTATGCCCAGTTGTTCTATCTCGATCAGTCCAGCATCAACCTTCCCATGGCCGAAGATCAGCCGCCCTCGGGTTTCGATGACGATGCCGTAGACGGTTACGGCGAAGAATCAGAACCGGAAGATCATTACGAGGAGCGCACCGAGGCGCCGCGCCGGGACGAAAGTGTCTCGATGAGCTACGAGTCCCCGCCGGAAAGCGAGGACGAAGAGCCCTGGCCGAGCGATCGGGGGGAAGCGTCGGAGCGTCCGGCGTACGATGACCTCCCGCCCGTCTTCCGAAAGCCTGTGCCCAGGAAGAAGCGCTCCGCGTTCAGAACCATCATCCTGCTCCTGCTGGTCTTGCTTCTTGTCGGCGGCGGCGCGGTGTCAGTGATGCTGTATCTGCAGCATCCGGCAATGCTCTCTCTCGCCGACAAAGTCGGGCTCGGCAGCTACGCACGCATGTTCCCGCATGCCTCCATGGCCAATGAAGAGTCCATGATGGATAGCCAAACGGCGGAGGAACCGACTGTGATGCCTCTGACCACCGGCAATGTGATCCGTTACCGGGGCATCGCGCCGACGCTGGTCGGCCGCTGGTCTCCGGACAATTGCGGGCAGAATTACGTGATCTTCACGGATACCGGCTACACGGTAACCCGTGAGGGCAAGACCTCCCCCGAAACCGTCGAGATCACCGAGACCCTGGAAGACGATTTCCAGTTCTATCTGCGGCGGTCTCCCACGCTCGTCGAACATCTGCAAAAGCTCGGGCCGAACGATATCCAGATGGCGGGGTCGACCGGTACAGGCGGCTTCATGGCAAGCGGCAACACAATCCAGATCCTGAACCGCTGCCCCCGGGAATAGCGTCAGCCTGTGTTAGAACCCGGTCTGTATTAAAACAAAGAACCCTGTCGAGGTGCGGGAGGTTCAGGCGTATCCTGTTCCGCCGCGTCCATCTCGGCGACCGGTTCGATCAGCGCTGGATCGTCGTTCCGGACATTGCCGACACGGTTCGAGACTGGCGTGAAAACAAGATCGACCTTGCCGTAAGGCCGCAACAGCGCCGCCCTCTCCTCCGCATCGCCATCCAACCAGCGGGCGAATTCGTCCTGCTCAGACAGCATAACCGGCATCCGGCCGTGGATATGTTCGATCCTGGGATCCGCGTCCGTTGTCAGCAGGGTGAAGGTCTCGACCGGCTCGGCGCCTTTGTCCCAGCGCTCCCAGAGGCCCGCGAAGGCGAACGGGCGGTTCCCCTCAAGTGAAACGCGATAGGGTTGCTTGCCACCTCCGACCTTGCGCCACTCGTAGAATCCGTCGGCCGGTATCAGACAGCGCCGCTTCGCATAGGCATCGCGGAAAGACGGCTTCTCAGAGGCCGTTTCCGACCGTCCGTTGATCAATGAGGCGGCGCGGCTCTCGTCCGGCGCCCAGCTCGGCACCAGCCCCCAGCGGAGCCGGTCCATATGGCGTGTGCCGTCGCGCTCACGGATCACAGGCGCGGTCTGCATCGGCGCCATATTGTAGCGCGGTTCCAGATTCAGCATGTCCGTTACCGCGAATAGTCGGCGCAGGGCCTCTGGTGCCGTTGTGATGCTGTAGCGACCGCACATGCCTGTTCAAATCCGCTCGGTTCCGGTATTCCAAGTCGAAACTACGACCGCACGCGCGCCTCTATCAACACTTTGCCGGACATATCATGGACAAACAGACGCTGCTGAACGAAGTCATCCTGATTGCCCGGGACGCCTCGGCCCTGATCCTGAAGTATTACGAGGGCGAGATCGCCGTCGACGAAAAGACGGACGGCTCGCCGGTCACTGCCGCAGACCGGGCCGCAGACGCGCTGATCTTCCCGGCTCTCGAGAAGCTGACGCCGGAAATCCCGATCATCTCTGAAGAGAGCTTCGCCGACGGCCACAATCCCGATGTTTCCGGCGGCACCTTCTGGCTGGTCGATCCGCTGGACGGTACAAAGGAATATATTCGCCGCAACGGCGACTTCACGGTGAATATCGGTCTAGTGGAGAATTTCGAGCCGACCCTCGGCGTGGTCCTGACCCCGGTCGATGGCCGGGCCTCCGCCGGTTTCGTCGGCGGCGGCGCTTTCGAGGAAGAAGCCGACGGCACCCGCACGCCGATTTCGGTGCGCGAGGCGACGCCGGAGACGCTGACAGTCGTTGGCAGCCGCTCCCACCGCTCACCGGAGCTTGAAGAATATATCGCGACCCTGAAACCGGCCCAGTCCATATCCCGTGGCTCGGCGTTGAAATTCTGCCTCGTGGCGCGCGGTGAAGCGGATGTATATCCGCGCACCGGCCCGACCTGCGAATGGGATACCGCTGCCGGCCATGCCGTGCTGAATGCCGCCGGCGGCACCATGACCGCGTTCGACGGCACGCCGTTCCGCTATGGCAAGTCCGGGGAAAAGTTCCTGAACGGGATGTTCATCGCCAAGGGCCGCAACGTTTAACGCGTAGAGCCGCTTAACCGGCGGCTTTCAGCACCGCCTTGGCGAGCGCGTTGATTTCCTTCGCGGCGACGCTGCTTCTTGCGAATTCCACAACGCCCAGACCGTCCGCCATGCTGCTCGCCAACGCTACGCGATTACCGACCTGCGTTTTGGCCACCGGCAGATTCAACTCGGTCAGCGCCGCCACCATGCGCTCCGTCAGCTTAGCTCTCGGCGGAACCCGGTTAAGCACCAGCAACACAGGGGTCTTCTCCTTGGCGGCCATCTCCAGGGTCGGCTTCGTCGCCCAGACATCCATCGGGCTCGGCTGCACCGGCACGACAGCCAGATGCGCATTGCGCACCGCGATCCGTGCCTCGGTTTCGGCATGTGGCGGGGAATCAACGATGACCACGTCATTCTCTTTCGCCTGACGCTCGATCTCGGACGCCGCGCGCCAGCCGGTGACCTGCAGGATCTCCAGCGCGCCCTTTCCCTTGTAGACAAGATCACCATGCATCTCGGCCCGCATGGCGAACCAGGTGGCCAGACTCATCTGCGGATCGATATCGATGGCCGCGACGCGCTTGCCGCTTTGGGCCAGGGCAACAGCAAGTTGAGCTGCCAGAGTGGTCTTGCCCGCTCCGCCCTTCTGTTGCGCAATGGTGATGATGGTTCCCGTCATGGCCGCACTCCCAGGCTGCTTCACGACTGTATCTCACACGGCACGTTAACACCATTTTTGTGCAGCGCAACATGAGACCGTCTCTTGACCGCACCCGCCGGACCGGCGGATAAGCGGCGGTCATGATCGAAACACGGGTTCTGAAACCAACCGACGCGGCCCTCTACGAAGCCGCCGCAACGCTCGCGGCCGGCGAGCTTGTGGCGTTCCCGACCGAGACCGTCTACGGGCTCGGCGGCGATGCGACCAGCGACACGGCCGTCGCCAAAATATTCGAGGCGAAGGCCCGGCCGAGTTTCAACCCGCTGATTTCCCACGTCCCGGACCTGGACGCCGCCTTCGCGCTCGGGAATTTCAACAAGCGCGCCCGGGCCGTTGCCGAAGTCTTCTGGCCGGGCCCGATGACCCTCGTGGTGCAGCGACGGGAAAACTGTCCGATCTCCCTGCTGGCCAGCGCCGGGCTCGACACCATCGCTATCCGGGTACCGGCGCACCCGCTCGCAGCAGAACTGCTGCGCACCGTTGGTCGGCCGATCGCCGCCCCAAGCGCCAATCCGTCAGGCCGGGTAAGCCCGACCACGGCAGAGCATGTCCTTGCCGGGCTGGCCGGGAAGGTCTCGATCATTCTCGATGGCGGCCCCTGCTCTGTCGGGCTCGAATCCACGGTACTTGACCTCTCCGGAGAGGCCCCGACCATCTTGCGGCCTGGCGCCGTCACGGCTGAAATGCTCGAACCGCTTCTGGGATCGGTCGCGGCGGCCGGCGCCAGCGCGAAGATCGCCGCACCGGGCATGCTGGAAAGCCATTATGCGCCGGCGCTTCCCGTGCGCCTCAATGCCGAGACCGCGGAAGAAGGCGAACTGTTTCTGGGTTTCGGAGAGGTAACCGGGCCAAACGGCGCGGAAACCCTCAGCGCGGCGGGCGACCTCACTGAAGCGGCAGCCCGCCTGTTCTCCCTGCTGCGCGCACTCGACCGGCCCGGCGCAATCGGCATCGCTGTCGCCCCGATTCCGGAGACCGGGCTCGGCGTCGCCATAAACGACCGGCTTCGCCGCGCCGCTGCGCCGCGCGCATAGGTGCCTTCTCAGCGCGGCGGGTTGTCGTTCCGGCGCTGCTGCCTATTATTGCTGCCGAATTGCATTCGCACCGGAGATCCGTTTTATGTCCGCCCCGCGTACCATGGCCCTTTCCGACGCCCCTTATGCGCCGACCGCTATCGAAATCGCCGCCCTTGAGAAGATCAAGGAAATCGTCGGCCCGAAGGGCTGGACCTCCGATCCCTCCGCCATGGAGCCCAATCTTGTTGAGGATCGCGGGCTGTTCCATGGCCGCGCGCAGATGGTGGTCAAACCCACCAGCGCCGCTGAAGTCTCCGGCGTCCTGAAGCTCTGTAACGAAGCGGGCATCCCGGTCGTCCCCCAGGGCGGCAACACCAGCCTTTGTGGCGGGTCCGTGCCGTTCGAGACCGGCAACGAGATCGTCCTGTCGCTGGCGCGGATGAACAAGGTGCGTTCGATCGACCCGCTGAACTATACGATGACCGTGGAAGCTGGCTGCGTACTGCAATTCCTGCAGGAAGAAGCAGCCAAGGCCGACCGTTATTTCCCGCTCAGCCTCGCCGCCGAAGGAAGTTGCATGATCGGCGGCAATCTCAGCACCAATGCGGGCGGCACGAACGTTCTGCGCTATGGCAACACCCGCGATCTGACGCTTGGCCTTGAGGTTGTGCTGCCTGATGGCCGGATCTGGAACGGCCTCGGCAGCCTCAGGAAGGACAATACCGGGTACGATCTGAAGCACCTTTTCGTCGGCGCCGAAGGCACCCTCGGCATCATCACCGCTGCGGTCGTTAAACTGTTCCCGAAGCCGCGCGATATCCGCACCGCCTTCTGCGCCATCCGCGACGTGGACGCGGCCATTGAACTGTTGCAGCGGGCCCGGGCAGAAAGTGGCGACAGTGTCGAGACGTTCGAGCTGATCCCGCGACTGGTCATCGATCTTGTGCTGAAACACATGCCGGACTGCCAGGACCCTCTTGGCGAGCAATACGACATGTATACGCTGATCGAACTGGTCACCACGTCGGACAATGACACCGGTATCGAGGAACGGTTCGAAGCCATTCTGGGCGCCGCCATGGAAGATGGCCTGATCCTTGATGCAGCCCTTGCCCAAAATGAAACGCAGCGTCAGGAATTCTGGAAATTGCGCGAGAATGCGTCCGAGTCCCAGAAGATCGAAGGCGCTTCCATCAAGCACGACGTCTCCGTGCCGGTAGCCAGCCTTCCCGCCTTCTACAAGGCCGCTGCGGAAGCAATCAGCAAGGTGGACGAGAATGCACGCATCGTTGCCTTCGGGCATGCCGGGGATGGCAACCTGCACTACAATGTGGCGGAGCCCGAAGGCGGCGATTCAAACGCCTTTGTCAATCGCTGGGACGAATACAACCGGGCGGTTCACGATGTTGTCGTGTCCTTTGGCGGCTCAATCAGTGCCGAGCATGGTATCGGTCGCCTGAAGCGCGATGAACTGGCCCACTACAAGGATCCCGTCGCCCTCGACCTTATGCGGACGCTGAAGGCCGCCATCGACCCGAACGGGATCATGAATCCTGGCAAGGTCATCTAATTCTTTTTTACCCACTGCGGACGCTCATTGACCTAGCTCAATGAGCCGCGGGCGGCGACAACCTATCCTCTCAGCTCTGAGCATTACTTAATGTTTCTGAGCGAAGGAGAAACGCCATGGGAAACATCACTGAGAGTAAAAGTTCGGAACCCGCGAAGACATATGCCGATCCGTTTTCCGCCTTTCGTGCAGAAATGGACCGTATGTTTCATAACTTTCTGCAATCTCCCGCCATGTCCATGTCTCTACCCTTCACGGGGATGCATGGCGGCCTTGTCGTTCCCACCACGGACATGAAGGAAAGTGACACTCAGATCAGCATCACGACTGAACTCCCCGGCATGGGTGAGGACGATGTCGAGGTCACGGTGAAGAGTGGCACCCTTACCGTCAAAGGCGAGAAGACCGAGGAGAAGAGAGACGAGAAGGACAACTACCACCTGACGGAACGCCGCTATGGCCAGTTCCAGCGCTCCTTCAAGCTCCCGGAAAATATCGATGAGGCGAAAATCAAAGCCTCCTTCGATAAAGGCGTTCTCACCATTACGATGCCAAAGAGCAAAGACGGCACCCACGCCGAGCGCCGCATCAAGATAGGCGCCTGACTGCCTTACCCGGCTCTATTCGGGAGCCGGGTTTTTCTCATCACTTCCTCATCTTGCGTTCTGTCCTATTTGGATTACAACGCGCGCCTCAGGCACTAAACTGCGGCAAACAATTGAGAGCCGGGTGCAACAGCCTGGTCCGACGAAGTGTGAGGAAACCGATGTCTGTTTATTCTGCCCCGCTTGATGATATGCGCTTCACGCTGCGCGAGATTGCCGGCTTCGACAAGATTGCCGCGCTGCCCGGTTTCGAGGGCACCGATCAGGAACTCACGGACCAGATTCTGGAAGAAGCGGGCAAGTTTTCCCGCGATGTCCTGGCCCCGCTGAACGAGATTGGCGACAAGGAAAAAGCGCATCTGGAAAATGGCGTTGTGCGGCCGGTTAACGGGTTTGCCGAGGCCTACAGCCAGTTCTGGCAAGGCGGCTGGAACGCCATGCCGTTCGAGGAAGAGTTCGGCGGTCAGAACCTGCCGATTTCCCTGACCACGGCGGTCTGGGAAATGTGGAACAGCTCCAACCTCGCCTTCGCCCTCTGCCCGCTGCTGACGCAAGCCGGCATCGAGGCCATGACCAAGCATGCGAGCGCCGAGCAGAAAGAGAAATATCTGCATAAACTGGTTTCCGGCGAATGGACCGGAACCATGAACCTGACCGAGCCGCAATCCGGCACGGATCTGGGTGCAATCCGTACCCGCTCCGAGCGCAAGGGCGATCATTATCTTCTGAAAGGCCAGAAGATCTACATCACCTGGGGCGACCACGACATGACGGACAATATCGTCCATCTCGTCCTCGCCCGCTCACCGGACGGACCGCCAGGCAGCAAGGGGCTTTCCCTCTTCATCGTGCCGAAATTCATGGTCAATGACGACGGCTCGCTCGGTGCCCGGAACGATGTTCGCCCTGTCTCTCTTGAGCATAAACTCGGCATCCATGCCAGCCCGACCTGCGTTATGTCCTATGGCGACAACGAAGGCGCTACCGCCTACCTGATCGGCGAGGAAAATCGCGGCATCGAATACATGTTCGTGATGATGAACAATGCCCGTCTCGGCGTCGGCCTGCAGGGGCTCGCCATTGCCGAACGCGCCTACCAGCAGGCTGTCGCCTTTTCCCGTGACAGGGTGCAAAGCCGCGCCATCCAGGGCAGCGACGGGCCGGTTGCAATCATCCAGCATCCGGACGTCCGGCGCATGCTGCTCGGCATGAAAAGCCAGATCGAGGGCATGCGCGGTCTCTGTTATTACACCGCCGCCGAGATCGACCGGGCCAACCGGGAAGAGGATCCGGATACAAGGGCACGCGCGCAGCGCCGGGTCGACCTGATGATCCCGGTGGTGAAGTCCTGGTGCACCGATACCGGCCTCGCCATCACCTCGACCAACATCCAGATTCATGGCGGCATGGGTTTCATCGAGGAGACAGGCGCCGCCCAGCATTACCGCGATGCCCGGATCACCACGATCTACGAAGGCACCAACGGCGTGCAGGCGATGGATCTGATTGGCCGCAAGGTCGCCCGCGACGGCGGTGAAGCGGCAGCAGAACTGTTCGCCGATATCCGCACCGACCTGGAGCCGCTGCGCGCCAGTGACGACCTGTCCGCCCGCGCCATCGTCCGGAACATGGACACGGCACTCGCAGCGGCGGAAAGCGCCGTTCAATGGCTGGTCACGACCTTCCCGGCCGATACCGGCAAAGCCGCCTCGGGAGGCGTCTCCTTCCAGAACCTGATGGGCCTGCTCTGTGCCGGTTGGCTTCTGGCGCGCGGCGTCAGGGCAGCAGCCGAACAGAAGCAAAGCGCCAACGGAAATGCGGCCTTCCTGGAGAGCAAGCTGATCAGCGCCCGATTCTTCGCCGACTATCACCTCAGCCAGGCCCCGGCCCTGCTGACACAGATCACGGACGCAGGCGACAGCGTGATGGCGATGTCGCTGGACCAGTTCTGATTGGCGAGGTGAAGAAGCCTCAGGTCGTCACATCAAGGAACAGCCCGGACGGGCTGCTCTGCGTCGATGTTTTTCGTCGGGAAGACGGCAGTTTCGGGTTTGAGGAGTTTCGCCGAGACCCGGAGGATGCCAGTGGCTGGTATGGCGTTGGCGGTTATAGCAGCTTGCGGTACGCGTCTGCCCATGATGCCGACAAGGACGCTACCGCCCGCGTCTCATGGTACGGAAACGAATAAGCGGCCATGTGACATCAGGGCTACGGTGACGGACCCTCTAAAAATTCGATAAGCGAAGATTCTCGCGATCCCTGTCGCGGTCCCGTTCAATCGGGAAAAGCTCGTTCATCATGGTGCGGATCATCCGGCGGAAAACCGGATCGCTGGCTCCCGCCGGGGCCGGCGCCTCAGACCACGCGGTACTGAGAGGCTCGGATTTGGCGCAAAATGCCGCATCAAGCCGCAATTTACCGACGGTTTGACGCGTCGGAACCGCATCTTCTTCACACAGCTGATCGGGTGAACCGACAATTGCAGCATTTGCCAGAATCACGATCCGGTACTCCGGATGAGCTGTGCTGGCGCAATCGGCGGTGAAGCGTGCCGAAGAGCCGAGGATTGCACCGGAGGCATACTCCGCCGCAGCAGCCGTAACCTCAGAGGCCTTGGCATGAGTGTCCACAAATGCCGCACCGGACAGGGTCATGCAAACAGGCGTTTTCGACGCCGCATAGGTCAGATACTCGCGCTTACCCTCATTATCGACACCGGAATATCCGTGCATCGAGGTTACGCAACCACCGAGCAGACTAACGGTGCAAACCGCGCCGACTGCAATCATCCGCGACGTGATTTTCTGTCCCACAGCACTCTCCCTTTTTAGCGCCTGAAAAGCGCGCGTGACTTAGATATGGGCGCTCCCGCAAAGCGATCAATCGAGGCAGAGTGACGCGGCCCGAAGAACGGATATTTCTAGAAAATTCCTTCGAACGGATTCAGCTTGATCCGGGGCTTCGGATCGAATTCGAGAACACCGAGGCTACCAGTATCATTCGCATCGGCCTGGAACATTTCGCGCGCAGCCTGCAACAGCAGATTGCGGTAGTTCGGGTCCGTCAGCGAGGTCATCCGGTCCGATCGCGCCTTGACCGCCGCGATCGAAACTTCCTGCCGGCAAAACACCATGAAGAGTGTCTGTCGTGCATCGCGCCGGTCATAGCTGAGCGGTTTCTGCGAGCTCGCCGCGCAGACTTGATCAGGTGTCGTCGAGACCGGCGGATCGAATGCAATCCTGAACCTGAATTGCGGCGCCCCAGCAGCAGCCGGGTTCAGCGTGAAACCGCGCGGCACCTCGGAATAAACGCCGGAAAGAATGCGCGCTGAAGCAGCCGCCGTCTCCCCCTTGCCTTCCCGGAACGGCTGACCGGAAACCTGGAGCAGCACCGGCCCCTGCTTTCCGGCAAAGGCCAGCACGCGTTTCTTGGCACCTCCGCTCACTCCGGTCGGGGACTGAACAACGGTTGCGCCGCATCCGGCAACGAGCAATAGAACGATAAGGGACGCAAAGCATTTACTGAGGGGGCGGATCATGTCCTCTCCAAGTCTGGACCGGTGGCAGGCGACTGTCACATGGCGGGTTCCGTCCTGTCACCACTTGGATATCCGCAAAGCGGAAGTCCAGCGCATTTACCTTGTCCGCACCGCCGGTTTATCGTTCCGGTTCAACGGGACGGAACCAAGGCCAAAATATGCGCGACATCGATCAGGTTTACAGCTTCTGGTTCGAGGAATGCTCCGAAAAGCAATGGTTCGAAAAAGATCCGGAGCTCGACCGGCAGATTCGGGAACGCTTCGGCACGCTTGTCGAGGCCGCGGCTGAAGGGAAACTGGAAGACTGGCTGGAAACCCCGCGCGGCGCCCTCGCCTATATCCTGTTGCTGGATCAGTTTACCCGGAACATCCATCGCGGATCGGGCAAGGCTTTCGCCGCCGATGCGAAAGCGCGTGCTGCCGCCATCAAGGTCTTGGTGGACGGCTATGACGGGGAATTTCCAGACCGTGAGAAGACTTTCCTCTACCTGCCGTTCGAGCATAGCGAGAACCTTGAAGACCAGGAACGTTGCGTCGCGCTGTTCGAGGCTATCGGCGATGAAAGGTTGACTGACTACGCGGTGCGCCACCGCGACATCATCGCCCGCTTCGGCCGTTTTCCGCACCGCAATGACGTTCTCGGACGCGAAAGCACCGAAGCTGAACAGGAATTCCTCAAACAACCGGGCTCTTCTTTCTGATCCCAACCGGCACCGACAGGCCAGGACAAGGCCGCAAGAAAAGGAAATATACAGTGGCAGAAAAACCTCACGTCCTGATCCCCGCCCCCTATTACAAGCCGGCAATGGACCGGCTGGACGAGATCGCCACCACGCACCACCTGTACAGCGCGCCGGACCCGAAAAAGATGCTGGCCGAGGTCGGTGAGAAATGCGTTGCCTTCGCCACCTTCATGAAGTGCGACCCGCCGCTGCTGGACCAGGTGCCGAACGCCAAGCTGATCGCCAATTTCGGTGTTGGCTACGACGCCATCGACATAGAGGATGCTAACCGCCGGGGCATAAAGGTCACCAACACGCCCGACGTGCTGAACGACTGCGTCGCCGACCTCGCTCTCGGCCTGCTGATCTCCGCCCGCCGTCATATTGTCGACGCGGACCGTTTCGTCCGGGCCGGACAGTGGCCGGTGAAGAAGCAATACCCTTTCGTGAACAAGGTACATCACTCCAAGGTCGGTATCGTCGGTCTCGGTCGCATCGGACTCGAAATCGCCGATCGCTGCGCCGCGTTCAAGATGGACATTTCCTATCACAACCGGTCCATGAAACCGGACGCGCCCTATCGCTACTACCCCGATCTGGTGAAAATGGCCCAGGACGTGGAAATCATGGTGGTGATCACGCCGGGCGGTGCCGCCACCAACAATCTGGTGAACGAGGCAGTGCTGGAAGCTCTTGGGCCGCAAGGCCTGCTCGTGAATGTCGCCCGCGGCTCTGTCGTTGATATGGATGCCCTGATTGCCTGCCTGAAGGACGGCCGCCTCGGTGCTGCCGGACTCGACGTCTATCCGGACGAGCCGAATGTGCCGGAAGAACTGTTCGGCATGACAGAGAACGTGGTGCTCACCCCGCACATCGCCAGCGCTACGCACGACACCCGCATGGCCATGGGCATGCTGGTCTATGACAACATCAAAGCCCACTTGGCAGGCGAGGACCTGCTGACGCCTGTCAACTGAGCCTTATTGATCAGGCGCGGGAGAAGGCGCGGCGCAGACTGTCGCTCATAGTAGCGCACAGCTCCGGATTGCCGCCCTCTCCCCGCTCGATCACCAGATAGGATGGCGGTAGATCCGAAAACCCGTCAGCGGGCGAAAGCATGACCAAGTCGTCATGGATCGCGGAGCGGTTCAGGACACCCACAGCAATCCCCGCTCGAATGGCCGCAGCCACGCCAACGGCGGTTTCGCTGGAATAGACGATACGGTACCGCCGCCCGCTGTCCCGCAACGATGAGATTGCGACGTCCCGCCACCAGCAGGCCCTGTCGAAGAGAGCAACCGGCAACGGATCGTCCTGCTGCACGGAATGCGCACGGGAAGCCGCCCAGCCGATTGGCTCGGCCCAGAGCTGCTCCATGCCGGGCCCGACGCTGCCAACTTCGTGGACCGCAAGGTCCAGCTGACCTTCCGCCAATGCCTTCGGGAATCCTGCACTGAAGGAGCAATGCACGCTGAGTTCGACACCGGGATATGTCCGGGCAAAATCGGCCACCACACGTGAGAGCCGGCCTTCACGATCATCGTCGGGAATACCTACCCTCAGCTTCCCCGTCAGCACGCTCCCCGTCAGATCCGCCAGGGTTTCATCAAGCTGGCGCACCACACCGCGCGCCACCGGCTCCAGTTTCTCACCGGTCGCCGTCAGACGCACACCACGGCCGTGACGTTCGAACACATCAGCCCCGAGCAGGGCTTCAAGCTTTGCGATCTGGGTACTGGCGGCGGACTGGGACCTGTAGATCCGCGCCGCGCCGCCGACAAAACTTCCCGCATCACTGATTGCGAGGAAAGTCCGCAGCAGATCGCTATCGAGATGAGACATACAAACCAATCGATAAAACCAATACCTGCCTTCAATATTATTCGTTTTTCAAAACGCTTCTCAAGCAGCAATCTGATCTGGACACCTTCCGGAGACGAGACATTGAGCGATTGCGCATCCACCAGGCCAACCATGGGCCGCCGGACCATCTGGACGTTTGGCGCAATCTTCGCCACCCTGCTCGGACTTGCGCTGGTTTTCCCGTCCCTGAGCATGGAAACATTTCAGTTCGTTGGCTGGAGCCTTCTGGAAGTTTCCCCACTCGTCATTCCCGGCGTGCTGCTTTCAGCCTGGGTCCGGGCCAGTGGCGCCAGCGGACGAATATCCGAGATCTTCAGGGGCAATATGCACCGCACCGTCCTGGCTGCGGCGGCGGTAGGCGCAGTCACGCCGGTCTGCGGCATCTCCGTCTTGCCTCTGATGGTCGGGCTGCTTGCCGGCGGCGTCCCGCTCGCCCCGGTCATGGCATTCTGGCTTTCCTCGCCGGTCACCGACCCGGCCATGCTGGCTACGACCGCCGCCACCCTCGGTGTCGAATTTGCTGTCGGTAAAACGCTCGCCGCCTTCTGTATCGGGCTGGCCGGAGGAAGTCTGACGGCAATGATGGCGCACAAGCCCTGGGCCATGGCGGCATTACGGGACAACTCAATCGTCGGCAGTCTCGGCCAGGTCTGCCAGACAAACGGCTTCACCCCTGCGATCTGGAAGGATGCAGAAAACAGAACGGGCTTCTATCGTGAGATCCGGGCGACGACGCGCCTCATCCTGATCTGTCTGATCCCGGCCTTCGCCATGGAGCATCTGCTCGGCTATATGCTGACGCCGGAAGCCCTCTCCGCCTATGTCGGCTCGGGCAACTGGTGGTCGATACCGTTGGCAGTGCTGATCGGCGGGCCGCTCTACCTCGACGGCTTCGCCGCGCTGCCCCTGACGCGCTCCCTGCTGGACCATGGCATGTCGCCAGGAGCGGCCATGGGCTTTCTGGTCTCGGGCGGTGTCGTCAGCATTTACGGGGCGATGGCGATCCTGCCCGTTCTGAAGCTGAAGCCCTTCCTGCTCTACCTGATCGTCGCCCTTACCGGCTCGCTCGCCGCAGGATGGGCCTTTGACATGATTATGTAGGGCTTCAGCCCTCGCCGGTCGGTCCGGCGAGCTTCATCAGACCCGCTCTGACATCGTCGGGAATCGGCATTGATTTGCGGGCCTGCATGTCGAAGCAGACACCGACCACGCGGGCCAGGCCGGTGACCTCGCCGTTGAACAGTATGGCCTGACGCATGACGAGAGAACTGTTCCCCAGTTTCTCGATCCGGGTGCCGACGCGAACCTGCCCCGGATAGTGCATTTCCTTCAGGTAATCGACCTCGATCCGGGCCACCACCCAGGAGAAACCGCCCCGGTTCCCGCCATACATTTCGCCGGCCGCATCCGCGAACAGCATCACACGAGCGGACTCCAGATACACTCCGATCGCGTTGTTGTTCACATGGCCGACGGGATCCAGATCGGCGAAGCGGATTTTCTCCTCGATCCAGTAGCTGTAGCTATCGGCATCGCGTTCGTCGAAGCTTTCGAAATCACTCATTCCGTCCCCGCATACAAAAAGGGCCGCGCACAATGCGCGCCCCTGATGCTCGTGTCCGTCCGGCTCAATCGCCGTCGGGTTCAGGCAGGTCCTCGCGCGTGACGCGGTCGCCCGGACGGTAATCGAGGATCACCGAAAAAACCAGCAACACCGCCATCGCCATCGTGATGCCGACGAAAATATTAAATTGGCTGACATGCAGGTGATAAATGCCGGTCAGGAAGAAGCAGACAGCAACGACCGCGAAAAGCAGCCAGTGCCGGGCCTTGCCGAGAAATATCTCACTCATCTCACATCTCCTACCGTGCTGGCTGAACGGCGGGAACAGCGCGCCGCCAAACATAGATCGAACCGGAAGCAACCAGCCCGACACCAACGATGAGAACACCCGGAACACCAAACGGACTACCCGTGACCGGCACCATCAGGAACAGGGCCGAGACCAGGAACACAGCGCGTTGCAGCGGTCCGATCCGCCCCCGGCACCAGCCTTCGAGGCCAAACGAAAGCACCCAGAGTCCGAACAGCACCAGCGCGGTCGAAGTGAGCGTCATCCAGGTCGGCCCCTCAACCAGCAACGATGGGTTATAGACGAAAGCAAAGGGCACCAGGTATTTCGCAACCCCGACTTTCGTCGCCTCGAACGCCGTTGCCATAGGCGGTGTTCGGGCTATGGCAGCTCCCGCAAAGGCCGCCAGCGCCACAGGAGGCGTGATGGTCGAGACCACACCGAAGTAGAAGGCGAACATATGCGCCGCGATCGGATTCACGCCGATCTTCTCCAGTGACGGCACGATCAGTGCGGCGACGGTGATATAGACGGCTGTCGTCGTCATCCCCATGCCGAGCAGGATCGCGGCGACCGCGGTCATGCTCAGAAGCAACGCAAGATTGCCACCGGACAGCTCGATCACCGACTGGGTGAACTTCAGGCCGAAGCCGGAAGCGAAGATCGAGCCGATGATGATCCCCGCACAGGCGCAGGCGACCGATACCGCTACCGTTGACCGTACGCCGGATTCAAAAGCCGCGAGGATATCGACGGGACTCATCCGGGTGTGAGGGTTGATGAAACTGAGCGCGATCAGGCTGAGAATGCCCCAGAAGGCGGATTTCATCGGCGTATAACCGACCATCAGGAAGGCGATCAGGATGGCAAGCGACAACAGCAGGTGCCAGCCACCCTTGAACACTTCCCAAGCCTGCGGCAGGCGCTCGACCGGAATGCTCTGGATGCCGTGTTTCTCGGCTTCCAGATGCACCATGAAATAGACGGTGACGAAATACAGGAAGGCCGGAATGGCAGCGGCGATGATCACCGTGAAATAACTGACCTGCAGGTTCTCCGCGATGATGAAGGCGGCAGCCCCCATGATCGGCGGCGTGATCTGCCCGCCGGACGAGGCACAGGCCTCCACGGCGGCGGCGAAACGGCCGCGGTAGCCGGTCTTCTGCATCAGCGGAATGGTGAAGGACCCGGTGGTCACCACATTGGCGACGGCGGAGCCGGAGACGGTTCCCATGAAAGCGCTCGAAAGGGTCGCAGCCTTGGCCGGACCGCCGACACGGTGTCCCGTGAGAGCAACCGCAAGGTCGATGAAAAAGCGCCCGGCTCCGGACCTGATCAGGATGGCGCCAAAGACGATGAAGAGCACGATGTAGGTCGACGCCACATAGAGCGGAATGCCGAACACGCCATTGCTGCTCATGAACATGGTGTCGATATATTTCGAGAACCGGGTCGGCGGCCCATAGAAGATCCCGAAGAAATAGTGCGAATAGAGTGTGTGCACGACGAAAAACCCGGTCACGCAGACCATGGCCAGACCAACGGCCCTACGCGTGCTCTCAAGCACCAGCCCGATCAGTATTGCGCCGAAGAACATATCCAGGGGCTCCTTGGAGCCGAGACGCATATGGAAAGCGTCGATGTCCAAAAGCGTCCAAACCTGAATCACGATCACGAATCCGACAAGGATCATATCGATGCCGAAGCCCGCAGCGCGCAACACATTACGCGGATCGCCGGGCAGCAAGATCGGGTCCTTGTGGCTTTTACGGAAGAGCGGATTGACCAGAACCGCCAGGGCCAGCATCACCGTCAAATGGATGGATCGGAAGGAACGTCCCTCCGGCGTGCCGTACAGCGCGACATAGAGATGGAACAGCGCCAGCGCGATGCTGATGGTGCAGCAAACGAGCGTGACGATATAGACAAGGTTCACGCGCCGGGAGACGAGAAGGTCTTCAAGGAAAGAGTATTCCTTGACCTCATCGTACTCTAAGCGCCCCGCCGGCGCGGGCTGGCTGGATTCGCTCATGATCGGTCCGATGTTCTGAAAGAAGGTCATGGACCGGGGCGAACCCCGGTCCATGCATAAGAGTTAGCTTAGCTTAGCTGCCGGTTTTGACACCAAGCTCGTCGTAGCACTTCTGCGCACCCGGATGGACCGGGATGGCCGCGCCGTTCAGAGCGTTCTCCACCTTCACGCGGTTCCACACTTTCTTCACTTCGGCGAAGGCAGCATGGTTTTTCCAGAAGGACTTGCACATCTGGTAGACGGTTTCATCCGGCAGGTCCTTGCTCACCACCATGTTGGTGACGATACCGAGGGACGGGATGTCGCTGGACAGGCCTTCATATGCAGCCTTCGGAATCGAGCCCGTGATGAAACCCGGGTTGTCGTTCAGGATCTGCTTCATCTTGTCGTCAGACAGACCAATGAAACGGATGCCCGGGCTGTGCTGCAGCTCAATGAAGGAGGCCTGCGGCACCGAGGTCGCCGCCATAAAGACATCGACGTGGCCGTCTTTCATCAGCGCAACAGATTCGGTGTAGCTCACATAGTGAACCGTACCGCCGTTTTCCTTGATTTTGGCGAAGTCGAAACCGTAGGCCTTCAGGATCGACTCGGCGAACGCGGTACCGGTCCAGCCGGCCTTACCCGGGCTGACATTGGCGGCCTTCATGTCGTCAAAGGTCTTGATCGGTGAATCGGCTCGCACCGCAACCTGGAAGGTTGCCGGATAAAGCGTTGCGAAGTGGCGGACATTTTCATGCTTTTTGGTGAATTTTCCGCGCCCGGCAAAGCCGTTGTAAGACGTGTGAGCGTAGGACCAGCCGATTTCCGCATCGCCGCCATCAACGGCCTTCACGTTGGAAATGCCGCCACCGGACGTGTTGGACGTCGAGATACCGGGCACTTCATCACCGAGTACCTGCATGATTTTGGCGCCCAGCGGATACCAGGAACCGCCGGCGGGGCCGGACACCATGCGGACAAATGTATCGGCGTCTGCGGCAGTGCCTGCAAAGGCCAACGGGGCAGCGACAAGCGCTGCCTTCAAGACATGCTTCATAATTTCCTCCCATTGAGCGCGACCTTGTGGCCGCTTTCGTGACGCCCCCCTGGAAAAGGGAAGCAATCTCGGCGCCCATACTTCAGGACAAGGACGTCCGGTGCAAGTGCGGGCGCTAAGGAGATTGCCTCTTTAACGGAAAGATGACGGCGACATTTGCGAATATGTCGCCGGAATATATGCGTACTTCTAGTGGATTTCCGGCTCGGGCGTTGGCGCCGTGCCTTCCAGCACGTCGAAGTCGCAGCCCTTGTCCGCCTGGGTGATATGGGCCGCATAGATCGCCCCGAAACCACGCGCGAATTTCGCTTCCGGGGCTTTCCAGGCGGCCTTCCGGGTCGCGAGTTCCGCCTCATCCACAAGCAATTCCAGCGTACGCCCCGGAATATCGAGGGCAATCATGTCACCGTCCCGGACAAGAGCCAGCGGGCCGCCGACGAAGCTTTCAGGCGCCACATGCAGCACGCAGGTGCCGTAGCTGGTTCCGCTCATCCGCGCGTCCGAGATCCGCACCATGTCGCGAACGCCTTGCTCCAGCAGCTTCTTCGGAATAGGCAACATGCCCCATTCCGGCATACCCGGGCCGCCCTGCGGACCGGCATTCTGCAGCACGAGGACCGAGTCCTTCGTCACAGGCAGGTCCGGATCGTCGATCCGTGCCGCCATATCATTGTAATCCTTGAACACTACGGCCGGGCCGGTATGTGTATGCAGTGACGGATCGGCGGCGATGTGCTTGATGATCGCACCACCCGGCGCCAGATTGCCACGCAACACAGCGAGGCCGCCCTCGGCCGAAAGCGCGTTGCCCCGCCGCCGGATGACGTCCTCATTATGGATATCTTTGCCCTCGATGTTCTCGCCCAGGGTCTTGCCGTTCACGGTCATGCAGTCGAGATGCAGGATGTCCTTCATTTCGTTCAGCAGCCCCGCGAGGCCACCGGCATAGAAGAAGTCCTCCATCAGGTATTTGCCCGACGGCCGGATATTGGCGAGGAACGGTGTGCGTTTGGAAATCTCGTCAAACCGCTCGAGATCAAGCTCGACGCCGAGACGCCCGGCCATGGCGATCAAATGTACCACCGCGTTGGTGGAGCCACCCATCGCCATCACCGTGGTGATGGCATTCTCGAACGACTTCTCGGTGAACACGTCGGAAGGTTTGACGTCTTCCCAAACCATGTCGACGATCCTGCGCCCGCAACGGGTCGCCATCCGGGCATGGTTACTGTCGGCAGCCGGTATAGAGCCCGCATCGGCAAGCGTCAGACCGAGCGCCTCGGCGGCGCACATCATCGTCGCCGCCGTTCCCATGGTCATGCAGGTGCCGGGCGTCCGGGCGATGCCGTCCTCGATCTCTTCCCAGTCATCCTCGGTGATGTTCCCGGCGCGCAATTCGGCCCAGTATTTCCAGGTATCGCTGCCGGACCCGAGCGTCTTGCCGCGCCAGTTGCCGCGCAGCATCGGGCCCGCGGGCACGAAAAGCGCCGGAATGTTCATGCTGGCCGCGCCCATGAAGAGCGCAGGCGTGGTCTTGTCGCAGCCGCCAAGCAACACAGCCCCGTCGCAGGGATAGGAGCGCAACAGCTCTTCCGTCTCCAGCGCCAGCAAGTTGCGATACATCATCGTGGTCGGCTTCTGGAACGGCTCGGAGAGCGAGATCGCCGGCATCTCGACCGGGAAACCTCCAGCCTGCCAGACGCCGCGCTTCACTTCTTCGGCGCGGTCGCGAAAATGGGTGTGACACGGGTTGATATCGGACCAGGTATTGATGATCGCAATGACCGGCTTCCCGGCCCAGTCTTCGCGGGCATAGCCCATCTGCTTCGCTCTGGAGCGGTGCCCGAACGAGCGCAGGTCGTCGACCCCATACCAGCGGTAACTCCGCAATTCCTCATAGGATTTGCGCGCCATGAATTCCTCCCATTATCTCCGCCGTATGAAGCCCGCGGCGGGCCGGGTCCGCCTTTTCGGCGTGTTCTTTTAGAGTGGTTTTTCCAGGACAAGCTCCATCGGATCGAAGCCAAACCCCCGGTAAGCGGCGAGTGCCGCTGCGTTGCGTGCGAGCGTATGAATACGGAGCCGTCTGGCCCCCTGGTTTTTCAGGTGGGACTCAATTGCCCCGAGAAGCTGCAGGGCAATGTCCTTGCCGCGCCATCGGTGCAATACGAAAACATCGGAAACATAGCCGTGCGAGGCGAGTTCCGGAAAATTCAAAGGATCCTGATCCAGCGCCATCCAACCGGCGACGAAACCGGCGATATCGGCGCCAACCCAGGCAATGAAGATGGCCCCGGCGCCCTCCTCCGCGGAATGGATCAGATAATCGACATGTTCCGCCGCGACCCTGTCGCCCGGCTGCCGCGCCTGATGCAGGTAGCGCTCGAAATCTTTCAGCTCGCGCACAAGGTCGGTCAGCCCTTCCCTGTCACTTGCACGAGCCGGCAAAATTTCTACTGCATCCATGACTTAGGAACGTCCCCGGGATAGCTGCGCGGCTCCTGCCGCATTCGGAAATGCAGTGAAACCGGGGATCCGGATCGAGTCAACCAACGCGAATACTAGAGCACGGGAGCGGACAGGATACCGCAGTCCGGCGCTAGGGTCAGTTCCGGCTCGGTAAGCTCCTGCAGCCCCGCGAGGGTCAGGCCCTCGGCCATTTCGCGGACAACCAGCCCCTTGTCGGTCACGTCGATCACCGCGAGATCCGTGAAAATCTTCGTCACCACCTGCTTCGCCGTCAGCGGATAGCTGCAGCTGTTGACGATTTTCGGCGCGCCCTTGCGGGTAACGTGGTCGGTCAGGACCCAAACCTGCTTGGCGCCAGCCGCCAGATCCATCGCGCCGCCGACACCTGGCGGAAACTTCGGGTTCTCGGTCGTCCAGTTCGCAAGATCGCCTTTCTCGGAGATTTCGAAGGCTCCCAACAGGGCGAGATCGATATGACCACCGCGGATCATCACGAAGGCATCCGAATGCACGAAGAAAGAGCCGCCTGGAACCAGGGTGATCGGGTCTTTCGAGGCATTGATCAGTTCAGGATCTTCCGTACCCGGTTCGGGGGCCGGGCCGACGCCGAGAATGCCGTTTTCACTATGCAGAACAATCTCGCGGTCCTCGGGCATGAAATTCGCGCAGGTGGTCGGCAAGCCGATCCCGAGATTGACGTAACTGCCGTCCGGAATTTCGTTGGCTGCACGCCAAGCGACCTGATTTCGCGTCATTTTTTTTGCTGCGTTATCCTGAACCGCCGCTTCCATCGCCATACCGATACTCCAACTGCGTGTTTTATCCTGCCTTACAATAGCGGCTCCCCATTGCTTTTGAAGTGTTGCCGCCTTGCGCGACTGACCATATAACTCAGCTCGCACGTCCCGAATAGACGGGATTCCTTACGGATCACCCAAAGAAAAACGTGGATAGTGCCGGATTGCTGCCGGGTGAAGCTTGCTGTACCCGCGTTCCGGCGCGGAGATACAGGAGCTACGAATATGTCTGGTTACAGCGTCAAGCGCGGTCGGAGCCTGCTCAACACCCCCGGCCCGACCAACGTGCCAGAGCGGGTTCAGCAGGCGATGGTCCGGAACCCGATGGATCTCAGCGATCCCATTGCGCTCGCCATGATCGAGACCTGTTTCCAGGATCTCAAAAAAGTCTTCCAGACCGAGCACGAGATCTTCATCTACGCCGCCAACGGACATGGTGCCTGGGAAGCAGCCCTGGTTAACACCCTGTCACCAGGGGATCTGCTGCTTGTGCCGGAACTCGGGAACTTCTCGACCGGCTGGGGTGAGATGGCGGAAGCGCTGCAGATGCGCACCGAAACCATCAAGGGCGACTGGCGGCAGGCCATCGATCCGGCCAAGATCAGGGACCGCCTCGCTGCCGACAAAAATCACGAGATCAAGGGCATCCTGGTGATCCAGACGGATACAGCCACCAGCGTTACCTGCGATGTCGCGGCGATCCGCAAGGCGATGGACGAAGCCGGGCACCCGGCCCTGCTTTTTGTCGACACGATCCCGACCCTGGCCGTAAGCGATTTCCGGATGGACGAATGGGGTGTCGACGTCGCCGTCAGCGCCTCTCAGAAGGGGCTGATGATGCCGCCGGGCCTTGGCTTTGTGGCCGCCTCGCCGAAAGCGCTTGAGGCGCACAAGAAAGCAACCTCTCAGCGCCGCTATTGGGACTGGTCCCTGCGGCTCGCTTCGGAAAGCTACCGGACCTTCTGCGGCACCAGCCCGCAGATCCAGCTCTACGGCCTGCGCGCCGCCCTCGACATGCTGCTCGAGGAAGGACTGGAGAATGTCTTCGCCCGCCACAAACGGCTGGCCCAGGCAACCCGGCTCGCGGTCGAGCATTGGGGCCAGGCCGGTGCCATGGAACTGAACGCGATCAACCCGGATCAACGCGCGGACGGGGTCACCACCATCCTGCTCAAGGAGGGTATCGACGGCACGCAGATCCGCGATGTCTGCCGCGACGAGCTGCAATGCGCGCTCGGCGGCGGTTTGCGCAATCTCAGCGGCAAGGCGTTCCGGATCGGCCATATGGGCGACATGAACGAGCCGATGCTGTACGGAGCATTGGCAAGCGTGGAGGCCACTTTCGCCTATCTCGACATCCCTTACACGCCAGGCGGCGTGACCAAGGCAATCGAGTATCTGGTGGAA
This sequence comes from Nisaea nitritireducens, assembly GCF_014904795.1. Taxonomy (GTDB): domain Bacteria; phylum Pseudomonadota; class Alphaproteobacteria; order Thalassobaculales; family Thalassobaculaceae; genus Nisaea; species Nisaea nitritireducens. The sequence continues at coordinate 108,498 of NZ_JACZFS010000017.1, forward strand.
TGCCGCAAACGGGGCGGCAAGGCCTGAGCCTGCGCGCCGAGACCTGCCAACCTGAGCCCGGCCGCCTTCAGGCGGCCGCGGCGACTGCCGGTACGTGGAACACCCGGTCGACGAAAACCCCCGGCGTCACAACAATCTCAGGGTCGATTTCGCCCAGCTCGACGATCTGGCGTGCTTCAACGATGGTGAGGTCGGCCGCAGTGGCCATGACCGGACCGAAATTCCGGGCCGACTTATTGTAGACGAGATTGCCCCAACGGTCCGCCTTTTCGGCCTGAACAAGCGCGACATCGCCTTTCAGGGCATATTCCAGAACATATTCGCGCCCGTCGATCTCGCGGACTTCCTTGCCCTCGGCGAGCTGCGTTCCGACGCTGGTCGGCGTGTAGAACGCCGGAATCCCGGCGCCGGCAGCGCGCATGCGCTCGCTCAGCGTACCCTGCGGCACCAGTTCGAGTTCGATCTTTCCGGCAGCATAGAGTTCGTCGAAAGCGACCGAGCCTGCGGAACGCGGGTAGGAACAGACGATCCGGCGCACCCGGCCCTCTTTCAGAAGGGCGGCAAGGCCGCGATCCCCGGTCCCGGCATTGTTCGAGACAACAGTCAGATCACGGGCACCCTGATCAAGCAGCGCGTGGATAAGGTCCGTCGGCACGCCAGCGGCACCAAACCCGGAAATCAGGACAGTACTGCCGTCCTTCACCCCGGACACCGCGTCAGCGCGGGCCTCAACGATCTTGTTAATCGCCACAACCGAACCCCATATATATTGCAACTGGACTATCAGAGGGCCTTTATGCCGCTGCCATGCCGCTCCGTCCAGCATCGATTAACGTAAGCCAAGATCCGAAATTGCCCTTCTTTAACGAACCCTTAAACTGCGTGGCTTAGCATGATGAGCATGAGCTCACTCCGTTACATCTCGAAAGCGTCGCTGGAAAACACCCTTCTTCAGCACATGCTGTGGCTGGACGATCCGACAAAGGGAAAGCCCGCCGATCTTTCCGGAAAGAATCTTTTCGGCAGCGATTTCCGCAGCAGAAAAATGCGGAACATCCTGATGCGCGACGCGAATCTCCAGGGCGCAAATCTGGAAGGTGCCGACCTTTCCGGAGCCGATCTGAGCGGCGCTGACCTGATGTCCGCGAATTTCCGCGGCGCGAAACTCGAAAAGACCAATTTCAACTCGGCGATCATCGCCTCGGTCGATTTCACCGACGCGGACATGCGCGGTGCAAATCTGTCCCGCGCGCGGGGGCGGATGACCGAAACCAGATGGTCTGGGTCCGAAAACGATACGGCACCGCTCAATCTCTCCCATGCAAAGCTGCATCACGCCAAGATGGAGAGAGCTGACCTGTCGGGTGCGATCCTCGAAAATGCCGACCTGTCTGGCGCGAATCTGGAACGCACCAATCTATCCCATGCAAAGCTGTGCGGTGCCACCCTGCGGAACGCCAAACTCGTCGGCGCAGCTCTCGACGCGGCCGACCTCAGCGAGTCCATCGCGACCGGAGCCGACCTCAGCGGCGCAACCCTCAACAATGCGATGATCCAGGGCGCAAACATGATCGGAGCCCTGATCAAAGATGCAGACCTCACCGGGGTCGACATGAAAAGTGCACGATTGCACGCAGCCATGGACCCGATGTCCGTTGAATTGCACCGTCAACTCATCGAGCACGATTTCTGGGTTTCGACAGGAGGCGCCAGAGGTGCACGCGCCGATCTCGAGGGCGTCAATCTCGATAATGCGGACCTCAGGAACCTCAACCTCAGCGGCGCTCAAATGCGTGGCGTCAGTTTCCGGGGAACCCAGTTCAATGGGTCCATGCTGATCCTGGCAGATCTCACCAATTCGGACTTCGAGATGGCGAGCCTGCGCGGCTGCAATCTTTCCGGGGCCTGTCTGTGGGGGTGTAATCTGCGCCGGGCAGACCTGACGGACGCAATCATCCAACCCGCGCCGATCAGCACAAGCGACGGCTCGAGGGCCGGCCGCGTCCAGAAAACAAATTTTCGGTCGGCAAATCTTGAGAATACCCTGCTCGGACCGCTCAATCCGGATGACGTTCTGATGGACGATCCGCGGGTCGCATCCTGAACCAAGCCCGATCCGGTTCATGTCAACGCCCAGCGGGGAAAGCCCGATGGGTAAAACCACCACCATTAGTCATAGGGTTGGCTGGAGCGCACTCTATGGCGAAGCTCCGAAAGGCTCACGGTGGAAACGCTCTTGAGCGGCAGGAGGTTGCCGAGCCCCATCCGCAGCGTGTGCTCAATCTTTTCTTTTGAATAGCGCGCGACAGGATCGCTGACCGCGAGGGAAAGAGCGTCAGAAAGCGCTTCGTTGATCCTCTGCCGGTTCGCGAGAATAAGATCTGCGACCCCGGTATCGTGAACGTAGATCAGAACCCGGCCCAAACACTCGAACTTGTCGATTTTCGGGTCACCCGTATTTGGGGATGCGACAATCTCGTCCGGAAACGGCACAGCATGGGTCGAATTTTCCACCGCCACCAAGCGCAATCGAAGCAGGTGCGTTACCAGAGACATGCCGGTGAATACCCCTGTCACGCGCAACATGCCGAGGTAATTTGCGCCACCGACAAGAGGAAAACCGAAAACCATGTCGAAGGCAAAATTCAGTATGAACAGCCCGAGGGCCATCAGCATACTTACCGAAGCAAGAATAGCTGTCGCGACGGTCGCCAGCCAAAGGAAGTATTTGAAATCAAGGCCTTCGACCTTCACATGCGTCTTCGCATTCGTGGATTTCTTGGGCGAAGGCTTACCGCCGCCACCGGCCGCAGGTTGGCTCGGTGCTTTATCCTCAGCCTCTGGCGGCTTTGCCTCTGCATCCTGTTTTTGACTTTCGTCCTCAGACACAGATGCGCTCCCTCACTTTTGGGAGAGCATTCGGACGCCAATCGGCCGCCAAAAATGTCAGCAGTGAATTCAGAAAAGCGGAGCCCATACGGGAGATCTCACACAAGGATCGCCATATCTTGGTCGATCTGATTGCGATATGAGTGCAATTCACGCAGCCGTGCTTCGACAGCCTCCGGCGTCAAAGGTTTATCGAACAGATACCCTTGCGCCAGATCGCACCCATGATTTTGAATATCGGCAAACTGCTTGTTTGTTTCGACGCCTTCCGCAACGCAAACAGCCCCCATGGCCTTTGTCATTGCAACGATGGCCTGGACGATCGCATTGCTGCCTCTGCTCGTCTCCATTGTCTGCACGAATGACCGGTCGATCTTCACCACGCTGACCGGCAAATCGACAATATGAACAAGCGATGAATAGCCGGTCCCGAAATCGTCGACCGCCGTCGTCACGCCCATTTCAACAAGCTGATCGAAGAGTTGTTTCGCAGCCCGGATATCGGCAACAACGCTTGTCTCCGTCAATTCGCATTCAAGAGCACTTGGCTCCACCCCGGCATCGCGTAGAAGGCTTGAGAGAAATGGTATCAGCCGATTTTCCCGAACATCCTCCGCACCGATATTGAAGGCGACGGGAACAGTCCTGAGCCCTGCCGCTTGCCACTCCTTGAGCTGCGCCACCAGCCGTTCGAGCACAATAAATGTCAGGTCCGATGCGATACCGGCCTGACGAGCAATCGGCAGAAACTCATTTGGCCCGACGAGACCGCGTTTCGGGTGATTCCAGCGTATCAGTGCCTCAAACCCCAAAATCGCACCGGTCTGACAATCGACCTTCGGCTGATAGGCCAGCCAGAACTCTTCTTTGCGCTCGGAAACCGCACGCCGGAGGTCATGCTCGACAACCAGGTGCCGAACCGCTTCACGGTGTGTCTCGTCTTCGTAAATCTCTGTGCTGCCGATGGCTTTCTGCATAGCTGCATTCAGGGCGAAACGGGCCTTGCGCACGACGTCTTCTGGGTCCAGATCCGGATCGGTGATCCTGCTGATCCCGAAATGCGGAACGATTCGAGCGGCGTTTTCGCTCGGCGAGTAGCTGACCTCGACACAGAGCCGCAGCTTTTCGACCAATCCCGCAAGATCGTCAGCCTCACCTTCGATCGAGACCACAACTCCAAGGGTGGAATCGTCGAGCAGGGCGATTTCGGAGACCGCCTCGAGATGCCCCAGTCGATCCCCCGCTTCCCTGACAATCCGCGACCGCGTTGCTTCACCAAGCGTGCCGGCAAAGAACCCGAGGCGGCCGAGAGAGATCGCAATAACCATTGCCGTGCCATCGAGCGGAAATTCTCCGGCGTGAATCCGTTGTCCAACCCGGGTACAGAACCCGACCAGATTTGGCAGCCTCGTAGCCGGGTCGTTGAATGCCGCCCAGACGAGTTTCTCTTCCAGCGAGACCCTGCTGTGCCGATCGCGCAAAACCAGAAGACAACATCTGCTGGCATCGCGATAGACAACGGACGAACGGCCTTCGAGCAACAAACCGGAGCCGTCGCTGCGGCGCCCGCTGATCTCGATGACATCCCCGTCCCCGCCGGGAACCAGCGTGCCGCAATCCGGAAAATATTTGGAGAAAGGGCTGCCAACCAGCTGCATCGCTGTCAGCCCGAGCGTTTCAAGCGCAGACGTGTTCGCCGCTATGACAAGACCGCCCGGATCGATCAGAAACACGCTGTCATGCAGCGCGTCGAACGAACTGAATTGGTCAGCGATGTCTTTGTCACTCATCAATTGGTCCAGAAGTCTGTGCAAGCTTAGGCATCAAGCTCGCGAAAACGGCTTGAACTCTTACAAACCATCGGCTGAAAGATTTAGCCCCCGTGAACCTAAGAAACGGTAAACGCGTCCAGTTTTCTTTGGCACAGAGTCTTCATCGATAACGATTTTCACGTTGAGCAACGGCCCCAGTGACGGCGTCTCACGTTGCATGACCAAAACCAGCACGATTACCGGCCGGCTTCTTCCAGCACAGCGGTAAGCTCATCGGGCATATCGACCATGATGTCATGCCCGCAAGGCAGGCTTCTCACATCCCAGTCCGGAGTGCCGCTCAGTTTCTCGACACAGGCGTCGAACTGCGGAGCTTTATACCCGCCTGCCCGGACATAGTACTTGCTGGAAATACTATCCACTGCGCCCGTCAGCCGGACCGGCTGGGTAAAACAGGAAATCGGGAAATTCGTGCATTTCGCATCGACCCACCCCTGATCCGCCTCGTTCACACGAAACGACGCAGCCGGGGTCGGCGGCATCCACCATCCCTCGCCGACAGACCTGATTTGCTCGAAGGCCAGCTTGACCCGCTCTGGCGGGCGCGAGTCCATTGCGCTCTCCCCGTCAGAAGGGACAAAGGCATCGACATAGACTAGCGATTTGATCCTGGATGCTTCCCGGTCCGCGGCGCCGGTGATCACCATGCCGCCATAGGAATGCCCGCACAGGATCACGGACTCCAGATCCTCCCAGGACAACAGGTTGGCAACATCGAGAATGTGGGTCTGGAGCCTGACGGACGGAGACAGCAGATGCGAGCGGTCGGCAAGTCCCGTAAGGGTTGGCGTATAAACATCATGTCCTGCAGCGCGGAGCCGGTCGGCGACCCGCCGCCAACACCAGCCACCATGCCATGCTCCGTGAACCAGTACGAAAGTTGCCATAACCAAGCCATTCCAGAACTATCGTTCGTCAAGACCACACAGATTTCATGGTCGTGCGGCGCCACTGGATGGTGACACCAGCAGGTGTGTCCGACAAGCGCTGTAAGGCTTCTGGCGTGTTTCATCGGGAAACAAGTTCATATGATGAAATTTCAATAACCGCGAAGGATGCACGAATCGCGCGGCCCGAAGCGATCCGTCCGCCTCGGTCAGATGAAATTCACCTCAATGCGGCCGAGTTCGCCAAGATCCGCGACACATTGGGCCGGCTCGTCAAAATGCACTGTCTTGACGATACTGCCCAGAAGCACAAATTCTCCGGCCTTGAGCGGACGCCCCTGCTTGCAGCGCAGATTTGCCAGCCAGGCGAGGGCTTCGAACGGATGGCCGAGTATATCGGCCCCAACACCGGCTCCGGCTTCGTCGCCGTCGACATAGAGATTACCCGTGACCGCCGCGAGATCGAGATGTTGCCAGTTCAGTACCGGCGCTCCGAGAACCGCTCCGGAATTGAAGAAATTGTCCGCCACAAGCATCGGGACCGGCAAGGACGGGTAATCGACGTAGCGATCGTCAACGAGTTCGACCGCGGGCAGGACCGCCTCGACGTAACCGCCGACCGTCTCCCGCGTAAACGCCTCGTCCTTGACCAGATCGTGCAAGAGCAGGACCCCGATTTCGACCTCGATACCGATCCGGTGATAGAGCTCTATCTGAACATCCGCGCGCTCATGAAACTCCATGGTGGCGAAAACCTCGCCGGCACATGGCTCGCTGATCTTCATATAGTCCTGCATCACCTTGGTGGTACAGCCGATCTTGTGACCGACCACCGGCCCGAACCCCGCCTGTGTAAGATGCGCGTTCAGCTGGTTCTGCAATTCGTATCCTTCCGCGACCGTCGCCGGCATAAGCGCGTCGGGAAGACGGTCCGTCGGTCCACCGCCGAGGCGCGCCGCCGCGAGAATCTCGACAGCGCGCGCCGTGTTTTCGGCTGAGGTCATGATGTCTCCTTCTGGGAGGTTTTGAGGATGGACGCAGCCGCATCGGCCAGCACCTGGCACCCGGCGACAATGTCTTCCTCATGACTGTCCTCGGCGAAATCGTGGCTGATGCCGCCGATGGACGGAATAAACAACATGGCACAGGGCAGCGCTTCGCTCAGTACCATCGGATCGTGTCCGGCCGCACTCGGCATCCGCCGCCATTTTCCCGGAGACGTCTTCTCTGCAGCAGCCGCCAGATGGTCCTGGAAGCTTTCATCCATGTCCGACGGCGGAACCGGTGTCCGGGAGCGCTCGGCGCTGGCCTTGATGCGGCCCTCCGCATTCACTTCGGCGATCAGCTCCGCGACGATTTCCTCGAACTTGTCGAGCAACGCCTCTTCGCTGTCCCGGAATTGCAGGGTGAGCTCGGCATAGCCCGGCACGATTGACGCCGCCCCCGGCTCGATCACCACCCGTCCGAGTGTCCAGACCGTGGTCGGCTTGGCATGTTTTGGAAATTCCTCGTGGATACGGCTCGCAACCCGGAAAAGCGCCGTTGCCGCATCCTTGCGTCGCGCCATCGTGGTCGTGCCGGCATGGTTCTGCTCGCCGACAAATTTCAGGGTCATGCCGCGAATACCGACGATGCCGGTGACGACACCGATCTGCTCTCCGGCATCTTCCAGCCAGGCACCCTGCTCGATATGCGCCTCGAGGTAACCGACATAGCGGCCCTCTTCCATCCGCAGGCGCGGAACATCGGTCAGCCCCGCATCCTTCAGCGCATCGGTCAGCTTCACACCATCCCTGTCAGTCGCGTTTGCTTCCACTTCGGGATCGAGGGTGCCAATCCATGACCGGGACCCGATGCAGCCATAAAACCGGCTTTCCTCGTCCTGCCAGGAAATCACGTCGACAGCGAGATCGGACGTTTCCGGATCTTCCGCCAGCGCACGCGCGACCTCCAGCCCATAAATCACGCCAAGCGCACCGTCCAGCCAACCGCCGCGCGGCTGCGTGTCCGAGTGAGAGCCGACGATCAAGGCCGGGCCGTTCTTGCGAGACCGGCCGAGTACATTGGCGACACCGTCCAGAGTGGTATCGAGCCCGGCATCTTCGAACCGCTTTTTGAGCCAGCGCCGCGCATCCATATCCTTCTCGCTCAAGGCAGGCCTGACCACCCCCGTTTCGACTGCTCCAATGGAGCGCAGGGTTTTCAGATCGTTCAGCAAACGCTCGGCATTAATTCTAGGCATCGGTCCCTCTTGGAAAATCAGCGGGCATCCTAAAGATCTAAGCCGCCGGACATAACCCCGATAACCTGAACGGGACCCTTCCTGGCCCCTCGCCGCCGTTTTTACGGGACCGTTCCGCGCACCGCCGCCATGGTGTAGCCTCCGGCGCGTTCGATCGATAAAGGATAAAGAGCAATGACTGTACCGGCCCTGACAACCGTCTCCGAAGCCAAGGCCTTTGGCGGAAAGCAGTTTGTCTATTCCCACGCCTCGGCAGAGACCGGGACCGATATGCGTTTTGCGGTCTACCTGCCGCCGGCAGCCGAAACAGCCAAAGTCCCCGTGCTCTGGTATCTCTCAGGGCTGACCTGCACCGAGGAGAATTTCACGGTGAAGGCAGGCGCCCAGCGCGATGCGGCTGCGTTGGGAATCGCTCTGATCGCCCCGGACACCAGCCCGCGCGGCGATGGCGTTCCCGACGATCCGGATGGCGCCTACGATTTCGGCCTTGGAGCCGGTTTCTATGTCGACGCGACAGAAACTCCATGGGCTGCTAATTACCGGATGCGCAGCTACATCGAAAAGGAACTGCCTGCTCTCGTCGAACAGGCTTTGCCGCTCGATATGACGCGGCAGGCGATCACGGGACACTCAATGGGCGGTCATGGCGCGCTCACCATCGCCCTGAGAAACCCGGACCGGTTCAAAAGCGTTTCAGCCTTCGCCCCGATCTGCTCACCGATGAACTGCCCGTGGGGCGACAAGGCGCTGACCGGCTATATCGGCGCGAACAAGGCCGACTGGCGGGAGTATGATGCCTGCGCCCTGATCGAGGATGGCGCCCGGGTGGCTGATATCCTGGTCGACCAGGGACTGGCGGACGGCTTCCTCGAAGGTCAGCTGAAGCCCGAGCTTCTGGAGGCGGCCTGCGATAAATCCGGAATCCGCCTGACCATGCGGCGCCAGGAAGGTTACGATCATTCCTACTATTTCATCGCCAGTTTCATGGAAGATCACGTGCGCTGGCATGCGGAAAGGCTGGTCTGAAAAGCCTCGCCTAGTCCCCGGAGCGATTAAGGGGTTGATTATAAGACCATGATCGCAAGCGCTGCCGTTGCCATCGGCGGAATCGGCTTGTTCCTGATCGGGATGCTGATTCTGACCGATGGCCTGAGAAGCCTGATCGGGAACAGTCAGCGCCGTGTCATGGCGCAATTGACGAACAGTCCGGCGACGGGTGCCCTCACCGGGGCGCTCATGACTGCGGTTGTCCAGTCCTCCAGCGCGACGACAGTAACGGCAGTCGGTTTCGTCGGCGCCGGTCTGCTGACCTTTACCCAGGCATTGGGTATCATTTTCGGCGCGAATATAGGCACCACCCTGACCGGCTGGATCGTGGCAGTCCTCGGCTTCAAGCTGCAGCTTGGCGCCATCGCGTTACCCATTCTCTTGCTTGCCGTTCTGGTGAAGTTTTTCGGCAAGGGACGGACTGCCCTCGCCGGATGGTCTCTGGCCGGGTTTTGCCTGATTTTCATCGGGCTCAACACGATGCAGGACGGTATGGAGCTGTTCGGCGGCGTGATCACACCTGACGATTTTCCGGCAGATACTTTCTTCGGCCGCCTGCAGCTCGTCGGCATCGGCATTGCGATCACGCTGGTAACCCAGTCCTCCAGCGCCGGTATTGCGACGGCGATGGTCGCGCTCGGCAGCGGAACGATCAACCTGCCCCAGGCGGCGGCGATGATCATCGGTATGGACGTTGCCACCACCTTCACAGCCGTTCTCGCGGCCACTGGCGGATCGACCGCCATGCGCCAGACCGGCTTTGCCCACTTGATCTACAATGTCCTGACCGGGATTCTTGCCTTTTCCCTGCTGACCCCCTTCGCAAACATCGCCGCCCAATTCATGGACCCAGCCGCGCCCGGCTCCGACCAGTTGGCACTGGTCGCATTTCACACCTCGTTCAATACACTTGGTGTCCTGCTCATTCTCCCGGTCACGGGCCTGTTTGCGCGGCTGATATTGTGGCTGATACCGGACGACGGGACCGATCTTGCGCGCAGGCTGGACAACAGGCTTTTGCCTGATACCGCCGCCGCGACAGATGCGCTGGCCGGCACCTTGACCGAGTGCGCCATGATCCTCTTCGATCACCTGCATGGCGCGATAGATCGCTCCCATAGAGGGAAAACCCGGCTCGATCTGGCAAGAATCCGGGATGCCATCAGCAAGTCCGAACTCTATGCCACCGACATTCAGGCTCGACGCGCGGCCGTAACAGGGATTGGACGGTTCACTGCCGCGATTCATACCCTTGATCACCTGCGCAGGCTCTGTCACCGGGCAAGCCAGTCACAACGGATCGTGACGATCGCCCATGACCCGGCCCTCCGGGAGGTCAGTGCGCAATTTGTCACCCTGCTCGCCAATATTTCCCAGAGCCAGGACCTGAAAGCGGCAGAACATGACTTTGATGCCCTGCGCAAAGGACTGAGAGATCAGCGGCACCGCATTCGGGAGGACGCAGCGCAAAACGCCGCAGCCGGACTGCTATCGTTTGATGACACAATCAATCGGCTGGACAGCATCCGCTGGCTGCACCGCAGCGCCTATCACGTCTGGCGCATCGCCCATCACCTGAGCGATATCACCGCTTTGGAAAAGCAACATGACGTCCCGGCCAGTGACGTTGAACTTGAAGCCGAGCTGGACTGACCGGCGTCATCACCCCGGCACACGATAGCGATAAATCTGAGCGCTCGAGGCTTCCGGCACTGTCTCCACTACCTCCGCCGTCCACTCCGGAAAAGCGAAGGTGCTCGTAATCACCACAGAACCCGGTCGTAGATCGCCTGTGAGTTTCCGCTCCAGGCCGCGCATAGGCGTGACCATCAGGTAGCAGAATACGAGATCTCCATCCGAGAGATCGGTTTTCATGAAATCCGTCCGGCGGATTTCGAGGTTCGTGCGGCGCTGGACGAGACGACGGACTTGGCAGACGAGCCATGGCACAGGCGAAAGCTCGAGGGCCACGACCCGTGCCTGCGGATAGCGCGCAGCCAGCGCGAAGGCAATCCCGCCCCAGCCGCATCCGAGCTCGTAGATCGTCGCCGGTGCAAAATTCTCCGGTATCAGCCTGAAGATGGCCTGGCGAACTGACGGATGTGACGGCATCGGCGGTACACCCGTCCGCACGGTATAATAAAGGATTGAAAGCGCGCTCAGCAGCAGGACCGCAAACAGCGCTGCCTCGGCCGCTCCATGATCGAGCAACTCGCCAAGAAGATTGCCGAGGGACGGGGCCTGCGTGCTAATTTCATCTCCCATCATCCAATGCCCTTGTGCGCTCGATCGAGGCGACAGCCTCACAGTAACCCGGAGCCCCCATGTCCCTCACCGAACGCCTGACCGGGCTCCCGTTCCGGGAAAACTTTCCGATCGCACTGGTTGGCCTCGGCCACGGCGCCATCCATTGGACGGACGCGGTCTTCTACCTGCTGCTCCCCGCCCTGTCGACGACGCTGGGCCTCAGCTACACGGAGACCGGGGCGCTGGTCAGCGTGTTTCATTTCAGTGCCTTCGGCGCAAATTTCTTCAGCGGGCCGTTGGTGGACCTCTCCGGTCGTCGGGTCATCTTCCAGGTTTTGTCGGTCGCTATCGGTGCGTTGGCATTGATGGTCATGGGGCTCGCCACCACCTTCTTCGCCCTCGCAGGGCTTGTCGTGGTGCTCGGCGTCACCAGCAATCTCTGGCACCCTCCGGCAATCTCCTTCCTGTCAAACCGCTATCCGAAGAACCGGGGTTATGCGCTGTCCATCCACGGGCTCGGCGCCAGTGCCGGCGATACACTCGCGCCATTGACCGCCGGCGCCCTGATGGCCGCGTTCGGCTGGCAGCAGGCAGCTGAAATCTCCGCGCTCCCCGCGCTCGCTGTTGCCGGCATCCTCTTTATCGGCCTGATGCGCTACGAGACAAGAAAAGCGGAAGATACGGCCGCGCGCGGTGTCGGGTTGTCGGAATATTTCGCCGGTATTCGCTCCGTCATCGCGAACCGCGCCATCCTCGGTCTCTGTGTGATGAGCGGATTCCGTTCGATGACACAGGGCGGGTTGCTGGCCTTCCTGCCACTTTATCTGGCCAACGTCATGCATTCCGGCCCCGTCATGATCGGCATCGCCATGGCCGCGATGCAGGTCGGCGGCGTCATTGCGACGCCCGCCGCCGGGATCTGGTCGGACCGGGTCGGGCGGCGCACGGTCGTCCTCGCCGGGCTGACTGCCTCCACCGTCCTGATTGCCAGCCTGACGTTCCTCGGCAACGAAGCAGCCTTCATCGCTGGAATATCTCTGCTCGGCTTCGTGCTCTACGCGGTGAGACCGGTTGTGCATAGCTGGATGATGGACCTGACACCGGACCATCTCGGCGGCTCTGCCACCAGCCTGATGTTCGGCACGCAAAGCGGCTTTTCCATCGTCATGCCGATCATCGGCGGCATGCTGGCGGACCAGTTCGGCCTTGCTTCCGTCTTCTATATGCTCGCGGGCACCATCCTGATGACCAATATCCTGACCCTCGGCCTGCCGAAAGAACGGCCCGCCGCATCAGCCGGGTGAGAGCCCGTCAGCGAAGGGCGAGATTACGCCGGATCGCGGTCGCGGCATCGTCGATCAGCTCATGCGCCTGATCCACCATCCGGGTCAGGTTGATGAAAGCGTGGCAGACCCCGGGATAGAGCTTGTAATCGACAGGCACGCCAGCGGCTTTCATCCGGTCATGCATCAGGATGGAATCATCCCGGAGCGGATCGAGACCGGCCGGATAGAGTTGCGTCGGCGGCAATCCGGCAAGATCCGCCTTGAGAGGACAAGCCAGCGGGTTGGCCGCATCCGCATCGTCGCGCAGATAATGGTTCCAGTACCACCGCATGGAAGCGGTCGAGAGCCCAAAGGAACCGTCGCCGAACAACGTGTGGGACTCATCTTCCAGATCCCGGTCGAAGCAGCCGTAGAACAGGGTGAGAGAGCGGATCGGACTGCCGCCCTTGTCGCGCATCGCCAGAGCCGACCCAAGCGCCAGGTTGGCGCCTGCACTGTCGCCGCCGACGGCGATCTTTGCCGTATCCAGGCCCCAGTCCTGCCCATTGTCCCGGACATGCTCAATAGCGGCGACACAGTCCTGCAATGGCGCGGGGAACTTGTTCTCCGGCGCGAGGCGGTAATCGACTGCAACCACAGCGCATCCGCTCTGCAGCGCGAGATAACGCATCGCCCGATGATGGGTCTCGAGAGAGCCTACAACCCAGCCACCACCGTGGAAATAGACCAGAGCCGGTGCCGGTCGCGGTACGTTCGGATATAGCAGGCGCACCCGGATCGGGCCATTCGGGCCTTCGATATGCTCTTCGCGCACATCCGCCATTTCCGGCAAGTCCTGGTTCCACCAGGATCGCTCCGCTTCCATCCGGACTCGGGATTCCGGCGGGGTCGGGTCCAGGGGGAGCGGCGGAAGCCCTTCCTCTTCGACGATCTTAATCATCCGCTCCATGGCCTGCGCCATCTGCGGATCAATCGAATAGTCAGCCGCCTCGCTCATAGCATCCCCCGAATGCGCTCGCTGTTTTCAGCAACTTAGCAGCGCTTTGCATGCACCGCCAAGATACGGCGCGGAACCGGATCAGTAACGATCCGCGAAGGATGGCAAGGTGCCGTCAGAAGCGCTCCGCAAAGCTCCGCGTAAATTCTCAGAAACGCTCCGCAAAGCTCCGCTCGACCGGCCCCTCTGCCGTGACCTCGATCCCGTTCAGGGTGCGTTCGCTCATCGCCTGACGCCAGGACAGCATGCCCCGCGCAGCCGCCAGCTCCTCGGTCGCATAGTCCGGATTACCGGAAAGGTTCACTAGTTCATGCGGATCGTTCTCCAGATCGAAAAGCAGCGGCGCTAAACCGGCGAAATGGACGTATTTAAACCTGCCCTCCCGGCGCACCGCGAGCTGGCACTGATCGAGCCGCAAACCGAGTTCTTTCTCCGGCACCCCGCCGACGACATCCCGGAAATCGAATTCCCAATGAGCGGCATCGCGCCATGTGGACGGCTCCTTGCCCTCCAGAAACGGCAGCAGCGACCGACCGTCATACTGCAACGGTGTCGGGATACCGGACCATTCCGCCAGGGTCGGCGCGATATCGATGGATTCCGTGAACCGGTCGACCCTGACGCCGCGCGGGCTATCCGCTCCCGGCATCCGGACAATGAGCGGAATATGATAGCTCTGCTCGAAGTAGCCGAGCTTGCCGAACAGATGATGGTCGCCCAGCATTTCCGCGTGATCGCTGGTCAGCACGATCAGTGTGTCCTCATAGACACCTGCTTTTTTCAGCCCGTCGACCAGTCGGCCGAGCTGCGCGTCAACCTCGGCCACCATGGCGAAATAGACCGCCCGCACCGCGCGGATCTCGTCGTCGCTCCAGTCCGTCACCAAGCGGTCCCCGCCGCCGGGCACGAAAGACTTGGACGGCACCCGGTCCAGCATGAAACGCAGGAAAGGATGCTGTGCCGCTTCCGCTTCGACGGACGTCGCCCGGTTCGGGTCCGGCACCAGCGCATCCTCGATCATGGAATTGTATGGCTCCGGCACCGAAAACGGCGGGTGCGGCCGGATAAAGGACAGATGCGCGAACCAGGGCTTGTCCGCATCCTGCTGGCCGAGATAGTCGAGAAACCGCTCGGTGATGTAGCCGGTTTCCGTATGCTCCGAGGCAAACTTCGGCGTCAGATCCTCCCGGCTGAAGGGACCGTCCTGCGGCACCGAACCGTAGACACCCTTGAGACCGCCGGACGCATCCTCACCCTTGCCCTCCAGCCAGTCCAGCCAATCGAGCGCATGTTCGTCATACTTCGTGTGCCGCTCGAATCCCGGCAGCACTTCTTCGTAGGTTTTAAGACGCGGGTCCTTCGGGTGCCGGGTGCGGGGATCGAGAGTCTGGTCCGTATAGCCAAGCAGCACCGGACCATACCCGGCCCGGCGGCCTTCCTGCGCGATGTTGGTGAACCGCGCATCCAGCGGGCTGCCATTGCGGCAGACCCGGTGGTTCATCTGGTAGAGCCCGGTGTAGAGCGACGCGCGGGCCGGCGAGCAGGGCGCCGCCTGGCAATAATGTCTTTCGAACAGCACGCCGTCGGCAGCCAGCGCATCAATATGCGGCGTCCGCACCGCCGGATGGCCAAGGATCGAGAGACAATCGCCACGCCACTGATCGGCGGTGATAAGCAGTGTATTTCCGGGTAACGCCATGACGCCTCACATTCACACTTTTCTGGCACACACTTCCGGCACGCACTTCTGGATACCGAGGCGGCAACGCTGCCAACTTGTCCCGATTAGCTCAACAGATATTTCCGTTACGGCAATGGCGCCGGGGTCCGGCAGTTTGCTAGTCTCTGCCCCTTAACGGCTTTCGCCATCATCCCCATGGACTGGACCAGATGAGCATCCTCGAATTCATCGATCACGCCTTTTCCGAAGATTACCGTCAGGCCCGCGAGCGTTTCCTTTCCGCGGCCGAGCGCGAAGGCGCCACTGTCACGACCTACGAGAACCCCAACAAGGGCCCCTATGGCGAAACCCTCGCCTGCGATGCCGCCTGGGTCGGTCCGAAGGATGCGAAAAAGGTTCTGGTGACGATCTCCTCCACCCATGGGGTGGAAGGTTTCTGCGGCTCGGGCGCACAGATCGACTGGTTCCTGTCCGGCGCACGGCAGGGTCTCGACGCGGATATGGCCGCACTGCATATCCATGCGCTCAACCCGCACGGCTTCGCCTGGCTGCGACGGGTCACCGAAGAAGGTTGCGACCTGAACCGGAACTATATCGACTTCACGAAGCCCATTCCGGAAAACCCGGGCCATGACGAATTGGTCGATGCCCTCGTCCCGCCGTCCCTCGACGACGAGACCATGGCGAAGGCAAAAGAAAAGATCGCCAAATACCGGGCCGAACATGGCGAAAGCGCCTTCCAGACGGCCCGCAAGGCCGGCCAATACAAACATGCGCATAGCATGTTCTTCGGCGGCTTCGGACCCTCATGGGCGCGGCAAACGCTGGAAAAGATCATCCGTGACTTCAAGCTTGCGGACCGCTCTCTGGTCAGCGTCATCGATTATCACACGGGCCTCGGCCCCTATGGCTATGGCGAGCCGATTTGCGCGCACTTGCCCGGCAGTGCGGGCATGAAGCGGGTTGTCGAAATGTACGGAGATTCCGTCGGCGTGCCGGAACTGGGCACTTCGTCCTCGATTCCGCTACACGGCACATCCCGGGAAATGTGGAATGCCGAACTTGGCGACAATTATACCTATGTCGCCCTTGAATACGGCACCTTCCCGACGGACCGGGGGCTGCTTGTGCTGCGCGAGGACCATTGGCTGCACAATCAGGGCGAGGTTGACTGGTCGGCACCGGAGACCAAGCGCATCAAGCAGCAGATCCGTGACCACTACTCCCCGGACAAGGCCGACTGGAAGGAAATGGTACTGTGGCGTTCCCGCCAGATCATCCGGCAGACCCTGGAAGGCATGGCCAAGTTTGGGTAACGGGCCGAACCCGGAATAAAACGGCAAAGACCCGGGACAAAAAATAAGGCCGCCCGAGGGCGGCCTTATTCGAATTCGTTGCTCGCTTCTTAGCGAATGATTTCGATCTTCACGCGGCGGTTTTCAGCTTCGCGAACACCGTCCTCGGTCTTCTTCTTGTTGTTCTTCTCACCGTAGACCTTGATCTCAGTGGACCCGGCGATCTTCATGCGCGACCGGATATCGAGCGCGCCCAGAACGGCCTTCGCGCGACGATCCGAGAGCTTCATGTTGTAGGCTTCCGAACCGGCACGGTCGGCGTAGCCGGAAAGGATGATGGTGCTCGCCTTCATCTCGTCGACTGCCAAACCGGCTTCAGCGATGATCTGGCTGGCCTTGCCCGTGATCTGGTCCGAATCAAAGTCGAAATTGACCGTGTAGGTCGCGGCCATACGCTGCGGAGCTTTCGGAGCCGGAGCGGGAGCCGGAGCCGGAGCGGCGGAAGCCTTCGGAGCGAGAGCGGAACGCACGGCATTCATCGACGCCATGTAATCTGCACGGCATTTGGCGATATCGTCAGGCTGGAAGTTTTCTTCCTGCTCCTGCATCCAGCAGTCGAATGCAGCCTGTGCCTGGGCGGCGTTGACCGAGGCTTTCTCAGTCGCCGTGGCGGCCAGCGCTTCGACCAGCTCACGACGGGCCGTTGCCATCTCGCCCTGGTTTGCGGCCGGAAGCTTACGTGCGCTCATTTCTTCCGGAGCGGTCGGGTTGTTGCTGGCGGCGGACATCGCCCGCCGCGCGAACGCGTCGGAATCAGCGTAATCGCCCTCAAGGAATTCAAGCTCGGAGAGAGCCATATATTCTTTGTACAGCGATGTACTGAAATTACTTCCCTCTGGTTGAACCATACGTGCCTTGTCGAGCTGCATACCGGCACAGCCGGATAGAAGTACCGCGCCAAAAATGGCTGCGGACTTTTTCAAAATTGGGTGCTGAAAGCTTTTCATGCTTCTCCCTTTCATACTGGAATCTCGTAGGTGCCGGTGAGTCCCCACAGAACTCTTACTCTGTGGCGCGTCGCAAGCAATGGTTTTCTCACTATAACAGCCTGTAAGCCGAATTTGTCAGAAAGCCGTAATATGATTAAATCTCTCTTAACGAGATTTAGAAACGGTCGGCACTGAAGGGCATCAGGTCAACTGTAGGCTCCCGACCAGAAACCAGATCGGCCAGAATATTACCGGTACGTGCCGCCAGGGTGAGCCCGATATGCCCATGCCCGAAACCCAATGATACGTTATCAATTCCCGGCGCCAGACCTATCAAAGGCTTACTATCCGGGGTCGAGGGGCGATGCCCCATCCATTCACGGGTGATGTTTCCAGATAGCCCGGGCAGCGCTTTCTGGGCCAGCGGCAGTATCCGCCTGATCCGCCTGAAGTCTGGCGGCGCATCGACACCGGCGAACTCGACACCGCTGGTCAGACGGATTCCGTCCTGCATCGGCGCCAGTACAAAACTGTGATCCCCGATCACCACCGGACGGCTGAGTTTCGGGCCGTCTTCCGAAGCGATATTGAGGTGATACCCGCGTTCCGTGTCCAGCGGCACCCTGAATCCGAGCATTTCGCAGATCCGGCCGGACCATGCACCGGCGCAGACAACGACGTTGTCCGCTTCATGCATGCTGAGATCCGTCACCACCTTGCGTACCCTGTCGCCATCGAATTCGAATCGCGTCACTTTTTCAGCCAGGAAGCGGCCGCCAAGCCCGGCAAAAGCCTTGGCATACGCTTCCGTAAGCTTGAGCGGACTGGTGACGAAATGGTTGTCGGGCTGGAAGGCGCCATGGGTGAACCGTGGCGAAAGGGCGGGCTCCAGCTGGCGGAGTTCATCCTGATTCAGGATCTGCACATTGGCGCCCAGCCGCTCGATGGTCTGCCGCTCCTCAAGCGTGCCCGCGAAAGACTTCTCGCCGGTATAGACCTTGAGCCAGCCGAGCGGCTTGACGATACCCTCGATCCGGTGCGCCTTCATCAGCGACAGATGCGCCTCGGCAGCGGACGGAACGATACTCGTCAGCTCGCGGGAGATCTGTTCCACCCGGGACGGCCGGCTCGCCGCGAAGAAACGCACGAGCCAGGGCATCATTCGCGGCAGGTAGGACCAGCGAATGGAAACAGCGGAGGCCGGGTCCATCAGCATTTTCGGCACTTGCTTCAGATTACCGGGAGACCCTGTCGGATACATCGCGCCGATGGCGATCGATCCGGCATTGCCGAACGATGTCGCGGTTCCGGGAGCCTTGGGGTCGAGCACCGTCACCCGGTGCCCTTCCATCTGCAGGCAGAGCGCGGTGGCGACGCCGACAACCCCGGCGCCGACAACGATCACGGATTTCCCGGAACCGGTCATTTCAGGATCTACCCTTTCGCCTGCAGCATCTTGAGCAAGGCGATCAGCTTGTCGTCCCGCTCCGCCTCAAGCTGGTCGATGGACCGGCCGGCCGCTTCCGCGTCCACGCCCTCGATCAGTTTCGCCCGGAGGTCTGCATCCAGTTTCGGCGTCTCCTGCATGGTCTCCCACCAGGCTTCCATGGCCGGGCCGATGTGGTCGTAGAAATGGCCCATGCCGCCCTTGCCGCCAGCGAGCCCGAAGATCATGTGCGGGCCCATCAGGGCGAGCCGCAGCCCCGGCCCCTGAGACATTGCGGCGTCGATATCCTCGATGGAGGCGACATCCTCTTTCACCGCCATCACAGCCTCACGCCAGAGCGCGGCCTGCAGCCGGTTCGCAAGATGGCCCTTCAGCTCCTTCTTCAGGCGGATCGGATGCTTGCCGACATGCCGGTAGAAATCCATCGCCCAGTCCGCCGCCGCCGGATCGGAATCTTTCCCGGCGACCACCTCGACCAGCGGGATCAGGTGCGGCGGGTTGAACGGATGGCCGACGACGAACTGGCTCGCATTCTTCAGGCCCTGCTGCAGATCGCTCATCACCAGCCCGGATGTGCTGGAGGCGAAGATCGTCCGAGGCTCGATCACCGCATCGACGCGAGCATAAAGCTCCTGCTTGATATCGAGCCGTTCCGGCGCGCTTTCCTGAATGAAATCGCAGCCCACGACGGCCTCTTCCGGTGTAGCGACGAACCTGAGCCGCGCCACCGCGGCACCGGCGGAAAGTCCGAGTTCGGTCAGTTGCGGCCACGCATTGTCGATGAAAGCCCGCATCTTGGCTTCCGCATCCGGACCCGGGTCCCAGGCCACGACGTCATAGCCTTTGGAGAGAAAGAAAGCGGACCAGCTCGCACCGATCGTACCGCCACCGAGAATGCCAATTTTGCGGACTGCGTCGACCGCCGGATACTGAGCCACTTTGGGCCTCCCTGTTTTTTTTATGTTCTTGCGGTAACTAAACACCAGGGAGACGCGCTGGAAAAGAGATCAGTCGGAAGGGCTTTCGTTGCGGCAGAGCACGCCGAAGGCAAGCACGGTGAAGCCGATGATGCCGAGCCATGTTTCCTGCCACAGCCCGTAGGAGACGGCGGCGATCACCAGCCCGCAGCACAGCGCCGATATGGCGGCGGCCCGGGCCGGGCGCGGCAACGGGTCCGAGGCCACGACCAGACGCCAGAGCAACACCAGCGCCGCCAGAATTCCACCAAGGCCAAGCTCAAGCCAGATCTGGATCGCCGCGTTATGCGGATGGATCGTGCCGTGCTTGAAGAAGCTGTATGTCGCCCTCACCGCCTCCGGCACCTCAAGGCTGCGCATCGCCCCAAGGCCGAGACCGATAAACGGTTGATCCAGCGCCACTGACGATGCGCTGTGCCAGATCTCCAGCCGGTCCGCGAAGGATGGGGGGAACACCGCGACATAGTCCGGAATCCAGACCAGAAGATTACCGAGCAGCCATGGCGCCGCGATCATCAACAGCACGGCGAGCAGAAGCACAAGCCGGGAGGCCATGCGTCCGTTCAGCACCGCCAGCGGCAGCACCAGCACCCCGGCCACGGCCGCGAGCATTGCCGATGCGGATTCTCCAATGGAGGGGACAGCCAGTCCGACCAGAACAATTACCAGCGCCACCGCTCGACGACCGGCGAGACACAGCCCCGCCGCCGCAGGCCAGCTCAGCAGCACGAGCGCGGTGCTGCCCCGGTTGAAGCGGGACGGCGCCACGTCAACGTCCCAGCCCTTGCCGGAGAAGAACCGGTAAAGCGGCGCGTCGAAATTCAGCTCGATGGAGAAAATCACCGCGCCGAGAAGAATGCTGGCGGCCAGACACAGCACCAGCGGCCGTGTGGAGAGCCCGGCCCGGATTTCCGGCGCGGCCGTGACACACACCAACAACAGCCCAAGCAGGCCGAGCTTTTTCAGCATCCCGGCCAGATGCAGCCCCTGCCCGCCGAACCAGGCGCCGAGTAGCGACAAGGCAACAAGGGCGGCAAAGGCGATCAGGACCGGCTTTTCCGGCCATGCGATCCGCCGCTTTTCCAGCCAGACGGCGCCCAGCAGCAGGATAGCCAGCGCGATGAACAGCGTCGCCATCGCCTGCTTAGCCAGCACGCCGACCGGCACGAACAGCAGCAGCACGACTGCCAGCACCCAGAACCGGAACCGGACGAACCGGGGATCGGGCGTCATCGCGCCGGAAAGTGTCATACCCGCCTCACGAGCCTTCCGTTTCCGGCGCGAGGTATTCCTTGTAGGACTTTTCCTCGACCAGGGCGGAGCCGAGCAGGAGGTTGATCTCCTTCTTGATCGCCGCTCGCTGGTCGTTGACGCGGTAGACGCTGCGCGCCAGCTCGATGAATTTAGGCCCGAAATCGCCGCCCCGTTCGCAATCGCGGATATCGTCCTCGATTACCCAGAGCGTCTCGTTCACCGCTTTCAGGCGGGCATAGGCATCGGCCAGTTCCGGGCTGTCCGGAATCTTTTCGCCGCGCACCTGCTGCAACATTGTGTGTTCGCGTTCGACATTGGCACGTTTCGCCGCGTCCTCGATCCGCTCCAGTTTGATTTCCAGAATGGTGATCTTGTCCAGCATTTCGCCGGGCGCAACGGGAACCAGAATTGTATCGCTCATAGGGGCTTTCCAGATATCTGCCGGGTGAATGCCGACCAAACAAAAATGGTCCGCTTGGCTACCATGTGTGGTTTTGGAAGCAAAGATTCGTAATAGTGCGCACCCACGACAAAATGAGCCGATCACGCGCAATGACAGCCACACCCGCCGCTCCGCGAACGCCCGAGACGATCCTGATCTATTCCTGCGGGGAGACAATCGGCGATGGCCTTTTCAAGCTGCCCTTCCTGAAGGATCTGCGCGCACGCTTCCCGGACGCGCGGATCACCTGGCTGGCGGGGCTCGGCCCGTCCATGTATGCGGGCCCGCTCGCTCCCGTTGTCGCGCCGCTGCTCGACGAGGTGATCACCGAGGCCGGGATCGGCGACGACATGAACCATATCCTGCCCTGGGGGACGCGCCCGCTTGACGGCCGGCATTTCGATCTGGTGATCGACACCCAGATCACCCTGCGCCGCACCCTCTCCGTCCGCCGGATCAGGCACAACCGCTTCATCAGCGCCTGCGCGGGCTACTGGCTCTCCGACGCGCGCCCGACCGCCGCCCAGAAGCCGGGCCGACACCTCCTGAAAAACCTCACCCTGCTGCTCGACCTCGCCGCACCGGACCGTGTTGCCCAGGCCCATAAAGGCCATGTCGATGTGGTGGCGCCGGAATACAAAACGCTCGCGGCAAAGCTGCTGCCGGACGGCCCCGTCTATGTCGGCATCGCTCCCGGTGCGGGGGACAAAGTAAAGGTCTGGCCGGAAGCCAACTTCCTCGCCGTGGCAAAGGAACAGGTGGCAAAAGGCCGGACACCGGTCTTCTTCGCCGGGCCGGAAGAAGCCGCAAAAGTGCCGGAATGGCGCAAGGCGGTGCCGGAAGCCCTCTTCCCAGAATGGGACCGGACGGACGATCAGCCCCACCTGAAAGGCCCCGTCCTCGCCATGGCCCTCGCCGGCCGCCTGCACGCCGCCCTCGCCAACGACAGCGGCACCGGCCACATGATGGCCACAGGCGGCGCCCCGCTGGTCTCCCTCTTCAGCAAGCACAACCCGGCGAAATACGCCCCGAGCGCGGTGCGGCTGAAGATCGTCGATGCGAAGGATTATGGCGGAAAGGATCCGGAGCTGATCCCGGTTGGCGATGTGGTGGAGGCGGTTGAAATACTATTCAGCCGTCGACCGAGATAGATTGAGATTTGAGGTCCACTATCTCAAAGGAAATTCTGAACAATACGAAGCAATAACGAGACCATAAATCTCGACGCCAGGGTCACTTAGAGGCACAGGTTGCTGGTTTAAAGGATGATCCGATTCCGGCCAAAGCCAAGCCTCCCCATTATTCTCAAACCGCTTGATGGCTAATTCTATCTGACCGTTATGATTTGACGTCTTTGTAAGAACCAAGCTGTTTACCTGCAACTCC
Organism: Nisaea nitritireducens; assembly: GCF_014904795.1. GTDB lineage: Bacteria > Pseudomonadota > Alphaproteobacteria > Thalassobaculales > Thalassobaculaceae > Nisaea > Nisaea nitritireducens. The sequence goes on from NZ_JACZFS010000017.1 coordinate 131,396, forward strand.
TCGTACTGACCTTCTAGACGCACACACACCAAAAGGTCACCAGCCGAAAAACGCCGATTCATCTCGACGCCGCGAACACATACAGCAAATCGGCTCCGTGTCAGATATTCGCTATTTATCGGTACCCTGATTTGGAAATTTTCCTCTTCGGGGGAGAAGAGAGTTTCCGGCGACTTCCAAATCCCGCCCGCAACGGCTCCAATTACCGTCACACGTTCAACAGAAAACGTACCCCTCGCGAATGTTCCCTCTGAGGGCTCCTGGAATACGTCAGTGATTTCGCAGTTCATTACATCTGAAAAGCGCTTAGCCCATGAAAGCGTAAGCTGACGGTCGCCACGCTCAAGCTTGCTCACGGTAGATACAGCAACTTTTCCACCAAGCCTTGCAGCAACGTCACTTTGCGTCCAGCCGCGTGCTTTTCGGAGTTCTGCAATCCGGTTCTTTGGCAACAAGCCCACGATTTCGCCTACAAGATACGACTCTTAGAAACAAACAGACGATTTAACTTCATAACATGACCATGCAATTGGACCCCATGATAATAATGGACACAGTCGTAATCGCGTCTGGTCATGCTCCGTGTCTGTGTTGCAAGGACTGTTTTAGCAGCGCCTAAAGGCTATGAATGGAGCATGGAGAAATTAAGGGAATTAAGGGGACACGGTATTTAATTCGAAGATGCCCCTCAATATATCCCAGGAAACAACCGATATCGCACGCGACCTGCATAGTCCCGATAGCCCGGCAATTCTTCCTGCAAGGTCTGGTCTTCGAGTTGTGTTCTGAATATCGAGATGATTGAGGCCACCGCCACGGGAATCAGTGTCCATACCGATCCCAGGGCGAGAACGATACCGAACAGTGCATAGATATTTCCAGTATAGCCCGGATGCCGGACAATTCGGTATGGACCAGTGTCACACACCGCATGCCCCCGGTCCGTCCGAATGACCACCACGCTGTAGAAAAAGCGGTTCTCGGCCAGCGCCCATGCAGCGAAAGCGTATCCGAGAGAGATTAAAACGAAGCCAATGACATTGAGCCATAACGGAAATTCCGGAGACCAAGTGTAGCGGTGATCGAGGCCTGCCACGATGACCAAGGGGTATCCGATGCTCACCGCCATCAGCGGCGCGAGCACTTTGTCCCAGGCTTTTGCGTTTTGCATAATCTCAGTATTTTGCCGGTCGGCCGTCAATCCGGGATGCCGCTGTTCCGCCCATATGCGTCCGCCTAAACCGGCGGCAACGATCAGAACAGAATAGAGCCACGCCTGCCACCATCCGAGGTCCCCGCCGCATACAAATAAAATCAGCGGGATCAGGAGATACACCGCGACTAACCTGATCCAATGCAGAGGGGATACTGTTTGAGCTGCCCCTTCACTGCTCCTCTTCGCTGACATATCGCTCCCCAACCGCGCGTCCCGTTTAAGCTGCATCAGTTAAGGGTATCCCCACCTGAAGTGGGAACCGAAGCGGTTTCCGCCTTGATCCGTCGCGAAATGAAAGGCACCGGACGCGAAGAGAGTTCAGGGGACCTAACGCTCAACACCCCACCCAAAAACGTCATCCCGGCCGGAGAGCCGGGATCCATCTGTTCATAGGGCGGAGCGGCGGAACTATGGATCCCGGATCGGGTCCGGGATGACGGCTCTTGCTGGGGGCTCCAGTACTTGCCTTCCTCAAGCGTCACGCTTATTATTCAAGAATAAACTTGATTAAAAAAGAGACGCGCTATGATCGTTCCCATCAAAGGCCTGTACGAGGCCCATCTGACTGTCCGCGACCTGGACCGCTCGGTCGCCTTCTACCGGGATGTGCTCGGTCTGCCGCTGGCCCATGTGGTCAAGGACCGCAACGTCGCGTTCTTCTGGGTGCCGGCGCCGGAGACCGCGATGCTCGGGCTCTGGGGTGTCGGATCGGCGCCGATGGGGATGAAGCTGCACATTGCCTTCAATGTCGCGCTGGAAGATGTCGAGCGCTCGGTCGCGAGACTGAAAGCGGCGGGGCTGACGCCGACCAAGAACGGCGAGGAGCCGATTGACGAGCCGGTGGTGCTGAGCTGGATGCCCGCCGCCAGCGTCTATTTCGACGATCCGGACGGGCATTCGCTGGAATTCATTTCGATGCTGCCGGAAGAACCACGGCCGATCCCGAGTTTCCTGCCGCTCTCGGAGTGGCGGGCGGGTGCGGGGTTGTGAGCTGAGCCCAACCCTCCAAAACCGTCATCCTCGCGAAAGCGGGGACCCAGGGATCATAGAGTGCCGCCCTTGTTCCCTGGGCCCCCACGTGCGTGGGGATGACGATGTTAACAGAGGCAGGTCCCCTATTTCCCCTTGAACACCGCCTTGCGCTTCTCGTTGAAAGCCCGCACGCCTTCCAGGCGGTCCTCGGTCGGAACCATGCGGTTATAGGCCTCGATCTCGAAGGCATAGCCGCTTTTCAGGTCGAGCTGGGTCGACATGTCGATGGCCTTCTTCACCTGACGGGTGGAGATCGGCGCGTTGCCGGCGATCCGCTCCGCTGTCGCCAGCGCGTCCTCCAGCAGCTTGCCATCCTCGCAGAGCTTGTTGGCGAGGCCCCAGTCCATCGCATCATTGGCGCTGAAGGGGGTACCGGTCAGGATGATTTCCTTGGCCCGGCGGACGCCGACCGCGCGCGGCAGGTTCTGGGTACCGCCCGCGCCCGGCATGATGCCCAGGGTAACTTCGGTCAGCGCAAAACGGGCATTCGGCGCGCAATAGACAAAGTCGCAGCAGAGCGCGATTTCGAGGCCACCCGCAAAGGCGGCTCCGTTCACGGCGCCGATCATCGGGACCGGGCAATCCATCATCGCCCGGACAGCCTGCTCGAACAGCGCATGCTGCGTCTGCCAGGCCTCGTCCGTCATGTTGTTGCGTTCTTTCAGATCACCGCCGGCGCAAAAAATCTTCTCGCCGCGCCCGGTGACGACGATGCAGCGAAGATCGCGCTGGTCGTGATAGAGCGCGGTGAAGAGGTCTCGGAGGTCGTAGCCCATCTGGGTGTTTAGTGCGTTGCCGCGCTCCGGCCGGTCCAGGGTCAGTAGCAGCACATGCTCGGACGGCGTCTCGAGGCTCAGGGTTTCGAACGGACCCGGAAGGGTGGCGGGCATCTTTATTCCTCCATGACTTTCTTAAGGCCGGTTGCGCGACCATTGGTGGCATAATCCCGTCCCGGCTGCTCCGGGACAAGTCCGCTCCCGGCATCTCACCCGATCCCGAACGGGAGTAAAAGGCGGTGCAGGCGTAAAACGTGCGGGCTAGCGTAATTCAGCCGGCAGGCTTTTCAGCAAGAGCTCCGTCGAGACCGCGAAATTCACCCCGATATCGGAGTCCGAGTCCTTTGTGAAGATCGCCGACAGCATTCCGACCAGCCTGCCTTCCAGATCGACCAGCGCCCCGCCGGAGGAGCCGGGATTGATCGAGGCGTCGGTCTGGATGAAATCCTCCGTGTGATTGAAACCGATGCCCGACCGCTTGTTGGCGGAGACCACGCCACAGGTGATGCCAATGCCAAGACCGAACGCGTTCGAGAGTGTGCAGACCGGCGCGCCGGTTTCCGGTCGGGCTTCGGCCAGCGTGATGGGAGAGGTCTGAAGATCGACAGTCAGGAAGGCGACATCCGTCTTCTGGTCGATGGCGAGGATGGTGGCCGGCAACCGGGTGCCGTCCGGCGCGCGGACATGCACCTCCGTCGCCTTGGAGACGACATGGGCCGCCGTTACCAGCAAGCCCGAACGCAGGATCGCGACACCCGTTCCCTCCGGCGCGGTGCCGGCCGGGGCACCGAAGCCCGGCTTCTGGTAGCCGGGCCAGGTCGGCTCCACCTCGAAGATCGATGGCGACGCAGCGGACCAGGCAAGCCGGGCGTCGGTCTGGGCCCGGGCGTCCGCCGCCATGAACAGTACCCCGGCAGCGAGACATGCTGCGGCAACCATTCGGCCAATGTCATTCATCCGGAGTGTCTCCCGCTGATCGTTCCCGCGCGTTTAACCCCGCACGTTTAACAGAGTATGCCATCGCCGCCTTCGCCATCGCCCGAAACTAAATTCGCAGTCTCGAAACCCGAAATGCAGATACGCATTCCAAGCGTGCTAGAATAACCGGTCTCTGGCCGATCAAGGAGTACATCATGAGCGACACACCGATGCCACTGATCCTCGACCTTGTGGAATGGGTCGCCGAGAAACCCCGCCCCTATGGCGAGGTCATGGATGCCTGGCGCACCTCCTGCCCCCGCCTCACCGTCTGGGAAGAAGCTGTCGATCAGGGCCTCGTCGTCCGGCGCTACGTCTCCGGCACCGGTGCCATCGTCGAGGCAAGCCAGAGCGGCAGGGACGCTCTCGTCAGTCACGGACGCGCCTGACCTCCGATTCGAGTTGCCGTAAACCGGCCTCTCCGCGAGCGCGCCGGGTTGCCCAGTGACCAAGCGGGTACTGATTTTCTTGCTGGCGTTCCCGTATCAGATCACGCCAAGTTATATTTCCATAAATATTCATTTTATCAAATTACTAGACATTTTTATTAATCTAGAAACTTAACTCTACTTGTCACTTTTATCGCGTGCGATCCTGACCTCACAATCCCCACCTGTCCGCATGGCCGCAACAAAGCTGCAACACGAATCCCGTATGAGGGAGAGCGAAATATGGACCGGTCCGGCGGCGCTCGCACGGAACCGCGCCATCCGGGAGAGTGCGCCCCCATGACCGCCAACAGCCTCCTTACCGACGCAGTCATCAAGAACAAGCAATTGTCGAAGCGCGGCATCCTCGAGCGGATGTTCACGATGGCCTTCAAGGGCTTCGTCTATCCGCAGATCTGGGAAGATCCCGAGGTCGATCTGGAAGCGCTGCAGCTCGACAAGGACAGCCGGATATTCACCATCGCATCGGGCGGCTGCAACATCCTGAACTACCTGACGGAGCAGCCGGCGCATATTCAGGCGGTCGATCTCAATCCCGCCCATGTCGCCCTCACCCGGCTGAAACTGACGGCGCTGGAACAGCTGCCGGACCACGAGACTTTCTTCCGCTTCTTCGGCCATGCGGACGAGCGGGAAAACAAGCGGGTCTATTTCCGCGATCTCGCCCCGCACCTCGATCCGGAGACGCGAGCCTACTGGAACAAACGCGGGCTGCGCGGACGGCGGATCGACATGTTCACCCGCAATGTCTACGAGTTCGGCCTGCTTGGCCGCTTCATCGGGCTGCTGCATTTCGTGGCCCGACTGCATGGCAAGAACCCGCGGCACATCCTCAGAGCGGAGACCATGGAGGAGCAGCGCACCCTGTTCGAGGACGTGATCGGCCCGGTCTTCGACAGCCGCATCGTCAAGGCGCTTTGCCGGATGCCGGTCTCCTTCTACGGGCTCGGCATTCCGCCGGCCCAGTTCGAGGCGCTTTCGGCCTCGGCGGGTGGCGACATGGCAGGGCTGATGCGCTCCCGCCTGGAGCGGCTGGCCTGCGATTTCTCGATCAACGATAACTACTTCGCCTGGCAGGCCTTCGGACGCGGTTATGACCGTCAGCGGCGGCAGGCCATCCCGCGCTATCTGCGGGACAGCAACCATCAGGCCCTGAGGGACAACGCTTCGAAAGTCGATGTCGTGCAGGCCTCGATGACGGACTTCCTGGCTGACTGCGATGCCGAAAGCCGGGATCGCTATATCCTGCTGGATGCTCAGGACTGGATGAACACGGAGCAGCTGACCGCTCTCTGGACCGAAATCCTGCGCACCTCGTCACCGGGCGCCCGGGTCATCTTCCGCACCGCCGGCGAAGAAAGCCCGCTGCCCGGACGCGTTCCGGCGGAAATTCTCGACCGCTGGGACTATCAGGCTGAACAGTCCCTCGACCTCGGCCGGCGCGACCGCTCGTCGATCTATGGAGGCTTCCATCTCTACATCCGCAGAGATTGATCATTCCGGGGACGATGGCCCCGAGGATGCCGGGGAGAAGATGGACCGGATCTATCGGATCCAGCGGCATTTCTACGACCTGACCCGGAAATACTATCTGCTGGGCCGGGACCGGCTGATCCGGGAGCTGGAGCCGCTTCCGGGTCAGAGCGTCTGCGAGATCGGCTGCGGTACGGCGCGTAATCTGGTGAAAATGGCCCGGCGCTATCCGGACTGCCGGTATTTCGGCATCGACGCCTCGGCGGAGATGCTGGAAACGGCAGAGACGTCCCTCCGCCGCGCGGGCCTAGAGGCGAAAGTGCGGCTCGGGCTTGCCTATGCGGAACAGTTCGATCCGGAGGCAACCTTCGATGAGGCGGACGGTTTCGACCACATCGTGTTTTCCTATTCGCTTTCCATGATCCCGCCCTGGCGGGACTCGCTGGAGCGGGCCGTCGCCCTGCTCAGGCCTGGCGGAACCCTGCATATCGTGGATTTCGGCGATCAGCGCGGCATGCCCGGTTGGTTCCGGCGACTGCTGTTCGCCTGGCTCTCCTGGTTCCATGTCGAGCATCGCCCCGGCATCCGCCTCTGGGTCGAGCGCCAGGCGAAGGCTGGAAATCTGACCGTCTCCACCACATCTCTCGCCGGGCACTATGCCGATCTCTTCAGGCTGCGGAAGCCCGAGACCAGAGATACCCAGGCGTAAAGTTCGCCGGAAAACAGGATTTCTAGGAGAGCATCCGCTCGACGGTAGTGATCAGGTTCGGCAGCTCGACCGGCTTCCGGATCGATTCATGAGCCCCGATCATACGCGCGTACTCAAGAACTTGAGAATTGCCCATCGACCCACCGGTGGACATGGCAATGATCTGAACTTCCGGATAGAGCGCGCGGATCTCCTTGATCGTCTCCATGCCTTCCTTGCCCGGCATGATGATATCGGAGATCACCATTTCGAAACGCGTGCGCAACATCAACTCCAGCGCCTCGCTTCCCTCTTCCGCGGTTTCCACGTCATGGCCTCGTTCCCGAAGCACCACAGACAGCAGATCCCTTAGAGACTTGTCATCGTCCACGACGAGAATTGCGGACATCAGAACCCCCAAACGCCTCAGCGCTGGTCATTATTGAACAAACTATGGGCGAATATTAGCAAGAATTCGCGTCAGGGTTAACGCTTATCCACCATTCGGCAGAGAATAGGCTCAAACCGGTAAGGATTCCTCGACAACGGCACCCGTATCTAAAGTGACGTAGATATGCTTCTGGAATTCCGGCAAATAGCGCGCATCCGCGTTCTGCCTCGGAATGATCTCGGCAGTTGCACCGATGAGCCCGTGCACGGTCTGCCCATCGTCGGAAAGCGGCAGCAAGAACCGCTCGCCATGAATTGGATTGGATGTTTCCGCGTAGAGCCGTCCGTAGATGTACAGCACTGCCGGGAAATCGATGACATTGCGATAGTAGCGGTGAACCCGCGGGTAATAATCCGGGTCCGTATTGTCATCGAGATAGTGTTTGGAGAGTTTGTGGCCGAACCGTTTCGCCACTTTCTCGCCGGTCAACCTGTAGCGAAACCGGTCCACGTCCCGTTCATAGTCGCAAAGCCAGACACTCGACAAAACCTGCGCCAGTTTTGATGGGTCGATCAGGTGCCTGCTCGGCCCCCGGTCCGCCCCCTTGATCGTGCGCCAGTGTTGCAGCAGGTTGCGCGTACTTTCCGTGCGCAACCTGGCCTCAATCTGGTCAAGCGCATCGCCAACTGGCGACCCAGAGTCTCCATAGGTCATTAATCAGACCGCCCCACCTGAACACGATAAAGCTATGGAACCCCACTCAAGGCTGCCACTTTCACCGCCGAATAATCTTGTCGGTCCTAGCACAAATCAACCCGGGCACACCATAAGGAGCACCAACTGGAGGCATATTTCACGATATGCGGCAGGGTTTCCGAACGACTTGAGAGGCTCGGTCAGCGCTCGAAGCTAATGCCGCACCAGTCTTCCCATAATTTCGCCAAAGCGGCGTAATCCTGATTACCCATTTCCTTCGACTCGGCAATCTCATAGGGCGTATGCGAGGCCAGCGTGGCGAATAACGGAACCCCAAGCTGCTGCGCGGTTTCGAGGGCCAGCACGGAATCCTTCCGCGCGTTGCTGACGGACATCCCGCCCTCGTAATTGCCGTCCTGCATCCGTTCCCCGATACGGTGGATCAACGGCCTCAGCAAACCTTCTTCCCTGTTCAGGATTTCGACCAGCGTATCCGTCGGAATATCGAGCTTCCGTGACATGGCGAAAGCCTCGATCAGGACCACCATGACCGCATGCATGACGCCGTTATTGACGACCTTTGTCCCCATCCCGGCTCCCACCGTACCGAGATCGTGAATCCGGGTGGCGATACGGTCCAGGACCGGTTTTGCGGCTGCCTTGTTTGCGTCTGTCCCGCCAAGAAAAAACGTAATCTCTCCGGCAGCCATGCTGGCAACGCCGCCGGCGATCGCGGCATCGACAAAGCCCACGCCTGCGGTCTCCAGAAGTGCCGCCGATTTCTGTGCGGTATCCGGGGTCACCGTGCTGGTCTCGATGACAAGCTCCGGAAGGCTCGACCATGCGGCAATGGCACCGGCCACCGCCAGAGAAGCCTCCGGCTTGGGCAGAGACAGCAGCACGACCGGCGTGCGGCCATCAAGGCGCTCCAGGGCTTCCACCACCTCGATACCGGCATCCTGCGCCAGCTTGCAGCGTTCTTTCGAGCGGTCGTATCCCAAGACCGGACCGTGCTTCAGCAGCGCCGACGCCACCGCCAGGCCCGCGTTACCGAGCCCGACTATCCCTGTTGCTTCCGACATCGTTTCCCCCATTTGTCGATTTTACGATGAGGGTAGTCGAGCGACAGGACGATGGCGAGCGACCGAAAGGCCGTGAATCAGAACTTCAGAATTTCATTCGATAATCCGAGGCCAGTTCTGATCCGCTGATTGGATGTTCCCGGAGATATCCCGCTCCCACCGCGTCTGGATATCGGCATTATAATTCAGATAGAGCTTACCGTTGACGATCCGCCAATTCATCGGATCCCCCTTGGCAGTACTCCCTTGCGCGACGGCCCAGGCGCAATACCCTCCGTATTGCGGAGCATAGCGCTCTGGATCCTGCCGAAAAGCCTCGCGGTTTTCGGCTGATGCAAAGCGCCACTCCGCACCCATGTAATCGAGCGTGTAGTCGGCCTTTCCTTCAACCGGCCGCCCCTCAAGGAAGTAGGCGACGGGATCGTAGCCATTCACAGCAAGATTGGAGAGGAAGCCTGTATAGACAGGGTTCTCTCCCGCTTCGAGCGGTGCCGGGGTCAGAAACAAGGAGCCGGCCACAATCCCGGCGGCGACCAATCCGGAACGCAAAACCAGACTTACTGACATCAAGCACCTCCAATGCTGGATTTCCAATGCCGTCTGTTTTGCCACGATTACCGGCTCACCGGCCTTCAAACCCAGATCACATTGCTGCGACATCCGACGCAGATGTCCAGTCGGCGATTGGCCAAGACATTACCGGCCGGCTGGCCGGCAAGATCGGGGGAGCGAAAAAGCTTTGAAATGCCTGCGCCAGCCCCTCTCTTCGAATATCGAGCCGCAAAGCTGAGCCGAGAGGAGCCGCGACCGCGCGCGGCTCCTCACGTAAAGATCAGGGCGAAACGCCCAACGCTGCCATCAGGTTCCTAGCAGCCTGATGTACATTTTCCTGCACCGTCGAAGGCCATGACCTTGCCACTGAGTGGCAAATGCGCCGGGACCTTCAGCGCTTTGATGAAAGTGTCCGTCTTGGTGCCGGCGATGACCTTGCCGCCCTTGGTCCCGATCTCGTTCGCATGCGAGGGGATCACGGAAACCGGCTTGATCAGCTCGTTCACAACAAAAGCTGCCTCGGTCGGGCCTGTGGTGTAGGTATCGCCGATATTCATCACCACGAGTTCGGCACCATACTGTTCACCGACCACTGTGCGCTGCTCCGCGGTTACGCCGGTGTCACCGGAAAGATAGGTCACCAGACCATTGCTGAAAGTCAGCACATACCCGGTCGGCGGGCCTGCATAGGCCGTCAGACCCGATGCGTTCAGCAATTTTCCGAGCTCTCCACCGATGAACGCGCCCGCCACACCGTTGGAATGCACAGCCGGGACGGTCGTGATGGTGACCCCGCCAACTTTACGGGACGCGCCGAAGCGGACGAGTTGGGATTTTTTCGGATCGCCGCCGAGCGCCTTCAGCTTGCTGGCGAAAAATCTCGGCATCTCGCTGCCGGTGACAATCAGCGCAGACTTGCCAAGGGCGATGTTCACACTGTTGGTGTTCGGCGCATCCACCTTCGTCATAGCCGGCGCACCACATTCCCCGGCATTAACCGCGTCGATATGGCGGTCCCCGACATGGTCGCCGTGCATATGGCTGACCAGCAAGGCATCCACTTTACCCAGACGCGGGTCATCCACCCCGGCAACCGTGCGTCCTGCATCGTACAGAATGCGCGTGCCGTCCGGGTCCTCGAACATCATCGCACGGTCGAAACGGCAGAATTCGCCATCGTGACTGCCAAGCGGCGTTACGCTCACGGTCTGTGCTTCGGCTGCCCCTGTCGAGAAGGCCAGACTTCCAATTAGAGCAACTGCCAGTCCTACGGATCTCACAAGCACTGTTACCTCCCTCGGGATATCATCTGAATCTGTGCTGCATTTCGGACCATCCGGACACGAAATGACACAAGGAGCATTCAACCATTCCTGACAGCATCCGGTACCGTGGTTTTCACGCACCGAAATGCGACCATCACAAGGTTGCCTCTGCAGAGGCGCGACCTATCTGGCTTTCGGAGAGCGATGCCAGTGAGTTCGGCAACGCAGCGGATACGTCCGATGGAAGCAATTGAAAATGCAGCGATCGTCTCTGTCGGCAGAGCCTCCGGCTTTGCCGCGCTGGCGATCATCTGCATTGTCATGAGCCTCAGCTACGAGCCGCTCGTCGCCGCGCGCGCCGGCTGCATCCTCTGCCTGATCGTCGCCGCCATCCTCTTTCACTATGCGATGCGCGCGCCATCGCGGCCTTACCGGCAGACCGAACTCTGGATCATTCTCGCCAGAGAGGACCGGCCGCCGAAACCGGTCGCACAGCGGATCATCGGTTCAATCCTGCATCAGACCTATCGAAAGTTCGGCCAGTATGCGGTTCTTTCTGCCCTGATTTTCATGACCCTCTCGATCATCCTGCTGTTTTTCCCGGATTTCAGACTCGGCGCCTGAACGGCGGCGTTCATCACCCGCTTCTCACTGCATTTAAGTGAACCATTTAGTTGACTAATTATTTTCCACACCATAAAGTCAACCAACAAGTTCATTAACGGACGTGAGCCATGCCAGCACTCGATCAGACATTCGCCGCCCTTTCGGATGGGACACGCCGGGCCATTCTGGCGCGCCTGCATGACGGAGAGGTCACTCTGTCGGAAATCGCGCAGCCATTCGACATGTCCCAGACCGCTGTCTCGAAACATGTCCGCGTGCTTTCCGATGCGGGGCTCGTCTCCGTCCACAAACGCGGCCGAACCCGCTATTGCGCCCTCAATGCCGCCCCCATGAAAGACGCGACCGACTGGCTCAACACCTACAAACAGTTCTGGGAAGATGGCTTCAAAAGCCTCGCCCGTTTTCTGGAGGAAGAAAAATGACATTCGCCTATCTGAAATCGCCGCATGGCGCCGATCCGATCATTGTCGAAGGCACTTTCCCTGCCTCTCCCGAGCGGGTTTTCCAAGCCTTCACCGCGCCGGAAGATCTCGTCCAGTGGTTTGGCAACCACGCGCTGGAAAAAGCAGAGGTCGATCTCAGGGTCGGAGGAAGCTGGACCTTCACCTTCGCCGAAAAAGACGGCGAACGGGATATCCTGCATGGGCAGTATGAGGAGATCGACCCGGGCCGGATTTTGGTCTTCAGCTGGCGTCACCACAAAGAAACCGCGTCAGGGAAAGGGGAGACCTCTCCCACATCCGAGGTTGCCGTCTATTTCACGGCAGTTGAGAACGGCACACGGGTCCGGCTGATCCACTCGATGGTGGAAAGCGAAAGCTCACGGCTCAATATCTGCGGCGGCTGGGACGCCTGCTTCGGCGATCTCGAGCGGCTATTGCAGAGCGATGCTCCGGCTGCCAAGGCAGCCACCGCCTAATGCCCGTCTCCTAGAGAGCACGCCAACTCCCCCTCGCCGCTTTTCGCCACCGATGCTAGAGACACATAGATCGGTTTGCGAATAGCGGCGGGACAGGAAAATGACGGAGCAGCGGGGCCTTCAGGAATTTTTCGACGACCCGGCGACAATCGCCACCCGTCACAAAATGAGCGCATCTGCATCGGAGCCCGTCGGCCAGGCCGAACTTCTCGCGCTTGAGCCGGGTGCCGCGGAACGCTTCGTCACTCTCGGGCTCGATTATCCGGAGCGCTTCGGGCCGTCCGAGCTGCGCACGGCCATCGCGGCCAAATACAGCTCTGTCCCGTTCGATGGGGTGCTGATTACCAGCGGCCTCGATGAAGGACTCGCCCTGCTCTTCACCGCGCTGATCGAACCCAGGGACCGGGTGATCGTGCTGACGCCCTGTTATCCGCCGCACCTGCTTCTGCCTGAATGGCGCGGCGCAGAGATCGTGCCCTGGCCGGCACGGCCGGAAAATGACTGGGTGCCGGATCTGGATGAGCTTGCGGGCCTGCTCTCGAAACCGACAAAGGCGGTTATCACCACCTTCCCGCAAAACCCGACCGGTTTCATGCCGGACGAAGCCTATCTTTCCGCTTTTCTGGCGCTGCTGGAGCGTTCCGGCACGGTGCTGCTTTCAGACGAAATCTATGCCGGTCTGCCCGACGGCACCGCTGCTCCCAATCTGGCGGACCGCTACCTGAAGGCTGTCTCCCTGCATGGCCTTTCCAAGACTTGCGGATTGCCCGGCCTGCGGCTCGGCTGGCTCGCCAGCCGGGACGAGAAAATGATGGGAGCGGTCAAGCAGGTGAAAGACCTCTTCAACTGTTATGTCCCCGCTCCGGTCGCCTTTCTGGCGGGTGTCGCTTTCCGGAACGAAACGAAGCTGATCAGGCGTAACAGCGATATCCTTGAAGCCAGTATCATGGCCGTTGAGGAATTCATCGCCCGGCATGGCAATCTCTTTTCCTGGGTGCCGCCCGGCGCCGGCACCGTCGCCTTTCCGCGATGGCATGGGCCCGGCGGCACACAGGCACTGAGCGACCAGCTGGTTCGGGAAGCCTCCATCGCGCTGGCGCCGAGCCTTTGCTTCGACGCGGGCGACGATCATGTCCGCTTCGGCATGTGCCGGCGCAGCTTTCCGGACAGTCTCGCGGCGCTGGAGAAGTTTCTCTCCAGCGCTCTCTGACCGGGCGTCAGCTCAGGCGTTCGCGATGGTCTTCGGCAGGCCGAATTCCTCCCGGCAGACTTCCGCCAGCGCGGCAATACCCTTACGAATCGTCTCGACCGGAGGATTGGCGTAACAGATCCGGATCGCCCGTTTCGCTCCCGGCCCCTCGATGGACCATTCGGCGCCCGGATTGACCTGGATGCCGTGCTTTGCCGCTTCCGCCGCAAGGCGCGACGTATCGATCTCCGCAGGCAGCTTGACCCAGAGGAAGATGCCTCCTGGCGGTGCTTCGAATTCCGCCACGGTGCCGAAATTCTTCTCCATCGCCTCGATCAGCACGTCGCATTTCTGCTTCAGCACCTTGTTCAGCCCGGCGACATGGTTTTCAAAGTGCGCGTTACAGAACTCGGCCAACACCATCTGCTCAAGAGAGCCGGAACCTGCATCGGTCTTACAGGACAACAGGCGCGCCATGAACGGCCAAGGGGCGACGACAAAGCCAACGCGGAGTGCCGGGGCGATGGATTTCGAGAAGGAGCCGACAAAGACTACCCGTCCGCTCTTATCCAGCGCATGCAGCGCCGGCGGGCGTTTTCCGTCCCAGATCAGGTCGGAGTAACATTCGTCCTCGATCACAGCGACATCGTACTGTTCGGCCAGCCGCAGCAGCTCCTTGCGCCGTTCCAGAGGCATGATCGAGGCGGTCGGGTTCTGTACTGTCGGGATGACATAGATGAATTTCGGCTTTGTCCCATCGGCATCCAGCTTCGCCAGAGTGTCCGCGAGATGGTCCATCCGCATGCCCTGCTCATCGAGCTTGATACCGAGCGGCGTGACGCCCAGGCGCTGGAACCGGGTCAGGCACCCGCCATAGGTTGCCTCCTCGATCAGCACCGTGTCCCCCGGCGCCAGCATCACCTCATTGATAAGGTCGAGCCCCTGCAGGGAGCCGGACGTCAGCAGCACATCATCCGCCGTACAGGTCATCCCGGCATCGCGCCCGAGTTTTCCGGCGAGGAACTCACGGAGCGGACGATAGCCCTGAGGGCCGCTTTCCAGACTGTAGGTGGCGAGTGTCGTTCCCTCGCGCTGCAGAACACGTGTCGCAGCATCAACCAGTGCATCGGTTGGAATGCTCTCCGGCGCGTTGTGACCGCCGACAAAATTGAAGTCCGGAAAACCGTTCCAGCGCCCTGCCGGTGCCGGCAGGTCTTGCCGTACCACGGCTTCAAAATCAAACTCCTGCGATGTCATCGCACTTCCCCACCTGATGATTCCCCAATTGGAAAGCAGCGTGGCCGGGATCAGCGGTCAGGACAAGGTCCGGACGCACGAACGACGCGCACTAGTGACGTTCCAGTTTCCGAAGATATGCCTCGCCGAAGCGGGTGCCGAGCATGGCATCGCGGGTCAACAGCGCCCGCAGCGCGACATCGAAAGAACTGTATACGTCGTGCAGGATCAGCGCGATTTTCAGCAACTGCATCGGGTTCAGGAGATCGAAGCGGGTGAAATCCCGAATGAAGATCGCATCCGCCCATACGGACTGGCTGAGACCTGCGTAAGGATTGTTATCAACAATAAGCGGCTTCACCACCCGGCTGACCGGCTGGACGAAGCGGTGGAGCATGAACCCATGCTGCCGCAAGAACAGATCGACGTCGGAGAACAGCGGTTGGTTCTCGTACATCTGCATGAATTCGACTTCCGACTGGATAACCAGGCAGTTTGCGAGTTTGTCGGTTCCGTTCCGGAATACCTCCAACTCCGCCCCCTGAATGTCGATCTTCAGAAAGTCGAGATTATCGATCTCGGCGACATCATCCAGACGGACTGTCTGGATCGTCTCCCGGCCGATTACCTGCCCCCATTCGTCGAAGCCATGAAAGCAGTTCAGCACCGCCGGGTTCGGCTCCAATAAAGAGGTCATGCCCGGTGCTTTGCAGATCCTCAAAGTCTGCTCGGTTCCATCGTAAACCGCATGGGGGAGATAGGTTTCATGCGCGCTTTTCCGCGCCTGAAGCTCGGCCAGAGCGTCCCTGTTCGGCTCGAATCCGACGAGCCGCACTTTCCCGCTTTCAAGCAGATCCTGGTAAGGCGGACGGCCGTCGACCGCAATCGGATTGGCGCCGATATCGACGACATCAATCGTCACGTCAATGTCGAGCAATTCCGTCAGAGACGGTCGTTCAGCACTCATTTTGCCCCCGCGAGGAAACACCGGTCCAGATTGAATGCGAAGGCTCGCATCTCCGCTCGGGTCCGGCAACAGAAAGCCATATTCCCGGCATGCAAACGGCGCCCCTGTTCCCAGAGGCGCCGCCGAAATGATTTATCGTTTCCGGATCAGCCGGCGCGCGGCAGTTCCGCCTCAACCAATGCCGCCCAGAGGCTGGCACCCGTGGTCAGGGTTTCGTCATTGAAGTCATATTCCGGATGGTGCACCGAGTGGGTGTGGGTCTCGTCACCGCCACCGAGGAAGATATAGGCGCCCGGACGTTCTTCCAGCATGAAGGAGAAATCCTCGCTGCCCATCAGGGCCTCGGTTTCCGGATCGACTGCTTCCATGCCAACGACGCTGGCCGCTGCGGAGATGATCCGCTCAACCTGCGCATCATGGTTAGAGGTGACCGGATAGCCCTCGCGATACTCGCATTCGATCTCGATCCCGTTGGCCAGCGCCAGACCTTCGCAGAGTTTCTGGAACTTCTCCTTGATCAGCGCCTGGACCTCTTTGGTCATGGTGCGGACAGAAGCGTTCAGGATGGCCTCACCCGGAATGACGTTATTCGCCGTGCCCGCATGGAACTGGGTGATGCTGACCACGGCGGTATCGAACGGATTGATCGAGCGGGACACGAAGGTCTGCGCTGCCTGATAGATCTGCGTGCCGATGGCGATCGGGTCGATGGCCATGTGCGGCATCGCGGCATGACCGCCGCGCGCCTTGATGGTGATGGTGACGCTGTCCGCGCCAGCCATCAGCGGGCCTTTGCGGATACCGAACGTGTTCTTCGGAAGCTGCGGCATATTGTGCAGACCGTAGACCGTATCGCACGGAAAACGCTCGAACAGGCCGTCCTCGATCATCGTCCTGGCGCCGGCACCACCTTCTTCAGCGGGCTGGAAATACAGATTCACGGTGCCGTCGAAATTCCGGGTCTCGGCCAGATATTTCGCCGCGCCGAGCAACGTGGAGGTATGTCCATCATGGCCACAGGCATGCATCTTTCCGGGAACAGTCGACTTGTATTCCGGGTTCGATACTTCCTGCATCGGCAGGGCGTCCATATCCGCCCGGATGCCGATGGAACCAGTGCCAGAGCCATTTCCCTTGATCACACCGACCACACCGGTCTTGCCGACGCCTTCATGGGTCTCGATGCCCCAGGAACGCAGCTTTTCCGCAACGATCCCGGCCGTCCGGGTTTCCTCGTAGCAAAGCTCCGGATGCATGTGGAAATCATGGCGCCATTCGCGCATTTCACATTCGAATTCGGCGATACGGTTCTTGATCGGCATCTCTACCTGTTCCTTTCAAATTCCTGCCACGGCGAGGAAGCCGTAGAGGGAGCCATAGCGCTGCCGCGCAGGCCGGGCGTGTCTGAATAGTCCGGGAAACGGTCGTACCAACGACCTTAAGGCCGCTCGAATTACAGCCTGAAAAGAAATCCTATCTTACTGCAACCAAGCACCTATCGGGAAGCAGGAACCTTTCCCTAATTCAGAACCAACGCACCATCGCCGAAGAGCCCCCCCTCAATCCTTCATATCGGATCTGGCTTGCGAAAATCACTTGGCCGCAATCATGCAATCTATGAAAGATTTAATCTTACAAAATTGTGTAAAATGCTTCCCATAATACGAACAGAAAATGTGTGCCATTACTTAACGGCGAAGAGCTCCTAACTTGCGGAAGCTTAACGAATATTTACATTAATGGCTTATTAAGGCTTCCATTTATAAACTCAGGATAGCGAATTCCATACAGATGGATGACATCAGCGCTCTAAAATGTAAAAATTTCCCGTGAAAAAACACTGGAAATATGGGTAGTTTGTGCATCAAGTAACGGTATGGGCGAAGTTTTGATTATACAATTTTTGATACAAATCCTTCCAATGGAAGATCACGCAAAGGGCCGCTTTAAATGTTTTCCAGTCTCTCGATCCGGAAGAAAATCATTGGCGTATGTCTGGTCACTCTCCCTCTCCCGATAGTCGCTCTGGTCTATGCTGTATTCTCGATGAATTTGATCGGCATTGAGCTCAAGGAGATTGCAGAAGAAGACATGCCGATCACCCGGCAATTGACCAAGGTGACCGTCTTGCAGCTTGAGCAAGCCATTCATTTTGAGAAAGCCATGCGATTTTCCGGCATTCAGAAGAAGGATGCCGATCTGAGCGCGGTGCTCGCCAAGGAAATCAAAAAATTCGAAGAACAAAGCAAGAGTGCGGATGCGCTGTTTCTGGACCTTGAACGCAGACTGGAGCATGCGATTGAGGTGAGTTCGTCCCACGGGGCGACCGAATCCGTCGAGGAGTTTTCATCGGTCGCGGAACAAATCAAAGAAGCAAAGCGCCTCCACGCTGATTACGAGGTTCAGGCCAAAGGCGCATTCAAAGCCCATGAAGCGGGTGATATGGATGCGGCAACCGGCTTTGCTGAAAAAGCGGAGGCACTGGAAACCACTCTCGATCACAAGATGGAAGAGATCCTGAATGAGATCGGGGAATTTACGCAGCGCTCTCTCTATGCTGCTGAAGAGCACGAACAGCAAAGCTTGAAGATCATTATCGCTCTGGCCTGCCTGGGTCTGGTCGGCGGGCTTGTCAGCGGTGCGGTAATCGGCAATGCGGTCGCCGGACCGATCGTCAAGCTGACCTCCGCCATGGCTAAGCTGTCCACCGGCGACTATAGCGCAGAGGTTCCGGCGCGCGGCCGCAGAGACGAAATCGGCAGCATGGCGGAAGCCGTTTCGGTTTTCAAAGAGGCCAGCATCGAGCTTGAACAGATGACCGAGTCCCGGCAGCAGGAGCAGGAGGAGCAGCAGCGCCGCCTGCAGGAAGAGATGCTGGCGCTCAGCAACAAACTGGAAGAAGAACTGAAAACCGCCGTCGCCTCCATCGCCGACGAAATGGAGCAGATGCGCCAGCGTTCGGAGACCATGAATAGGTCAGCGGAAAATGTGAGACAGGAAAGCATGGCCGTCGCAGCCGCCTCGGAAGAAGCGACTGTGAACGTCAACACCGTGGCAGCCGCATCCCAGGAAATGTCGCAATCAATCCAGGAAATCAGCCGCCAGGTCGGTGCATCGACGAATATCGCCAAGGACGCGACAACCGAGATCCAGAAAACCAATGCGACCGTCGAAGGGCTTGCAAGCGCGGCCGAAAAGATCGGCGCAGTAGTCAATATGATCACCGATATCGCCGAGCAAACCAACCTTCTGGCCCTCAACGCAACCATCGAGGCCGCACGCGCAGGCGAAGCGGGTAAAGGGTTTGCGGTTGTCGCATCGGAAGTAAAATCCCTCGCCAACCAGACAGGCAGCGCGACCGAAGACATCGCAGAGCAGGTCCAAAGTATTCAGAGCATTGCCAGCGACGCGGTCCAGGCGATGCGCGGGATCGGCGAAACCGTTCTGCGGATTAACGAGATCTCGGAACAGATCACGACCGCTATCGAGCAACAGACCGACACGACCAATGAAATCACCCAGAATGTCCAGGAAGCGGCCATGGGCACTCAGGAAGTCTCCGGAAAAATCACGGGCGTTGCCTCGTCGGCGGAGGAAAACGGCACGATTTCTCAGGAGATCAGTAACTCCGCGACCACGATCACAAACAAAATGCAGGAACTACAGACCAGGCTGACGGCCATCGTCCGGGAATCCGCGGCAGGTAACCGGCGTGAAGCGGAACGTAAAACGCTCATGGAAGCGTCCAGATTCCGACTCGGCGAGAGCTGGTATGATTGTGTCATCCACAACATCTCGGAAACCGGCCTCGAAATCGGTACTGATGAACAGGTCCCGGAAGGCTCGGCTGTCGAGGTTGACCTGACCGGTCTCGGCAGAGTCCAGGCCCGGGTCGTGAGGCAACGCAAACGTGTCAAAGGGTTCGGCGCTGAGTTCATCGAGCTCGACGAAAGCATCCGGGAGACCATCCAGGCATGGGACCAAGCGGCAATCGCCGCCTGACGGAACGGTCTGCAGCAGCTGCTCCCACACTCGGCCAGCACACCTCAAGGCGAATCATTCCGCCACAGCAACCGGCGGAATGGCCTTGAGGTAGCGGGCAATTGCGAGGCGGTCGTCGTCGCTCAGCAACCCTGTATTCTCGACCACCTCCGTCATGGAGCCTCCGACCGTATCGAAATCCGGGGTGAACCCGGATTTCAGATATTCCGCGATATCGGCTTCCGACCAGGAGGCGATATCGCCTCCAGCCGGGGTCAGGTTCGGAATGGTGCCCTCCCCGTCCGGATTGGGCGCACCGGCAAGCCAGCGCGAATGATCGGGGCCTCCGATGGCGGAACGCGGTGTATGGCATTCCCCGCAATGGCCCGGCCCCTCAACCAGATAGCGGCCACGCTCCAGGTCCACGCCGACCGCCACCACCGGTTCCGGATCGAGATAAAGCCGCTTCCAGAGACCAAGGCCGCGCCGGATCGAGAATGGGAAGCCGACCGCATGCGGCGTGTTCGCCTGCTTGCTCGCCGGCAGCGATTTCAGGTAGCTCCAGAGGTCCAGCAGATCTTCGGTCTTCATCCGGGCGTATGACGTGTACGGAAAAGCCGGGTAATAATGACTGCCATCGGGCGACACGCCATGCTTCATGGCGTTGATGAAGTCCACCGCGCGCCAGGCCCCGATACCTGCTTCGGGATCGGAGGAAATGTTGGGGGCATAGAACGTCCCAAATTCGGTGACGAAAGACCTGCCGCCGGCAAGAACCAGCTTCTGCTCCCCCTTGGCACCGTCCACCGCATGACAGGAAGCGCAGCCGCCGATGATGAAAATCGTCTGGCCGCGCGCGGCATCGCCACCATCGGCCGTCACGCTGTCTTCCGGCAGCGTCTCAGGTGCCGTCAGAACCCATCCGGCAACCACTCCGGCAACGGCAAGAGCCACACCCCCGAGCAATGCCCGGCGCACCCCACCTGTCATCACACCCTCTTTCGCACGCCTTGCAGGGCCCGGACACAAGCCGGGCCCCGGTAGAACCTGATTTGTCTATTTCGGCACGCGGAAGGGTTTATGGCACCCGCCACAAGTTTTCCCGACATCGCCGATCGCAGCTTGCAGGGCCGGCAGGCCATCACCGGCGACCTTTGCCATCGCAACCGACGCTTCGGCAAGTGCCTTGCTCTTCCCGTTGACCTCGGGATAGGTCGACCAGATTTCCGCCTTGGCGCGGGTCTTGTCAGGCATCGCGGCTGCGTCCGAGCCTTTGGGCCACAACGCGCCTTGATCCAGCGCGGCCAACGCGGCGAGGTTGCCGGCGGCGGCGCTCGCTGCCGCTGCGTCGTAAGCTACATTGCCTTTCGCCATTGCCCCAAGCTGGCCGAGGTTGAAGGAATAGAGCGACATCACGGCCTTGCGCGCCTCGATGGCCTTTTCCAGATGGCCGTCCGCAAACACCGGCGCCGTTACAAGAAGCGCGGCAGAAAAGCCGAAGGCGGTGAGTACTGTTTTGATTTTTTGCATGTTCGATCTCCCACTGCAGGCAAGTTTGCCTGCCTTTAGGCTACAACAGCAGAAATTCCTGTACATTCACTAACAGGTCATCGGGGCATCTATCGTGAACGACACCCCGCGGAAACATGAAGGACAGAGCGCCTCCGTGACGCGATTACACACTCTACCCTCTGTGCAACCCAGCAGGCAGACCTATATCCGTCCTTATGACCGGCCGCGCGATCCTCACAGTCCTGATATCCCTGCTGCCCTCGGCCGCTCTGGCCGATCTCGTCGTGACATTCATCGAGGCCTCCCCCTCCGACCTGTTCATCGTCGAGAACCGGGACGATTGCGAATACTACGACTTCGGTATGCAGATCGATCTGCGCAGCTCTGCCGGCGGCCTGTTATTCGACATTTCCGAGGGCGGCGCAGGCGCGAGTGTCTATGAACCATTCGGCATCGCCGAGGGCCGGGATGCGGTCCGGAGCTTTACCCCCGTGACGGACGGCGACCGTGTCGCATCGATCCTGTTCGACAGGCTCGAAGGACGCGGACGCGTCGTCTTTACCGTGGATGTCGACGACACCTTACCCGAAGGCCCTTATGGGCAGACGGTCGTGGATTCATCGGAGATCGCGGGCGCCATGATTGTCATCACGACGATAGGGCAAGAACCTGCGACAGCCCTCTTTCTGCCGAACGGGAAAGCCACGGCAAAGCTCAAGGGCTGCGGGCCGGTATCCTGAAAAACCTCTGGCCACCGCCGAATTCTGACCCGATTCTGAAACGGGTCCTTGATGTATCGACGAAGCCTGATATTTACACGCCATGATTGGCGTTTTCAGAAATCAGGCTCGAAACCGATGCGGTATTGCACTTGAGTGTCGATGAAAAAGAGTTCGAGAGAGTGCGATCGCCGCTTCTTCAGGAAGCGTTCACGCTCTGGAACAGAAAGCGGGGCAATCGCCTCATGGCCAGCCGCGCTGATTTCGACCCGTTGGAGATGCCACGATTGCTATCGTCGATCATCTTGGTCGATGTCGAAAACGACGGCGCCAAGTTTAGAATTCGTCTCGTCGGGACGAAAATCGTCGATATGTTCGGCAGTGATTATACCGGAAAATATTTGGACGATATCGATTTCGGTGATGTCAGAAGCAAGGTTCTGAACGAATACCGTCTGCCAGTTTCCGAGAAGCGTCCGGTATTTTCGGACCATGATTTCCGAAAGCTAAATGATTACCGCCACACTATCGAACGCGCGATCTTCCCGCTTTCGGACGACGGCAAAACCGTCAACAAACTCATCGCATTTCTTGATTTCGAGCGAATCACAACACCCGAATAACAACCCCACAAGGCCGCTTCCGCTTACCAATACTGCCTATCGGCTGGCTATCCCACGAAATCGCAACGTGCTTTCACCCACGGGGCCCCAATAGAAAAAACCGCCGTCACGTCCGTGCAGCGGTTTATCAAGCTACCGATTTCAAGGCGGAGAGTGGTGGGCGCACAAGGACTCGAACCTTGGACCCGCTGATTAAGAGAAGGTGTAAAGCCAAGGCATTCTGCGGCCATTCCGACAAGTTCTACATTCGTTCACCATAGACATTTCAATGACTTACGACGCTTGTCGGAATCAAACAAGCTCGGTGAAAAGCGCCCAAACGCAGGCGCGGGAGTATGAAGCCATGCATAAGATAGTGGATCGAATGAGGGCGCGGGCAGCGGAGCACGCACCCACCCGACGCGGCTTTATCGCCAATGCAGCCGTGTTCGCTGTGGCAGGGATTGTTGGTGGCGCCGGCGGGATGCTGCGTGACGAGGCCCTTATGTGGGGCGCAGAGAAGGCCGCTGACATGGCCGGTGTCGGCAGCGGCGATCCGATCCCCACCGCCGCCTACGCAAGCACGCCGCGCACCGTCGAGCAGTTTATGTCGCAGGCGGCCGACTACCAGCTGGGCGGACTTGAGGCGTGGCGTGACCGCCGCGGCATGGATGACTTGCCGGAGATATGCCGGGACAGGGCGGCCCGAACGTTCGAGGGGCCACACGGTCTCCGTCATGTGAAGGAGATTGGGAAAGGACTCCGCCTATGGGGCTCTGAAATCGAAGGCATGCCTCTGGTGCAAGCATTCGATGCGGAGTACGGGAGATGGTGTGCCAGCCGACTGAATAAATGCCGACTGAAGCAAGAGGCTTATGCGGAGGCCTGTGTAGCCGTCATAAGGCGCGCGGACGGGCCGCCACGCTATGTACGGTATCTGACGTTGCTGTTGCCTTGGGAAAACGGCGACGTGGTCAGCGTCTCGCGCCCGCTCGAAGTCAGGGACGCATAACCTCCCTGCACCGCTCCAGGACGAAAGCCGGGCTGCTATAGCCGAGGCTGTGATGGTTCACGAGAGTCCAGTTGTTCCGGTCTTCCTGCGCTTCCTTCGGCACACCTGCCGGCTTCCTGAGCCAATTCACCCGCCGTGCCAGGCTTTCCGCGCGAAACCTCTCCTCCACCTTTCGGCCGTCCTTCGTGAAATAGAAGTGATGCGGCGCCGCCCACCGGGCGCGGCCGGCGGCGCGGATCGTCGGCGGAATCAGTTCGTCCACGAGGACGCGGCTCAACTCAGTTTTCCGGAACTCAGGCGCAACGCAGATGGCGCCGGTGAAAATAGCCCGGTCGGTTATAGCCTCGCACACCCCTATCGCATCCCCCTCCACTTCCCACACGTCAAGCGGCTCGGCTGTCAGCCCCACCGCCTCCAGGTGCTCGCGTAGATCCGTGACCAGTACAATCTGGAACCCACCGCCCGTAGCGATCGTCCGACCGTCTTTGCAGATGTCGAGCCAGAACCCGGAGGGGTTCGCCCGATCCGTGTAGCACTCAACGAACGGATAGCCGCAAGCCTCCCAGAATTCGCGAAGACCGTCCCAGGACCACCGCAGCGTTGCATCGAGGCCGAGCGCGGCAAAGCGCCGGTCAGCAGCGGCAAAAAATGCGGATAGCGTGTCCCGTTCGGGTGCTAGGATTTGGGTATCGGCAAGAGCCATTTTTTTGACCTTTTGAGGATTGGTTTTGAGATGGCGCGCACGAAATCCCGCTCCCGCATGCAAAAGCTCGCAGAGAAGGTGTTTCGGTTCGCAGTGGAGTTGGAGACGCCCGAGGGCGGTTTCGGTCACCGCTTCCGGGATATGGAGGAGTGGCCCGCAGCCAGGGGGCTAGAGGGCTGGCTAGAGAAACACGGACGCGACAGTGCCGGCCGATGGTTCATGTTCGGGGCGACGTTCTATTTCGCCGACGCTGAGACTGCGGAAGCGTTTAGGGCGGAGTTCGGCGGCAAGCAGCGGTCAAGTTCGCGGCCTAACTGAAGGCTCCCAAATCTAAAGCATTTCTCTTTCACTAGGAATCATTGGTGATATCTGATTTTCCAGGGCTACTTAAACTATTGTTGTAGCTGCTTGCCTTTGAGCGCACCATGCAACCAAAAATAGACTTCTTGCGCTCAAAAAAAGGGGGCATCTAGATCGTGCGTTCAAAGTATCTCGATTATGATGGCACCGATCAGACCGTGATCATCATCGACAGCGGATGGGCAAACGGTTACAGCGTTGGCAATCTCGCTTATCAGTGGGACTTTGCAGAGAATGATAGCTCTGCCTGGAATTGGGACAGCAAGACCCATGGCGCAATGGTCGGCTCAGTCGTCCTCGATTACGCTGATGACGTAAACATTATCCACCTCAAGGTCTTCGACGATGGCCCGAGTGGTGGCGCCTCATTCTTAGATGTCGAGCGCGCCCTTCAATGGGCAGTCCAGAATGCAGGTTATTTCAACACTGCGAGCGTAAACATATCGCTCGGAGCCGGACGGTCGTATTTTGAGACGACTACATCTCTCAGCAATGAGATCACAGCGCTCTACAATATGGGCATCATGACAACTGTCGCTGCCGGTAATTCGGGCGGTTACGGTGTCAATGTGATCAGCGCGAGTCCAAATGCGGTAGGCGTCGGGTCGGTCGATGCTTACGGGAACCTGTCTTACTTCAGCCAGACCCACTCCAGTCTCGTTGACCTCTATGCTCTGGGTGAAAATGTTCCAGTTGTAGATGTAAATGGAAATACAGACATCATTAGCGGTACCAGCTTCGCGGCGCCCGTAGTCTCGGCATCTTATGCAGCTCTCCAGGAAGCATCTCTGTCAATCACCAACTCTAATGTTACGATCGACCAGTTCTTGGACATGGCGATTAGCAGCGGTCGCAATGTGAATGGAAGCTCCAACAATTACATCATCAGCACCGATGACCTGATCTCGCACTTTGTCGAAATTCAGGACAGCAAAGGCGACGGGACAGGAGGAACCATTTCTTTCGATGAGTCATACTATCTATCGAACAATCCTGATGTGTTGTTGGCGGTTGCGAGCGGCCTTTTGGAGTCTGCTAAGCAGCATTACGATGTGCATGGCTTCCAAGAGGGACGAGATCCGTCAGCCTCCTTCGATTCGTCCTTCTACTTGGAATCTAATCCTGACGTCCGGGCGGCCGGCGTCCCCCCCCTGGATCACTACAATTCGTTTGGCCGTTTTGAGGGGCGCCTTCCGACGGCAGATGCGTCAAGCGACCAGGGCGACGATGGCGACGAAACGCCGGTTATTCCTCCTACCGATCCTCAGAGTCCCTGGGCTGAGAGCGCTCCGACAGTCTTTGCTCGAATCTATAGCCCAAACGGCGGCTCTTATGACTTCCGGGCCGGAGGTTGGTCGAATGACGTGATAGTCGGGACCAGCCAAAACGAGTATTTCGACATTAATTACGGCTTTGATACCCTAACTGGAGGAGGTGGATCTGACGTGTTCGCCTTCAACAGCGTTACAGACAACGATACGATTACCGATTTTGATCCGCGTAATGATTTTCTGGATCTCGGGTACTGGGCCACGACCACATCGACCACAATCCACGAAACCGGAACCGGCAGCTCGGTCATTCAGATAATCGACACCAGGAGCACAATCACCTTAACGGGCGTCACCGTTGACGAGTGGAGCTTGATAAGAGACGCAGACCACGGGGTCATTTTTGGGTAATATTGGTTTGTATAAGGTCAGTCAGTTCGATTGACGGCTCCGGAATTATTCGGGCGCCGCCGTCACCGCCTTCGCGATGACAGACAGCGGAGCGAATATATTGCTCACCGGCCGGTATCAGTGGAGCCGGAGACGGTCTCCGGAGGAAAGGGCGCCAACACCTTATCGGCTACCCGCTGCGCTCCTTCAGCGGTTGCCGCGCTTTCGGGCATGAGCACCGCCAGCTCCACAATCTCGTCATTCAGCTTGCGCGCGATATCGGTTGCGGAATCCGGCACAATGAAGCCAACAGTAGGCGCCAGAATAATGACAACCTCCAGGACAGCATCATAATCCACCGGATATCCTGCGATATTCAGTGCAGCGGCTACCGCAAAAGCGACAAGCCCAGACAGACCGGCGGCCCAGACCCTGCGCCCCGGAATCCATTTCTTCCACTTCATGGGAATGCTCCTCAGTTTTTCATGGTGTTGTCAAAGCGAGCCAGCGTCATCGCGAGCGCTGAATCGTATGCGGTCACGTCGGCATCCACCGCCGCCACCAGGTCCGCCAGATCGGTAAGACCGGCCCGGGCGCCCTCCACCGTCTTCAGCGCATCGAAGGCGGTGCGGATCTTCGCGAGCGTCGAGAGGTCACCCGGCGGAACGTTGTCCTCGGTGAAGCGGTAAACCTCGTCCAGGAGCGCCACCGCGGCCGCGGAAACGCTTGTCTCGAAATAGCCGTCAATCACGGCCGCCGCGACTGAGTCCGAGGCATCGCGTAGGCGCTGGCACGCGGCCACGGCGCCGGCGGCGCCCTCTTTCTTGAGAGTGGCGCAGGTAAGTTCGGCGGCGCCCACCAGGCGCACAGCACGGGCCTTGTTGCTTTTGGCTGCGATCATCTGGTCGGCGGCCAGATCAAGCGGGGCCGGGACAGAGGCGCAGGCGGCCAGAAGCCCTACCACCAGGCAAAGCACAGGCATTTTCGCCAGTCGTTTCATGGCAAATCTCCAATTCAGGTTTTCGGAAAGAGGTCAGCCGGCGGCGAGGCCGGCCTTCAGGTAACCGGCCTCGATGTTCCTACGCGACGGGTAGCTGTCTCCGAAGTGCTCCAACTCCTGGACCAATCCGGGCCAATCCCGCCGGCAGGCAAGCCGCCAGAATTTCGGCGCGCCGCCTTTGCCGGCGGGAAGGTAGAGATTCGGGCCGTACTGGTAGGCGACGGACGCAATGACCGTCTGGGCGGCAGGTGGCAGATCGAAGAATGAGCCGCCGGCATCGCGCTCATAGAGTGAGGCCAACGTTTCGGTGATCGACCCGCGCGCCGCGATCGACAGGAACCGCGCGTCTTCTTTGGTCACTTTGAGCGGCGCAAGCTCCAGTGCGGCGGCGGCCATCTCTTTCTTGAGGCCCAGATAAGGCCGCAACTGGTCGACCAGGCCCGCGCTGCAGCCCCACCGTTCCAGTTCCGCCTCGTCGCGCTGCCCCAGGTCCACGCCACAACCGACCGTGACACCGGATTGCGACTTTTCGGACACCGGCACATAGCCGACCAACTCGAGACCGCCCTCGCGGGCTTCAATGAAAGCGTGATCGATCATTGCCGCGCCCTCTTTTCGAGAAACCGCTCGAGGTATGCCTCGATCCCGCGCGGCCCGAGGTAGGCTACCGCCGTCGAAACCGCCAACGTCCCCCGGATACCAAGGTCAAGGAATTCGGCCATGCCGGCCGCGATAATTCCCATACCGACCGCAAGCGGGAGTTCCCAGGCCAGCGACCAGGACCAGAACCGGCGATCACCGCGGCGGCATATCCCGGCCCGATACATCACCCGGCCAACGAAAGAGGCGCCGAAGATCGAGCCCCACGGCCATACTGAAGAAACCCACGCGGCAAGCTGGTCGCGCCAATCCATAAACTATCCCCCCCTCAAAAGAAAAACCGCCCAAAGGGCGGCGGAAATACGGAACATCGCGGGTTTCCTGAATTGGCGGACTCTAACTCAGCCAGCCCACCGTGATGTCGATGGCATCCAGCTCGACGTCGTCTGTCGCGGCGCGGCAGGCGGACTTGAGCGCGTGCGCGGCCCGGATCAACGCCATCTTGTACGCTTTGGCGGCCCTGAACATGATGCGGACTTCGTCGTCCGTGAACACGATGTTCTGGTTGTCCGCTGCCCGCCAGTACCCGTCGTGGGCATCGACGGCGCCGCCCAGAAAGTCGGCCTCAATGGCCAGCATGTTCGCTTGGGCGGCATCGTCTATGTCATAGACATATTCCGGGTTAGCCGGATCCGGATCGACATGCGGGATGGCATAGGAGAAGCCCGCCGCAATGCGCTTTTTAAACTCGGCGTCGATCTTGTCGCAGAGATCTTCTTTGCGCTTCGGGAAGTTGGCCAGGTATTCCGCCGCGCGGGTCGCGGTTTCTTCCGCTGACAGACTGACGGGTACGCCGGTAACGAGCTTGAGGGTCATACCAACACCGTTCCTGCGTCGTTGACGCCATAGATCCGGATTACGCTGCCGCTGGAAAACTCACCAGCGCCGAGGAAAAACTTGAAACCGGAAACTGTCGCCGGAAAATCTCCGGCCCCATGGAATCCGCCGTTTCCGAACGAGAACGGATAACTGGCTTGACCGAACTGCCGGACTTCACTTGTGTATGGATGCTTGCCCCCATAGTTGTGGGGCGATACGGGCAGAGTGTTGTTTGGGTGCATTCGGACGCGAAAACCAAAATTGTAATTCGCGTTAAGACTCCCGTGTAGCTGGAATGATGCCGAGTTTGAAGCTGAGCTGCCAGATAGCGCACTAGCGGACAGCGTCGTGTAGGTATAGTGATGGACCGCTTCGCTGTATTCGCCTGCGTCCGCGAAATATCTCATATAGAGAGCGTTCGTTGTCGTGTGGCTGTGGATCCCCTCGAACTCGGCTTCGTAAAACTCAAAATCTGGGTATTTCTGGAAGATTTCCGGCCATTCGAGTGACGCCGTATTCGCCTCCAGGGTTGCTTCCGAAAGTAGAAATCGAGCTTTAGCGGCGGCGACGTCTGCGAGTGTCGCTGGTCCGTTCCCCTCTCCAGGCTTGTCAATGGTTTTAAGCATTTTAAACCCTCTCAAGATGGTTGATAGCAGCGACGAGCTGGTTCTTGTGACCCGCCTTCATCTTGAGGCTTTCGCCTTGCGGGAGCGTCAATCGACACGGCAGCTCATCCGTCTCTCTCATGACAAATTCCCGCTCCCGGACGAGGGGAAAATCCACGGTGCCGCCCTCGCAGGTCATGTAAAGATCGACGGTTGTATCTGTGGCACCCCACACCTCTTTCAGCCATGAGGCGTCGTCGGCGCGGAGCGTAAATGTCGTGCGCGTGCCATAGGCGTTCGCATCCGGATTATCGGTTGTCGCGAAAGCGGCGATGTCCGTGGCGCTGACGATGACCGAATAATCGTGCATCAAGTACGCATCGTAGCGGTATGCGCCGTCATTGGTCGCCACCATGGCAATGACCGCGGCTGTGTCGCTGCACCAAGCCTTGCAGCGATCCATGTTGTCGCGGGACCAGTTGCCTTTCTCGTCGGCAGCGTCAGTACCGTTTGAGACGATGATGAGGTCATGGTGAACGCCGATGAACTGGTGCGGGCCCCACTGACTGAAGGCGCCCAACATTGCATGGCCGGGAAGGGTCGGCGTAGTTGACAGCACGGTGTCCCCACCCTGCGAACCATCGGCATTCACAGAGTCTTTGATCAGTCGGATTCGTTCTGTCACATACGGCAGGCTTGCATAGATATTGCGCTCTGCGTCGCAGCCGATCCAGTAACACTCACCCCTAAGCGCCGACCCGCTCACGGCGCCGCCGCCGACGTCCTGGGACCATTTTACAGCACTGCCAACCTCCAGTACGCCGTAGCGCGGATAATAGCCGGATGAATAGTACCACCCCACATAGGCGTAATGCATGCCGCTGACCGGTGCGAGCCCCTTGATGCGAAGCCCGCTACTCATGGATATACTGTCGGTCGTGACATCGGTCGGCGTTGACCCGTTGAAACCGACTGTTCTCAGTCCATCCATCACCTTGAAAGTCTGCCCGCTATAAGCGGTATAGCCGGAGACGCTGCCGGTTACAGCGGCGACCGTA
Organism: Nisaea nitritireducens; assembly: GCF_014904795.1. Lineage (GTDB taxonomy): Bacteria > Pseudomonadota > Alphaproteobacteria > Thalassobaculales > Thalassobaculaceae > Nisaea > Nisaea nitritireducens. The sequence continues at coordinate 161,624 of NZ_JACZFS010000017.1, forward strand.
TTGCCGCTGTTGCCCTGGCAAATTGATTCATACGTACTGCCGAGATATTGCAGCCCAACAGGGTCGCCGTCGGCATTGAAGAATTTCAGGTAATATCCGCCGTCAATCGTCACCCAGAGGTTCAGCTTGTCGTGCCAGAACGCCGCATTCGGGCGCGTCCCGAAAAACCCCGGCGCGTTAACTGAATTGGCGACGATTGGCAGCGTCGTGATTTGGTCCCCGACATTCCGGACCGGGTAAGTATAAGTTCCCGTGCCCCGGCAAAAGTGATGGACCTGTTTCGCGGTGCCAAACAGCCATCGCCGGGTCATTCCGGAATCCGACGGCATAGAAAGTGTGATCGCGCCGGACGTGTTATCGATAGAAAACGTCACATACGCATAGCCGGACGAGTTTGAACTGACGAGCGCGAACGTATTGCGGTCGACCTGCATCTTACTGGCATTGCTGATGTAGTTCGAAGTTGTGCCGATCGTCGCCGAATTTGTGTCGGTGAGTGTATTGTCTCGAAAGACAACCACCGCATACGGCAATTGAGTTTCCGCGCCCGTGCAGCGCCCGATGACAACACCATAGGCATCGTCGGCACGCACCTTGCGCATGATAGTCTGCTCACTGTCACCGCCGGAGCCGGCCGTCACCAACTGCGTGCCGGTCTGGGTAGCCGTATTTGTGCCGGTATCGAATGAGAAAGCAGAAACGCGCTTATTCGTCGCGTCTCCATACCCCATCAGGACGAACTCAACCGTGTCGTTCCGAGCGCGGACGAGGTCGCTAAAACTGCCGTTGCCCGGGAATGTCACGGTTGCCGTCGTTGCGTCGGCAGACATGGTGATCCCACCGCTGTCCGGAACCGCGAGCTGCGCGAGCTTCCACTCGCTATCGTAATAGAGCGCCAGCGCGTTATCGTCATCGATCCTTGCGATCGAGGCCAACGTGATACTCGTCACGGCCCCGGCGTTTTTGCCAATCGGAGAGATCGACAAGTCCGGGTTGATGCGGAATGAGACGAAGTTGTTGTGCTCCGTATCCTTCGTGACGAACTTGTCGTCTGTCAGGAACGCGAAGCGCTGAGAGTATGTCTGCTCCGAGTGCCGATAGAGGAGATACGGCGGGCCAGAGCGGTTCCGGCCCTTTGCCGCGTCCCACTGACAGACCTGCATGTAAACGCAGTAGCCGTCTCGCGAGTCCGGCTCGCCGAAGATCGTCAGGCTGCGCTCATCATTGATGTAATAAGTCTGCGCGACGTCCGAGCTGTCACCATAGATCAAACTCGTCCCCAAGGGCAGATGAGCCCCTGTTCCGGGGCTATCATCGACGCGCGAGGGGTCGCCAACGTGGCTGACCAAGACATTCTGGATGGCGCTTCCGCTCGGAGACGTTGCCGTGTAAATCGTTTCGAGCGCATCGGGGGAAATGTCGGCCTTGTATGTTGATGAATGTACGAGCGTCATCGGATCGCCTCCATAAGAAACTGGTCTTCTTCGTGCTGTGCGAGCGTCTCGCGGGCGTTCGCCGCTGAAATTCTTCGTGTCCCTCCGGCACTGGCGGAGTGCACAACGAGCCAATCCGCGTTGGCCAGTTCGGTTATTTCCGCCTGCTCAGTGAGGTTGCCGATGTTGCCGGCCGGACCGGTGCCGCCGTTATTGCCGCTCCGGCTGTATGACAGGTAGAACTCCTCATCGGCGGCGAGTACGCCGGCGCCGGACAAAGGGACGACCGCCAGCGTCATGAAGCCGTCGCCCGCTGTGACGCCCGTCAGGTAATAGCGGCGCGATGTCGAAGGAGTGGCCTTGCTCCGCAGAACAACGGTCGCCTTTGGCGAGTGCGTGATGGCATCGAGTGCGACGATCTCCGCAGAAATATCGACGCCAAGCGCGTCCAGATCGGACACATAGATCTCTGTCGCAAGCGACAGGTCGGCGTGGTTCGCGGCTCCCGAACCCGCGCCCGGATCGCCGCCGCCGTTCTCGGCGCTCCAGGCGAAAGACAGCGACGTGCCCGGGTCGCCCCGATCGCCAGTGCGGGTGAAACCAAGCGTCAGATCATCCGCGGCCACGAACGGCAGGGTGGTGCCGGACGCCGAGGGGTTCCGGATGCTGATCGTGAAGTAGCCGTCATTCTCTGTGACCGCGATGACATCGGCGCGGAACCAATTCGAAAAGTCGATCATGTTGACCAGCGAAATGCGGCCCTTCACGGTCGACGTAGAACCATTGAAGAGAGCAATGGTTCCGGAGAAGTCTTTGCCATCCACGCCGAGACGATCAACATAGAGTTCCGTGATTTCCGCGACGATGGCACTGTTCGCGCGGACGGCGCCGGGCCCGGGATCTTCGTCGGCCGTGTCGTCCGAAAACACAACGCGCCAAGAGTTTCCGTCGCCGCTGACCGCCGACGCAAAGGCAAGCGCCTTGTCCGCTTCATCGCGGGCCATGAGAAAGTAGGACGCAGTCACCGCATTTGCCGGGGAGACCTGCAGTTCACCCACCAGCACAGTTTCTTGTGACCAGCGAAAACCATTTGTGCCGGCTACATCTTTGGGCCAGTCCGGGTGCGAGTAATATTTGGTGTCGACAGGCATAGCCATCAGTCAAGAACCTCCTCGAATTCAACTGGCACTTTCGTCATACCGAAGTCGGTGAACTCCACTTCACCCAATATGTTCATTCGGAAAAATCCGGCACGACGCTGCTTATGAACCGTCTCGAACGGACTGAATCCGAAGAAAAACGGGATATCGATTCCAAGCTCACGCATCATCTCGTATAGATTGATGAATGCCTCGTCCTCTTCCATGTAAAGCATGAAAGACCAGGTCCGCAGGCGCGGCCCATTTTTGCTGTAAGCAATGCCGGCATCGTTCTTTGAGACACGTGACAGATCTACGAGCCCCGTCTTGGCGCCGTACAGCATATTGATTTTTGGCTGAAAGCCGGGCGAAACAGACAAAAAGGGCACCTGGAGATGCGCCAGATCCGAGGCCGATGCATCGATCTCGAACAGTATATGCCGCCCGAGAACCTCTTCATTGATCCAGTGCCACCAAGGCTGTTTCCAGCCATACTTGGCAGCCGCTTCCGGCGTGATCTTACCGGTCATGAATGACGGGTGGGTGGATCGAAGCTCCGACCGGTTGTAGATCACCGGATGCTGTTCAACGAGGCCTGAATCGTAGATCACATCAGAAGACTCACTCGCCTCTTCAAACACCCGCGCACGAACGGTGAGATCAAGATATCCCGAGATCACGTTGGCACTGGTCCACCCCCGGATCCATGGGATAGAGAGCACCTTCATATTTCGATGCTCCCCAAGATCAACCCAGAACCTGGTCGCGGCGTTCGTCACATTTGCGGATATGGCTGGCTTCGAAAGGCGCGGATTGAGAATGTTATCCAGCGGCTGCTGCGATATCCAATCACCACCGGAGACCGAGACCGTCGCGAAATTAGTGTCCGGCAACAAGTAGTTCGGCCACGCCATGAAGCAGTTTTCCAGCGTCATATCTTGCCCCGGAACTCAAGTTTTGCTGTTTTTCTGCGGTGATCCTCTTCAGCGCCCTTTAGAACCAGATTCACACCATCTTCGAGACCCTCACCCGGATAAGTGACGCAGAGCACGTCATTCGGACCCGCCAGCCGCGTCACACCGTCTTTGGTTACGGTCGGATAATGATCAATGTGCAGATCAATCTGCAGCGTGGCTGTGCCGGGGCTGATAAGGTCCTGCCAGCGGGCCGCTTCGGCCAGCGCTGCGGCCCTGCTATCGAGATAGGTCTCAACAATTAGTTCGGGGGCGCTCGGGTTTCTGGTCAATCGGCTTTCATCGGACACCGAAACGCTGCGCAACTCATTGAGTAAAAATGCTAACTTGTCGTCGTCTTCCTCAATCGAGTCGGCAATGACCGAAGTGTCCAGAACGGTATAGTTTCGCTTGTATTGAACGCCCACGCGCCGTGGCGGTAGCTTGAGATTGGCATCAACGTCGTCAAAAATTTTGATCGGCGTTTTCGTCGCCAGAGCCTCGGGGATTGTCAGTTCACCGTCAGCGATGCCTGTCGGCTCTTTTATGCGGCCCACACGGAAGATACCGTCCCGTCCCGGAAGGAAGTAAATGCCGCCACTCTTAGCAATCGGGATAATTACATCCCCGACAGTGGCCTCTTTCGTGCCTATCCAGATCCCGCATATGTGCGGGAATTCGCCGTCGAGTGCCGTAAAACTGTCATCGTCTAGATCTGACTCGGTGAGTTCACCAGGACCAAGCGCCACCCGCTTGATGATCTGAGCCGCTGTTCGGTCCGCATCTGTCGCGCCCTCGGCGACATCAACGGTCACATTTTTGACGGCTGATCCTGTTCTGAAATAAGCCCCGTCACTGACCTCGCCATCATATGAATCCACCTCTTCGCCCGCGACAGTGGCGTCCTGAAGCGCGACTAGGCTTGCATGGCTCGTTCCCGGCGTGATCACCGCCCCTTGGGTAGAGACATCAAATATTTCGAAGGTTTGCGGCCCGGCATTGGCAGTCGCCACCTGACGCGTGTATTTCGATCTGTTCACATCGATCGCAGTGACACCCCGACAAAGACCGTAGCAGACTGGCTTCTTCTTGCCCTCGAGATCCTCTGGCCCGCCTTCGACACCGTCCGGCAGTATATTCGAGCCATCATATTCTTGTTTTGTGAGCGGCCGTTTCAGGACTTCGGACAGCCGATCACGGATGATGAGCCGTATGAGACCCGGCGGCCTCTCGCGGCGCTCCATTGTCCAATTAAGTACAAGCTGCCAATCGTCGGGATAGGTAGCGTTGCGGTCCTCTGATCGGTAGAGAACGAAACGCCGCCCATCGACGGCATCAAACAGGCCAGTTAGCCCACCGTCCGCATTATTCAGTTCGGCTATGCCGCCACTAGCCCTCGACGGGCCGAGTAATGAGCCCGGGCCATACAGGCTCCACGAGAAATTGCCCGGATTGATTATCCGGCCCTCGAACGTTGTGAACGCCGGCGTGTCAAACGGTCCAGTCGTATCGGCATGCGTGGAGTAATACCGGCGGACTACAGCCCCAAGAGCATCAGACCACGCGTCCACTTCCATTCGGTAAATCATCCGACCGCCCGCTCTGCATGTGCTGCGAGGATCTCCTGCGCGTCCGAACCTTTCTCGACGGCCACCGCGATTGCTCGCTGGCCGGCGGCATTGCGCTGAATAAGTTGCTCGACAAGTAAAGCCAGGTTGTTGAGCCCCGCCTCCATCACCTTCAGGCCGGTGACAATCTCGGACTTGCTTCGGTAGTCCTCCGACTGTTTCGGGTCGAGCACGCGCATTTGCCCGGCTGCCGGCGCCTGAACCAGAATTTCGTCCGGAAGCGCGCGGAACATTTCACCGGGGTAAGGATACCCGCCGGTGTGGAAGGTCCGACCTTCTTCCTTGCCGTGTCGTTCCCAATGCTGCCACGCGGCGCCATAATTATTCGCCCCAAATGCCGCCAAAAGATCGGGATATCGTTCGATATACGCCGCTGCGCGCGAGACGAGGTTCGGGGCAGTGTCAGTAACGCCAGACGGCAACGTCACCACATTGCCAGATACAGAGCCGCCACCAGTCGATGCGGCTACCGCCGCACCGCCCGCAGAGGCACCTGCCGCGGCGGCGGCGCCTCCACCGGGGACAGTACCGCCGAGGTTCTCAATAATGGCCGCCAGGTGTTCAAGGTGCGTGTTCGCCTGCTGCAGCTCTGAGAGCTGGCGATCCGCTACGGAGAAATTGTCATTAGCGATCTGCCGCAGCGCGTCCTGGCTGTAATTGAAATCGCCCCAGTAACCGCCGGCTTTTCCATAATAGGCGATACTCGCTTCCAGAAACGCGGCGTCGGCAGCTTCGATGCGCTGTAGCGCATCCCGCGTTTCCGGATCGTCCGTGCCGTCCGTCGCCAGCCCCAACAGCCTGTCAAACTCTGCTCGTGCAGCGTCGAGGCGGGCGCGCGGATCGAGCGGCGAAAAGCGTTCATCAGTCAGGCGGCTATCGGCAATGGCCAAAAAGCGCCGGGAAACATCATCCGTCGCGTCTGTATTGGCCTCAAGGGCCTCAATCTGATCAAGCGTGGCACGATATTGGGCCTCGTAAAGCGCCGCTGCAGGCAGGTTTACGCCAGCCTGCGCGAAAACATCTGCGACAAGCCCATGATCGACACCATCCACACCAGACAGCGCGTTCGACACCTGCAGGCTAAACAGCCGGTCAATCTTGTCCGTTCCGATGCCGGCGGCTGCAGCGGACTTGGAGTTGAAATCATACGCGGCAACAATGTCTTCCAGCGTGTTCAGGTAGCCCTGCCCACTCAGGCTCCGGATCTGACGCTCAAGGTCATTTTCGACGGCACGGACGGCTTCGGTAGTGAGTTCTGCGAAATGATCAACTACGGGCTCAAGGGCCAGCCCCAAGCGCTCGGCCTGCGTGCTCGCCGCCTCGGCCTGATCCGCAATGCCCTGAAACGTCTGCTCAACAGCAGTCAGGGGATCTTCGATCCCGGCGACGATTTGTCCATAGAAAACGCTGAAGTCGATATCGGCTGCGAGCTGCTCGGCATTGTCTGTAGCGGAATTCCGGATACCGGTTGAAACCGCGTCCATAAACTCTTGCGACACGCCTTCCAGCGTGCCTTCATCGATCGCCTTCAGGATGCCCTGGCGGATCGACAACGCCACCGCGAGGCCACTGTCTTCCAGGTTCGTGAAGTCCGCGCCGGTTGCGAAGTCGCCGGCCCCTCCGGCGAAGAAGCCGTGCCCCAACGCATCGGACCGGCCCGAGGCGTAACCAATTGTTGCAATGCGGTTCAGGTCACCGGTCAGCGTTCCACCGGAACTGGTGAGGAAGCCCTGCAGGCCGGCGACTACGGCCTGCGTAAGCTGTGCAGCGCCCTGCTCGTCGCCATCATCGAGACTATCGGTCGTAAATGACAATCCGCCGCCGGACAGGTTCACGTCGCCTTTGGCGAATGGGTAATCCTTGTCTTCGAAAAGAGACCCTAGAGCCGACGCAGCGAACGCGCCGAGGATCGCGCCGATGGGACCGCCAGCCGCGCCCCCGATAAACGCAGACCCGGCCGCGCCACCAAGGAACGACCCGGCGGCGCCAAGGCCAGTATCAAGAATGGCGTTCCCGGAGCCAAGACCGAGGAACTGACCGAGAAGCGAGCCGATGATGCCATAAGGAGCAGCGCCCAGACCGCCCGTGAATGCGTTCCCCAAGCCAGTCGGCACCAGATCCCCTACACCGATATCGAAAGCAGACAGCCCGATAGCCTCGCCAAACGATGACGTGACGATGCTGTTGCCAATTCCACCGAGGCCAAACGAGGGAAGCTGAAATCCACTGGCGCCGCTAGAGCCACCGAAAACGGTAGTGAGCGTCGGGAGGTTTGTCCCGAAAACAGCGTTTTTGGCCGGATTAAGCGCCGAAAGGGCTATCCCGCTCTGGACCATCTCGGACACAACGGCCTTCCAAACGCTGCCCATGTCCAACGCCGCAATTTCGCCCTTTGCAAACGCCTCTGTAATCGCGTTACCGATACCGTCAAAGGAGTTGCTCAGCGTGTCGGATAGGTACACTGAGGAAGCGCGCATTTGATCCATGCGATCTTCAGCGTCAACGGTGCGCTCCGCCAGATCGCGGATCTCTTCAGCGGAAAGGTTCGTGTTCTTCGCCAGTAGTTCGTGCTCTTTGGCTAGAACCCGCGCGGCCTCCGATCCGGAGGTGTACGCTGCCGCCATCTCCAGGGTGTTGGCGATGTCGCGTTCGGCGCCATCTCTCACCTCTGCGGTATGATCAAGCAGCTTCTCATAAGCCGCGAATTCCTTGTCGATAGCCTTGGTTTTGGCCTCGATTGCGGCCGCATGCTCTTTGTCAGAGTTGGTTAGGTTTTCTGTTAAGTCCGCCGCTGCTTTCTCGACATTGACCAGAATCTTAGCCGTCAGAAGATAGTCATCAGCGGTTTTCTTCTTGAGTTGTCCAGAATTTATGGCGTCTTCGTTGGCGTCGTTGTAGGCCTCAGCCTGCCGCTCCGCGATGCCTTCCGCCTTGGCCAACATATCGAACGCAGCCGCCCCCTCTAGTCCGCCGGAGCGGAGCGCTTCAAGGCGATCGGTCGCGGCAGCCAGTTGCGCTGCAAGATTGGAAGAGTATCCAGTTACCTCCTCAAACCCTGGGTCTTCGAAGCGGAGAGTGCTTAGTGTATTGAGTTGAGCCTGCATCGACTCGGATCTGTCGATAGCCGCGTCGATTTGTTTTGTGACCTCTTCTATGTCCGCCTTTGTCTGCTTGTATGCGCCCTCATCAATCGTGGAGCTGGGGCCCCGTTCACCCCGCCGGGTCGCTTCAAACTCGCCACGCCTCTTCTGAAGATCATCCAGTTGCTCATTGAGATCTCGGAGGTTCTTAGATTCAATATCCAGAGTGGTTTCGAGCGTTCGCTGATATTGCGACTTCAGGCGATCGGGAACCCCGCCGAGATCATCATCGAAATCCTGACCAAGCGAGGTGGCCTTCTGTACCTCCACTCGATAGTCGGCAAGCGTTTTCGCTAGATCCTGAATAGCGCGATCCGCTTTTTTGGCCTCCTCCGAGGTTCGCCCAAACGCGAGGTATATCCCGCCCAAAATCGCAGCTGCCGCTCCGGCAACGGCTCCCACCGGCCCAAAGAAGCCGAGCAGCTGGCTGGCCTGTTGCGTGAATGCGACAACAGCACTCTGACCGCTCGCCACCTGCACCGCGAAATCGCCAATTTGGTATCCGGCCTGCTGCGCAACCGCCCCGTATTGCTGATATGCTTTTGAGCCCTTGGCGATCGCTGCGCTCGATATCCTGCTCGCCGCCCTCACGGCATTCATGTTGCGGATTTGGTCCGCAAACTGTGCCTTGGTTCTCGCCAATGCCGCGCCGTACTCGCCCTGGTTAAGCGCTCCGACCTTCAGAGCGCGGCTCAGCTCATCTAATTGCGCCTTATACTGCTGTTGCGCCGCGAAAAGCGGATTGTGCTTGGCTCGGAGCCGATCCATTTCGGCGCCGTAGGCCGCAATGTTCTGGGCTTGCCGTTGGGTGTTGGCCGCATGCTCGTTTCCGATCTTGTTTGCTCGATCGATGTTCTGCTGGAGAGATGAAAACGCGCGGCCCGTCTTGGCCAACTCGCGCTCTATCTGATCCACAGCCCGCTCCGTCGTGCGACTGAAACCAGAAACAGATTCGTCAGCGCGCTTTAACTCGCGGCGGAGATTTTCCGTCGATGCGTCGATCTGGATCAGCAGGTCTTCGAGCGATTGAGCCACACGGATACCTCAAATGAAAAAGCCCCGACCGGAAATGGTCAGGGCTTCATGGTTCTTAGCCACCGAGCACGGCCCGGAGACGGTTCGCGACGTTGTCGCGATTTTCCTTGGATAGACACTGCGGATCGAACTGCGGGGGCGGCTTATCTTTGCCGCCCTTGCTTTTCGACCCTAGAGGATTGGTCTTGATGATGAAGTCGCACTTGCCGTCCATGGCCAACTCGATGCGACACCAAGGCGTTCGCATCGCATCCCGGTCAGACCATCCGAGCCACCCCGTCGCGAACTTGTAGAGCCTTTCGGCGTATTCATCGAGCGTGACTAATGAACCTGCTTTTTCTCGTTTCCCGCTTTCGACGGTGACTTATCAGCAGGGGTCCGCGCTTTACCGGCATTCATCAGCAGAAGGCAGAAACGGACAGCATCCGCGCAAATCTGCTCCAGTTGCCCGGATTCAAAAATCTTATCCGGCAGATCTTTAGCCGCCGCACTGTCGAGTTCAGCACCAGCCGCAATAACATTACTCACTGCCAGAACATCCATGCCCTGCAGCCGCCGCAGCGCCCCAAGCGGACCTTCAAGTGTCTGACTGATGCCGATCAGCGCTCCGGTGCACGGAGTCAGCTCGAACTTCTCTTGGCCAATATCAATAATCACGATTTCCGGTTTCAGTCCGGTCATGTCAGGTCTCCAATTGTCAGGATGCCAGGGAGCGAAATGGAAAGCGGGCGACCGACCACCCTGACAAACGCCCGGCCGCCCATCCCGGCCAGGATCAGTCGCCCGTCGCCGCCGGAACCTTGAGGATTTCTGAATTGATAGCGACGACACAGCGGGCGGTAACGGCACTGTCCACATCGGACACACTCGTCCGAAAGGTCGTGACCAGGCCGCGGAAATAGTACGTCGTCGGAGTCGGTGCCGCCCCGGCTGTAGGCGCATCGTTCAGCGTGATTTTGAAGTTGTAGTTGTCGTCCGTATCCAGCGCCGCCAGCGCTGCAGTCTGACCTGCATCGTCTGGGTCCAGATAAAGCTCCAGCTCAAGCGTGCCGTTGTCATATGACCCTTTGATCTTCCGAACCCGGCGCTGCTTCAGCGCTTTGGTCTCGATAATCTGATACTCCTTGCCGAAATCGCCGATATTGGTGATTTCACCCATCTCCGCGAAGGTATCAGCCTCGAAACCGGCCTGATTGTCCGCCGCGAGCGTCGTGCCGATCTCGAATCCACTTCCCGCTGCCGTTTGTTGGGCCATCGGGTCTCTCCTTTATTGATATGGCCTTGCCCAAGGGCCTCCCGGGGCGCCGGCGCGATGCCGGAAATGAAAAGGACCGCTTATGCGGCCCTTATTCTTCGTCGGTTCCATTATCCGGTTCAGGATCCTTGAGGGTCGGCTCCCGTTTTCCGCCAGGCCTAGCCCGCCGCGCCGCAGGCACCGGCGTTTCCGCATCGCTTGCATCTTTCGCATGCCCGCGAGCGATCAGTGTTTTCGCAACCTCGGCCGGAGCCTGGAACCCCCCGCCGAGAGGAATCGCCTTGCCGCCGCACCTAAGCCCGGCAACAAGGGCCGTCAGTTTCAGTGTTCCGCTATGCATCGGATTGTCACCTGTCCTTGATATGTCCGGCCGTCCGGTTCCGAGACGGCGTTTTTACGAGTCACGCGGCAACTGACCGCCCGGCCCGTCGCCAATTGCGGCCGTGTTGCGTGAACCGCCGCGTCGATCTGACCTACCAGGTCAAGAACCTCGAACTGCCCCGCCGCACTCGACCAGACCGACAGGTAGAGGAAATACTCGTCCCGTCGCGTGCGGTGACTGTCAGCGTCTGACGCATCAAGCCTGTTCATCACCACGTAGGGCAGCGCAGCGCCTTCCGGGACCGCGTCATAGACATCACAGGCCAGCCCGGCCTTCAGCAGCCCATAGACCGCGTCCCAGACCGCCAGAGAAGGTTCTGCCATCGTCAGCCCTTTGTGATGCTCGCCAGCGCCGCGTCGATTGCGTCACGAACCAATGCAATTCCGAATGATCGGTTCATGTCCCAGGCCGGCGCCATGAACGGATAGGCCGGATGCGGCGCAATTCCCTTGCTCGGGGAGCCCTTTGTTCCAAACTCAATCCACGCGCCCTTGTGCGCCTGAAACAACAGATCCTGATTTGCTCCGGAGAGGTTCAGTTGCTTGCCTCGTGCCCGCGCACGCCCGACGCGCCGTTCAGCTTTCACCCCCTTCGCGCCTGGCCCCACAAGAGCGGACAACCCGTCACGCGAAAAGTTCGGCTCAATCGACGCAGCCAGGTCTCCATAGTTCTTGCGGACGATCGAAGCCGCATCGACCGCCGTTGCCGTCGCCACCGCGACCACCGCAGGCTTCACATATTTCTCTATCTCGTCGGGCATGCGCCTCAACTTGCGGCGGAGCTTGGTGACATTGCGCAGCCCGCTCCGGCGGGACATCAGTCCAACTCCCCGCGCTCTGCATCGATCGTCATGAACTGCTCCGTCCGGGCCGTCAGGCCGATGAATCGAATGTTGTAAATCTCGTCGTTCCAGCGTATCCGCATGTCTGCCGTCAAATCGGTGCGGCGGCGGACCGTGAAACGGTAAAGCGCCCGATCCTGAACCTGGTCCGCTTCGAAGCGCTCCTGGCCCGATGCCGGATGCACCTTGGCGGCGAGCCGACCCCATTCAGTCCATGACTCCGTGTAACCCGGCCCCGTGGCACGCGGCGTTTGCGCCTTCTGCTCAATGATAATCCGGGACGTCAGGTCTCCGGCCGCGATCCGCTGCATGGGCCCTATCCGACGCGAAAACTTGCGAGCAATGCACCAACACCGAGCGGAAGTTCATTGACCGGCTGGCCAACCGTCGCTTCGCGCTTCGAATACCACTCACCGACCATCAACTTAATCGCCTGCTTGATTGGCGCGGGAATATCCGCTGCGTCGCCATACCCGCATGTGAAAACAACCGTGACCGCCTGCAGGGTGCTCAATACTGAAGGCCATGACGCGCCATATGCCGGAACAACTTCCGCCGGCATCTCTCCATTCTCAATCACCCTGTAGTCAACCGGCGGCAACGTCTGTTCCGCGCCGGCCGTGTCGATATATCTGATCTCATCCACGCTTTGCAGCGGCGGCAGGGGAATTTCAATACAGGGCCCGAACCGATCGAGGCGCAGTTCCCATTTCTGGGTCAGCAGAGCACGGTTCAGGATCCCGCTGGCACCGTCCAGATATCCAACCGCCGAGTCCTGGAGTGCCGCAATGTCATTGGCGTCGTCCGGCGCAGTCGCCCCGCCGATCAGGTCCACGCGCAAATGCGCATAGAGGTCAGTCGCAGCAACGACATCACCCGACGGCTCTTCTGTCCGGACGAGAGCCATTATTTACCGGCCTTGCGCTGGGTCGGTTTACGGGCGGCCGGCTTGGAAGCACCCTCGTTCTGGGCTGCATCATCGTCGCCGGATTTCTCGGCTTCGCTGACTTTGGCGGCATCACCTTCACCACCTTCGGCGCCCTCGTTTGTGGCCGCACCATCGTCATCAGCCGCTTTCTGATCGGGCTTGTCCTGATCAGGCTTGTTCGCTTCAGCGCCGGCTGACTCGACCAGAACCGCATAACCCTTGTCGCAGATGGATTTGGCTTTTGCAGGAGAAAACCCCGCCGTCTCACCGGCCATGTAAGGCGTCATGGACCGGACGAATTTCACAAGAACGTTTTCCATGGAATAACAGGCGGGGCATATGCCCCGCCTCCTCTCTCAACTGTCAGGATCAGGAAAGCTCAGACCGGTGAAGAAGACACCGGGTTATCGGTCGCGCCCGCCAGGACATAGACCGCGGCAAGATCAGCCGTGTCCGTGTTGGCCGCCGACAGATCCGGAATGACCTGAACTCGGACGAACGGCCCACAGCCGCTCAGATCGTAGTCCAGCTCGAGCACGCCGGTTTCGGTCGAACCGCCGCCGCCGCCTGTTGCTTGCACCGCCGACGCCAGAGCCTCGCCGTAATCCGTTGCACCGGTTCCGGCGGCATCCGCAGCGCTCTGCACGTTCGCGGCCAGGGAAAGTGTATCCGCATCGCCCAACGTCGCCGTGTAGGGCACCAGCACTTTCAGGCTGTTGTAACCACGGCGGTCGATGAAAGCACCGTTCGCCTCGACATTGTCACCAGCACCGCCGGCAACGACCGCAAGCCCGGCAAGGCCGAAACGGCCAGCAATGAGCGCGCCCGCATTGTTCATGCTTGCATGCATTTCTGTTCTCCATATTCAGAAGATTTGAGGGGGAGCAACGGACCCGGTCGGTCCGTTGCGCAAGGGCAAGCCCTAGTAAGTGACGCCAGTCAGCACCGAAAAGGCCGTGGGGCGCTCAAGCTTGATGTCGCCCTCCATCTCCATGTGGATCATCATTTCGTTCCGCTGATTCAGCGAATGATGATTACCGCCGGACTGGTATGAGCCCTCAGTCGACAGCCGCACTTCCGCATCGCTGCCATTGGCGATGATCGCCGACGGGCCATTGCCGAACATGATTTCGGTTTCCGCGCCGCCGCCCAGGTTGGTCGGAATCTGGTTGGTCCGCTGGATCGGGTATCCGAGCAGCGTGTTCTTCGCGTCGATGCTCGGATAAATCTTGTTTCCGTTTGCATCCCGAAGGTCCGCCAGAAAACCGCGCGTGCGCGGGGCCATGACCCAGTGCCCATCCGTAATCATGATGTTCGCGACTTCGAGCATCGTGACCAGACTGCGAAGGTCGGCTTCGATTTCAGCCGGGGTTGCCCCCGTCATAACCTTGACGTGCGCTTCGATGATCTGGCGCCGAATACCGAGCGGGACATGCTCCGTTCCAGCACCACGCAGGAAACCGGCATCCTCGTTGACGGCTGTCTTTTCACGGAGACGCCGTACCACATATCCCTCAAGATTGCGGACCGCCGACTGACTGGAGTTCGCCGCGTTCAGGAGTTTCCGAGAAATGACCGCTTCGATCGGCAGGCGCTTCGGATCCAGACGGATATCGCCGAATTTGAACTGACCCGGCTCGACAGCATCATTCTCTCCGGTCCAACCGCCGTTCGGGGAATCCACCTCAGTCGGAAGGATAAGCGTGCCCGGTACGTTCAGAACCTGCGGGTTCATCCGGCGGACGACTGTCATATTCTCGAGGCCCGAAATGATCGTGCCCGCAAAATCCGGCATGACCACAGCGCCGCCGGTACTGTAGTCGGTCAGCTGCTGTCCCGCCTTCACCACAGCGGCGGCGGTTTCGCCATAACTGCGCTCGAGCCAGGCTTCCGGATCAAACCCGGCCCCGTGATGCTTCACCATCATGTCGGAAAGAAGTCGGCGGACCGGCGCGGCCTTGATTGCTTCGTTGTCGGCATCCGTCCGGATCTGCACGGGCGCCTTCGCAACGGTGCCTTCCGGAACTGCGCGAACGACGGCAGTTTCGGCGGATTTCCGCTCTGCGTCTTCCATCCGGGCGATTTTGCCTTTCAAGTCATCGACGGCTTTCTTTTGCTCATCGAAAGCTTCATTCGCGGCAACATGGTCTTCGTCCTTATCGGATTCGGCTTCAGCGGCCGCTTTAACCAGCGTCTCACCGAGACCCTTCAGTTTTTCTTCCGCATCAGCCAGAGCCTGGCGGAGTTCAAGAATGGTCGGCATTGGAAATCTCCTTTCAACGCCATTAAAAAAAGCCGCCTGAAAAGGCGGCTTGGTTGCCCTCCGCCATCCGGAGGGGACTCGATTGTCAGGATCAGAGAGCGGACTTCACCTTCGCCGCGGCCCGGCGCATGCGGGCTTGTGTCGCGGCCTTGATCGCAGCCGCGTCCGGCACCTGCTCATCCGCATCGGATTCGTCGTTCTCCGGCTCCGCCGGGGGGGCGGGCACTGGGGCAACCGGCGCCGTTTCCCGTTTTTCCGTCATCAGTGCGATATTCTTGAGCGCCAACGCCAACTGATCGACCGACGACAACTGGCCGCGCTCCACAATCAGCGCTTCGGAGTTGGCGGGAACAGAAACAACGCTGAATTCGATCATCTCGGATTTGTTGTAACGCTTGCCGCGCCAGGGTTCCTTGTCATCCATGTTCGACCATTCGAGCGGAATGATGCCGATCGAAACCGCGTTCAGAATTTCCGCCTTGATCAGCCCGTAGACCTCGTCGCTTTTGGGGGACACCCCTTCGTCCGGGAACTGCACCGTGGCCTCGATCGTGTCCCCCTTGATGCGGATATCAGTACAGCGCGCAATCGGTTCGGCGCGGCGATGCTGATTCAGGACAATCGGGTTCAGCCGGTAGGCCGCCAGATCGATACCTTTGACCTCGATGATATCGCCGTCACGATCCAGCGAAGACGTGGAGACCACAACCCGCACCTGCCGCTCACCAACGGCCTTGGCTATACCGCCAACATATTCACGACTGATCGACATTTTCCGCACCTTCCTCCGCGTTCCCCGCGGGCTCGTCGTCATCGTTTACAACCGGATCCTTGCCGCCTGCAGGCGTCGTCATGACGTGATTGCCTTCTGCATCAACAAAGGCCGTATTGAGCGGCCGGGCATAGACGTCGCCGCCTGGCGTCGGGTTGCGGCCCTCCTCGAGACGCCACTCATTCGGCGTCATCGAACCGCCCATGACCTGCATCCGATTACCTTCCTGTCGCGCCTTGAAATTGGCCCGCAGCAAACGGCTCACCTCAAATTCTACAAAGTGATCTTCTGGAAGATCGAAGGCTCGGCTGTATTCAGCCTCGAACGCCTCCAGAACCGGCATTAGACTCTGGTCATAGTAGGACCGCGTTGATTCCGAGGCGTTGTTGTTCGTCATCCGGTCCAGCATGCCAATCATGCTCAATGGAACACGGAACGCCCGGGCTATTTCCTCAATGCTGAACTTCCGTTGTTCCAGGAACTGCGCGTCGACACTGCTCATGCCAACAGCTTTCCACTCCATGCCCTCCTCGAGCACTGGCGTCTTGCCTGCGTTCTCCAGGCCCGACTGACGTTCCGCCCATGATTTCTCAAGGCGCCGCGCCGCTGGGTCGGATAGCTGTTTAGGATGCACCAGGACTCCAGACGGAGACGCACCGTTCGCCATCATGTAGCCGCTCAATTTCTCCCCGGCGATTGCGTTGCCAATGGTGGCGCGCATTTGGGCCAGCGGCGACAGCCCTACCATCCCGTCGAAGGTCAAGCCCTTGACGTGCATGACGTCATAGGCCGGAACCATCATCGGCTTGCTTCCGAGCATCGCCGTTTCCAGCGTGCCCGACCGCGCTATCGAATAGAACAAGCTCCCATCCGTTGCCTCGTAGAGCGTGACCGATCCGGGATGGACCGGCCAAAGTCCGGTCGGGCGGCCATATTGGTCCCGCAAAATCACCGAAATAGCATTGCCGCGAAACCCAAGCGCCGCTGCCTGGGCCATGTTGAATGACTGCATCGTCATATGCTGGTTCGGGCGCTTCAGTATCCCATACAGCGGATGATCCGTTGCAGGATCCCGGCCCCCGTCCTTCCGCCGGCGCCACAAATTCAACGGCAGTTTGCCGACATCTTCAGCGATCACCCGTACACAGGCATAGACCGCAGACACACACATAGCCGTGCTGTCTGTTACCCGCTCGCCCGATGGCGTTCTCCTGCCGCCCACCAATTCGAGGAATGGTTCTGTGGGGTTCTGGAGCGTTCCCAGACTGGATTTCTCGACCGGCCGAAACAGCGATCGCAGACGATCTGCAACAGACATCCGAACTCCTATATCGACCTAATTCCGCGATCCTCATAGACAGACACGCTGTCCTCGATTTCGCCCTGTATGACCGGAGCAATGGCATTCACAATCGCATCAATGCCGTCGATCTTATTTGGCGACATAGGCGACTCTTTCTTCGGAATGATCGAACCATTCACGTGGCGCGTGACCACTGCGTTTGATGCCATCCAGGTCATAATCGGGTTGCCGTCATGGATCAGACGGGACTTCGGTATTCTGGCCTTTACCCGCCGCTCCAGATCCTTTGCCGGATCCGTCACATTCGGCGCTGACTTGTGCAGGATCGACGCAATCGGGTTGTCAGGCGATGCCATCTCCCGGTTCAGACGAGACGCCATGGCCTGCGCCGCGGCGAACTGGTCAAACGTCACGTGCCGAACCGAAAAGGTTTCGATCCACTCCACGATTTGCTGCTCGATAACGTCATGGTCGACCCAGTCACCTGGCGTCAGGTTCAGGAAACCCTGATCACGCCACGCCCGATAAGGCGCGATCCCGGTCCCCTGCGAATTTTCGGCATCTTCCAGAACCGCTTCCGGCAGATAAAACACCGGCTTGATAAGCAGGCAGTCATCGGGCGTGATCGCGGAAAGAAGGATCGCCGTTATGTCATCCTTGTCGGCAAGGTCGCCGCCAATGAAACACTCGAGCCCTTCGAAGTCAGACCAGTCCAGATCCGTATCCGCGCATTTCTTCCAGGCGGTCATGTTCAACCAGGCCGATGCGGCGTTCAGCCACATGTTCAGCCGCTTGGTCTTGAACTCCCCTTCCGATGCCGGCGACGCCATAGCGTCCCGGGCGTAGTCGCGCATGGTCGAGAGTTTAGGCGTCACCCCGATCATGGGGTTCGCCTTGATCCACTTCGTCTCGTCGTAAGGATCATCGCCCTCATCGAGGGTGAAGATGATCCCGAAATAATGGTCCGCCTCGAGGATGCCCTCGAGCACTTTGGTCACATACTGGCGTTGCTCGTAACAGACACCCGCCGTGTTGTAGCCAGCCGTCGTAATGATCCAGAGCAGCGGTTGTTCCCGCGCTCCGAAAGCCGACTTGATAACATCGAAAAGCCCGCGATCCTTGTGTGCGTGCAGCTCGTCCAGGATTCCGACATGCGGGTTCCAGCCATCCTGCGTCGAACTCTTCGAGTTGATCGGCTGCACAATGCCGTCATTCGCACCGCAACTGATCGAATTGGCCCAGGCCTTGACCGCAAAGTGTTCCTGCAGCGCCGGCGTCCGCTCCACCATCTTCTTGGCCGGGCCGAAAACCTTCTTGGCCTGCGCGCCCGTGGTCGCCCCGATGATGATTTCCGGGCCGGGCTCGTCCTCACAGCACAGGCAGTACAGCGCAACGCCTGCAGTCAGCGTCGATTTGGCTCCCTTCCTCGCCATCTCGATATAGACACTCTTGAAGCGCCGCAGCCCGGTCTTCTTCTCCCGCCAGCCAAACACAACGCACAGGATGAAAACCTGTGCTGGCTCAAGCTGGATCGTTGCCGTCTCCCAGACACCCTGAATGTGCGGCAACTTTTCGATGAAATCGCAGACATCGACCGCGTGCCATTCATCGAACTCATACGGCCAGCGCTTTTTTTTCAGATCGTCCAGGTGTCGCTTCGCAGCCTGCCGAACGAATTTGCAGTGCTTCTTGCCGCTGCGATCGCGCGCCGCTTCATGCGCGAATGCGTTTGCAATCGCGACATAGTCCCGCTTCTCGTCAGCCATCAAATGAGTTGGTAACTATCGCTTACCGTTGCGCGCGAAGGGATTGGCGGATGACTGAGCACCCCCGCACTCGTCTCCCGCTGGCTTACCGCCAGAAACAACGCGCGACTTCAATCCAACAAGCCCGAACATTTCGCCAAGCGTCCGCCACTGCTGAATGTAAGAGGATGGTATGGGAACGCTTCCGTCCTCACCGTTTTCACCCCGAATGGACCAGGCCGCCTGTAAATGCGCGGTCATCACGCACCATTGGCCGAAACTCATGGCATCGCATGGTTTCAGTGTCCCCATTCTCTCAGCGGCCGGCGCGTAGTCTTTCCAGATGATCTCAGCGGAGGTTGGAATGCCGTCAGGAATTTGGACCTTCTCTCCGGTAGAGTCCGAATTCGCCACATCGAGCACGACAGCAATATCACGTGATGGCTGCGCAGTACCGCGCCGGCGTTTCTCGCTCGGAGGTGTGGTCTTGCGTCCGCGTTGTGCCATGACAACCAGTCTCCAGAAACTACGATCGAGCCAGAAATTTTAATTCGTTCAGAAATTTTAATTCCGCACCGAAATTTTAATTCAGTCGGAAATTTTAATTTGCACGCGCAAAAATTTGACCCCCACGCCGGTCCCCGAGACCATGCCCGGATGGATCAGACGCCCCCTACCCTTGGGGCTTTTGGGGCCAGTTTGGCACTAATTCACGCATTCACGCAGACCCTGAGCGCTCAATCCGCTGTTTCGCGCCGTCGTGGTGCGTTTTGCAGAGCGATTGAAGATTCGACGCATCGAAAAACAGGTTCTCGTCGCCCCGATGCGGTTTTACGTGATCGCAGATATTGGCTGCCGTCGTGCGGCCCTCATTCAAGCAGAACAGACACAGCGGCTCGCTGTTCAATTGTGCTGCGCGCATCCGCCTCCACCGAGCCGTCTTATACCAGGACCGCGCCTCGCTCCCGCGTCGGCGCTTATCGTAGCGCTTGCGGCGGTGCCTATCTGGTGCGGCAAGACGAAGAGAGCCTGGACGCTTCATTTCGCCTCACTGTCACAAGGATTTCACAA
This sequence comes from Nisaea nitritireducens, assembly GCF_014904795.1. Classification (GTDB taxonomy): domain Bacteria; phylum Pseudomonadota; class Alphaproteobacteria; order Thalassobaculales; family Thalassobaculaceae; genus Nisaea; species Nisaea nitritireducens. The sequence goes on from NZ_JACZFS010000017.1 coordinate 181,512, forward strand.
CTCGCAGCTGACCAGATAGCCCAATCAGCACTCTTGCTATGACGGCCATCTTTCCCAAGACGCCACCGTGGAGAAAACAGCACTAAAAAACCCGCACGGGATAAACCGGCGGGCTTCAAACACGATTGTTCAACAATGACACATACTATGTATAGATTTGGCCCAAATGTATAGTACGAAATGCGGAGCCTTCCTATTTTCTTCGCTGACCAGGACTCACCCCCATTAATCAAACAGTTTCAGTTGGTCGCGTTCTTTCTGTTCCTTAAAAACTTCAGGTTCATGATGCCTTCGCCTCTTCGAGAGCTTGTCGGTCATTTCTTGTGGTACAGCAGACAAATCTGAAACATGGCTGTTGGTCTGCTCTCTCTTTACAAGATCAACGAGAAGACAAATGAGTCCCCCATCTGCTGCTTGCCAGAAATAGGGCATTGCGTGTCCGTCTCTTTTTCACCGGAGCGCCATTCTACGGGCTGGAAAGTCTCCTCAAATTCAAAAATCGCCCTCCGCTGTCCATTGCTTCAATGAGCTATCGAAGGGGAGTCTCAAATGGTGAAACCTATGGCCCAAATTGACTACATCCGTATGCCGAGCGAACCGCCGTCCAATCTAGTCGAAACTTTGCAAAGAGATGTTTTCTACAATGACGACGTCGAGATCGGACTAGGCCTTTCATTTCATTGCTACCGGCGGATCTACGAGCACCTGCGGTCACATGGAATGGTTTTAGAATATACAAAACCCGAAGAATTGATCGGCACCATTCCCAAGAACGGCAGCGCTGAACTAGCCGATATGGCTGAAACATCAAAGTCACGCAATAAGTTGGGATTGCCTATGAGCTAATTCCAGGCATCTAAAGCAGCGGCGCTCATGTTTTAATCGAATTAACATTTTCGCCGCTGCTTCAGTCGGCTGTCTAAAAATCGGCATTTCTTCCTTCGCCAGCGCGCTTCGTCTCGTGATGCTGGGAGAGCCTACTCAAGCGCAAGGCTGCGCTGTTTCGATGGCAATTTATTGCGACCATAGAATCAGCGCACTTCGCGATAGCATTAAGAATAATATGTGTTTTATTTCAGAAATTCATAATTCTTGCCTCACATCAGATCACAAAACCCGATGAGGTTTGGCGCTCAATTTTCATTTATTGATACATACGCCGCTACCTATCATTATACGACAATGGAGATAAGGCGAAAACCATTTGCCTCAGGCCAACAGGAGTTTTTCGCGAGAAAGGATACTACCCATGGTCAATTTTTTAAAAAACCGCCCCACGTTCTCAACGCTCACAGCAGCTGCATCAATTGTCTAGGGATGACTGTCTTTTACCGACAATCATAGAGGCCGTTAAGGCCACGCGAGGTCGACGATGACAGGCATTTCAATCGCCTAAAACAATGACGATTAGAGCGCCCCCGAAACACAGCCCAGCCATACCCGTTTACTTGTCCGAGCGCTTTGCTGTTTTGAGCATCCAGAATGCCTCTGGCTCTTATTGCAGAAAACGATGATCTTAAGTCGCTGCCTATGAAGCTAGCGCCATAAAATGAGCTAGAAGCTCCACAACTTTTCTAGCAGGCAAAATTAGGAAGCACCAAAGGCGGCGGGAGCACCTCATCCGAAATGCCTCAATAAAGGCGTCCTTACTTGTTTGCCCCGCCGCCACCTTTCAAAGGTGAGCTTATCTACCCGGATCCCACGCTTGGCCATCCCGCATCATTGAATTGAGAATAATCAATATTTTGCGCATAACTGCGACACGGGCAACTTTGGGTGGCTTCCCTTTTTCTCTCAACCGTTTGAAATACTCACGCATCTTCGAATTACGTGCGACGGCCGACATAGAGCATATGAAAAGCGCGTTCCTAACACGCTTGCGTCCACCCTTTATGCGTCGCCTCCCTACAGCCAAACCACTCTCCCATGGCATTGGCGCAAGTCCCACAAGCGAAGCAATCTGACCGCGGCCTAAAAGGCCAAGCTCGGGCAAGTCCGCGACCAGTACAGCCGAGACAACAGGTCCGATGCCTTTAAAAGTCATGAGCAACGCGCGCTTCTGGCTCCAATCGAGACGCTGTTCAATGGCATTGTCGATAAGAGTATCGATCCGCGCAATCTCCTTCCCTATCCATTCAAGATGCAGGTCGATCGAGAGTTCCGCCTCTTCCGAGCCGGCATGCGCCTTGCGGATTTTTTCATCGCGGTTCATCTCTGACATTTGCCGTCGGCGCCCCACTAAGTCATGCAGCTCGAGTTCCTGTTTGTTCGGGGCTTCCGTTGCGGTGGGCCTCATCGTTCCTGCGAATTCCGCAATCGTGATGGCATCCAGACGGTCGGTTTTACTCCGCCGACTCATCGCCCTGGCGAAGCTACGTATTCGCCAGGGATTGATTCCAGCCGAAGGTATCCCGGCAGCTGACATCGCTGCGACGACGCGCCGCCCCATTGGGCCCATCGGTTCATAGACAACAAGGGTCGGGTTAAGTTCGAGGAGCTTGGCAACCAGCTCCTCGATGCCATCGCTTGAATTAGCAAATCTTTGAAATTCGGATTCAGGCCAGACCGCCACGTCCAGATTATCACGCGAAATATCGATACCGACGAACTGTTCCATCCTAACTGCCAAGGCTAGGGAAATGAGGGGCACCACATGCTGATAGACGATCTCAAGGATCTCAACTTCGCTCGGGCTCCCTCACTGCGATCAGCCCTCAGAATTTTGTTAAAAGCGGGATCCGGGCTCAAAGCCCCCAAAAAATGTCGAACTCTTCATGAGAGCCGCATAATATTGCCATGCCCCCATAGCTTGTAAAATGATTTTGCACGAGTTCATGATACAAAATTAAACTGCGCATCATGGATCCGGATTTTTGGGGGAATATGAATGAATACGGATCAGGTTGATCGATTACTAGCAGCTATCCACGAGAGAATTACAGATGCGGCCAACGAGGAGAAAAAGCTCACTATCGCGAGAGGCTTCAGGCTTCGCGCGGAAGAAATAGGACGAGGCGAAGGCCTGAAAGAGGCCCTGGCGCTTATCAAAGAGCACCTTGGTAAATAGCCACCGGCTCGAATGCATACACCACCATCGCTATGAGTTACGCCGAGTACAGAGAACCCGATAGCCGATGAGATTTAATTGAGAGGCCGACCTACAGACGATCAACATAAAGGATATAGGCGATGTTGAGCCACCCATTTGTGCGTTTTGTTGTCATAGCCGCCGTTGGCGCCGCCAGTTACATTGCTAGTCCAGCATTGGCAGAGGACTGCTATAATGTGGCAAGTTGGAACCTGGAGCATTTTGGCTTCGGTAAATCGAGGGGTTTTCCTGAGAACACGGATGGTGGACCATCTTACGAGGCACGCACACCTGCCCAGCGAAACGCAATCGCTGACGCAATCCAAAACAAAATTCAGGCCCGTCTTCTCATCTTGAACGAGATCAACGGAGTCCGGAACAAACGAACCTCTAAAGAGCTCGACGAGCTAACAAAACGTCTCGGAACCGAGTGGAAATACTTTATCGGCTTAAAAGGTGGGCGCGGTGGCAGCCAGCGTGTGGCTTTGCTATGGAACACTCGGTACGTAAAACCATTGGCCCTCAAAGAAATCTACATCAAAGAGAGCAAAGTGGGTGGTGCCGACATATTCAATCGAGACCCATTGGCCGGGCGATTTGTCTTTCTCAAAAACGGCAACAGAATGAACGATCTCGTTGTCGTCGGTTTGCACCTCGCATCAGGTCAAAGGAAAACTAAGAATCACGACGCGGCGATGAAGAGACTCCGCGGCGAGCTTCGAGCCCTACGAGGTCGGGATCGCCTGCTGCCGAAGGATGAAGATGACATCATCCTGGCTGGAGACCTCAACGCAAATGCCTTCGACCAGTACCGAGAGAGATTTTTCAAAGACTTTAATCGAGGAAACTGGCGCGTTCTCGCAAAGAAAGGTGCTTACTCGGCTACTAGGCTCGCGGGTGTTCCACTAAACTATGGAAGCCCTATTGATTATATAATTGCTACAACGAAATCTGGACACGGCAACGGGCTGGTCGGCGAAGAGCTACCGTATAAACAAGCGAAAGTGTGGCGCAGTCTGATCCCAGACGGGAACTTCGACAAGTTTCGGAGAATATATAGCGATCATTTACCTGTGTCAGTTTGTGTACGAGTAGTCGCAGATAACGATTGAAAAGTGACAAGAAGCGCCCACCGTCTGGCTCTGAAGGGTGGGGAGCGGTCGTTGGCACCAGTCTCGACCAAGGCGGCATTGCGCCGAAAGTCGCCTCTCAAACTTGTGGCGCGTACTTCGAAAACGGCAGTGTGAAGGCGTAGCAAAGATATGCCGCCGACTTACATCCGCTTGGCTCGCATTGGACGGCGAGGAGCTGGAGAGGGCTGTGTGTCTGCTACACCAAAAGATTGTCGCAGGACAGTGCCGTCGCTACAACTTTCGGGACACTGAGTACCGGCGAGCATCGAACCGACACTTTTTAGGTAGCCCGCGCCGACCTTTGATTTTGCCTGCAAGAGTTATCTATGCGTCATACTATGTTGGGTGGAGGGTGATATGCCGATCGAAGTACTTGATCCTGCGAATTCAATCCTATTCTTGGGTTCTGGATTTTCGGCCAACGCAACGAGCATCGCTGGAAGCCCAGTTCCGGCCGGCCATCCCCTCTTAGCGCGACTGGCAGAAGCACTCGATGAAGATCCCAACGATTTGGATCTCAAATCGGCGGCAGATGAATTTCTGAGTAGGTCTGATTTAAGCCTCTACGAGCTCTTGTATGAAACATTTACGATATCGAAGGCACTGGATTACCAGCGCAACATCGTGTCGCTCCCATGGGCGCGGATATATACAACGAACTACGACGACATAGTGAATTTGGTCAAAGGACCGAATTTCCCCATCTTCACGTTCGACGAACCACGCCAGCGCAATTTGCCTCCAGCATTTGCTGTTCACCTCCACGGGTCAATTCGTAAAGCTCGCGAGGAAAATGCCGCCGATCAGTTGATCCTCAACAGCCGCTCCTATGATGCCATTGCGCATCAGTTTCCGAAATGGTTTGACGAATTCAAGCACGATCGACGAACGTTCGAAGCGTGTTACTTCATGGGTTTCAGCCTTAGTGATCACCACATCACCGGCTTGATGACCGCTGGCGAGGAGTCCGTTAAACGGACGTATTTCGTGACCCGCGAAGGTCCGAAGCCCAGTTTTGTTAGGCGTGCCTCAGATTATGGAGAGATCGTTCCGGTAGGGTTTGAAAAATTTGCCGAACTTTCCAAGACGCTCCCGAAGCCTGAGCGCCCGCAGAGTTTGAATGCGTTGCAGTCTTTCAAATATCTGCGTCCAGGCCTAGACTCTAAAACTCTAGCCGATCCGACACCGGTTGAAATCATCAACCTCGTCAGTTTTGGGACGTTCAGCCAAAGTCGCTTTTTTAACACGCGCAGCGATTCCAGTTACGTCGCACCTCGAAGCGAACTGATAGAAGACACCCTTGAATATCTCAAGGACGCGAGAACAGTTTTAGTCCACTCCAAGCTCGGTAACGGGAAAACTATTTTCGCTTCGATTCTTGCAGCGAAGGCCACAACAAAGGGCTATACCTGCCTGCTCTGGCGGCGTGCAGGACGGAATCTGGCGCAGGATCTCGAAGTTGTCGCTACGCATAATCGCGTTCTTGTGATTTTCGATGACTATGATGCGGCAATCGAAAACATCGAGCGCGTTGCCGCCGGCGCCCCGGCGGCAAGGTTTGTAGTCACCGTGAGAACCGGCCAGCAGGAGGTCCGGTATCACGAGATCGTCCAACGGCTGCCACAGGCGATCAAGCGCGTAAATCTCAACAGTTTCGGCGATAGCGATCGCGAGCAGCTCCTCAAAATACTTCGTCGGGCCGGAGCTCAGGTTGATGATCTCGAGGAAGTCGTTCGGTCAGCGCGAGAAATTCGCGACATCGTTACGCAGCTCTATAATCATTCGGAGATTAGAGAGAAAATACACGACGTAGTTGTCGCTATTCCCTCTAGCATTAAACAGATTTTAGTGTTCGCGGCACTGATTAAATGGACGGGCGTCGAAATGAGCGACGACTATCTCCAAGAACTCGCCGGACGTGATATTTATATCGAACTGCGAGGCGCGAGGGGTATCGCGAACGATATTCTGGACGTTCACGATGACCGGGTCGAAATGCGCTCAGCACTGCTATCTGAGTTTCTGATTCAGCGCATCTTCCCTCCCAACGATGTCTTGGACGGCTGCTACCAAATCTCAACTGCCTCAACGCGGAGGCGGACGGATCGAGCGCACCGCCGCTTGGCCGGAGAGTTGATGAAGTTCTCAACGTTGCAACGCTTCCTGAAGTTCCAGGCTGCATCAGATGAAGCGCTTGATCGGCACTTTGTTCGCCTGTCGAACGATACGGCGATCAACGACGAGCCGCTGTTCTGGCTTCAGTACGCACTCTTCATGAAATCATCGGGCGATTTGCCCAAGGCGCGGATGTTTCTCCGTGCCGGTTACGAGCGGGCGAGAAAACTCGACGGATTCAAGACTTTTCAACTCGATACCCAAGCGTTGAGCATCTACCTATTGCAGGAAATTGAAAGTCAGAGCGACCTCGTCGAAGGTTTCGAAGAGATTCTATCCTCCATCCATACTGTGACGGACATGATCGCGGATCAGAGCCATCGGCACTATGCGATTGAAGTGATTGGCGAAATCCCCGCTTTTGTGGAAATTCGCTCGAAGGCACTGACACAGCCTGAGAAGGTGGCGCTCGTTTTCCAGCTAAATCGCGCATCGCAGCTGCTTAGCGAAACTTCCATTGATGAGAAGGTATATTCCGGCTCGGAGATAATCCGCGAGAAACTTCAAGGCGCGGTAGTGGTGCTCACCCGCTGAGCGCTCGCGAGAGGAGTCCGAAGGCGGATCTTCACTCCTCTCCATAGCAACTAGGCGCATTATCACCTCAATTGGTCCCTCCGGGTCGCTGCCAGCCAATGGGCCATCTGGCTCTGCAAGGTGGGAAGCGGACGGTCATCGTTTTTCGAAGCTTCCGCTTGTGGGCACTGCTCAGACGTTTCTATCCACGCCCCGCGAAGGGGGCGACAAGACGGCGGCGGTTTTGGCGGTCTGTGGTGGCCGTTTCTATCCACGCCCCCGCGAAGGGGGCGACCTGTCTCGCGTGTCGGTGCCGCCGTCCACTAGGTAGTTTCTATCCACGCCCCCGCGAAGGGGGCGACGAGGCCATCGAGGGCTTGGATCTCGACGCGCTGGTTTCTATCCACGCCCCCGCGAAGGGGGCGACGAGGCCGCCGAGGGCATGCCACCGGCCGTAGTAGTTTCTATCCACGCCCCCGCGAAGGGGGCGACTTCCGGCAGGGTTATCAGGACCGCTTCATCTACCTGTTTCTATCCACGCCCCCGCGAAGGGGGCGACATCAGAGGCGTTGTTTGCGTGCCCTGCCTTATAGCGTTTCTATCCACGCCCCCGCGAAGGGGGCGACTCTTTGGCAGGTACGGGTTCGTGCTCGAATACCCGGTTTCTATCCACGCCCCCGCGAAGAGGGCGACATGCGTAGGGTCGGCCTGAATGCAGGTCATTACGGTTTCTATCCACGCCCCCGCGAAGGGGGCGACGATCCTTGCGCGTCGAAGTCGAGCCCCTCGTGCGCGTTTCTATCCACGCCCCCGCGAAGGGGGCGACGAAGTTCTCGCCTGGGTGTCCGTAGGATGCCTTGTTTCTATCCACGCCCCCGCGAAGGGGGCGACTGTTTCTTGAGATACGTTCTGGCTACTTGCCTTGGTTTCTATCCACGCCCCCGCGAAGGGGGCGACCGGACGTTGAGGCCTTCACAGCGCCGGAGTATCAGTTTCTATCCACGCCCCCGCGAAGGGGGCGACGTTCATGCGCCGGTCGAGCGCACCCGTGTAATCGGTGTTTCTATCCACGCCCCCGCGAAGGGGGCGACAGCTATCCGTACCTAGGTGAATGCCTTCGTTCATGTTTCTATCCACGCCCCCGCGAAGGGGGCGACACACCCAATAACACACCGACTGACGGCGGCGCAGTGTTTCTATCCACGCCCCCGCGAAGGGGGCGACCGCATGTCGTGTAACTTATTGTGCGACATGCGCAAAGTCGGTCATATCCGCGAACTCTTCACGGCGACACTGCCTATGCGGTCGTGGAGACGGCCCCGAGGGCGACCTTGGAAAAAAATCTCACAATTTCAAATAACTGAGGTTTGGTGCGAACCCGTCGGCATTCTGCGGCACGCTTGAGGTTCGCACCGATCTTCCCATGCGCCGCCAACAGAGTAGAGTGGTCAAACGATCAGCGTGCCGCCGAGATCGATTGTGGGCTTTGCGCCGACATGCTCGACCTTACGCTGCCAGTTGGCGCCGAGATAATAATAACGCAGGCTATCGAATTCAGGGTCGATTACGGCTTCAAGCCGAGCCTTCAACCTTGTCCACAGTGCCGGGTCGACCTCAATCTCGAATACGGAATATTGTACCCGCTGGCCATAATCGCGACACGCTTTCGCGACGGCGCGAAGACGCCTGGGGCCGTCCTCCTCCGAGGTACGCACATCGTAGGTCACCAGCACGAGCATCGCGAAAATCCCATTTTCAGAACAAGGACGCCTATTTCCAGAGCCAAGGGGGGTACGCATCCAGGTCACCACGCAGATGGCGCGCCAGCATCTGTGCTTGCAGATACGCCACCAAACCGAGCGGCGCCCGTTCCTCGAGAAACGGATGTAACCGTTCCTCCTTCTTGCGTTCCTGCCAGGCGGTCAGCACGGTCTTTCGAGCCTCATCCGACATCATCACTGCACCACCATCGCGGATCTCGAAATCCCCGGCCCGCAGTTGCCGCCGATTGAGCAGCGACAGGGCAAGCCGATCGGCCATCACCGGGCGCATTTCCTCCATCAGGTCCAGGGCCAGCGAGGGCCGCCCCGGGCGTTCGCGATGCAGGAACCCGACCGCCGGGTCAAGCCCGACGCTCTCGCAGGCCGATCGGCAATCATGGGTCAGCAGGGTATAGAGAAACGACAACAGGGCATTGACCGGATCGAGCGGCGGGCGCCGCGACCGGCCGGTCCAGCAAAGCTCCGGATCCGGCGAGCGGATCAGATGATCAAAAACCGAAAAATAGAGACCGGCCGCCTCCCCTTCCGAGCCCCGCAACATGTCGGTCGTATCGTCGGACAGTTTCACCCGGCGGATGATCCGCGCCAGCCGTTCGGTCACCTTGACGATCGACAGACTGTCGTTTGGCGCATATTCGTCGCCGTAATCCCGTAGCGAGCGCATCAGCACCGAGCGCTGGTTCATCACCTTGCCGATGACAATGGACCGGACGATCTCGATAGGCGCGTCCGATGCTTTGTACTGAGCCCGGCGCAGCAGCACGTTGCCGGTCACCGGCCCCTCGATACGCGACTGAAAGCGGCCTTGACGGTCGAGCAGAACCAGCGTGATGCCCGCGGCCGAAGTCGCCGCCATCAAGGCAGGTGAGACGTAGATGCCGCCGAACACGACAATCGAGGCCAGCATGTGGAACGGCACACGTGCCCGCTCCTCACCGTCAACGTCGGCCACCAGGTTCTCGCCGTCCTTGCGCAACGCAGCACCCTCGGTGGTAATGTAGACGGTGTTGAGCAATTTCTTCACGACGCGCGCCTCCTAGGACGGAAGCTTGTCGACCATGCGGTCCCGCCAAGCCTTCGCCGGTTTGGCCACGATATCCGGACGGCAGAGTTCCTCGAGCGAACAGGCCCGACAACGCTCGCGCTTCAAGGTCGGCGGCGGCGTCCGGCCGAGGTCGAGAATCTCCGCGAACGCCGCGATCGTCTCCTCGGTTAGCCCGCGCAAATCGTCATCGACCGGAACGACGACCCGCCGTTTCGTTCCGGCGTAGAACAACGCTCCCTCCGGCACCGGTATGCCGGTCATCTCCTCGAGACAGAAGGCCTGGGCGCAGAGCTGCACCTCGTCGGCCCGGTGCCGCTTCGGCTTGCCCCGCTTGTACTCGATCGGATAGGGCACCTCGCGACCGTCCGCGTCCGGATGGAACTCAACGACATCGGCGATGCCGGAAATGTTGAGCCGCCGGCACGACAGCGGCAAAGCCATGACCCGACGCAGGCCGGCGGCCTTGCGGCTACCGCCCTTGTCCGCCACGGCATGCAGAACCTGCCCCTCCGCTGTGAACCGGTTTTCCGCCCAAAGCCGCTCCAGATGGATGAGCGCCGCCTGACGCAGGCAGTAAACCGCATGTTGCAGGGCGGAGAGGGGAATGGGCTCGCCCGCTCCCTTCTGCGTCCCCGCAGCGGCCGATACCATCTTCCACACCCCTCCGGAGCCTACAACCCGCCGGGATAGTGGACTTCGACGCCGATGTCCTTCAGCCCGCTCTCGTCGACCTCGACCACATAATCGGAAAATTTCCGAGCCGGCGGCTCGTTGCCGATCCCCTTGTCATCTATCGCGCGGAATGCGCCATCGACATTGCGGCCGATCTTGACGCGGTCGAAAAGCACATGGGCCGGCGCATTGCCGAGCGCATTCTCATGCTTGAAGACGATCAGCTTGCGGGTCGCCATTTCCCCGCGCGCCGCCGAGCGGTCATGCTCGAACATGTTGCACAGCGCTTCCCAAAGGAGGTCGAGATCCGCCTGAGAGAAGCCCGTCCGCTCCGAGAACTTTGACGAAATGAAACCGTGCGCGACATAAAGCCCATAGGGCACGATATGCTTGCGGCCCATGGTGCGGTTATCGGTGCGGCCGTCGCCGTCCTCACCTTCGGCCTTCTGCTTCTTTTCCGCCTCGTTGGTAGCAGCCATCCTGGTGATCGTGATTTCCAGCGGCATGATCGGCTCGACCGAGGTCGCAAAGGTGATCTGCACCGGCCCCCTGACCTGACCGCAATTGACGCCGGTCGACATGACGGCGCCGAAGGTCCGTACGTCGAAGAAGTTCAGGCACATGAAATCGCGGAGCTTGATCGCCTCTGCATCGTCCTTCGGGTTAAGCTTGGCGTCCTTGTCCACCTTCGGATCGTCGGGTCGCAGCGCGCGATAGGCCTTGCGGTGCTGATCGTTGAGGATCGCACCGTCCTGCACGTAGATATGGAAGCCCTCCTCGCCGGCTCGGGCCAGCTCGACGTAATTCCGGATCTTGCGCTTGAGGCTGACATCGGAGACCTGCCCTTTGTTGGTCTCCGGATCGAGCCGCGGCAGATTCCCGGCGTCGGGATCACCGTTCGGATTGCCGTTGGTCACCTCGAAGATCAGGGCGAAGTCGTAGCGATTGGCAAGGGGGCTCATTCAGCAATCTCCCGGTTGTCGGCGGTTTCGGCCGTTTTCTTGAAGAATTCGTTGCGCTGGTGGTAATAGCCGAGGCCGAACAGGGCCTGATCTTCGGAAGGTAGCGAAGCCGGAAACGGATCCTGATCCGGCGCCATCCGGTCCATGATCTCGCCGATCTGCTTTTCCAGATTGACCTTGAAACCGCGCGATTGCTTGCCGAGCTTGGACAGGTGATTGGCCGAGCCGCTCTCGAGCATCGCGAACACCTTCCGCGGCTGGGCCGAGGCGGAGCCGTAGAACTTGTCCTTGATCGTGGAGTTGACCTTGGAGCCTAGGGCCGCCCTCTGCACCTGCTCATAAGTCGCGAACAGACGGCCGAGCAGGTACCCTTTGTTTGTATTGTCCGGGTCGAGAGCCACGGGAGCCTCCCTTTTGAAGTTTCGAATGAGCACTGCTTTCAGGATGCCGATCCGCAGCGCGTTTACTTCGCCGTCGGCGCGGATGCGTGTGAGGACGCTCGACAACAACGTCAGTGGATACCGGCTGCCCGACAGAATAGAGCGCATCCATTCCCCGGCGAGATTGGGCGGCACGTTCTCGCGTTTGCCTTGGACCGCCAGTTCGGACAGGTACCGCCATAAAGGCGGGTATGCGTGGAGCGGCGGCGGCTCGATGCGCATCTCTTCGACGAACCGCTGATAGTTCCGGGTCAGTACGCCAAAGCGACCCTCGAAATAAAACCGGACCGACAGCCTTGCGGCATTGGGCGCCAAGCCAAGAATGTGGAAACGCACATCCGCGTCCAATTCCGGCTCGACCTCCTTTAGGGGTTCCCCCTTGCGGATACGCTCCAACTGGATGCCGATCGACTTTGTCGCCTCCGCTGAGGCTTCTGTTGAATCAGACGTTTTATTGTCCGTTTCATTGTCGATTTTCGGATCCAGATAAGCTGCGGCCAGGCTTTCGGCGAGTTCCGCCGCTGCAGTGCTTGGCGCGTGCGCCCAGAATACGGTCGACGTATCGCCAATCTGCACCCGGTGACCGCTGTCAGGCTCCAGAAAGCGGTTGAGTGCGGAGGTATAGGCAAAGACCGCCGCATCGGAGACGGGCGCATTAGCGCCCTGTACATGGCCGTAGGAGCTGAAAGCGTCGAGGTTGAAGGAAACCAGCGCGGCACCGGAGGATTGCGCGCCCCACACCCCCTTGATCGAGTGATGCAGCCTCGCCACCGGTGCAAGATTGCCGCTCACCAGGCAAATCTGCGCGGCTCCGGCGCCCTCGGCTGACACCTTCTCCCATAGGACCTTGGCCGCCGGCCGATCATGTAGCCGGGTATTCTGCAACCGATCGCTTTCCAGGGCGAACACAACATTCTGGTCTTTCATGGCCCCCGGCCAACCGGGCGGCGTGAAGTGCTCGGGCCTCCAGCTTTCCAGAAACCGGCGCAGCGCCAGCAATCCCGGATCCGTCGTCTCCTTCAGCATGTCGACATGGTGTGTCACGAAGGCTGCGTGCTCGGCGGCCGTGCGCTTGCCATCTCCGGCCGTCACGCCCAACACATAGGCGGTCTTGTCCCAGAACGTGTTGGCGGCAATGTTCGATGCGCGCTTGACCGGCTGCGGCACCAACATCCTCCGGGGGCGCAGCTTGCTGCCTTTCCCGTCCCGCAAATCCACCACATGGGCGACCGAACCGTCTTCGTACAGCGAGATCAAAAAGCCGACTTGCTGCGGAGAGAATCCGATCGGCGGCGCATCGGGCATCCGTTCGTAAGCCTTCACCAGGGACGCGAGAATGCTCATCGACGGATTTCCGGCGAATTTGGCCGAGGCACTTTGAGCACGCCACTCTCAAGAGCGGCCCGGAAAAACAGCGAGGGCCGATCCTTCGCGTGATGATCGATATCCCACAGCATGAAGCCCAGATCGCGGCTTTCGTCGATCGATGCCGGCAAGTCCGCATCGGGCGCAATCAGCTCGAAGTGGGCGGCGAACTCGCGGGTGCCGAGGCAGGGCTGATGAAAGCACTGACCGCGCCCGGCCCGCCGGTTGAAGGTATCGAGATGCTTTCCCTCATTGTCGTCCTCACCCGCCTTCTCCGTCAGCATGAAATTCGCTTCGATCACATAGGCGGGCTTGACCAGAACGGTCGAGGCGCGTTGCTGGCGATCCTCGTCGACTCGCAACTGGAGCCGCCCGAGGTCGCCGCGCTTCATGGCGCTCTTGATCTTGCCCGACAGGGCCTTGCTTCCGACCTCGTTGCGGCGGACCGACTGGAACCGGATCGGCTCCAGCACATGGATCGCATCCACAACCCAACGGATCGCCGGCTTCCAATGTATCGCCTCGAGAATGCCGCGCGCCGCCGACGGGGTCATTACGTCGTATGACACCCGCTCGACCTTCATCTCCGGTCGCGTGAAGCAGGCGTAATCACCCCAAACTTTTAAGCGAACTCCGTAGGCCATCAGATTATCATGCTCTCGATCGACAGGTAGTCAGCATCTTCCCAAATCAAACCAACCTCTTCCCGATACAAACTCTTGGAGTGCAACACCGCAAACTGATCCCCTCTCAAATCTGGCCGGATGAACGAGACATGGCCGTTCCGGACCATAAGGTCCCGTGCATTTAAAGGCATTTGAACGATATAACTTTGCAACTTTTGTGCGATATTTCTAGAGGTTTTGCCGCCAAACTCTAGTTCGCCTACATATTTTTGCGGCGCCTCTTCGTTGGCGACGATCACGGGCACCATATCGCTTTCAACCATGCAAAAATCATCGGCTGCAGACCGGAACGCGAAATCGGTAAAGCCTCGCCGATCGAGTATGAACCTCTGCAAGATGCCCTTGCTGTCCAGTTGCTCGCCCAACCGCCAGTAAACCTCGGCGAAATAGTCCTTGATGGCGGCAAGCGACAGCAGATCCTCGTGCCGGGTCAGCATGCGCTGCATGTCGGCGACAAGGCTTCGGATCTCGGCCGGCGAGGAATAGTCGGGCGTCGAGAAAACCGACACGATGCTCTCCTCGACAAGGCGCTTGCCCTCGCGATTGCAGCGGCCCGCCGCCTGGATGATCGCGTCGAGCCCCGCCTCGGCTCGCAGGACCCGAGGAAAATCGACATCGACCCCCGCTTCGATCAGGCTGGTGGCGATCAGCCGACACGGCTTTTCGGTCTCCAGCCGGTCCCGCACGTCGGCAAGTATCCGGCGCCGGTGAGCGGCATACTGCCGGGTAGACAGATGCACCACGCCCGGCAACCCCGCCTCCTCCGCCTCGCGGAAAAGCTCTAACGCATGCTTGCGGCTGTTGACGATCACCAGCACACGCGAGGCAACCTCGAGTTCTGTGAGCAGCGCCGCGTTGCTCATCGGTCCGGCACGAACGATCCGCGTACGCCTGAGCTTGTCGTTCAGCCTGTTCGGATCCGGCGCCAGTTCGCGCCCTTCCAGCGGCAGCCCGCCCTCAAGCTTGCGTTGGTCGAGCGCGGGCTGGGTCGCGGTGCACAGCACGATCGTGCAGCCGAAGTTCAGCGCCAGTTCGTCAAGCATGCGCATGCAGGGTTTTAGCAGAGGCCGCGGGATCATCTGCGCCTCGTCCAGAATGATAACGCTGTTCGCGATGTTGTGGACCTTGCGTGCCCGAGAGGTCCGGGCGGCGAATAGGCTCTCGAACAGTTGCACATTGGTGGTGACGACGACTGGGGCCGCCCAATCCTCCATTGCCAGTTTCAGCTTATCTCGGCTCTCGTGGTACGCCTTGGGATCGAACCGCTCCTCGTCGATTGCCGAGTGGTGCTCCAGCACATTATCGTCACCCAAGATGCTACGGAAAATGTCGGCCGTTTGATCGACGATCGAGGTAAACGGAATGGCATAGATGATCCTGGTGTGGCCATAAGTCCGCGCGTGATCTAGCGCGAACGCCAACGACGCTAGCGTTTTGCCGCCGCCGGTAGGGACGGTCAGGGTGAACAGCCCCGGCTCCCTCTGAGCACCTGCCCTAACATGTGTGAGAATATCCGCACGCAGTCGGTTGAGCGCGGTCGCATTGCTGCTCCGGCTCTGCATATCGGTCTCGAACGATTGCAGGAATTTCGGCAGCAGTTCCTGTAGCGAAGGCCACATTCGATCGACCTGCCTACCCTCTAAGGCTGCGTAAAATGCCTCGGTATCTTTGAAATCGGCATCCACCAGGCAGGAAAAAATCATCCGCGTCACGACCGAAAGACGGAACGCAACCGCCTCCAGGTCCGGTCCTTTCGTAAGATTCGGCACCAACCTGGTCGCATCTATCGCGAGCTCTGATTTCCAGACAGGGTCGAGATCCGCGCCGAAACTCTCGACGCGGCGGTTGAGGCAGGCCGCCGTCTCGTTCAGGCGGTCCGGAAGGCCCGCATGGTGACCGGCGATACAGTAGGCGACCAGTTCCGCAACCCCCTTGTCGCGCCCGTTAGCCAAATCCCCCAACAGGATTGCAGCCCCGGCCGTAGAGTGATCGACCCTGATATCCGCGCCGGTCAGCCGCTTTTGGAACTCAGGTGTATATTTGCCGAGATCATGTAGCAGCCCGGCGAGACGGGCCGCTTCTTCTAATCCAAGCGGTGCTCCCATGCTTGCAGCTATTTCGGCAACTTGGGCCAAATGATCCTTTAAAATCTGCCAGTCACTCTTGTCGCCAGACGTGCCTGAGTGTGCATAAAACATTGGGTCATCCGAATTCATTGACCTGAGTTCCGAGTTTCCTCCGGCTATTGGTAGGGTCCGGGCATCAATTGATGGCTTGTTGTTGATGTGATGGCAATCTCCGAAGGCGTTCTGCATCGGCTTGCCCAGCGCTGGGGCACCATGTTGGTCAGTTCCGTGCCGTTGTGACTGACGATGGTCAGTTGAGGGGCTTCACGCTGTCAGATCAGTCCGTCAATCTCCCGTGCGACCCCTTGGCCTGATCTGCTCTTCACTGAACCGGTTGCGCTTTATGTAATTCGTCTCCACTCGGGTGACGGTCTCTATTCAAAATGGAGGAGTTTGCGAGGCTCAGGTTACAAGCTCGAGCGACCGCTTTGGGTCGAGTGTTGCCAGGATGAGGGGAGCCAAGCGTTCCGGAGAGACAGTCACCATTACACTGAATGGGCAACCGCATGGCGCCCATCGATCGCATCCAGCATCGGACCCTTGTTGTCCTAGCAGTAGCGTCCTAGTACTCGGACTGATAGATCTCCTCCCGCCACATGCTTTGGCTTCTCTGCGTTTTATCGCTCTCCAGCCGTGCGTCAGGGCGCTGACACCGCTGCTTATTAACTGCTGTCGTCCAGAGGCAGGTTCTGCATAGTTGGTTCCTAGGCTATGCGTCCGGACGTGAGCATCCGGATAGATAAGAAATCAATTGTCTCCGAATGATTACGACGCGTTTAGCCTTCGGGGCGTCCCTTTTGTAGAAAAATATTGTTGAATTTAAGCTGGTTATTATTCTTAGATTGTCAATTTTTTCCCCGTCACCAGAAAAATCAAGTAAATATACAGTGAATTCACAAGTTAATTCTCGGAAATTATCTACATTATATACATTTTTGGTCGAAGTTGCTATAATGTATGCATTTAATTGCGATCTATAGTGTAAAAAATTAATAGAAAAGTGCAAAAAAAATAGAACCGTCAAAATAAGAATATTGGTGATTATATAATAGAAGTATTTTTCGGGGAGAATTTTGTCAGTACAGTTTAATTTTATCGCAAAAAGCACGAAATTCACCGTTAAAAAAATACTACAATAATGTAAAACATTGGCGAGCGCTCAATATTAGTAAAATTACTTTGTAAATATTCCAATCTTAGATTAAATATATTGACGGCTGAAATAAAAAAGTCCGTTGGCTCGGTGTAGTTAAATATACTCACGCCGAACTCCTTTAAGATTGAGTACTGATACGACATTCCCAATAGCGAGGGCGTCACTGCTGCTGTCAGTATCGCGATAACCGGACCAAATTTTATATATTCAACCATAACCATTCCCCTTCGCATTGCAGGAATCCATTTTTTTAAGGCGAGAATTTATCGCCTAATTTACGATGTCGTATAATGATAGGTAAACTTGTGTGTATCAATAATTGAAAATCAATATCTGTGTTCATTCATCCTGGAAGGATACCAGCGAATGAGATCGCTAAATCATTAGTATATATACGAATTATCCATACTTTTCGAGAATCCATGTGCATCTTAAGGTTGTGCCAAGTATTAACATGGCGTGCATTAACAGATTGAGCGCATTCCACCATCCCTCATGGCGGCGGCGGTCATAATGGAAAGCCAGGTAGTTTGATGGTCGAGTGACGTTGCGACGGACAAATATGTTTTCAATTAATAATTGCTATCGGCAGTTTTAGCTGACAGGAATCAATTCATAGAACACCCCAGTCATACGAAAGGCTGGGGTGTTCTAGCCATGCCAACATCTTCGGCGTGACCGTCTTGGACAGGCTGCTTGATGAAGCGCAATATCAATCGTCGTACTGCGTAAACTCTAGCACCGTTCCGTGTGATCGGAGATGTTCGAAGATCTGCCTGTAGCAGTGGAATGATAGGCCGAGACCGATCTCGACATCGTCTCTATAGAAGACCTCTTTTTGCAGGGTTTCGACTAGGGCCGATGGCGGATCACTCGGCATGTGGATGCAGTCAAGCTGGGCGACAGGTTTTTCCATGTGAGGCTCCCCTTATATTGCTCCTTATGCCAACGGGAAGCAGAGGGGGTGTTTTAGCGAAACACATTATCAAATTAGTCGTATTTGGTGCGATGCAGCGCTATCGCACGCACTTGACTATAGGCTGCGGTCAACACGTCAAATGCTTGCTAAAATCGCAGGCCCTACTTCTGCCTGGTGTCAAAGCGCGATCCCACCAATGGGCCAGAACATTTTGTTTCTCCGATGACCCGTATTTTGGTTATCTGATCGAGTCCCGCTCAGTCTAAACGACCGCTTTGGGTTGAAAGCCACCATTGGGCTTTCGCGAACCCGTAGGCCCCGACTCTAAGATGCTGAACCCCGCTCCTCGTTTAGCGCGATCGCCAAAAGGTCTGCCGCTTCCATCGCGAGCACCTTCCCGTAGCCCCTATAACTGTAGTTCAAAGCCCGTGCAATCGCCGCCGATGACATCCCGGAACAGAACATCAACAGGGCTTTTCTGTGACGCTCGTTGCGGAGCCTTCCAGTCCAACCAAGCGTTATTTCCATCATGGCAATGTCGGTGATGTCAGGCGTCCAGCGTGGCCGCGCCTCCGCCCACCCATAAGATTCAGTGGCCTCGCGGACGATCGGCAGAGCCTGCGCCTGCGCGCCTGCTGGATAGATATGGCTGGATGGCAGCGCTTGTATCACCACAAGACCATGCGCAAGCCAGTTCAAAACATCTCCGCGGGTCCAGACGTTCGGTAAGGCAAGAGCCTCCACCGTCTCCGGAATGAAGCGCTCCGGCTGCACGCTCGCCTGATAGGCCTCTCCTCGGCGCCCAACAGTCGCGCTGCGGACCGGGACTGCGATCCGGCGGCTCACAACCTTTCCACCTTCAGCCTCCACCGGCAGTTCACGAAATTCAACTGCACACGAACTGCCGTCATCGAAGCGGGGCCAGGTCACGGCAGTATCCCGTTCCGGCAGCGGGACATTCCTCGCAAGATCGGCGGCGACGTAGGTTGTGCCGGCGAATTCCGCGTCAGACGTCGGCCGCCCGATAATCACGCCCTGGACAGCCTGCGCGGTCTGTTGCATCGCCCTCTTCCCGCCCCGGCGCGTCCGCCGCCGGCGTGTGTTCGATGATTTTGCCATTTCCCCCTCCCCGGTCAGTGTGATGCGGCTTTGAATCCGAATTCTCGGAGAATGTGCGGCGGCACTTCACACCCGGCCTCACCGGGCCGCGGGCCCCATTGCCAGATACCGTTTCGCTCCCCGGGCCGCTGGCCCTTCATCCGGGCCCGCCATTGCTTGTCTTCGTCGCGGCCGATGTAGTCCGTCGGGTCGCAGATACCCCGTCGCGCCGATGATCGCGCCCTGCGATCAGGGCTTCCCCTGCACCAATTCCGCCACCGGGCAGACCAGTCATCGCTTTTCGCCTTGGCGCCGATTGCCCCACGAACTTCGTCCCGGAAACGCTCTAGGGTTTTGTCGACATCCAACCCCAACTCCACCGCGAAAGCCTTGCAGGCCTCATCGGGTTCCCACTCATCCGGCAACGGCAAACCGCGTTTTCGTTTCCCCCGAGGGGGGGATAAAGGGGGAGATTCAGGTAAGGTCTGTTTAGGTAAGGTAGAGGCGTTACATGGCGTTACAGGGGCGTTACTGTAACGCGTTACATCGGCGTTACAGGATTGATCCGCCTTCCCCGCCTCTCCTGCAGCGCGTGCCGCCGCCTTCTCCTCTTCGAGTTTGGCCCGGTGCCGGCGAACACGCTCCTTTACTCCCGCTTTCTTGCTTGCCTTCTTACTCAGACACTCCACCGCCTCGAGCGCCTTCTCAGCGATCACAGGATGATACAGCCGCCCGTCGGGCCCGCGCTCGAAGCCGTACAGCGCCATGTCGCGCACCGCCTGCCAGGCATCCACCGCGCGGCCATAACCCGCCAGCCTTGCCAGCTCCCGGTCATCGTCAGGCAGCGAGGCCGCCGGCGCCTGATGCCACGCAGCCGCCCATAGCAGCACCGCTGCCATAAACTCATCGCCCGATGCCTTCGCTGCCATACCGCTGTCCCGCAGCCTGATCACATCCAACGGCATCCACCCAAGGTCGCGCAGGTCTATATCCGCCAATGCGGCATAAAGGTCTTCGTTTTCACCGGTCATCACTTTGTCCGTCATGTCAGTGCCTCATGGTCAGGGTTTTTTGGGTCTCAAACTCTCTGCGCTGCGCCTCTTCCCATATCCGCGCCGCTTCGGCGCGCGGCGCCAGGCTCTGGAGCGCATATAGAATGGCCATCTGATGCTCTTCCGCTAAATGCGACGTCATGTATTTCCGCTGTTCCGACGCACCGTCCCGGACACCGGCCCAGTAGCCCAGCAATCCGATTGCAGTAACGTCCAGCGGGTGCTTGTCCGGGATGCCTCCCGGGAACAACGCCTCCACCGCCGCGGTCAGCTCTTCATCCTTGAAACGCGCCATGTTTCGGTTCGTCTTCCGGTCTTCGGCGAAGTCTTCACCCGGCGCAGGCGTCCAATGCGCCCGCAGATCCGAAATCAGGCGAGGTCCGTAGATCGCCATCAGGCCGCCCTCGCCACATCGACGGGTTGATTTCGGTGCCGTCGCTGTTCAACTATCGGGGCATGAAAAAAGAAACGATTGAGCAGATCGGCTTTCTGGGCCTCACCGTTGTGGGGTTGACCATTTCGATCATGGTTTTCGTACCCGGCGCCTATGGCCCGATCTCGGAGTTCTTTGGGAAATTCGGCGGGTTTCTTGGAGCTGCTGCCGGCGTGATAAGCGCCTATTTTATCGCCGTCTGGCAGATCGGTCGGCACCGCCACGACCATCGGACAGTTGTGGCGCATTCGGTTGGACTGCCGCTTGCTGACCTCTTCTACGAACTGCGCAAGGACATTGAAGAGATCACGCTTATCTTCATGAAAACAGCCGACAAATTCAGGGTCGCCGGATATATCCAGGAATGGCAAACGAATAAAGAAAAGACCGTCCCCCCATTCGATGGGAGTGAGCTCCGTGGATGGTGCCACGCACGTCTCCGCCTCTACCGTGAAAGGGAGGAGTTTTGGAGCGGCCGAAATAATATTTCCGAGCTTGAATACGAGGATTACTTCAGACTTTACCTGATCTACAAGAAACTGGATTTCATCATCTCCCAGCATCAAGAAAACCCGACTAATCCAGTAGGGAGCGTTCCTAAAATGTTCGCTCTCACCCTCCAAAATTTCATCGACATCGAAGAAAATACGATCGCCGTTTTGGACTCGCTGCGTTGTAAATATGCATTGGACCTTCCTCACGTATCGAGACGCCCTCCTCCACACGGATAGAACAGCAGCGCTCATGACCCCACCGCCAGATCCATTCGGTCCTGAACCGGCTTGCGGTACTCGAAAAAGTCCGTCTGCACGCAGTCTTGCGCCGCCGCTTCTAGGCGATAGCAGGCAAGGTCGAAATACTCCCGATACACCTCCATACAGACGAAGGATTGGCTGGAGTCTCATCATGGTGTTTGCCTCCCATCAGGATTCGTGAGACCGCCTCGGAAACACCCGGGGCTCGCACGCCCTTGAACTCCGTGACGGATTGCGACCGTTTACGGAGCGAGAGGAGACGTCAGGGAAAGCGGGACCGGCGTGGGAGGTTTTGGGGATCTACTGAGGGACCGCCGGCCCCGGCACTTGGGCCTCAACCGGGCCTCTCTCGGAAATGGAATGCAGCGGCGAAACCACCGACATTCGGCGGAACGAAACGCCAGACGGCGAAGCACGCCAGCGCTGCAAGGCCAAAGCCGAACAACAGCGAGATTTCGGCGATGGCGAAAGTCAGGGCCAAGCAGGCCATGCAGAGCGTTGCAGCATCAAGCATGGGGAAAAGCCATCCTGGAAAGGACGGCCCGGCGGGACTCGTTGGGGAAAACTCCGCCGGGCCTGAATTGAACAGGGAGGCTTTACGCTCGTGGAGCGCAGGACCAGAACCAACCGGCCCTCTCGTCATGCTGAGAGCCTGAACTTGATGCGCTAGCCGTTCGCCGCACGAAATTGAGTTGAAGTGGCGATCCATCTGCACCGCTTCATTCCAGACCAAAGAGCTATCTGCTACCTTCGCGTGTAGCGAAGTGAAGGAGGAACTGATGGAAAAGCCCGTAACACCTGAAGATGACGGCACGGCCTTCGACGTGATGCTAGAAATGATCAAATTAAATAGAGAGTTCACCGCAGACGTGGCTGATCTACTTAGGGAGGAAATCGAAACTGAGCGTAAGGGCTCCATCAAAACGCTCACCGGTGTCTTCATACATATACGTCTACTGGAGCGCGTCATCGCAGACATTGCCATGTTAAATCCGGACTCCAATTGCGGCCGCATGATCAGCAACCCCGCGCGGACAACAGACATCCTGTTCAACGGAATGCCGACATATTTGGATCGTGAGTTCGGAGAGGATTGGTTGAAGACGACACTGCGCCGGGCAAAGGGCGCCGTGGATGCGCGGAAAGAAACGGCATGATTGGCCTGACGGACCTTCTCTCGCTTCTGGGTAGATAGGACGAGTGGAAGCGAATGCGAGCGGCCCCGGCACGCATCGACGCACTGTAGGCAAGATCCAATGAAGCCTTTTCCAGCACGCTTGATCCGACGCGCTGCAAATACTGCGGCGGCGGCCCCGTGACAAACAGGGTGCCCAAATGGAAGACGACAAACTTTCGGACGATGCAATCGGTATATCGCAAATGTCCGGACTGCGACGCTGACGATCCGCGAGAGGAGATCGAGGTTCAAGGTGTGAATATCGACGGCAGTTAAAACTGTCATTTCCCGTCCGCCTCCATGTGATCGGCGGCTTCGGTCAAAAGCTTACCGATATGCCTCGCGGCGCCTGGAGGTAGACCGAAACCACCCCCCTTCTCTCCACCAACCGAAAGCCGTATGGCACCATCCTCCGGCTCGACAGCAATCATGGTCTGTTTTGGCGGAGCGACAGCGTACAGGGCACCACCAACGCCAAGGCCCCATTCACCGCAAAGCAGCGTCTTGCGTGTATCTTTCCCGAGAATGCGATCTGGGTTCACCACCGCCTCCTACCGACCCACGCCACGATGCAGCACGCTGCGTCGTGGGTATGGCGCGTTGAGGGCAATGCCGGGCGTCTGCGGGCGCGACGGGGCTGCATTGACATTCATCCCGGCGCTCACCACCTCCGGTTTCATGGACGACGAAGACGAACCTCCATCTATCAGCGCGGCGACCACCAGCTTGGCCGGATCGCCGCCGCCCTCCACCACATCAAACAGTTTGCGCCGCGCTTCAGGGGCGTTTCCCACCGCCGCGCCGCGCACAATGTTGAAATGCTTCCGAGCCGCGCGATACACGCCCCAAAGAAGCTCAAGCTCGTCGCGCGGTACGATCACCGCGTTCGGCAAGGTAAAGACGTTGTTGGGTTTTTCAGTCATGGCAAAACCTCCGGGAGCGGGCGAAGCGTGTTTTTTTCCGGATCGAACTCATATCCAAGATCCTCCATATCCCTCGACACGCGCCAATGGAGTGCGTCTGGAATCCTTCCATCCTTCTTCCAACCAGACACCGCAGGCGGCGTCCGGTTGTATTTGCGGGCGGCTCGGCATGTGCCGCCAAGGATTTTGACGATGCGTGAAACTGTATCCATGCCCAAACAATATTCAGGCATTCTGAATTTTGCAAGTTCATTTCAGGTTAAATGACATCAGCTATGAAATTCAGTAACTTTTAATTATGTACGAGAGATCAAAAGAAGCTGTCGCCAAGCGCCTTAAAGCGCTGATGGACGCATATGAGATTCGCACCCAAAAAGAGTTGTGCGATATGATCGAAGAGAGTCCTTCAAAAGTGAATCAGTATTTAAGGGCCGTCCATTATCCACGCATTGAGACGGCTTCAAAGATTTGCGACAAGTTCAACGTGACACTGGACTGGATATTTCACGGCAAGACAGGCGGACTATCTGTAGGACTATCGAAGTCTTTAGATGAACACTCGGACGAGACCACCGCCTAATTAGTTTTAGATTGCGCCAGTCCGGCAATTAGAAATAAGCCAGCCACATGGTTAAGCACGAGTTTATTGGCATCCACGGGCAGGCCCTACGGCAGCAAATCGAATGCCTCTTGGGGGCAAACGGATACGATGTGCTCTATTCCGACGACATGGAACGTTATGTTGCCGAAATGGACCGACTTGAGGCATTCGTGCATCCACGGTTTCGGGCAGCACACAACGACCAGTCAGAGTCACGCTTCATCGCAATCATGAAAGACGACAGATTTTGCGGCATGATCGCCTGGACGGTGATTGAGACGCACAGCTATGAGCGTCTGTTGCGCGACGGCACCGCATTCGTGCGAGATCCCTGGGCGCACGACTGGAAGCCAATGAACGTCCGACTGCCCGAGAAAATCGCCGGCCGAATACACTTCCGGGGCGGACTCCGGGTCGTCGATCAAGGAAACAGATTCTCGTGGTTTCTGACCAGCCTGCATGAGGCGTTCTTCCACGACGACCGAGCGGATTATTTAACCGCCCACGCCACACCGGAAATCGTCGCTTCTGGACTCCCGGCATGGCTTTACGGATATCATCACCGATTTGAGATGCCGCGCCACCGACTTTCGTGGGAGGGCCGATGGAATAACCTATCCATCCTGTGGTCGACCCCGCCCGAAATCGCCCACAATGTCGAGATAAAGACCATGTTCTTGAGGCGCCGTGAGGATGACGATCTTCTCAAATCCGTCGGCGTCTTTAAGCGGCTTCATGTAGCGGAGGTATGATCTAGCCTCACCCCCATCCGGCCGCCGCTCAATCAGACTAAAACGGGGGGCGCCGGATCGAGCAACCGAGACATAATCTTCCACCAGCACATCAACAAACAGGGGATCCTGGTTCTCCCTAACCTTAATTCCCGTCAAGTCTTCGCCGCCCTGAAACTGCGTCGAGTTATCCCATATCTGAGCGAACCAGTTCTCCGGTTGGCCATCCGCCACAAATAAGTGGGTAGCGCAATTTGGGGCCAACCTATTCAAAATTTTGACCGTGTCCGTCAGCGTCTCACTGTTGATTCTTGAATCTAGATAGCGGACGGCAGGCCCAAGCTGCCTTGGCTCGACGGCCGGCACAAAGTGAGGATCCAGAAGTACCTGGCAAAGGTAGGCCTGCGCCCTAGTTCGCCTGTCTACTCCGAGAACAGCCCTCCTGGCCAATTCCGGATCAGCGGCAAGCAATTTGCGCCCGAGCTCGCCTCCCTCGTTCTCGGAAAACAGAGCATCGTCGCACGCCGCCGCGTTTTTTATTGAGGGACGAGCGTTGCGATCTAGGACCTGCCGCGCGCTCGCCTCGGAAATCCCAGCCATGACAGCGAGCTGACGCCCTGACAACCCTCGCCTATCAACTTCAGCGCGAATTGAGTGCACCATTTCGTTATAGATGGCGTCTATCCTCAGATGCCGGTTGCTCTTTCCGAATCGCACTATTCACCCTTGACGCAATCAAATATTCACGCAAAATGCACAATATGCGGGAAAAACTAAACACTTCAATAAAAAATGCGTGTTTTATTACGCACAGGGAGATGGTTTTGACCGGCGACCTACCTGAAAATTCCAAGCAACCAAGAGGCGATCTAGCTAACGGCATCCGCCAGATCATCCAGGAAATCGACAACGAGCCACACATCACCCTTCTCGTTGATCAACACCACATCCTCCAGAAGTACCGCGCACGCCTTTCTGCCCTTTTGCCTGAATATGACAACAAATAAAAATTCAGTTTGTCTGAATTTTTACTTTGACAATTTCAGAATGGCTGAATATTTTTGCATCGTGACGTGAGATTGCGTCACCGCCGCATCACCGAAGAAAGCGGCGACCGTAACCCACCCTAAGCAGGCAGCACCCCCTTCTACCCCCGGGGTTTGCTGTCTGCCCCGGAGGGACACGAGATGCAAAGCACCGCCACACAACGCGCGGCTAAGAAGCGCTGCGCCACCGCGAAGGCCGTCCCGCTGATGGTCCGCATGGGAGATGCCTTCAATATCGCGAAACCGCCGATCGACCCCGCGCGGCGGAAGTATTTCGAAACCGGGTTCCTAAACGCGGTGAATGAAATCTATGGCGTCGGGAAAAAGTCTCTGGGCGATCTGGCGGGCGACAACGGTAAGGCCCATGACGCGGGCTGGCTGGCCGCCAAAACCATCTATGAAGAACTGAAGGGGGGCGGCAATGGCTGACAAAGCGAAACCGACCCGGCCTAGCGTCTGTCGGCAACCCCACCGCACCTGCTCGTTCTGCGGCGCCAAGGCGAACGATGTCCGCTACATGGTGACGGGCGCCTCTCCCACCGTCTCAATCTGTAACGACTGCGTGGCGTTCGCCTATGTCGAGATCACGCACACCATCACCCGCGACACCAACACCGCCGCGCAGGTACTGCAGGGAGGCGGATCATGAACCGGTTCGACACCCTGATATTGCAAGAGCTCGACACAGCCTGCGAGCTATCCACCGCCGAGATCAAAAACAGGATCAACAAGGCCCTGGGAAATGGCGTGTTCTGCACGGACCGCGTCCGCTATCACCTCAAGAGCCTCGAAGGTCGGGGCTATACCCGCCGCTCGACCGGTGCCGGCGCTTGTCCGCGCATATCCTGGTCCCTGGCGGATGCCGGTAAGGCGTTTCTGGTTCACGGCGAACCAAAGAAGCGGCCGCCGGTGCGCCGATACGAGGTCATGCGGAAAATGGATGTTGGCAGGTTCTCCAACACCTACTTCGCGAGATCCCGTGGCAGTGCCATCTATAAGGCTTGGCTGGATTGGCGGGAAATCGCCCCGGACAGCACTTTCATCGAGTTTCGCAAACGCTGCAGTGCCCAACTCTCCCTCGGCAGCTATGCCTACATGAAACAGTTCTATGGCCTCCAGATCGACGCGGGGAGGCCGGATAAATCATGACCCGCAGCACCGCACGTCAGAATCACAGTCCCACTGTCAGACTGTTGGTCGCGCCCATCGTTCGTGAGCAGCTTTCGGCCAAAGAAGCTGCGGCAATGTGCGGTGAATCCGAGGGCACATTCCGCAAGCTGGTTGCCGAGGGCTACTATCCGAAGCCCGTGCCACGGCCCAGGCGCAGCCAGCGCTGGAACCGGCAGGCCCTGCAAAACCGTCTTGATGAAATCCGGGGCGTGCGAAATGCTGCCGACGCGAACGTCAACATGGATGCGGAGTTCGGCATTGGCAGCTAAAGCCACCCTTCCCAGGTATGTGAGGCCGTCCAAGCGCAAGGACGGAACCACCGCCTATTTCTGGGATCTGCCCACATGGGCCAGAAAGAGCAAAGCAGACGCGGATGACCCTTTGCCCTGCCCGCTGTCCAATGAGGCGCTTGGCACCGACCTTCTGCACGCGATCACCAGAGGCGAGGATCTGAACAAAGACTTTGATGATTGGCGGAACCTCTGGCGGCAGGCCCAGGACATGACCGCCAGCGAACTCCAGCAAGCGAGCCTCATCGGCCCCGTATACGGCACCCTCGATTGGGTAGTCGTTCAATTCCAGAAGGATCCTAAATACACATCCACGCGCCCCAAAACTCGGCGGGGATACGATCAGGGTCTTCAACTGGTCTGCGACTATCGGACCCGCACCGGCCGGCGCCTTGGCGATCTGCCAGCGGCAAAACTAGAGGAACAGCACGTCGACCTGCTTTATCAGGACTTACAGTGGGTTGAGGAAAAAGACGGTGACGGCAACATCGTCCGCCGCCGGCGCCTCCCCACCGCCAACGCAGCCATGCGAGCGATGCGCCGTCTCTACAACATCGCCGGCCGGCGGAAGTGGGGCGGGATACAGCCGGGCCACAACCCGTTCGCAAAAATGGGAATGGAGTCCGTCCGTTCGGTGACCGAAGTCCCAAGCCGGGCGCAATATGAGAAAATTCGGGGCAGGGCGGATGAGATGGGATTCCCGTCGATCGCGTTGGCCTGCATGCTCGCTTTCGAACTCTGCCAGCGCGAAGGAGATGTAATCGGGACGCTCGCGTGGACGCATTACAAGGACGGCCAGATACATATCCGCCAATCCAAGACGGGCGAACCGCTCTGGGTGCCCCTATGGGATGACGAGGGCGAGCTGTTCCCGGGCCTTGCCGAGCGCCTGGACGCCACCCCGCGTCGGGGCACGCTGATCGTAATGCGGGACCAGCGGGACCGTCGGGCTTCGCGCGCTGCCGGTCAGCCGGTTTATCTGCCCTACAAAGAGGACTGGTTCCGCCACCTCTTCCGGAAGATTGCACGCGCGGCAGGCGTTCCCGACGCTATCCAGTTCCGGGCTTTCCGCCACGGCGGGCTGACCGAGATGGACGACGCTGGCGCCACCAGTCGCGAGCTTATGAGCACGAGTGGCCACACCAACGTGAAAACCCTCGAAATTTACACTCGGCGCAGCGGTCGACAAGCCGCGAGCGCCGCCAGAAAACGCCGCGCGTTGAGAACAGAACGCGGCCGTTTGTCGGAATGAGACTATGAGAGCTTGTCGGAATGCCCTGATCAGTTTACCGTGCGAAGCCGGAAAACTCTTTATTATCAAGGCGGAAAGTGGTGGGCGCACAAGGACTCGAACCTTGGACCCGCTGATTAAGAGTCAGCTGCTCTACCAACTGAGCTATGCGCCCGCCCGTCGAAGGAGCGGATTGATACTAAAGGCGTGATCCGATTGCAAGCGGGTTTTGGACTATTCGCCGGAGGGTGGCGATCGGCGCCAGGTTTGACCAGATCCCGGGCCGAGCAACTGCTCTCGCAACTCCTGCAGGGGATCCTTCTCTGTGCTTCCATTTCGCAGAGTCGGATCGTCCGGCAATGCCTGCCAGTTCCAGTTCCCTTCCCCATCGTCAGGCAACGGCGCCTGAGCCGTTGGACGGGGCGTTTTCGGGTCACGCAACTGGGTCTTTTTCTTGCCTGCGGGCACCGGAGTGCCCTCAGACTTTCCCAGCACCCAATCCAGACCAAGCATATCACGCTCTTCCTCGGCTTCAGCCGGCGCAGGCCGGCCACGGGTCGCTTTGGAAAGCTTGGCTTCGATCCGGACTGTTTCCGCCTGTTCCACGGCACCGCTGCCGATACTGCGCCGTTCTTCCGGCGGCAGGGAATCGAAACTGTCCCGGGCCCGGTGGTATTCTTCCCGGTCGCCGGTTTCGGCTGCTGCATCGAGATTACGTGTAAGGTCGCTATCGCCCTGGTTCTCTCGCGTAGAGTCGGCGAGGATTTTCAGGCTCTTGCGTTCAATATGGTCCAAAGGTCACCAACCAGTCTGGCCCTGCCCCGAAACCAGCGGGCAGATTCACACAATAAAGCGCTCGTTGGTGCGATTTTAACAGAAATACGCCTTAAAAGTCCATTAACGCGCTTTTCTAATTACGGAAAACTAAACTTTAAGGCAAACCAACGGCCGCCCCATCCAGGCAATAAACTCAGTCTTCGTCTTCAAATCCCTGCCGGCCGATCTCAATATCACGGTGAACGTAACAATTGATGATCAGGCCAAAGCCAATCATTGCAGTCAGCATGGCTGTCCCGCCGTAAGAGATCAGCGGCAACGGCACGCCGACAACCGGGATCAGTCCCATCACCATGGCAATGTTGATGAACATGTAGAGGAACAATGTCGTCGTTGTTCCGAGCGCCAGCAGGCGACCGAACTGACTGGAACAGCGGAGCGCGATGGCAAAACCGTATCCGAGAGCCAGGACATAGAGCAGTAGCAGGAACAGCGCCCCTGCCAGGCCGAGCTCTTCAGCCAGCATGGTGAAGATGAAGTCGGTCTGCTTTTCCGGCAGGAAGTTCAGATGGCTTTGGGAGCCTTGCAGGAACCCCTTGCCGAAAAGCCCTCCCGAGCCAAGCGCGATCTTGGATTGCAGGATGTGATACCCGGCGCCCAGCGGATCGTTCTCCGGGTTGAGGAAGGTGAGAATCCGGTTCTTCTGGTAATTGTGCAGGAACTGCCAGCCGATCGGGATCGCCGACAGGCCAAGCACCAGAACGGTGACGAATTTCCAGATCCGCACACCGGCAAGGAAGAAGATTGCCCCGCCACCGAGGATGATCATGCCGGCCGTGCCCAGATCCGGCTGACGCAGCACCAGGATTGCCGGAGCGAAGACCAGAACCAGAGGCACGAACAAGCTGCGGATACGGCCGACTTCCTCGAATGTCTGGCGATGGAAATACCGCGCCAGGGCGAGCACCAGCGCCAGTTTCATCAGCTCGGACGGTTGCAGGCGGAAAACGCCAAGGTCGATCCAGCGCTGTGCGCCCATGCCGATCTCGCCCGCAATCTCGACAACCCCCAGCAGCCCGAGAGACAGGAAATAAAAGGCGTAGGCCCAGCGCATCAGGAAGCGCAGGTCGACCAGCGCGATACCCAGCGTGATCACAAGGCCAACGCCGAACCGGATGGCCTGACGCATGGCCCAAGGCGTCCAGCTGCCGTTGGCTGCCGAATAGAGCATGGCGAAACCGACAGAGGCTATCAGCGTCAGGAGCAGGATAAGCCCCCAGTTGATCTGCTGCAGCTTGATGCCGAGCGTCAATTCCGGAGGATTGAGTGAGTTTGATTGCATGCCGGTCGCCATGATTAACCCTGGTCCGTATCAGGTTGGCCTTGTGGCAGGATCTCGACCGGCTCGGCCTCAGATGCCTCAAACCCGTCTGCGGTCATCGCACGGGCAAGAATATCCCTGGCAATCGGCACGGCATATTTACTGCCGCCACCATGCTCCAGCACCACCGCGACCGCATAGCGCGGCGCATCCGCCGGCGCATAGCCGACAAACAATCCATGGTCCCGCTCGCGCCAGGGCAAATCCTCGTTCTGGATCACACCGGTCGCCCGTTCCGCCTTGGTAATCCGCCGGACCTGCGCGGTCCCGGTCTTGCCACCGACCTGGAAACCCGACTCCGGAATCTTGGCGCTGCGCGCCGAGCCATGCGCGCCGTTGACCACCCGCCGCATGCCTTCGAGCACATAAGCGAGATTACCGCGCGAGACATTCATTTTCGGGACCGGTGCATCGCTTGCCTGACGCTGGATCAGGGACGGCTTCACCGCATAGCCCCCGTTGACCAGACGTGCCGTCATGACCGCAAGCTGCAGCGGCGTCACCAGTACGAAGCCCTGACCGATGCCGGTGATCAGGGTTTCCCCCTTCTGCCAACGCTCGCCACGCACAGCGAGTTTCCACTCCCGGGTCGGGATCAGGCCGTTGCGCTCGCCCGGCAGCTCGATCTCCAGCGTCTCGCCAAGGCCGAAGCGACGTGCCATTTCAGAGATCCGGTCGATACCGACCCGCTTCGCCGCCTCGTAGAAATAGACGTCGCAACTCTGCTCGAGGGCATCCATGACGTCCATCTTGCCGTGGCCCCAGCGCTTCCAGCAGTGGAAGCGGGCATTGCCGAGGTCCGTGTGACCGTTGCAGTAGACTTCCGTCTCCGGCCCGATCACACCCGCTTCCAGCGCGGCAAGCGCCACGATCATCTTGAAGGTCGAGCCCGGCGGGTAGGTCCCCGCGATTGCCTTGTTGGTCAGCGGATGGCGCGGATTGGAAAGCAGGTTCTCCCAATCCCGGGCACTCAGCCCCTTATTGAAGTTATTCGGATCGAATCCCGGCGTCGAGGCGATGGTCAGGATCTCGCCGGTATGCACGTCCATGACGATCGCGGCGCCGCTTTCGCCCTGCACGATGTTGCCGCCCTTGTCGAGAAACACCGTCCCGTCGTCATTTTCCAGATAGCGCTTCGGGACACCGGACCGTGCGAGGGCCTCCTGCACCCGGATATCCGCGACGGGAACCCGTTCCGAGCTTCCGCGTTCGAGCCGTTCATGAGCGAAGGTCTGCAGGTTCATGTCCAGAGTGAGATGGACGTTCTTGCCCGGTTGTCCCTCGTCGCCTGGAAGTTTCCGGATAATCCGGCCGAGCGCGTTGACCTCGACCTGACGGCGCCCAGCAGAGCCGCGCATTTCCTTATCGTAGAGCTTTTCAATGCCGCTCTTGCCGATCCGGAAGTCCGGCAGCTCGAGCACCGGATCTCCGGTCAGTTCCGTATCCGAAACCGCGGCCACATAGCCGGTGATATTTACCGCCCTGGAGCCATAGGGATAAACCCGGGAGCGCCCTTCCTCGATCCGGATGCCGGGCAGATATGGCGCATTCACTGCAACCCGGCTGATATCCTCCCTAGTCAGGTTTTCCACCACAGTTACCGGCACGAAACTGCGCTTCCGGGAGATCTCTTTCAGCACCCGCTTCACATCCCAGTCGTCCACATGCACGACCTGACGCAACGCATTGATGGTACCGCGCACATCGCTGGTCTGTTCCGGTACGAGATCGACCCGGAAATTGTCCTCGTTTGAGGCGACCAGAATCCCGTGCCGGTCCAGGATCAGTCCGCGGGTCGGCGGCAGCAGCTCGAGATTGAACTGGTTCTCCTCGGAGAGCGTCCGGTACCGGTCCGCTTCCACCACCTGCAGATAGTAAAGCCGCGCGCCAAGCGCACCGACCAGACCGAGCTGGCCTGCGCCGAGTAGAAGCGAGCGCCGGGTGAAGGCCCTCTTGGTATCCTGATCCTTTGGGTTCTTCATTCGCATATTATCGCACCAGATAACGGTGAACGCGAACGAAGAGCCAAGCCATGGCCGGGAAAAGCGCCACCGTCAGACCAAAGCGGGCCAGAACCGTATCCGGGACGATCCAGGCCAGCGAAAATACCGACATGAGCGTCCAGTCGAGCAAAAACGCGCCGAAAGAAATGATGACGAACCCGCCCCATGCAATGAAGAAGGGTTTGGTCAGGAATGTCTGACGCTGGGTTGTGGCCACACCATAGACCGCAAGAAAGATGATGGCGGTCAGGCCGAGCGGAAAACCATGCACCAGATCCTCAGCCAGCCCGGTCAGGAAAACCACCGAAGGCGGCGTGAGATCCGGCCGGTAGACGGCCCAGTAGAAGACGGCCATCAGCGTAAAGGCAGGCGAGACCTGCGCGTATCCCGGAATGCCGAGCGGCACCGCGCTCACAAGGACCAGCAGCAACATCGTCGCAGCAGGCATCAGATGGCGCGCCCAAAGATCCATTCTTTGGACGAAACTCGTCTTCATCTATCAGTCTTCCCGCGGGTCACACCGAGCCGCTCAACCAGGGTCGGTTCCGGGTCCGGCGCCAGCACGGTAAAGGGCGGCGGGTCCATCGGACCGGGGATCACGCCCTGCATCAGGTAATCGACGATGCGGACGAACTCGAGATGGGTCCAGTCGACCACCGGCTTGACGCGGATACCCGATTCCGAGACGGAGGAAACTGTGCCGACCGGCAATCCAGCCGGCAGCATCCCGCCATGTCCGGAGCTGATCACCAGATCTCCCGGAGAAACCCGATTGTTCTGCGGCAGATAAAGAATACGCGGATGGTTCGTGTTGTCACCGACCAGAATGCCAGGCTCCCGCGCCGCACCAATCAGCACCGGAATCTGGGCGTTCAGATCCGTCACCAGAAGCACACGCGAGTGCAGTTCACCGACTTCGACAACGGTTCCGGCAAGCCCGTCTTCCGAGACCACGCCCTGACCGCGCCGGACTCCGCTGCGGCGTCCCGCGTTCAACAAGGCGCTACGGACGAACGGGCCACCGGCTTCGGCGATCACACGGGCGGAAATGTAGCTGACCGGCGGCGGCCCGACATGACGTGTCAGACGCTTCAGCGCCTTGTTCTCGGATTCCAGAAGGTGAGCGACATGCTGCCACTGTTTCAGGCGGCTGTTCTCTTCACGCAGCAGCACGTTCTCCGCATGCAGGTCCCGCAGGGAGAGCGCGGTCTCCACGCCTTTGGAGACGGCTGCGGCCGGGTGCGAGAGGGCATCGAGAATAGGCGCGACAGCGTCAACCGCAGCGATCTGCAATCGCTTGACCACAACGATGTCGGCCTTGCCAAGCAGCATCAGACCGAAAGCGGCCAGAACAAGGGCAGTGAAGGCAAAGCGCTGCCAAAGGGTTCGCACAGGCTGGGCGACGCGGGAAAATGATGCCGGTCTACGCCCCATTCCTTGCCTGCTCCTTCCTACGCAAACGCCATTACCGCAGTCTCACCGATCAGTAGGCACCGATGAGAACGTTGCGGAGAACCTTCATTTCCTCGAGGCAGCGCCCGGTGCCGAGCGCAACGCAGGAAAGCGGGTCGTCGGCGATGGAGACCGGCAGGCCGGTCGAGTGCCGCAGCACGTAGTCGAGATTGCCGAGCAGCGCACCGCCACCTGTAAGCACGATGCCCTTGTCGACGATGTCGGCAGCAAGTTCCGGCGGGGTCTGCTCTAGGGCGACCTTGACCGCCTCGATGATCTGACTGACCGGCTCGGCCAGGCTTTCGGCGACCTGGCTCTGGTCGATCACCAGTTCCTTCGGCACACCGTTCATCAGATCGCGCCCCTTGATCTCAAGGGTCTTGCCGACGCCGTCTTCCGGCGGGAAGGCAGAGCCGATTTCTTTCTTGATCCGTTCCGCGCTGCCCTCACCGACCAGCAGGTTATGGTTCCGGCGGATATAGGCGATGATGGCTTCGTCCATCTTGTCGCCGCCGACGCGGACCGAGCGGGAATAAACGATGCCGCCGAGAGACAGAACGGCAACCTCGGTGGTGCCGCCGCCGATATCGACGACCATGGAACCGGTCGGCTCCGTCACCGGCAGGTTGGCGCCGATCGCGGCGGCCATCGGCTCCTCGATGAGGAACACCCTGCGGGCGCCGGCACTCTCGGCACTTTCCTGAATCGCCCGGCGCTCAACCGCGGTCGAGCCGGACGGCACGCAAACGATGACCTGCGGGCTGGCGAAGCTGCGCCGGTTATGCACCTTGCGGATGAAGTGCTTGATCATTTCCTCGGCGACTTCGAAGTCCGCGATTACGCCATCGCGCAGCGGCCGGATCGCCTGAATGTTGCCTGGTGTTCGGCCAAGCATCTGTTTCGCTTCGTCACCGACGGCGAGAACCTGTTTCTTGCCGCGCACAGTGGCGATAGCAACAACCGACGGCTCATTGAGAACAATGCCCCTGCCTTTCACGTAGACCAGCGTATTCGCGGTCCCAAGGTCGATCGCCATATCGGCGGAGAGCATGCCAAGTAGGTTTGCAAAAAACATTTACGTTCAGCCCGGTCGCGCGCTTCAGAATCGGTTCACATACAGTGCCGCCGCCGGAATAGACCAAAGTTCGGATCGGCCTTGCAACGGAAAACGGTCACCCGTCGCATTTACCCCACGCAGTCCACCCGAATTCGGTGACGCCACCGGGGAATCATATCAAAGAATCAGCTTACTATGTAATTTAATTGTCGCGGCGGTTTAGCAAAAATTTTCTAATGCGCGAAAGTGGCGGCGCGGCGGCGACAGAATCGCCGCCGCGCTACCTTCAGGTTAGTTCTGCCGGATTAGCTCTGGCAGCTTAGTTCTTCGCCTTGTCGACGAGAGCGTTCTGGGAGATCCACGGCATCATGGCGCGGAGCTTCTCGCCGACCACCTCGATATCGTGCTCGGCGGCACGACGGCGCATGGTCTTGAAGCCAGCCTGCTTGACCTGGTTTTCCAGCATCCAGCGGCGTGCGAAATCGCCGGACTGGATGTCTTCGAGAACATTCTTCATCTCCGCCTTCACCGCATCGGTGATGATGCGCGGGCCGGTGACGTATTCGCCATACTCGGCCGTGTTGGAGATCGAGTAGTTCATGTTGGCGATGCCGCCTTCGAAGATCAGATCGACGATCAGCTTCACTTCGTGCAGGCACTCGAAATAGGCCATTTCCGGAGCATAACCGGCTTCGACCAGAGTTTCATAACCGGCCTTGATCATCTCGCAGAGACCGCCGCAGAGGACAGCCTGCTCACCGAACAGATCGGTTTCGCACTCTTCCTTGAAGCTGGTCTCGATGGTGCCGGCCCGGCCACCGCCAATGGCGGAGGAATAGGACAGCGCGATCTCGAGCGCATTGCCGGAGCCGTTCTGATGCACCGCGACCAGGCACGGCACGCCGCCGCCACGCACATATTCGGAGCGCACGGTGTGGCCCGGGCCCTTCGGTGCGATCATGAAGACATCGAGGTCCGGACGGGGATCGATGAAGCTGAAGTGGATGTTGAAGCCGTGCGCGAATGCGATGGCCGTGCCTTCGCGCATGTTGTCCTTCAGATCCTGATCATAGATGTCGGACTGGCCCTCATCCGGGGTCAGCATCATCACGACGTCGGCCCAGGCAGCGGCTTCGGCGGCGGTCATGCATTTCAGACCGGCGGCTTCGACCTTGGCACGACTGGACGAATCTTCACGCAGCGCGACGACGATGTCCTTCACGCCACTGTCTT
This sequence comes from Nisaea nitritireducens, assembly GCF_014904795.1. GTDB lineage: Bacteria > Pseudomonadota > Alphaproteobacteria > Thalassobaculales > Thalassobaculaceae > Nisaea > Nisaea nitritireducens. Next base: position 217,983 of record NZ_JACZFS010000017.1, read on the forward strand.
TCAGGTTATTGGCGTGGGCATGGCCCTGGCTGCCGTAACCGACAATCGCAACCTTCTTGTTCTTGATCAGATTGACGTCGGCATCCCGATCGTAATAGACGCGCATTTCTAGGCCCTCTCGTTTCCGTTCCTGTAACTCAATACTTCAGTGGAGCTCTCTGTCTCCCACCCGGCGAAAGCCGCCGGGCAGAATTGATCGGGCAACGGGTCGGGCTCCGATAACTCCCGCTGCCTTAGGCCCGTTCAGGCCTTTTTCTGCGCCTTCTTCCCCGCCGGCTGTTTGGCCTTCTTGCGGTTGACCTCCAGCGTGCTGAAGACAGGCATATCCAGATTGCTGCCCCGGGCGATCGCGACGACGCCGGTGCGGGATACCTCGATGGCGCCAAGCGCGCTCATAAGCTCGACAAAAGCCGAGATCTTGGACGGGCTGCCGGTCAGCTCGAAAACGAAGCTTTCCAGCGTGCTGTCGATGGCCCGGGCGCGAAACATGTCCGCGATCCGGAGAGCCTCGATGCGGTGCTCGCCGACATTGCGGATCTTGATCAGCGCCAGTTCGCGCTCAAGATGCGGTCCCTCAAGCGTTAAATCGTGCACGGAATGGACCGGCACCAGACGGCCAAGCTGCGCCTTGATCTGGGCAATAATCTGCGGTGTTCCGGTGGTCACGATGGTGATCCGCGACAGATGGGCAGCCGTGTCTACCGACGATACCGTCAGGCTTTCGATATTATAACCGCGGCCGGAGAACAGGCCGATGACACGGGCGAGAACGCCCGGCTCGTCATCCACCAGCACGGCAAGAGTATGGGTCGCTTCTGCGATTTCAGTGGCTGCGTTCACGATACGCTCCGAATTCTGGGCGGCCGACCGGCCGCCGATACCTTATAGAGTGAATGGGCGGATGGCGCCCGCGCCTTTTCAGGCAAGCGGGCGACGCACCTTCAGGCGGGATTTCTAGACCAGCACCATCCCGTTTTCCGACGTCTCCAGCTCCGCCTTGTCGTCCGGCCCGAGCAGCATCTCGTAATGCGCCGCACCGGACGGGATCATCGGGAAGCAGTTCTCGTCCTTCTTGACCATGATATCGGCCAGCACGAAACGGTCCGTCTCAAGCATCTCCATGATCACGTCGTCGAGCTGATCGACCGTCTCGGCCCTGAGCCCGACGCCGCCGAAAGCCTCCGCGACCTTGATGAAGTCAGGCAGGCTCTCCGAATAGCTCTCGGAATAACGGCCGCCATGGTTCAGTTCCTGCCACTGCCGGACCATTCCCATCCACTGGTTGTTCACGATGAAGGACTTCACCGGCAGCCGATACTGGGCGAGCGTCGACAGCTCCTGAATGTTCATCAGGTAGGAAGCCTCACCGGCGACATCGATCACCGTCGCTTCCGGATGCGCGATCTGCACGCCCATTGCGGCCGGCAGGCCGTAGCCCATGGTGCCGAGACCTCCGGACGTCATCCAGCGGTTCGGCTCCTCGAAGCCGAAATACTGGGCCGCCCACATCTGGTGCTGGCCAACTTCGGTTGTGATGTAAGTGTCGCGATCACGGGTCAACTCGTACAGCCGCTTGATCGCGTGCTGCGGCTTGATGACCGACGTATCTTCGGTGAAGGCTAGGCATTTGCGCTCACGCCATGTCTCGATCTGCGCCCACCACTTCTCCAGCGGCTTGGCATTGGCCTTGTAGCCCTTGGCTTTCCAGACCTTGAGCATCTGCTCAAGAATGGTAGCGGCATCGCCGATGATCGGCAGGTCCACAACAACGTTCTTGTTGATCGAGCTCGGGTCGACATCGACATGCACCTTGGTCGAATTCGGCGAGAAGTCGGAAATCCGCCCCGTCACCCGGTCATCGAAACGCGCGCCGATATTCATCATCACGTCGCAATTATACATCGCGAGGTTGGCTTCGTAGGTGCCGTGCATACCCAGCATGCCGAGGAACTGACGATCTTGTGACGGATAGGCGCCAAGCCCCATCAGCGTCAGGGTCGTCGGTGCCTGGGTCAGACGCACCAGCTCCGCATAGAGCTTTGAGGCCTTCGGGCCGGCATTGATCAGGCCGCCGCCGCCATAGAAAATCGGCCGCTTCGCCTTCGCGAGCAGATCGACCGCACGCTCGATGGCGCTCTCGTCGCCCTTTACCTGCGGCTTGTAGCTCGGATGCGCGTTCCCGTTCGGGGCATAATAAGGACCTTCTGCGAACAGAATATCTTTCGGCAGATCGACCACGACAGGGCCCGGACGGCCGGTCTTGGCGACATAGACCGCCTCATGAATGGTGTCGGCCAGCCGGGTGACGTCTTTCACCAGGTAATTATGCTTGGTGCACGGCCGGGTGATACCCGTCGTGTCCGCTTCCTGGAAAGCGTCATTGCCGATCAGATGCGTCGGCACCTGCCCGGTCAGGCAAACAATCGGAATGGAGTCCATCAGTGCATCGGTCAGACCGGTCACTGCATTGGTCGCGCCCGGGCCGGACGTCACCAGAACGCAGCCGACCTTACCGGTCGAACGGGCATAACCTTCCGCCGCATGCACGGCCGCCTGTTCATGGCGCACAAGGATGTGACGGATACGGTTGGACTTGAAGATCTCGTCATAGATCGGCAATACCGCCCCGCCGGGATAGCCGAATACTACTTCTACGCCCTGATCCTGCAACGCTTTGAGAATGATCGCCGCCCCATTCATCTGGGCGTCGGGTTTTCGGGTATTCGGCGTGCGCGGGGTAGCCATTTTACCGTTCCTCTCTCAAATCTCATTCGCAGTTGCGGCATAAGCCGCCCCCGCCGACAGGCGGGATTGATCGGATAAAATCCTGTCAAATCAATAAGGTCGACAGAAACTCAGACAAATATCGCGACACCGAAGGCGTCGCGACGGGCCGGAACCTAGACCGTCAGCTATGACCGGTCAACAGAAACTGACGAACATTATTAAAGATTTTTCCGTCCGATCTTTCCGAATATTGCTCGTGCAGGGTAAAATTTGCATGAACCTGATTGCGAAACCAGGTCATCTGCCGTTTCGCGTAGCGCCTCGTATCCCGTTGGGCAATCCGGACACATTCCTCACGCGACATTTTTTCATCAATAAATTCAATGAGTTGCGGAACGCCCAATGCCTTCCTCGCCGGCAAAGCAGGATCAAGATCGAGCGCCATCAGAGCCTCCACCTCCGCCAACGCGCCGCGCTCCAGCATTTTTTCGAAGCGTCCATCGCAACTGCGATAAAGAGACGCGCGTTCCGGCAAAAGTGTGATGGTGAAGAAGTCGATGCCTTCCGGTGGCTCCGCCGGCCGTTCCTGCCATACGGAAAGCGGCTGTCCCGTATCCTGAAGCACTTCCCAGGCCCGGATCAGCCGCTGGCTGTCCCCGTCATGCAGGCGTGCCGCGAGTACGGGGTCTCCCTCCGCCAGTCTTTGCCGGAGTGCCGCACCGCCGATCTCTGCATGCAGCGCCCGCGCAGCAGCCCGCGCTTCGGGTGAGACCTCCGGCATTTCGGACAAGCCGTGCGTCAGGGCACGCAGATAGAGACCTGTACCGCCGCAAAGGATCGGCACCCTGCCCGCCTGCGCGGCCTCATGTATTTCGGCAAGCGCATGTTCACGCCATAGTGCCGCTGAGCAGACTTCCGCCGCGCTGAGGAAACCATAGAGCCTGTGCGGCGCCCGCTTCAGGTCCGCCGGATCGGGCCTGGCCGTGATGATGTCCAGCTCACGGTAGACCTGCATCGAGTCCGCATTAATCACGGTCCCGCCAAATTCTTCGGCAAGATCCACGGCAAGCGCCGACTTGCCGCTCGCGGTCGGCCCGCCGATGACGATGGCCCGGATCGGACAGGCTCCGGTGGCGCCGATGCCGCCTTCTGTATCTGAAACTTCGCTGGACATGCCCATGGCGATTACGCGATAAGCCGGGCCCATGCAATATGTCCTCACTCTGACGTCAAATCCGGCCATCCCCGCAATCGACAGCACCGTCGTCGCCACAGCGGAGACGGCCTTGCGCGATGGCGGCCTGACCGTCGGTACAATCGATTGGCTCGATCCCGACGCAGCCGCAGATCTTCCCTTCGACGGCACCATGCCAGCCGACCTCGCAGCAACGCTGCATGAGGCCCTTTCCGGGGTTGCGGTGGACGTGAACCTCCAGAGCGCTTCGGGCCGGCGGAAGAAGCTGCTCATTGCCGATATGGATTCCACGGTCATTACCTCAGAATCCCTCGACGATCTCGCGACCTATGCCGGGATCGGCGACAAGATCGCACCGATCACCTTTCGCGCCATGCGGGGGGAGCTCGATTTTGAGGAAGCACTGAAGGAACGGGTGGCGATGCTGGCGGGGCATCCCTCCAGCCTGCTGGATCGCCTGTTGTCCGAAGTTGAAATCACTCCGGGGGCGCAGGCCCTTGTTACCACCATGCGGCGCGACGGGGCCTATACGGCCCTCGTCTCCGGCGGCTTCACATCGCTGACCGGTCCCGTGCGCGAACGGCTCGGCTTCCACACCGACCGCGCCAACACTCTGAATGTCGCCGACGGCAGTTTTACCGGAACTGTCGGCGAGCCGATCCTGGGACGGGATGCAAAACTCGTCGCCCTCAACGGTTTCTGCGACGAGCTCGGAATAGCATCGACAGATGCGGTTACAGTCGGCGACGGAGCGAACGATCTCGCGATGCTGCAGGCCGCCGGCATGGGGGTCGCTTTCCGCGGCAAACCGGCTGTCCGCGAGGCGGCCAGCTTCCGGATCGATCACGGCGATCTCAGTGCGCTGCTTCACCTGCAGGGCTATAAGCGGTCCGAATTCGCCGGCTGATCTAACCCGCACCGAAATGACCAGCACCAAAAACAACGGCGCCGGTCTTTCGACCGGCGCCGCGCGTCGCACCCGCTAGGGCTGCCTGGGGGGGCGGGGGAGAATTAGCCCTCGGTAATGCGGAGTGCGACAAACCTCATTTCACCACCGCGATTGACGGTAAGCAGGACCGACTTCTTGCCGGCATCCTTGGCCGTCGCGATGCCCTTCTGAACGCTGGACGGCGACATCACCGGCGTCTGCTGCACCTCGACGATCACATCGCCTGGCCGCAAATCGCGGGCTGCGGGGCCATTCGGATCGACATCCGTAACCACAACACCCTTGGCATCGTCTCCAAGGGAGTACTTACCCCGCATGTCGTCGCTGATTGCGGACAATTCAAGGCCCAATGACTCCACCCGGTCCGGTTTTGCCGGCTGCGGTTGCGGACCACCACTGGTAAGCAGAGCTTTTTTCTCGGCTTCCTCAAGTTCACCGATATTCGCGGTGACCCTTACCACCTTGCCTCCGCGCCAGAGGTCCACCGGCACATCCTTGCCAATCGGCGTCTGGGCGACGATTTTCGGCAATTCGCGCATCGAGCCGACATCACGGCTGTTGAACTTCAGGATCACATCACCGGCACGGATACCCGCCGACTTGGCCGGGCCCTTGTCGTTGACATGGGCGACGAGAGCGCCGCGTGCGCCATCGAGCGACAGGCTTTCCGCAACTTCGTCCGTCACTTCCTGGATCCGCACTCCGAGCCAGCCGCGACGGGTCCGGCCGAATTCACGCAGCTGATCGACCACAGGGTCAGCCAAAGCAGAGGAAACCGCGAAACCAATTCCGACAGAACCGCCCGACTGAGAGAAGATCACGGTGTTCACACCGATCACCTCGCCCTCGAGATTGAACAGCGGACCGCCGGAATTGCCCTTGTTGATGGCCGCGTCGGTCTGGATGAAATCATCATATGGGCCCTGCCCGATATCGCGCCCACGGGCGGAAACGATACCGGCCGTCACCGTGCCGCCAAGGCCGAACGGGTTACCGATCGCGACAACCCAGTCGCCAACGCGCATCTTGTCCGAATTGCCGAATTTTACCACCGGCAGATCGACGTCACGCGGGTCGAACTTCAGCAAGGCAATGTCGGTTTTCGGGTCGGTGCCGACAAGCGTTGCTTCGAACTCCGTATCGTCCTGCATACGGATCAGGATCTCGTCCGCGTCACGGATGACATGGTTGTTCGTCACCACATATCCGGACTTGTCGACAATGAAACCGGAACCGAGGGACTGTGCCCGACGGGAGCGCGGCTCTCCGTTCGGACGCATGCGATCCTCGAATTCCTTGAAGAATTCTTCGAAAGGTGTGCCAGGCGGCAACGCACGATCGTCACTCGACGCCGTAATTGTCTGGGTCGTGGAGATATTGACCACCGCCGGAAGCAGCTTCTCGGCAAGATCGGCGAAGGTCTCCGGCGCGGCTCTGGCGATCGCGGGAGATACCGGCATAAATACCGGCACGGCCACAGCAACCGCCATGAAACCGGCTACCAAACCAGCTCTCAGGCTCCGGCTGACCGAATGAGAGATTTCTGTGGGGACGCCTGTCATAGTTTCAACGCTCCTTGGCAAAGCTTGTATCCAATTTGGGGTCGGGACCCTTATCCCGGCCCGGAAGCGGCGGGCCTTCAGCCCGTCGACAGAAGTGAGTCTTTTCGCCCCAATTAGTACGCCATCAAGGTAGGGACGATCGAACGGCTTTCAACGTTGCCCCTCGATAAAGTCAGATATAGCGACCGGGTGTGGCGGCAATGTGGTGCGGATCGAGCAACTGTGTCCGAATTGCGGCAATTGCCGGTTCCAGCCCCTTCAGAGGACCATAACCACCTCACGCGGCGCGTAAAACCCAAGCCAGAGCAAATCCCAGAACCATGGCGATAAGACCGGCGCGCCGAAGCACACCCTCATCGAGTTCAAGCGCCATCCGCATCATTGCCTTCATTCGACCCGGCATCAGCGCGTAAAGACAGCCCTCGATAAAGAAAACGAGGGCAAGCGCCGTAAGGAATTCCGTCACGGCACTGCCCTCGCTTTTTTCCGAGCCGCGTCGGCCCCGCTATTGCGGAGCCGGCGCACCTTCGATGTTCTTGAAGTATTTGAAGAAGTCGCTGTCCGGAGACAACACCATAGTGGTATCGCCGCCTGTCATCGCTTTCCGGTAGGCTTGCATAGACCGGTAGAAGGCAAAGAATTCCGGATCCTGGCCGAAGGCCTCCGCGTAAATCCGGATCGCTTCGCCATCGCCCTGACCGCGCAGTATCTCGGACTGCTTCTTCGCCTCGGCGACGATCACGACACGCTGTTTGTCAGCGTCAGCGCGAATTTTCTGCGCTTCTTCCTGACCCTGCGCCCGGAACTCCTTGGACTCTCGTTCACGCTCGGACTTCATCCGATTGTAAATGTTGAGGCTGGTTTCTTCCGGATAATCCGCGCGGCGGATCCGGACCTCGACCAATTCCATACCGAGCGGCCGGGCATCGTCATTAGCCTGCTGACGAATGCTGGCCATGATCGCGATCCGCTGATCGGAAAGAATGCTGAGCAGCGTTTCGTTACCAAGCACACGGCGGAGTGAAGAATTGATAATCGGGCTCAGGCGCGAACGCGCGCCCATCTCATCCTTCACTGTCTGGAAGAACAGCAACGGGTCGACGATCTTGAAGCGAGCGTATGAATCGACATCGAGACGCTTCTGGTCAGACAGAATGACCTGCTGCTTCGGCGGGTCGAGATCCAGCACGCGCTTGTCGTAATAGACCACGTTCTGCCAAGGCAACTTGACCTTCAGGCCCGGATCCTTGACCGCTTCAATCGGAGCACCGAACTGCAGAACGATAGCCTGCTGAACCTGCGGAACGACGAAAAGCGACGTGAAGGCGACGAACCCGGCTACCAGAACCAGGACGCCTAAAACTGCGAGGCTCTTATTCATTGCGTGCCTCCCGAGGTCGAGCGGTTCTGTTGCATCTGCTTCTGTACTTCAGGCAAAGGCAGGTAAGGCACAACGCCGCTGCCGCCATCCGCGCTATCGATGATGATCTTGTTCACGTTCCCGAGCACTTCTTCCAGTGTCTCCAGATAGATACGCTTCTGGGTCACTTCCTTGGCTGCCGAATAGGCTGTGTAGACCGACTTGAAACGATCCGCATCACCAGTTGCCCGGTTGATCACCTCCTGCCGATACGCATCCGCTTCCTCGACGATCTGGGCCGCTTCACCACGGGCACGCGGCACAACGTCGTTACGGAAAGTCTCGGCTTCGTTCTTCAACCGGTCCTTATCCTGACGGGCACGCTGCACTTCATTGAAGGCATCGATAACCTGCTTCGGCGGATCAACTGCAAGCAGCTGAACCTGACGGACAGAGACGCCCGCACCATATTCGTTCAACAGACTCTGCAAATCTTCCTGGACAGTGCTTTCGATCAGCTGCCGGCCCTCGGTCAAGGCAACCTGGATGGGCCGCTTGCCGATAGCATCGCGCATCGCCGATTCAGCCGCCATCTTCACCGTTTCCGCAGGCTCCTGAAGATTGAACAGGAAATCGCCGGCTTCCGCGATCCGCCAGAACACGACGAAATCAATATCGACGATATTCTCATCACCGGTGATCATCTGGCTTTCTTCGGGAACGTCCCGCTGCACAGAGCTGCGGCTCGAGCCGTCGCCTGAGCTTCGATAGCCGACTTCAATCCGGTTTTCACGGGTCACATCCGGCTTCATAACGGAGCCGATCGGCGAAGGATAATTCCAGTGCAGACCCGGCTCTGTCGGTACACCGGTATAACGGCCGAAAACGAGCTCAATGCCCTGCTCGTTCGGCTGGACCCGATAAAGGCCAGAGAACAGCCAGAGAGCGAGCAGGCCGATCACGACCAGTGTAATGCCTGTCGGTCCGCCCATGCCGCGGGGCAGCATGCTTTTAAGGCGAGCCTGCCCCTGACGAATGACCTCGTCAATGTCCGGTGGCTGCTGACCGCCACCGCCCGGTCCGCGACCACCCCACGGAGACTTACCGCCACCGCCGTTGCCGCCGCCAGACCCGTTGCCGCCGCCGCCGCCCCAAGGACCGCCGCCACCGCCACCTTGATTGCTCCAAGGCATGTATGTTTCCCCTCATCATAAAGCGCGTCGTCGCTCTTAGCAGATGCCCCCCCTGTTGCAAAGGAATAGGGGATGCGTATATCTGCTTGCGCGCGACAGTACGTTGAATTCGCATATTGGCCAAAAGCCGGAGAAATCAAGCATGGCACGGGTAACCGAAGATCAGATCCTGGCAGCCCTGAAGGCTGTAGAAGACCCTGACAAGGGGCAGGACATCGTTTCCCTCGGCATGGTGAGCGGCCTCGTCGTCAAAGACGGCAATGTCGGTTTCGCCATCGAGGTAGACCCGCAGAGGGGCCCGCAGCTTGAACCGCTGCGTCAGGCGGCGGAAAAAGCCGTAGACACCGTTCCGGGTGTACTCTCTGTCACCGCAGTGCTCACGGCGCACAGTCCTGGCGGCCAGGGCCAGCAGGCCCCGCAGGCTGCCCCGCCGCAGCCACAGGCTCCGGCCGGCGCCCCGCAGGCCCGCCCGGCACAGAACACGCAAAAAACACTGGTGCCCGGCATCAAATCAATTATCGCCGTTGCTTCCGGCAAGGGCGGCGTCGGCAAATCGACAACAGCGATTAACCTCGCCCTTGCGCTCAAGGCCTCGGGTCTCACCGTCGGCCTGCTCGACGCCGACATCTATGGCCCGTCCCTGCCCCGCATGATGGGGATTTCCGGCCGACCTACCACCGAAGACGGCAAAACCCTGAAGCCGCTGGAGCGCTTCGGCATCAAATGCATGTCCATCGGCTTTCTTGTACCCGAGGACAGCCCGACCATCTGGCGCGGCCCGATGGTGATGAGCGCGCTGGAACAAATGCTGCGCGATGTGCTCTGGGGCGAGCTTGATGTGCTCGTCGTCGACATGCCGCCGGGCACCGGCGATGCCCAGCTCACCATGTCGCAGCGCGTGCCGCTGGCCGGGGCCGTGATCGTCTCGACGCCGCAGGACATCGCCTTGCTGGATGCCCGCAAGGGCCTCAACATGTTCCGCAAGGTCGACGTGCCGGTGCTCGGCATCATCGAGAACATGAGCTATTTCCTGTGCCCGAGCTGCGGTGAGCGCTCGGACATCTTCGGCCATGGCGGCGCCCGCGACGAAGCCGAGCGGATCGGTGTCGATTTCCTCGGCGAAGTGCCGCTGCACATGGATATCCGGGAGACTTCCGACGCTGGGAACCCGATCGTGGTCTCGGCCCCGGAAAGCGCGCATTCCGTCGCCTACAAGGCGATTGCGGAGAAAGTCTGGAACAAGATCGGCAGCGGAGAGACCGGCCGCCGGGAAGCGCCAAATATCGTTTTCAATTAAAACCCTGCCTAGAGACCGGCAATGGCGCTGCGCCGCTCCATGATAGTGGTGTTGCGCCATTGCCCTTCCATCGGGCCGTAGGTCATTTTCGCGATCCGCTCCCGCGTGCCGAGGATACGGAATCCATAGGCTTCATGCAGTCGGATACTGGCTTCATTCTCCGGGAAGATGCTGGTTTGCAGGGTCCAGAAGCCGGCCTGCTCAGAATGCTCGATGAGGTCCTCAAGCAGCTTCCTGCCGACCCCCATGCCGCGTGCCTCCGGCGCGATATAGATGCTGTGTTCCGCAACCCCGCGATAAACGGAACGGCTCGAGATCGGCGTCAGACCGACCCATCCTACGACAACACCGTCAGCGAGCGCGACCAGCCGGCATTCAGAGAGATATTTCGCATCGAATGCGGGCCAGTCCGGCGCCGTCACCTCGAAGGTCGCATGACCGGTATCGATCCCGGCCTGATAAATCGCAAGCACCCGCTCCGCGTCGCCCGTCTCCATGGCGCGCAGGCTGACCACCTTATTGTTCATCTCTCAGCCCCGCTCCAGCGTGACGAAACTGTGTGCAGGCTTATCGCCCTCGGCCGGGTGGTCTTCCCGCTCTGTCTCGTGCCACTCGGCACGATCGAAATCGGGGAAACGGGTTTGGCCCTCGGCATTAACATGGATTTCCGTCACATGCAGGCGTTGCACCTTGTCGAAGGCCTGCCGGTAAATCTCGGCGCCGCCAAAGACGATAATCTCGTCGACGCCGTCCGTCAGCGCCACGCGGCGGGCAAGATCCAGCGCCTCGTCAAGATCATGCAACACCTCAATGCCCTCAGCCTTGAAGCCACGCTCACGGGTGACGACGATATTTGTCCGGCCCGGCAAAGGCTTGCCGATCGATTGATAGGTCTTGCGGCCCATCACCAGGGGCTTGCCCATGGTCATCCGCTTCACCCGCTTCAGGTCCGCCGGAAGATGCCACGGCATCTTCTCGCCATCCCCGATCACCCCGTTGTCGGACATCGCGACAACGATGACCGGAACCGGGAACTGCACAACCTTATCGTCCATGCCCATACCTAAACTGCGACCGGTGCGGCGATATGCGGAGCGGCCTCGTAGCCGGTAAGGTCAAAATCCTCAAAGCGGAAAGCGAACAGGTCTGTGACCTCCGGGTTGATACGCATCGTCGGCAGCTTGCCCGGCACGCGTTGCAACTGCTCGCGCGCCTGCTCGAAATGGTTCTGGTAGAGATGAGCGTCCCCCAGGGAATGCACAAATTCGCCGGGCTTTAGGCCGGTCACCTGTGCCACCATCAGGGTCAGCAACGCGTAGGAGGCAATATTGAACGGCACGCCAAGAAAGATATCCGCGCTGCGCTGGTAAAGCTGGCAGGAGAGCTTGCCGTCCGCGACATAGAACTGGAACAGGCAGTGACACGGCGGCAGCGCCATCTGCGGCACGTCCGCCGGGTTCCAGGCGGTGACGATCAGACGCCGGGAATCCGGCCGATCCCGCAAATCGTCGAGCAGAGTCTGGATCTGGTCGATGGTCCCGCCATCCTTGTCCGGCCATGAGCGCCACTGGTGGCCGTAGACCGGTCCGAGATCGCCATTCTCGTCAGCCCACTCATTCCAGATCCGGACGCCGTTTTCCTGCAGATAAGCGATATTGGTATCGCCCGCGAGGAACCAGAGCAGCTCATGAATGATGGATTTCAGATGCAGCTTCTTGGTGGTCAGAACCGGAAAGCCGCGGGACAGATCGAAACGCATCTGATGGCCGAAAATTGACCGCGTCCCGGTCCCGGTCCGGTCGCTCTTGTCGGTGCCTTCCTCCAGCACTTTGGCCATCAGATCGAGATATTGCCGCATGGATAGACAGTCCCGTCACACTCATTGAGAAACGGCACATATTGTGAACCGGGCGCCGTCTAACGCAAGGGATTGCAGACCAGGATGGCAATGACGATTGACAGAGTGCTGAATCCGCTCGCACTTTTGGTCCAATATCCGTTCGCATCGAAACCGGACCGGGACACCGACCATGCGGGAAAGCCGCGACTCCCTTCTGGCCGACTGCCAGCAGCTCATGGCCAATGGAAAGTGGAACGAGGCGCGCTCCCGTCTGGAAAATGCGTTCGCGGCGGCGCCGACCGATGTTCTTATTGCCTATAGCCTGGCAACGGCCTGCCGTCTTTCGGGCATGACGGACCGTGCGGCCCAGCTTTTCCAGGCGATCCACACAACCCTCCCTGATATGGCGGAGGCAGTCATCGGACTGGCGCACAGCCTTGCCGAACTCGGCGCTTCTGAACAAGCGAATGACGTCCTACGACGTGCGATCATCAGATCGCCAAGCATAGCGCCTGTCTATACAGCATACGGTGAAATAGCCCTGAAATCGGGGAACATTCATCAGGTTGAACCCGCCTTTAGCCGGGCGGTCATTATTGTTCCGGCTTCATCCAAAGCGCAGTCAAACCTGGCGGAAATTCTAAGCCAGCAAGAACGCTTCTCAGAAGCGGAGCCGCATTATCAAAGCGCCTTGCAGGCCAATCCGGAAAATCAGCAATTACGTCTCAATTACGGGGTTCACCTCCTCTCTCAAGGAAAAGTCAGGGAGGGTTGGGCATATTACGAGGCAAGGCTGTCTTCGCAGATATCCAGCGCCCCGGTGAGATCGATTTCAATACCGCGCTGGGACGGAACCTGCCCCGAAGCACATAATATTCTGATCCTGAACGAGCAGGGTCTCGGCGATGAGTTGCGGTTTGCGGCTATGCTGCCGGAACTCTCCAAGTTAGCCCGAAGCATCACCTTGGAATGCGACCCTAGACTAGTTGGCCTTTTCGAGAGATCCATCCCAGCCATCCGGGCACACGGGTTCTCCAGGCATAAAAGGAGCGGTCGCGGACATTTTTCTTATGCCTGGCTTCCGGAATCGGGAGGTCCCGATTGCTATGTCGAGATTGGCAGCTTACGCCATTTTGTAGGAGAAGGTCTTCGGCCCCAGCGCAATGACTGCGGCTTCTTGATCCCCCGCATGGATCTGACGCAGCAGATCGGCAATCATCTCCGGGCCCAGGCTGCGGGACGGCATATCGTCGGCGTTTCTTGGACTAGCGGCTCACAAACCTTCGGGCGCGGAGTTAATTACCCACCTCCATCAGCATGGCGCGACTTGCTCGACTTGCCCAACACGTTGCTCGTTTCACTTCAGTATGGCGAAACGGAGGAAATGATCGCAGAGTTTGAAGAAGCGACGGGGCACAAACTTTACAGAATCGCGGGTCTCGATCTGCGCAACGATCTTGAAAGCCTTGCTGCGCTGGCATCCAGTCTCGACCTGATGCTTTCGGTTGGAAATTCGACTGCGGCGATCGTCGGCGCCGTCGGCACAAAAACGATTGAGTTTCTGACCTCGGGCGGCTGGGTACCTCTATCCGGAGACCGAGACAGCTTTATAGGCGCGATCCGGAGGATCAAGCAGACCAGACTAGGCGACTGGGCCAGATCTATGATTATTGCAAAGAGCCTCGCGCTCGAAATATTGGAAAACCACTAATTCCTCGAAACATCTCGCAACTCTCCTCTTTTTCCTGAGACAACAAGCGCCTATATTGAGCGTGTCGGGCAACCGACTATGGCGATAAACGGCCTGTGGAATAGGCATTGCGGACCCGGGGGCGGTACCCGGCGCCTCCACCAAAGATTTCCGGTTTCTCGACCGGCTCCTTGGGGGCGAAATAGGATCGACGCGTGTAGTAAAGACAGAACTTTCGCTCGGCATGGTACCACCGATATCGGGCCATTATAGTAGTTGCAAATGACAACAACTATGCGGAAGCACGTCTCGCTGCGTAAGCAGTCAGATGTCTTCATTTAAGTCCTAAGGGTTCGCACCTTTAGGCGGGGTTTGGGGCGCACCTGGCAACAGAAGCGTCCCGCTGAATTTGAGTGTGCTGACGGACGAATACCGGGGGGAATTTTGGAAGAGCCTTTCCAATACGATATGATGGTGGATGAGGCGCTGCGCGGCGTTGTCCGGCGCGCGCTGAAGCAGGTTGCTCAGCACGGCCTCCCCGGAAACCACCATTTCTACATCACCTTCAAGACCCGGGGAGAAGGCGTTTCGATACCTCCCTATCTGCTTGAAAAATACGCGGACGAGATGACCATCGTGCTCCAGTTCCAGTTCTGGGATCTGGAAATCGAGGAAGAATTCTTCAGCGTCGCGCTCAGCTTCAACGATGTCCGCGAGAGACTCGTGATTCCGTTCCCGGCGATCACCGGGTTTGCCGACCCGTCCGTGAAGTTTGGCCTTCAGTTCCAGACGCTGGAAGAAGGCGAGCTCAGCGAGACGGAGCTGCTTGAAGCGTCCGACGACGAGACCGATGATCCATTGCCAGAAAGTGAAGACGACGGCGCAGCCATGGGCCAGGTCGTTTCCCTCGATACTTTTCGGAAGAAGAAATAAGTCCGGCTGTCGCGCCGCGGTAAAGACCGGACACATTTCGGCGGAAGCGGCCTCGCTTCCGCAAGAGAGATCTATGCTGGAGAATAACCAAAATGGCCGACTTCAATTTCACCGAGATGTTCCCGCTTGCGGAGGACACGACGGAGTATCGTAAGCTCACCGGCGATTATGTCGGTGTGGAAAAGTTTCGCGGCCAGGACATCCTGACCATCGAGCCAGAAGCTTTTACGCTACTGTCGGAACAGGCCTTTCGGGATATCTCCCACCTGTTGCGCCCCGCGCATTTGCAGCAACTGCGCAACATCCTCGAAGACAGTGAAGCGACCAATAACGACAAGTTCGTTGCCTATGAGTTGCTGAAGAATGCGGGCATTTCCGCCGGCGGCGTACTGCCGATGTGCCAGGACACCGGCACCGCCATCGTGATGGGAAAAAAGGGCCAGAACGTCTTCACCGGTTTCAATGAAGAAAAGGCCATCGCGAAGGGCGTTTACGACGTCTACACGAAACACAATCTGCGCTACAGCCAGATGGCGCCGCTGGACATGTTTACCGAGAAGAACACGTCAAACAATCTGCCGGCGCAGATCGAGCTTTATGCGACCGAAGGCGATGCCTACAAATTCATGTTCTGCCAGAAGGGCGGCGGCTCGGCGAACAAGAGCTTCCTGTTCCAGGAGACCAAGGCGATCCTTAATCCGGACGCGCTGATGAAGTTCCTGGACACGAAGATCCGCACGCTTGGAACAGCAGCATGTCCGCCCTATCACCTCGCCATCGTGATCGGCGGCCCCTCGGCCGAATTCAACATGAAGACGGTGAAGCTGGCCTCCACCAAGTATCTCGACGGCCTGCCGACCAAGGGCAGCGAGTCCGGCCACGCCTTCCGCGATGTGGAGATGGAACAGCAGGTCCTGAAGATGACCCAGGACATGGGCATCGGCGCGCAGTTCGGCGGCAAATATTATTGCCACGACATCAGGATTATCCGCCTGCCGCGTCATGGCGCTTCTCTGCCCGTCGGCATCGGGGTCTCCTGCTCCGCTGACCGCCAGTGCTTTGCCAAGATCACCAAGGACGGCGTTTTCGTCGAGCGGCTGGAAACCGATCCGTCCAAATACATGCCGGATATCGATCCGAGCGAATTTGAGGGCGATGTCGTCAAGATCGACCTTGGCCAGCCGATGGATGAGATTCGCAAGACGCTAAGCCAGTACCCGATCAAGACCCCGGTCTCCCTCTCGGGCACGATCATTGTTGCGCGGGACATCGCCCATGCGAAGCTGAAGGAACGGATCGACAGCGGCGAAGGCCTGCCGGATTACGTCAAGAACCACCCGATCTATTACGCTGGCCCGGCCAAGACGCCGGAAGGCTATGCCTCGGGCTCTTTCGGTCCGACCACGGCTGGCCGGATGGACTCCTATGTCGATCCCTTCATGGCGGCCGGCGGCAGCTTCGTGATGCTGGCCAAGGGCAATCGCTCTCCCCAGGTGCGTGAAGCCTGCAAGAAGTACGGCGGTTTCTATCTCGGCTCCGTCGGCGGGGCCGCTGCCAAGCTGGCACTGGAAAGCATCAAGAAGGTCGAGGTTCAGGAATTTCCGGAGCTCGGCATGGAAGCGGTCTGGCGGATCGAGGTCGAGGATTTCCCTGCCTTTATTGTCACGGACGACAAGGGCAATGACTTCTTCTCCAACATCTGACGATCAGGCGCACATGACTGCACCCGATTTTCTGGTGAACGGGCCGGCGGATGCGCCGGCCTGTTTCGTTCTGGCCCATGGCGCCGGAGCACCGATGGACACACCATTCATGAATCAGGTCGCGGAAGGCATCGCCGCGGTCGGCTTCCGGGTTCTCCGCTTCGAATTCCCCTATATGGCAGGCAGGCGAACTGGCGGCAGCAAACGGCCACCGGACCGGCAACCGGTTCTTCTGGAATGCTGGCGGAACGCCATTGCGGCAGCAGCAGGGAGCGGCCCCCTCGTCATCGGTGGGAAATCCATGGGCGGCCGCATGGCGAGCCTTGTCGCCGATGACACCGGCGTCGATGGGGTGATCTGCCTCGGTTATCCATTCCATCCGCCAGGCAAACCGGACAAGCTCCGCACGGAGCATCTCGAAGACATCACCTGCCCTACCCTGATCCTGCAGGGAGAGCGCGACCCGTTCGGCACCAGGGCCGAGGTCGGCACCTACCGCCTGTCCGAAGCGATTACGCTCGAATGGATCCCGGACGGCAATCATGACCTCGCGCCACGGAAAGCCTCTGGCCATACGCGTGAGTCAAACATGGCGGCAACAGTGACAGCCGCAATAACATTTCTGGAAATGGTAGCCCGAAGCCGGATGGCTTAGTGGTGGGCCTGCGGCTTTTGATCGACAGACGCGCTGATCAGTTCAGCCGGTGACGGGATCTGCTTATCTAACGCGGGAAGCTGCAATTCATCAGCGCTTGTACGGTAGACGATATAGGCGTTCGCCATCCAGCCGCCGACCACAACCGGGCCAACCAGAATAACAGCTAAAGTGACCAGAGCGACCACGCGCACAGCTGATCGGAAAAGCGCTTCCGCAACACTGTCTTCTGTCTGTTCCCAAACGGCCACTGATCAAATCCCGCCCTGAGAAAGCCCTTACGCAAGCGGCTGAAGGGCGCCCCCACAATCAACAAGTGAAATCCACACTAGCAGAAAGAAATGCAACCCTCAATGCTATGTCGCAATACATTGCCGCAAGTACCACAAATCACACAATTTTCTACAACCAGAGATGTGCATACCAGGGCAACCCCAAACAATGCGAATAAACACATAGACAGTCATATTTTAAAGTTGTCCTAAAATTTCATTAACAAAAAGTAAGCGTATTGCCAGCAGGCCTATCCGTTCATTAAGCGGCACCGCGCAAGAAATAACTGCTGGGGACCAACCTCTGGCGACAACTTAACAGTCATAAATCGCGTCATGTTGACGCAGGCTTATTGTCTTTGAGGATACAGGAGCATCATTCAGAGCAGAAAAAATCGGCGGATCTGGCATCGACTTCCGCACTAATTCCAAACCAATTCGGGCACAAATTGACGCGATCGGAAACCGCGCAGCGACTGTGTCACGAGAGGAAGCAAAACCGCCTCGCCGCCGTTCGGGTGAGTTCCGTCACACCGGCCGCGCTCCCCAATCCGTTCACAGCTTACAAACGGCTGCAAAAATGCTATATTATAAGTTGAGATGAACAGAGTGCCGGGCAGGTTCGATTGCGGCACCATTAGCGAGAGCGTGTAGCCATGGCTATCAACAACTCGATCAACACCAATGTCGGTGCCTTCTCGGCGCTGCGGAATCTGAATTCCGCGCAGAACGATCAGGGCCGTACACTAAACCGTATTTCCACCGGCCAGAAAGTCTCGGGCGCGCTGGATCAGGCGTCTCTGTTTGCCATCGCGCAGAGCATCCGCGGCGAGCTCAGCAGCAATGCTGCGGTTCAGCAGGGCCTGAACCAGACGTCAGGCGCGGTGAACGTCGCCACTGCGGGCGCGACAGCCATCTCAAACCTGACTTCCGATATTCAGGGCAAGCTGGTCGAACTTTCAAACCCTGCGAACACGACTGAACAGCAAGGCATTCTCCAGAACGATCTGGATGCGCTCCTCGGGCAGGCCCAGGGCTTTGTCGATAACAGCACTTTCAACGGAACCAATTTGCTGGAGTCTGGCGCCGGAGATCTGAACACGCTTCAGAACGGTGACGGCGATGTGCTGACCGTTTCAGGTCAAGGATCGGTTGCGGATAGTCTGGCAACGCTGGCGGCCGCAGATTTCAGCGATCCCGCCGCGGTTCTTGAAAACGAGTTCACGGCCTTCCAGTCATCCTTGAATTCTTCTCTCGGCGAACTGGGCGCAAGTTCCCGCCGCATTATCTCGCAGAACGATCAACTGCAGGGCATTGCGGATGCGACCGAAGAAGGTCTCGGCAATATTGTCGATGCAAATCTCGGTCGGGAAGCGGCCCAGCTTGCGGCAGAT
The DNA here is from genome assembly GCF_014904795.1 of Nisaea nitritireducens. Classification (GTDB taxonomy): domain Bacteria; phylum Pseudomonadota; class Alphaproteobacteria; order Thalassobaculales; family Thalassobaculaceae; genus Nisaea; species Nisaea nitritireducens. Next base: position 236,753 of record NZ_JACZFS010000017.1, read on the forward strand.
CAGGTCCGCGGTCAGCTGAGCGCGCTGTCGCTCGGCATCGCCAACCGCAGCCCGCAAGCCCTCCTCGGCCTGTTCCGGTCTTAAGGGGCTCGCGCCGCATCGCGCACCAATATCTGCAGACATCAAATAGCGCCCCGCCGAACGACTGATCGGCGGGGTCTTTTCGTTTAGCGGACCACAAGGACCGAACAGTTGGCATGGCGCACCACCCGCGCCGCATTCGGCCCGAGCAGGTAATCCTTCAGTGCCGGGCGATGCGAGGCAATGATAATGAGATCCGCCTCTATCTCCTTCGCCGTCAGGAGCACCATTTCATACACCGTGCCCTGCCGAACGATGTGTTGAACCTGCATTCCCTCCGGAACGCGCTCCGCGACAAGCGCGTGCAGACGCTTGTTCGCCTCCTTCATCACTTTTTCGGTGTGGTCCTTCGGGAAATACTGCCCGACGAGGCTCATTCCGAAATCCGGCACCACGGTCATGACCGAAAGGGTCGCCCCGTGCGTCTCGGCATTGGAGATGGCCAGTGGCAGCGCCTTGCTCCACGAATCCTTGTCATCCAGATCAACTGTCAGAAGGATATGTTTGTACATTGTTTCTCTCTTTCCTAGACAGCTTCTACCCGGCGGCGACGCAGCCGTTGCAGGAGAATAACCAGAACCATCAGACCGACAGCGGGAATGAAGAACAGCTCTTTCGGCAAACGGTCTGCCGGCGTCATGACTTCAGTGACCTGCCAGTCGAAATCGATCCCGGCTTTTTCAGCGGGACTGCTGAAGCCGAGATTGTCGACCAACGCCTTGCCGTCCTCGAACCGCATTTCCAGCCCGGCAACGTTCGCCAGCCTGTCCGCTCCGGGCCCTGCCTCGCCCAGCGGCAACAACACAGCCTTGGAGACGATAGTGCCATCCACGGTTTCACCCTGCACCATCAACCGGATATCACCGCCTGCCGGAATGGACTCGGCAACCCCATAGATCCCGGTCGGATCATGCTGAATAAATGGCGGGTCGATCTGATCGAGCCAGAAGCCCGGACGAAACAGCGTAAAGGCAACCAGCAGAAGGGCCGCGGATTCCCACATCTTGTTCCTGACCAACAGGAACATCTGCGTCGCCGATGCGAACATCAGCATGGCGAGAACTGCGGTCGTAACGGTAAGGATGAAATGAAACACCCCGTCGATCCCGATCATCAGCAACTGGGTGTTGAAGATGAACAGGAACGGCAGGATCGCAGTCCGGATATCGTAGGCAAAGCCCTGCAGGCCGGTCTTGATGGGATCGCCGCCCGATAGAGCGGCGGCGGCGTAAGCCGCCAGCCCCACCGGTGGCGGATCGTCCGCCAATATCCCCAAAAA
>NZ_JACZFS010000018.1 GCF_014904795.1 Nisaea nitritireducens
GCAGGATCACCCCGGACTGGGCAGAGAGGGTCACGATCACCGGCGCCATCAGTGAAGAGACGACGATGTAGTTCGCCGTTGTCGGCAAGCCGAGACCGAGTATCAGGCAGATGAAAGCTGTGAACAGCAACATCAGCATCAGGTTGCCGGCTGAGATGAACTCAACGAACTCGGTCATCTTCTGACCGAGCCCCGTCAGCGTCACGCCACCGACCACAATGCCCGCAACGGCAACGGCGACACCGATCGGCACCATGTTCCGGGCGCCGGAGACCAGACCGTCATAGAGTTCGCCCCGTCCCATGCCCAGCGCGGCCAGATCGATGCCCTCACCCCGGAAGAACGCCTTGCCGGCCTTATGGGTGAGCGCGACCACGAGCATGACGACCGAGGTCCAGAAAGCCGCGAGACCCGGAGAGAAACGCTCCACGATCAGGCACCAGACCAGCACGCCTATCGGCAACAGGAAATACAGACCGGACATCAGGGTCGGCCGCATTTCCGGACATTCGGTCATCTCCTCGAGATCTTCCGGGCGACCATCCTCATAGGCGGCCCCCAGCTTGAGCAGAAACGCGTAGGCGATCAGCAGAACGGCCGATGCAATATAGATCGTTGCATCCCCCAGAACGTCCTTCGTCCAGGCAAAGCCGAAATAGGTGATTGCCATCAGGACGAGGAAACCGACCAGTGCGGTCGCTGTGCTGAAAATCTTGGCGAGGATCGTGCGCCCCTTCGAGGAGCGCGGCAGGCCAACCATGCCGGCCTTCACCGCCTCAAGGTGAACGATATAGACCAGCGCGATATAGGAGATGATCGCCGGCAAAAAGGCGTGCTTCATGATCTCGACGAGATCGATGCCAACCCGCTCGATCATGATGAAGGCTGCGGCCCCCATGACAGGAGGCGTGAGCTGCCCGTTGGTCGAGGAAGCAACCTCCACGGCGCCTGCCTTCTCGGCCGGAAAACCGGTGCGTTTCATCAACGGAATGGTAAAGGCGCCCGTGGTCACAACGTTGGCGAGGGAGGAGCCGGATATCAGACCGGTCATGGCCGAAGAAACGACCGAAGCCTTGGCCGGACCACCCCGCATATGGCCGACCAGCGCGATAGAGAGCTTGGTCAGGTAAATGCCAGCGCCGGATTTGTCCATCAGGGCACCGAACAGCACGAACAGGAAGATGAAGGAGGTCGACACGCCGACACCGATACCGAACACGCCTTCCTGGGTGATCCAGAGGTGAGACATCGCCTTTTGGAAAGACGCACCTTTCCAGGCAATGATGTCCGGGCCGAACTGGCCGAAGAAGATATAGGCGAGGAAGACCAGCGCGACGGCCATCAGGGGCACGCCGAGGGAGCGCCGGGTAGCTTCCAGCAGCAGCACGAGACCGATACCGGCAGTCGTGATGTCCGCGGTGGTCGGAATGCCCATACGGCCGGCGAGTTCATCCGCCTCGACCACCAGATAAAGAATACAAACCGACGCGGCTATCGCGAACAGCCAGTCCGTAATCGGCACGCTGCGGCGCGGTGAGCTCTTCAGCGCCGGATAAGACAGAAAGGCCAGAACCACGGCGAAGCAAAGATGGATCGGCCGGGTCTGGGTGTTGTTCATCAAAGGGATAAAGTCGGCCAGCATGTACGGCAGCGGCGACGCGATCCAGAGCTGGAAAAGGGACCATGCCAATGCACCGAGCGCGATACCCAGCCCGACCATTCCCGGTACGTTGCGTGCGCCTGTATCGACGGCAGCGACCAGATCTTCAGCTGCCTGGCGCGCGGATTTCGACTCCGTCGTCTCGTTGCTCATATTGCCCCCTCTTCGCGCGCCCTCAGTTCAGGGCACGTCACCCTCAGTCAAACAGCCGCGCACAGACAGCGCGTTTTTCCCGGTTCACATGGCAAGCTCATTGGACAGAGCTGCCGATACTTGTTTCTTAGTCACGCAAAGCAAGAAGGGAGAGGCGAGCCTCTCCCTTCCAGCGGCTGAATTACATCCAGCCTTTTTCTTTGTAGTACTTCGCAGCACCGCCGTGGACCGGAGCGGACAGGCCGTCCTTCACCATTTCGGTTTCCTTCAGATGACCGAAGGCCGGATGCAGCTTCTTGAAATCGCCGAAGTTCTCGAAGACCGCTTTCACGACTTCATAGACCACATCGTCAGAGACGGAAGTCGAGCTGACGAAGGTCGCGCCGACACCGAATGTGTGCACGTCTTCCGGATTGCTGGAATACATGCCGCCCGGGATGGTGGCCTTGCGGTAATAGGAATTGTCGGCGACCAGCTTGTCGATGGCCGGACCGGTCACATCGACCAGCACGGCGTCACAGGAGGCAACGGATTCCTTTGTCAGAGCCGACGGGTGACCGACGAGCCAGAAATAGGCGTCGATCTTGTTGTCGCAGAGCGCCTGACCGGTTTCGGAGGACTTCAGCTCGGCGGCCAGTTTCAGATCGCCACGCGTCCAGCCGAGGGCCTCTTCCATCACTTCCCAGGTGCCACGGGTACCGGAGCCGGCATTGCCGATATTCACCCGCTTGCCCTTGAGGTCTGTGACGTTCTTGATGCCGCCATCGGCCCGCGCCAGAACCGTGACCGGCTCGGCATGGACGGAGAAGACAGCGCGCAGGTCCTTGAATGCACCGGCATCCTTGAACTTCGAAGTGCCGTGATAGGCGTGATACTGCCAATCGGACTGAGCAACGCCCATGTCCAGCTCACCGGCCCGGATGGTGTTGATGTTGTAGATCGAGCCACCGGTCGATTCGACCGAGCAGCGGATACCGTGGGCCTTGCGGCCTTTGTTAACCAGACGGCAGATAGCGCCACCGGTCGGGTAGTAGACCCCCGTCACACCGCCGGTACCGATGGTAATGAACTGCTGCTCGGCAGCGCTTGCGCCCTGCGTTGCTCCAACGAGCGCAGTGCCAGCCACCAGGGCTGCCGCAACGCCAAACGTGAAAGCCCGTTTCATGAAGCCTCCTCCAAGAGAATTCGTGGTTTAAACTTGCCTGCGTTCTACAGCTTCGTTTTGTCAGACAATTAGAGCCTGAACCGGATCCGGATATGCTCCCATGCATATCGCGCATCAAAGCCATTGGGTAGCAGGCGAACCTGAACAACTATGCCTCGCAAGAACGAGAAAGGTCAATCCGCCCTAACTCATTGAAATAATTAAAATTAATTAAATTATTTTGTATACAATAAAAAATTTAAGCGAACACGATTGAATGCTGCAGTGCGGTCATCGCCCCTGCCCGGAAATCTGTCCCTATCCGCCAAAGCAGTGTTTCTTTCAGCCCCCCTGACGGGACGCCAAAGCGGTTTCCACCGCCGCACCAAGCTTTTCAACAATCTCATCGACGTGACTGTCATCAATGATGAATGGCGGCGCCAGCAGAACATGATCACCGGTCCGGCCATCGATCGTACCGCCCATCGGGTAGCACATCAGGCCATTCGCCATGGCATTGGCTTTCACCTTTGCGTGGAGCTTCAGGTCAGGATCGAAGGACCGTTTGCTCGCCCTGTCCTCGACCAGCTCGACGCCGATGAAAAGGCCGCGGCCGCGAATATCGCCAACATGGGGATGATTGCCGAAGCGCTCCTCAAGAGCAGCCTTGAGCTTCTCGCCCATGATGCGGACTTTATCCAGAAGCCCGTCTTCCTCGATCACATGCTGGACTGCGAGTGCCCCGGCACAGGCGGCCGGATGGCCCATATAGGTGTGGCCATGCTGGAAGAAGCCGCTGCCGTCGCGGATTGCCTCGAAAACTTTCTTCGACACCAGGGTGGCCCCGATCGGCTGATACCCGGCGCCGAGCCCCTTGGCGATGGTCAGCAGATCCGGCGCAACGCCGTCCTCCTCGCAGGCAAAGAGGTAACCTGTCCGCCCCATGCCGCACATGACCTCGTCGAAGATCAGCAGGATACCGTGAGTATCGCAGATCTCGCGGATGCGCTTCAGGTAGCCGGGAACGGGCGGCACCGCGCCAAGGGTGGCACCGACCACCGGCTCGCAGACGAAGGCCGCGACGGTCTCGGGGCCATGCTCCTGGATGGCCGCCTCCAGCTCGTTCGCGACCCGCTCACCGTAGGCTTCCTCGCTCTCGTCATCCTGCCGGCCTCGATAGGCATAACAGGGCGAGACGTGGGTGATGTCGATCAGCAGCGGACGGAACTGCTCGCGGCGCCATTCGTTGCCGCCAACCGCCAGCGCGCCCAGTGTGTTGCCATGATAGCTCTGTTTGCGGGCAATGATCTTGTGCCGCTGCGGCTGGCCGATCTCCATGAAATACTGGCGGGCCATCTTCAGCGCCGCCTCGACCGCTTCTGAGCCGCCAGAGACGAAATAGACCCGGTCCAGATCGCCCGGCGCCCGCGCGATCAGATGATCGGCCAGACGCTCCATCGGTTCGTTCGAGAAGAAGCCGCTATGGGCAAACGGGATCTCGTCCAGCTGCGCCTTGATGGCGTCGATCACACGCTTCTCGCTGTGCCCCAGACAGGAGACCGCCGCACCGCCACTGGCATCGAGATAACTCTTCCCGGCTTTATCCGTGATGTAAACGCCTTCGCCGCTTGCCGCGACGGGATAGGAGGCGACCGCGCTGCGATGAAAGACGTGGTTCATGACGACACTTTCGGTTGGGGCGTTGCGTTGAATACTCTCAAACAGTGCTCCCGGATTCCGCCTCTGGTCAAGCCATCGGCTCAGAGCTCAGCGGCACTCTTCAGTGTCCAGCCGACAATCTTCTTCATCACGCTCCCGAGCGCCAGATCGAAGGATTTGACGATGCTTTCCATCCGGTTGTCCGGCGCCTCCCGAATGGATTCGAAAGAGTGCGATGCGACGATGACCCGCTGCGGGATTTTCACCAGCTTGCAGTTGATCCGGACCCTGATTTTCGGAACGGTCGCGCCCCCCAGATACTCTGCCTGGAACTCCCGCAACTCGGTCTGCAGCTCGTAATCGCTGCGCAGACCGACGCCACTGCGGCCGACCCCGATGATCTTCTCCGAATTCTCGAAGGACTCGACCAGCAGCCGGTACACCATGGATGGCGCGGTATCGACCCATTTCGCCCGGGCGAAATAATCCATCGTCAACTCGCCGCGCATGACCGCGATCTGGGAGGAGTTGAGACCCGCCGGCGCAAGCGGTGGCTCGACACCAAGCTGCCAGGACACTTTGGGAATATCGTCGGCGAACGTGCTTTTCGGCGATAGCCGATAGAGCTGCGATGGCGCCTGCGGTGTCGGTATCACCCCGCAGGCGGAAACAGCAGCAACCGGCAAGACCGTTCCGGCAAGCGCAAGCAG